>CAYVTZ010000006.1:0-50612 GCA_964454685.1 uncultured Christensenellaceae bacterium
CTCGCTCCGCTCAGTGTACTTTGCGGGGACCCCGAAATGCCCTGCATCTTTTTTGTTGCTTTTCAATCGCTATAAAATAGTGTCAATGGCGCAAAAAATCATCTTATTACAAACGTACTCCAAATACTAAATAAAAAAAGCGGAAACCCTCACGGGTCTCCCGCCCTATTTTCATCGTTTCGCGAAATCATCAATCCGATGATGCGCAGATTTTGCACTCTGTTCCACCGCCACCATGCGCTCCACTGAATGATTGCCCTCACATCGTTTCTATGGTTTAACGTGCTGGTGCCGGACATTGCCGGAAATCGCCCGCCGTGTTTTTCATAATACGCTTAAACAATGTTAAATATATTACATTGACACACATAGTAATATGTGATATATTATGCACAAGGAGGTATTAGTGGATGGAAAGGAAAATTACATCTGACCTGCTCCGCGGGCATATCGACACCATGATACTGCGTCTGCTGCTCGACGCCGATCATTATGGATACGAAATTGTAAAAATGATTTCCGCGCGCTCGGACGGCGAATATGAATTAAAGGAAGTCAGCATGTATTCCAGTTTGCGGCGCATGGAATCTTGCGGAGATGTCACTTGGTACTGGGGTGATCAATCACAAGGAGGGCGGCGCAAATATTTTAAAATCACGGAACAAGGCAAGGAAACGTATGCCAGAAACAAAGAAAACTGGGAATATTCAGCACGCGTGCTAAAAAAGTTATTGTAAGCTTCAGGAGGATCAAAATGGAAAAATTAAAAGAATATGTAGCCAAACAATTTGAGCGTTACGAAAAAACAGAAAGCCTTTCAGCGCTGAAGGTAGATTTACTTTCCGATTTGCAGGATCGATTTTTGGAGCTGAAGGCCGAGGGGAAGGATGACGAGACAGCTTTCGCCATCACAATCGACAGCATAGGCGATATGGAAGAAATGGTGAAAGACTTCTCCACGCTTACGAAAACGCAGGAGAGCAAGATTGTGCTGAACCTCAGCGGGACAAATTTAACCGGGCGCAAGCTAAACAATACCCCTTTGCAAAAGCAAAAATTCAACGGCTGCGCCATTGTAGGCACGGATTTTTCCGGCTCCGATTTAACAGGGAGCGTATTGAAAGGAAGCGACCTGACCGGCGCTGTGTTTCACAACGCAAACCTGACAGACTGTAAGTTTTCCTCCAGCGAGCTGAAAGATGCGATCTTTTTAAACAGCGTACTTGTCAGAACCGAGTTCAACGCTTGCAGCCTCAAAGGGACAAAATTCACGGATATACATTTCGTTGACGCGAAAATAAAGGCGTCCGACTTTGCAGCGGCAAAAATAGAGCATTGCTCGTTTGAGGGCGTGGAATTTAAAGTTACGGATCTTTCAAACAGCAACCTCGATCACATCAGCTTTCAGTCGGTCGTGTTTGATAACACTTACTTAAAAAATGCCACATTTAGGGGCGCGACGCTGAATCATGTCGTTTTCAAAGCGTCTATGGCGATCACGAATCAGTTTTACAAGGCATTGGGTACGATTGATTTTTCAGGGGCAAAGATAGACAAGCTGACGGCAATTCAGTTGGAAAACTTCGGTGTCGTCCTGTCGGGCGCAACTGTTTTTTAGGAGGAGCGGCAATGGATAACGCCATTACAGTAAAAGGGCTGACAAAGTCTTTCAAGGAAGTATCCGTTTTGAAAGGCGTGGATTTCGAGGTGGAGCAAGGCAGCATTTTCGCTTTACTGGGCAGCAATGGCGCAGGCAAAACAACCATCATAAAAATCCTTACCACCCTGCTAGAAGCAGACGGAGGCAAAGTTTTGGTCAATGGCTACGACGCGCAAAAACAAGCGTAGCAGGTTCGCAGCTCAATCAGCCTGACGGGGCAATTTGTAGCAGTGGACGATGTTTTGACCGGACGCGAGAATTTGATTTTGATTGCGAAACTGCGCCACTTAGACCATCATATGCAGCTGGCGGACGGACTGATCAAGCGGTTTGGGCTGGAAGAAGCCGCCGATCGGCGCGCGCAGAAAGCTTGATTTAGCAATGAGCTTGGTGGGCGATCCTGCAATTATTTTTTTGGATGAGCCGACAACAGGGCTGGATCCGGAGGCACGGGCAGGCGTTTGGAGCATGATAAAAGAGCTTGCGGCGGGCGGAACAACCGTGTTTTTGACCACGCAATATCTAGAGGAGGCAGAACAGCTTGCCGACCGGATCCTGATCTTACACGAGGGTCAGATTATCGCAAATGGAACGTTGAAAGAGTTGAAACAAATGCTTCCGCCGGCGACAGTGGAATATGTGGAAAAGCAGCCGACGCTGGAAGAGGTTTTTCTTGCAATCATAGGAAAAAAGGAGAACACAAAATGAGCGAGACAAAAAATCATTTTTTTGCAGACGTCGCTGTGATGTTGGGAAGATCCATAAAGCATATCACCCGCAGCGCGGATACCATCCTTACGACGGCGTTGATGCCGATTGCGATTATGCTGCTGTTTGTTTACGTGCTGGGCGGCGCAATCAACACAGGCGGCGGTAACTATGTAAATTATCAGTTGCCGGGTATTTTGCTCATGGCGATTGGCAGCGGGATCGCGTATACCTCTTACCGCTTGTTCACAGACAAGCAGCGCGGCATATTTGAACGCTTCCACGCCATGCCCATCTCACGTTCGGCGCCGTTGTGGGGGCATGTGTTGACTTCGCTGGTCTCCAATGCCGTATCGGTTATTGTCGTAATTTTGGTGGCGTTTATCATGGGCTTTCGCACATCGGCCGGTCTGTTGCCGTGGCTCGCAGTCGCAGGCATATTGACCCTGTATACGATGGCGCTTACGTGGGTTGCTGTCATTGCGGGGCTTGTTGCCAAAACACCGGATGGTGCAAGCGTGTTTTCCTACCCGCTGATCTTCCTGCCGTTTATCAGCTCTGCATTCGTGCCGACCGATACGATGCCTGCCGCTGTGCGCGCTTTTGCGGAAAATCAACCTGTAACCTCCATTGTCAACGCAATCCGCGCTCTGTTTGAAGGACAGCCTGTGGGAAACGATATTTGGATCGCACTTGCATGGTGCTTGGGCATACTGATTGTGGCTTGCGCGATCGCCTTGCGCATATACCGCAAGCGAACCTAGTCACGCCATTTTCGCACGTGGAATCAGTCATGATAAAATCAATTTCCACGTCTGCCTAAAGCAAGCTGTGTTTTCGCGCAAAAATTCTATCCTGTGCGGATTCTGTGATATAATAAGGTATGTGAGATTGCTCCACACCACATGTAGAAAGGGATGCTTCCATGTATCATAAAATCCTCCAACTTTTCGAGGACTATCCTCATGTTCTGTATGGCATTTCCGATCTTTCATACAGCCCATATCAGCGCAACTATTCCGGCGTTCTGCTGTTCGCGGTACCTCACACAAGTAAAATGACCATGCAAAATTATAACGAAGAAACCCTCGAATCCTATCTGCGTCAGGCACAGGAAACTTCCGGCAAAATCATGAAACGCCTTATCTGTTTGTGTCGGGAAAATCAGGTTGACTGCAAAGAACCCCCGCGCGCGCAATCCAGTGAAGAGACGCTCACAGCGCCTTTGTCCTTTAAATACGCAGCCACACGCGCCGGATTAGGATGGATCGGCAAAAACGATGTTCTCATTACAGAAAAATATGGTCCTCGGGTGCGGTTGTCTGCATTGCTGATTCGTTGCAGTTACCCCGATCATACGCCAATTTTGGAAAGCAAATGCCCCGCAGGTTGTTCCCTTTGCGTTGATGCCTGCCCGCACCACGCACTCACCGGGCACACATGGCAATTCGATTCTCCGCGCGCGGAACGCATCGATGTGCAACGATGTAATCGGAAAAGAAGCGAATACTTAAAATCGCACCTGCGAAAGCACTCCTGCGGGTTCTGCATGGTCGCATGCCCGATCGGGCAATAGCGCTGTATATCCAACAAGTTGCCGTCGTTGCCGGGCGGCTCACTTCTTCCGCCATTCTACGGTTCCAAATTCCTTTGCGGCTTTCATCAACACCGCAAAATTCTCTTCAGGAGCATTACAGCCCATTGCGCAGCCGGAACTCAAGAACAATCCTACGCACCGCGCCCATGATTGCACCGTCTGCTATTTCTGTCCATAATAGGCATTTGCCCCGTGCTTGCGGAAATAATGCTTGTCGCACAACTCCTGCGGCGCAGGCGTAATCTGCGGGTTCAGCCATTCACTGCGCGCCGCAATCTTGGCAACTTCTTCCAACACCACCGCTTGATGCACCGCATCCACAGCGTCCTTTCCCCACGCAAACGCCCCGTGATACTGGCAAAGCACTGCGGGCACCGCTTCTGCGTCACATCCACGCATCCGCTCTACAATCGCCTTTCCCGTGTTCTGCTCGTATGCTTCTTCAATTTCCGCTCTGCATAGCGCGCGCACGCACGGCACTTCGCCATAAAAATAATCCGCGTGTGTCGTTCCATAGCAGGGAATGCCCCGCCCCGCCTGCGCCCAGCTTGTCGCCCACGAAGAATGCGTGTGCACAATGCCGCCGATGCCGTCCATCGCGCGGTACAGCTCCAAATGTGTGGGCGTATCAGAGGACGGGTGGTATGCCCCCTCCACACGATTGCCCTCCATGTCCAAAACCACCATATCCCGCGCGCACATATCCTCATACGCAACGCCGCTCGGTTTGATGACCACATACCGCCGCGTCTCGTCAATGGCGCTCACATTCCCCCAGGTAAAGGTCACCAGTCCATAGCGCGGCAACAGTAGGTTCGCTTCCAACACCGCCTGCTTCAATGTCTCCAACATCACGCTTCCCCCTGCCACACGGTCTGCACCGCAGCGCGCTCAATCGGCATTCCCGCCTCATAGCCACGCATAAACTGCTCAAAACTCGCGGAGATCCGTTCCTCCGGCTGCACCACATGCCGGCTTTGCCGTGCAAATATTCCGCGCGATAAAAACGTTTCCAGCGGTTCTCCCGATTGATCGGCTAGATAGCGCGCCAGCAACGCAATGCCCCATGCGCCGCCCTCGCCCGCCGTTTCCATCACCGCAACGCTTGTACCCATTGCGGATGCCATCATCTGTTGTCCCACCTCTTTTGTCTTAAACCAGCCACCATGCCCCAGCAAAATGTCCAACTGCACACCCTCTTTTTTGAGCAGCAAATCCATACCCAGTTTCAGCGCCCCCAGCGCCGTAAACATGTGCGCGCGCATCAGGTTCGCCAGCGTAAATCGGCTGTCCGGCATACGCACCAGCAATGGTCGTCCTTCCTCAAATCCGGTAATATGCTCCCCGGAAAAGTAATTATACGCCAGCAGCCCGCCGCAATCTTCGTCCGCTTCCAACGCTTTGCGGTACAGCATCCCGTATAAGTCCTCCGCCGAAATCGGTTGCGCGCATGCCTGCGCAAATTCCCCAAACAGGTTCACCCACGCATTGAGATCAGAGGTACAGTTGTTGCAATGTACCATCGCCACCGGGTCACCGGAAGGCGTGGTCACAAGGTCGATTTCAGGATATACGCGCGATAATTCCCGCTCCAGCACCACCATCGCAAAGACGGACGTTCCCGCGGAAACATTCCCCGTGCGCACCGCGACGCTGTTGGTCGCCACCATGCCCGTTCCCGCATCGCCTTCCGGCGGACAGAAGGGAATCCCCGCTTGCAGCGCACCAGAATCATCCAGCATTTGCGCGCCCTGCGCCGTCAGCGTGCCCGCCTGCTCTCCCGCCACCAGCACCTGCGGCAAAATCTCTCTCAGCTTCCAGTCAAACGCATATGGCGTAACGCGCGTTTCAAAGCATTCCAGCATACGTCCGTCATAGTCATGCGTTGCGGCGTCAATGGGAAACATCCCCGATGCCTCCCCCACACCCATCACGCGCTCTCCGGTCAACTGCCAGTGCACATACCCCGCCAAAGTCGTCAGAAAGCGAATGTCTTTCACATGCGGCTCGTCCTTCAAAATCGCTTGATACAGGTGCGCAATACTCCAGCGCTGCGGAATCTGATAGGCAAACAGCTCCGTCAGCTCTTTTGCCGCCTGTTCCGTGATGGTGTTGCGCCATGTGCGAAACGGCACCAACTGCTCCCCCGCCGCGTCAAACGCCATATATCCGTGCATCATGCCGCTGATGCCAATGGCAGCAAGCGACGCAATGCGCGCACCATACGCCTGCCACACATTTTCCCGTAAATCTGCATAGCATTGCCGCAATCCCTGCCACACCGCGGGAAGCGCATACGTCCAAATACCGTCCTGCAACTGGTTTTCCCAGTCATGCGCTCCGGATGCAATGGGGTTGCCCTCCTCGTCCACCAGCACCGCCTTAATGCGCGTCGATCCAAATTCAATGCCCAGCGCCGCCCGTCCGTTTTCAATCAGTTGTTTCACTTCTGTGCTCCTATCTGTAGTAGACACTGCCCAGTTTCAGTTCGTTTTGGAAGGAACGAATTTTAGTGTCCTCATCAATGTATACCGCCTCGATGCCCATAGCCGCCGCCCAGTCTCCCATCTGCTCCGCCGTCAGATCATAAGAAAACGCCGTGTGGTGTGCACCGCCCGCCAAAATCCATGCCTCCGCGCCTGTCTCAAGGTTCGGTTGCGGCACCCAAAACGCCGTCGCAACCGGCAAGTGCGGCATAGGCTTTGGCGCTTTTTCGCAGACAACATCGTTGATAATCAGCCGAAACCGCGTTCCCAAATCCACCAGAGACGTCGCAATCCCGCGCCCCTCTTTTGCCGTAAACACCAGCCGCGCAGGGTCTTGCCGATTGCCCATCGTCAGCGGATTCACCCGCATGGCAATCTCCCCTTGCGCAATGGACGGGCACACCTCCAGCATGTGCGCCTGCAAAATGCCCTCCCTGCCCTTGGTCAGGTCGTAGGTGTAATCCTCCATAAATGAGGTTCCCTTCGCCTGCGGCATTCCTTGCGTCATGCACTTCATGAGGCGCACCATCGCGGCGGTCTTCCAGTCTCCTTCTCCGCCAAAGCCGTAGCCCTTCTCCATCAGCCGTTGAATCGCCAGCCCCGGCAGTTGCTTTAATCCCGCCAGCACTTCAAAATTAGTCACGATCGCATGATAGTCATGCTCCCGTAAAAAGCGCTCGAACCCAATTTCAATTTGCGCCTGCACCGCCACATGCCCGCGGAACTCCGCCGCATCCCTTCCGTCCGTCAAAATCGCATACTTCGCGTAATATTCCTCCACCAGCGCGTCAACATCCGCCTCCGAGACCGCCTGCACATATTCCACAATGTCCGTGATGCCGTATGCGTCGATCTGCCAGCCAAACTTGATCTGCGCCTCCACCTTGTCACCTTCCGTGACGGCAACATTACGCATATTATCCCCCACACGCAGCACGCGAATGCTTCTGCTTTCCAAAATGCCAATCGCGGTACGCATCCACTGCGCGATGCGCAAACGCACCTGCGGGTCGCTCCAATGCCCCACAATCACCTTGCGCTCCACCCCCATGCGGGTCACGATATGCCCAAATTCACGGTCTCCATGCGCAGATTGATTCTCGTTCATATAGTCCATGTCGATGGTGTCATACGGCAGTTCCCGCAAAAACTGCGTATGCAGATGCAGCATAGGCTTTTTCAGCTCCTGCAATCCAAAAATCCAGGATTTCGCGGGTGAAAAGGTGTGCATCCATGTGATGATGCCCGCGCAGTGCTCTGCCGCGTTTGCCTCAAGGAATGTCTTTCGTATGGAGTCGCCGTCCAGCAGCGTGGGCTTACACACCACGCGAAAGGGCAGCTCACCGGACGCATTCAGCGCCTCCACCATTTTGCGCGCGTGCGCTGCCACGTTGGCAAGGCACGTCTCCCCATATAGCGATTGCGATCCCGTCGCAAACCAAAATTCGTACTGTTTCATCCGTTCCTTCTCCTTTATGTTATTACAGTTTATCAAATGGTTGTAATCTGTCGAATTTGCATCTTACAACTCCTGTACGGAATTGCGAATCACAATGGACGAGTCCATCAAATATGGTCCCGGCTCCACACTGCCCACTCCCTGTTCAATCATCTGCATGAGCATCTTGGCAGCTTTTTTCCCCAGCTTTTCTTTTGGATGCTTGACCGTGGTCAACTGTATCTTTGTGGTGGGATTGGAAAAGGAATCATCAAACCCCACCATGCTGATGTCCTGCGGCACGCGAATGCCGTTCTCATTCAAATAGGTGTACATCCCGCTCGCCAGTTCGTCGTTATAGCAAACCAACGCACTGCACTTCCCGATGTTTTCCAATACAGGATAGCTGCTCGCCACAAAAAGCGATTTTTGCGTGTGTGTGGAAAACCATCCGATGATGTCCTCATCCACCGAGATGCCCGCTTCCTCCAGCGCCATCAAATACCCCTTGTATCGCTGCTGCCCCTGCATATCGTCATATTTAAAGAATCCGGCAATCCGCCGATGCCCCTTCTCCACCAAATAATTGGTGAGCTTTTTCGAGCAGTTTGCGTCGTCAATCAAAATGCTGGGGCATTCGCGTTCCAGCTCCGGGTAAAAGTTGTGCATAAACACAATGGGAATATCGCGCTTGATGATCTCGCGATATAAATGCAGATTGGGATTGGGCAGCCCCGTCTTGGTTCCTTCAATAATCAGCCCGCTCACATTCGCGTTCAGCACCCGCTCCAAAAAACGCCGCTCCGCCTCAATCTTGTTGTATGTGATGCCCAAATCCATGCCAAAGCCGTTTGCCGTCAGCACTTCCTCCACCCCTTGCAGAATAGACGGAAAGATATATTCGTTCAAATAACTAAGCAAAACCCCCACCGTCTTGCTGCGCATCTCGCCAATGGGTTTGGAAACATACGTGCCGCTGCCCTTCACGCGCCGCACCACACCCTCCTGCTCCAGCGTATCAATCGCGTTGCGCACCGTCTGTCTGCTGATCGAGAATTTTTTACACATCAGGTTTTCCGAGGGCAGCTTGTCTCCAAATTTGAATTGATGCCGCTCAATGCTTTCCAAAATCCATTTTCGGATCGCAAGATATTTGAAGCCTTGTGTCTCCATGCTTAACCCCTTTGCTCAGGCTCATAAAATGCCAAAATGTTTTCCACCGGAACGTCCGCCTGTAAAAAGTGGCAGGAGGATAGAATATATCCGCCGTCCTTGCCCAGTGTCCGCACCAGCGCCTGCGCGTGCTCGCGTACTTCCTGCGGCGTTGCGTGCGGCAAAATCTGCTGCGTCTCTCCCGCGCCGTGGAAGGTAATCCTCTCGCCAAACTCCGCCTTCAGCCGCTCCGGCTGCATGTTGCGCGCCTTGGTTTGCACCGGGTCCAGTATCTCGATCCCGATGTCGATAAACTCGTCAATCAAATGATAGGCAGACCCGCAGCAGTGCAAAAACGGAATCGCGCCATAAGCGCGCGCCAGCGCAACAAACTCGCGCATGGGCTGCTTGAAATATGCGCGAAACATCTCCACGCTCATCAGCAAATCCAGCTGCGTGGCAAAATCGTCCGCAAGCTGCATCGCGTCCAGCCTGCCGCCCGCCGCCTTCAGCAGCCGCTCGTGATAGTCCATGTGCCAGTCAAAACACCGTTTGATGATATGCCGCGCCAAACGCTCGTTGAGCGCCATGTCCACCAGCAAATCCTCCATGTTGCGGATCAGCGTAGGATAGTAAAATACGCTCGCAAATCCGCCCAGCAAAAAGCGGTCGTCAAACTCCCGACACGCCTGCTGCACAGGCGCAAAATCCCACTCGTTCAAATCCGGCAGCAAAAGCGCCGCATCCATCTGCGTTATCGTCTCACAACCCGTGGTCGCATAGCGCACCACCTCTTCGTGGAATCCATAATCGTTGCGCACCATCCGCAATTTACTGCCGCCCCAGCCAATCAAATATCCGTCCGCGTCCCGTTGCGTCGCGGGGCGCAATACCTGCGGGTCCACCCATGCGCAATCAATCTCCAACCTGTCCAGCACCGTTTTCATGCTGTCCGTTTTAAAGTGCGCATACATACGCTCCCAAATTTCCGCCACCGCCTGAAAATCCGTCGGCGTACGGTCGGGCTGCCGGTGCCTTAATGCCTTGTGCACTCGTTCCCTGCCAGTCTCCTTCATTCCGCTCTCCCATTCGCTTTTTTAAATGCTCCACACCTGCCGAACAAGGTCCGTCCATTGCCTAAGCCTGCCACGCTCGCCGCCAATGTCATACAAATCGCGGAACAACAGCTCCAGATGGCAGCCCTGCGCGGAACGCTTCGTGATTTCCAAATCGCGCCGCACCAACTCCCAGTCCGCTTGCGTGCCGGACATCTGCGGCGGCGCAGGCTTGCGGGAATAGACAAAGTCCTTCCCGATTCGCTCTCCCACCACGTCAAAATCATTCCACATGGAAACGGACAACGCCCGCAAATTGGGAATCTTGCGCCGCAGCACATCAATGCGGTCATAAACCGGCTCGCAGCACCCGTAATATATCTTTCCGAAATGTGCCGATAGTTCCGCCAGATACGGCAGCACAAATTCTTCATACATCGGCACAGAAATGCTGGAGCTCTCCTGCGATTCACACCACGCCCACAGTTGCCGGGTGGTTGCCGCACCGTCCACCTGCGGCATGTCGTCGCAATATCCGTAAAAGCACGGCCCCGCCATTTGACCGTCTGTGTTGGCCGCAAGGCATCCCTCGCGCTCCAACGTGCGGAACATACGCAAACGGTCGTCCGTCATATAGCGCAGCAGCGCGTGCATCTCCTGTGGATGATCGTAATACCACAGCATCATGTTTTCCAATCCCATGAAGCGATGCAGCTGCCAGGTCAGCCCAAAAAAGAAGTTGCCCACCCAGTCAAAACACCCGTCCTCGTCAAAGAAATCATAATTGCAGACGCGCACAGGCAGGATATCCCCAAACAGTTCTTCCAACCGTTGCTTGCGCGCCGCCGTCCGCGCATGGTCAACCGCAAACTCGCGCTGCACCAGCGTTTGCATCTGCTCGGGCCGGGTAATCACATGTTCAAACACATACGCCAGACCTTTGTCTGCGCTCACCATCTGCACCTCCACCCCGAAGGACGGCTGCTCCATGCTGTACCCGATGCGCAGAAAAGGTTCTAACACCAGATCATCCCCCACCTCGCGCGCGTGTATGATGTGTTCCAGCAAATACTGTTCCACCCGACGTAAGTACGCGTCGGCGCACTGCAATTCCTCCTGCCGCACAAAGTCCGCAATATAACCCGTCTCCACCAGCATCATCGGACGGCAGTCCTGCAATGCGTGCAGCTTGCCCCAAAGCGCTTTGCGTTCTTCCATGATAGGCTGTTGCGCCAGCTCCATCCATTGCTGCGCCAGTTCGCGCAGACGCTCTTTATCCTTCATTCATATTTCCCCAAAGTAAATGCCGCGTCATACAGCGCCAGCAAGTTTTCCAAGCTGGTGTCCGCCTGCACCGTGTGCGCAGGGCTGAGCAAATATCCGCCCCCTTTACCAATCGTGCGCATTCGCAGCGCAACCTCGTCGCGGATGTCCTGCACGCTGCCGCGCGGCAGTGTCTGCTGCACACAAATTGCGCCCCAAAAGCGCAGCCGGTCACCATACTGCTGCTTGATCTTCGCCGGGTCCATAGCAAGCGGCTGAATGGGATTGAGCACATCCAGTCCAACTTCAATCAAATCTTCGATGATGGGCTCAATAAACCCGCAACTGTGATACGCCACCAAAATATCCGGCTTCTTCTCCTTAAACGCGCCAATCAAACGCTGCATACGCGGTTTGAGGTATTGCCGCCACATCTCAGGCGACATCATCATGCACTGCTGCATTCCCACGTCGTCCCCCAGCCACAGCATGTCCACCCCTTCGTCAATCAGGCGCAGCCCCGCGCGCAGCGGAAATTCCATCACCTTGTCAAACAACGCATTCACATAGTCAGGGTTCACCGCCATGTCCATCACCGTGTCCTGCAACCCATGTAAGTACCATCCCGCCTCAAAAATGGAGCAGGTGATCGCCGCGCCGATAAAATGCGTGTCGCCATAGCGCTGCACCAGTGCGCGCGCAGGCAAATATACTTCCTCCGCTTCAGGGTCTGGAATGCGATATGCTTCCAGCTTGCTGCCGTCTGTGTCCTGCGCCAGCGGATGCTCTATGATCTCGGTATACCGCCCGTCGCTGTTTTCAAAATATTTCCAGCGGCATCCCCACGGGCAGACATATTCGTCCTCCGCGCCATAATAGGATGCGCCAATGCCCGCGCCGCACAGCAGCATATCGTTGCCCAGCCGCACGCACATCTCGTCATAATCCTCCGTCTGAAAATGCTGTAATAGCTTCTGCTTCACCTCCGGCACAAAGTCCGCAAAAATAGGCACTCTGTCCGGCTGCTTGTTTGCAAATGCGGTCAAAACCCGCTCCTTTGATGTCATAGCCCTCGATACTCCTTTACCGCACGATACATCTCCACCACATTCTCCACGGGCACGTGCGCCACAATGTTGTGGATGGAGGAAAAGACAAATCCGCCCCCCGGTGCAAAAATTTCCAGCCGCTCCAGCACCTCTTTGCGCACTTCCTCCGGCTTGCCATAGGGCAGCGTCGCCTGCGTGTTCACGCCCGCACCCCAAAACACCAGCTTGTCGCCAAATTCCGCTTTCAACCGCGCCGCATCCATGCCGCATGCCGAGCACTGCACCGGATTGATGATGTCCACTCCCATCTCAACAAAGTCCGGCAGAATGTCGTACACCGCGCCGCAGCTATGATAAAACGTTTTCCAGTTCGTATGCTTGTGCACCCAGTCGTTGACGCGCTGATAATACGGCTTGTATAAATCACGAAACAACTCCGGCGACAAAAACAGGCTGTTCTGCGTGCCGAAATCCGTGCCGGATAACCACACCACGTCAATGCGCTCCCCCACTGCCTGACGGTATAGCTCCAAATTGCGCAGCGCAATCTGCGTCTGATATTCAAATACCGCGCGGATATAGTCAGGGTAAAGGTAATGCGCCGCCAGCCAATCTTCCATGCCGCGAATGCCCTTGGGCTGCTTCAAAAACGGACCGGGCAGTTCCGCTGCGTCGCCCAGCCCCATGCCGCCCAGCACCCCCAGCAGGGATAGCTGCGTCTGCTCATAAAGCTGTTTGGAGCGCTCCTCCCAATATCGGCAGGTCTCTTCCGTATGCACCGTATAGGAATCACGAAAGTCCTCCAGCGGTGTCAAATGCTCCTCATCCACCTTGGGCGCGCGGTTGATATTGTCAAAGAAAGAGCCGCCCTCCGGCAGATGCAGGCTGTACGCCGCACTGCGGTCTCCCTGCGGATACACATAGGTGTGCCCCTGCGCGTCCGTGTCATAGGCAAAATCATCCGCCATCCACACCGGTGTGCCCGACGGCGTCGTCCACGGCTGCGTTCTGCGGTTGGAGGTTCCCATCAAATTCGTAGGGTTCCACAGCGGCGCCACATCCGCACCCACCGCTTCAATCAAATCCATCTCTATTTCGCCCAGCATCTGATACGGCTCCGCAATGGTAATGGGATGCTCCGGCAATCCCAAAGCCCGTCGCAACCGGTATAACGTGTCGGCATTCATGCCCGTCTGTCCGCACCCGCCCAAATCCAGCGGCACATAGTCCGGCTCTTGGTGCGCAATCGCCGCGCGCACCCGCTCTCTGCTTGTCATAACGCTTCCCCCTTACGCAAACTTCTTGGAACGCTTGGAAGCAAGCTGCAAGACAATCGCCGCAATCAGCACCAGTCCGGTTGCAATGTCCCGCCACGCCTGCGGCGCGCCAATCATAATCAGCCCGTTGGAAAGCAACCCCGTCACCAGCACGCCCAAAAAAGCGCCCCAGATGTTGCCCTCGCCGCCGGATAACGCCGTTCCACCGAGCACCGCCGCCGCGATGGATTCCATGCCATAGCTGCCGCCGATGTTGGGGTTTGCCGTCGCAATGCGCGATGCCAGCATGATGCCTGCAAAGCCGGAAAGCAGCGCGGAGATCGAGTACGTCCAAAACGTCACGCGTTCCGTGTTAATGCCCGCAATCTTCGCCGCCTGCACATTGCCGCCCGTGCTGTAAAGCTGTCTGCCAAACACAGTATATTTTAGAATAAAGGCAAACAGAATGTATAGCCCGATCAGGATGATAATCGGCAGCGGGAATTTGACCGAACCCAGCGTCGTCGCACCCAAAAACTTAAACGCCTCGGTGTTGACCGTAATAGGCTGCTTGGTAATCAAAATCACCGCGCCGCCCAGTATGAAGTTCATCGACATCGTTGCAATAAACGGGTTGATGCGCACACGCGTAATCAAAAATCCGTTCGCCATGCCAACCCCCAGCGCAACCGCCAGCCCCACAGCCAGCCCTACGCCATACGGCAGTCCCAGCGTATTGGGAGAGCACATATACCCCACCACCACGCCGGAGAGCGCCGCCGTGCCGCCCACCGAAAGGTCAAATCCGCCCGTCAAAATGCACATGGTCTGTCCAATGGCAACAATACCCAGCGTCGCAATTTCGCGTCCTACCGGCAATAGATTGTCAAGCTGTAAGAAATATGGTGTCAAATTCGCAAAAATCACAACTTCCGCCACCAGCATCACCAGTAGCATCAGCCGATTCAACATGGAATAATTAATCTTTCCCAGTTTAAACTGTGCTGTTGTTTGATTCATTTTCTCTCTCCTCTGTTCCAGTGCCACTCGTCAAGATGTCTTAATCGCGTATTGCAAAACATCTTCTTCCTTTAATGTATGGATTTCGTGAAGCTCCGCCTTAATCGCCCCATCGCGGAACACCAGCAAACGGTCGGACATCGCCAACACTTCCGGCAGCTCCGAAGAAATCATGATGATGGATTTCCCCTCGTGCGTCAGCTTATCCATCAATCGGTAGATTTCCGCCTTTGCGCCTACGTCGATGCCGCGCGTCGGTTCATCGAAGATCAATACCTCCGAATCCGCCCCCAGCCATTTGGAAATCACAATCTTCTGCTGATTGCCGCCGGAAAGGCTCTCCGCCCGCGTTTCAAGCTTTGGCGTTTTAATGCGCAGCACCTGCACCATCTCTTCCGCCGTCTCGGCCTCCTGCTTCAGCCGCAGCACCCCTTTGGGCGCAAATTTCTTGATGTACGGCATCGTGATGTTCTTGGCAACGGACAGCACCAGCGCCAGCCCCTCCCCGCGCCGATCCTCCGTCACAAACCCGATTTTGGCCTTCACCGCGTCTGCCGGTCTGCGAATCTCCACGCGCTTGCCGTGCATCCAGATTTCGCCGCCGTCCTTTTGCTCCACGCCGAAAATCGCGCGCACCGCCTCCGTGCGTCCTGCGCCCACAATGCCAAACATACCCAGTATCTCGCCCTTTCTCAGGCGGAAACTTACATCGTTCACCTTGTTTTTCCATTGCAGATGCTTCACCTCAAAAACCGTCTCATCCGCAATCGACTTGGGCGTTTTCTCGTAAAGCTGCATATCGCGCCCCACCATCATGGCAATCAGTTCCTTCGCAGAAACCTCGCGCGTCGCGCGCGTTCCCACATATTGCCCATCCTTGAACACCGAAACGCGGTCACAAATCTCAAAAATCTCCGCCAGTCTGTGGCTGACATAAATGATGGCAATGCCCTGCGCGGTCAACTGCCGAATCAGCTTAAACATCTCCGCGGTTTCCTCGTCCGAAAGCGAGCTGGTCGGCTCATCAAACGCGATGATCTTCACGTCCGTCGCAATCGCTTTCATGATCTCCACCAGTTGCTTTTGTCCCATGCTCAGGTTTTTTACATATTCTTCCGGCTTAAACGCCATTGCCGCTTCGCCCAGCTTTTCCTGCAAAACGCGCGTCATCTCGCTCATCTTTTTCCAATCGACCTTGATGCCCTTTTTGGGGTATTTGGTCATAAAGATGTTTTCGGCAACGGTCAACGTCTCGGCAAGGTGTAGCTCCTGCGGGATCAGCGAAATGCCGTTCTTCCGGCATTCCATCGTACTTTTATAGTCAACGGGTCTGCCCTCATACTCGATCTCGCCCGAGTCCTTGGTGTATAGTCCCGTAATGATCTTGATTATGGTAGATTTTCCTGCCCCGTTCTCCCCACACAAAGCGTGCACTTCTCCCCGCTTTAAGTCGAACCCAACGTTGTCCAGCGCCTTCACACCCGGGAAACTCTTTGAAATGTTGCTGCATCTCAAAATCACATCATCCATTGTGCGCTCCTTTCCGGTCTTTTGATGCAGGCGAGGGAATTTCCCTCACCCGCAATCATTGTCTCAATTTGTTTATTCCGTGATTAAATCCTGCCAGTTATCCAGCGTCGCCACCTGTCCATTCACGTAGGTCACTTCCGGCATGGCCGTTCCCTGTGTGATGTTCTCATACAAAATGCGCATCGCTTCCGCACCTTCTTTGTACGGGTCCAACACCACGGTCATAAAGTTTGCGTTGCCCTTTTTAAACTCCTCTACCGCAAGGTTGTATCCGCCCAAGCCGCAGATCATGGTGTTTTCCACCGGCACTTTGCCCTGCTCTTCAATCGCCTTAAGCGCCGCAACCGCCGAGTCATCGTTTACACCGCCGCAAATCCAGTGCGTTACTTCAGGATGCGCCTGCAAGGTCGCCTGCACTGCGGGCAGCGAATCTTCCATCATGCACTCGCTTGTCTCCACATAGATGAAATCCTCTTCCGTGAGAGGAGTGTTCGCCAACAGGGCTTTTTTGTAGCCATCCAGGCGCGGTCTTAGCACGGAGACATCCGGCGCGTCGATCTGCAACACCTTGACCACATTACCCTCTTTAAAAAATCCTGCATCCGTCGCTTTCTTCGCCAGCATTTCGCCGCCGATCACACCCACATCTTCGGTGGGCATGCCCACATGCGGTACAGGTTTGCCGTCCGCATCCACAATGTTGTCGTCGCAGGTAATGAGCGCCACACCCTTTTCCGCGCACTTCATCGCCAGCGCCGGGCCGTTGCCCTGATTGGTAATGCAGATCGCAAGTCCGTCAATCTGCTGTGCCAATGCGTTGTCGATTGCCGCGTCGCACGCTTCGTCATCCAAATTTGCGTCAATCGCAAAGTATTCCACACCCAGTTCCTTCGCCTTGTCGGCCAATCCCTGATCCTGCGATACAAACCACGGATTGGTCAGCATCTTGGAAATATAGGCAACCTTCACCGGGCCTTCCTTCACCGCTTGACCACCACCGGTGTCAGACTCCGGCGCAGGCGCCTCACTCGCGGTAGCGTCGCTCGCCGGAGCAGGCGCTTCGCTTGCGGGAGCCGCCGCCGGAGCCGCGCACCCAATCAGCATCCCGACTGCCACGACAACGCAAATCATCATTACGAAAATCTTTTTCATTCTTTTCTCCTCCAAAAATAGTATATTAATGAAAGTCTTTAACATTTTAAAGACAACTTTATATTCAATCTGTATTCTTATTGTCTCTGATTTCTACTGAAAATGTTTCATTGGTTCTTGCATTTTCATGCTATCACTTAAAAAAATAAAGTTCAATACTTTACAAGATTAAATCGTCATAAAGTTGTCTGTTTTTGATCGTTATTTCGCCACCATTTTGCCTAAACTTGTATTCTTTCTGTGTTTTTCCCTAAAACAAAACAAAAAAATTCCCGCATGATAACTCATTCCCCTCCTTGCGGGAGCGTCCTCCGTTCTGTTTTACGTTGCATTTCGGGTGGCGTGCAGCCGGAAGCAAGCAAGTCGTTTTGGCTTCTCTCAGCCCAAAGATACCGCCGCAAAGATGCACGGTATCATGATTTCATTTCTTTTGGGACGATTGTAATACCAATTTATTCAGGTTATAATAATGCGTGCGAAACAATTTGGAATCGCCTTCGTACTTTGGCTTGTCAGTGAGTTGTTCAAGCGCAAGGGTTTTGGGCAAAATAAAATCCTTGCGCTTGGTTTGATGGATTTTAATACATCCCATCCAACCGGACGCATTGCGTAATCATTTGTTTCATCAGAAAGGACCGAACATGAATTATTGTAACAGTTGTGGCGTGCCGCTGCCTGACGGCGCGCATTATTGCCCCCAATGCGGATGTCCGCAGGCAGAGAAGCAAATCCCGATGCCATCTGGTGATCTCGCGGCAAAGCGATTGCGTCAGGGGATCTTTTTTTTGGATAATCTATTGGCTTTCGTCGCCGTAGGCGTGCTCGCTACCGTCACCATGATCTTATTTGCGGTCGGTTCGCAGGGCTTCACCGTCTGGAATGCTCCCGCGCTCCTGCAACAATTTTGTCTGGTTGGCGCGTTGTCTGTGTCCGCTCTGGTTTCCACCCGCACAGGCGGCTTGGACTTATCAGTGGGCGGCATGATGGCATTATCCTCGCTCATTTTCGCAATGAACGCCACCAGTATGGGTGGCGCATGGTTAGGATTTTTGATGGCACTGGTCATCTGCGGCAGCATCGGGCTGCTCAACGGGATGCTCGTTATGGTTGCGCGTGTTCCCTCCATCTTCGTCACGATTGCCAGCGTCATGCTGGTGCGCGGCATCGCGCTTTGGTCCAGCGAGGGCATCGAGGTGCAGCTCCCATCGGAATTAACCGGCGCAGGAACGCTCGCAGCGCTGATTGCGCTGCTGGTTTCCGTCAGCATCGCGGCGTTGCTGTTGTGGCGCACCGGTCGATTTTCCAAATCTGCCCCCAGCATGCTCGGTGCCAGAAAATGGTTTTGGATTTATGGGCTAACCGCCGTCATCGGCGTGCTTGCCGGGTGTGCGGCTGCACTCTGCTCCGGGCTTGCTAGTGTCAGCATCGGTTCAGGCTCCAGCAACGAAATGATATTACTGTTTGTCTTTGCAACGCTCTCTGCCAGCGCGCTGCTCAAGCATAATGGTGTCGCGCTGGGCTGGGTGCTGCTCGTTGCGCTGCTTTGGACCATACACGACCAGGCAATGATCCTGCTTGCGCTCAATCCCTTTTCGATGATCGTCAGCAACGCCTCGTGGGTGTTTATCCTCATGTCGATCATGGCAATCGCCAAGCGAAGCTGGGAAAAACACACTTGGGTCATGTAGCCGTCACTGCCGTGCTTTTCTGCGCAGCAGCACCATGCATATAGCGATCGCAACCGCCGCGATCAAAATGATCGTCCCATACTGCGCAAAGGTAATCTCTCCGCTTGTCGTGCTCACAAAACCCCAGTATGCAGGGAAAATCTTCCCCACGGAAGCCAGCGCCTCGGGCAGCATCGCAGCCGGGAACATAATGCCCGACAGCATGATAGAGGGCAGGAAGAATATCATTGCAACCATCGCCAGTTTAGAGACGTTTTTCACCAGCAGTCCTAAAACGCAGCCAATGCACAGCGATGCGGCCGTAAACAGCGCCAGCATTCCAAAGTAACCCGGAATATTCTGCGGCACCGTCGCGTCAAACGTAATCGGCGCAATCAAAAACAAAATCACACTCATCATCAGCAAATGAAAAAATGCCGACAGAAAATTCGTCACCACGCCCAAATACAGCGGAACGCCGTTTGCGCGATATGCCTTTTGAATCTCGCTGCCGTACAGCTCCGCAAGCGGCGGCGGCAACCCCATCAGCGCCCCCATCGAAACGCCAAACACCGTCATAGACTGAATCAAAGTCTCCCGCGCCTCCGGATTGATCGATGTAAAAATTCCTCCCATAAAGAAAAAGAAAACCAGCGGCACCAGATAACAAGTGATCAGCATTGATTTGCTGCGAATATCTATCTTCCATTGCAGTGCCACTCCATACCAAAACGCGCTCATGCTTCATCCCCCCTTGAAATTGTAATAAAGTGTTGTTCCAATGTACCGCGATCCACCTGAATATCCAGCACTTCCACGCCTGTACGCCGATGTTCCTCTAAGCGCACCAGCAAGGCATCACGGATGTTGTCCGTGTTGATTTGCTCCTCGCCCTGCTCCGTCTTGATGCGCACCATGCAACGCTTTCCGATGGTCGCAGTCAACTCCTCCGCCGTACCGGTAAAGGCAATGGTTCCCTCTTTTAAGATCGCAATGCGATCGCATAAGCTTTCCACTTCTGCCATATCATGGCTGGCAAGCATAATCGTCTTGCCCCGCTCTTGGAGCTTGCGTATCTCCTGATGCAGAAGGATTCTGCCCTCCACATCCAGCCCGGCCGTCGGCTCGTCCAAAAAAACAACGTCCGGGTCATGCACCAGCGCCAATGCCAGATGCAGCCGCCGCTTCTGCCCCGTGGACAACGCGTTGTATTGCTTCTTTGCAAACGTATCCACCCCCAGCGCATTCAGCATCCTACCGTCCGCTCGCACACCATTCCACTTTGCAAACAACGTGATCGCCTCCATCGCGCGAATGTGCTCAGGCAGCGAAGCCGATTGCAGTTGTATGCCCATCTTCCCCTGCACCGTCACACGGCCGTCGTCGTAGCTGCGCAATCCTTCCAAACTCTCCAATGTCGTGGTCTTTCCCGCTCCGTTCACTCCCAACAGCGCAAAAATCTCACCCTGCCGCACGCGGAAACTCACCCCCTTCAGCACGGCATGACTGCCATAGCTTTTCTTCAATCCTTCCACGCAAATCGCATCCTTCATCGTTGCCCCTCCTCAAACGGGTCATAGCCGATCGCATCAAAATATGCACTTAACGCCGCCTCAACAAATTTGATTGCCAACGCTTCCTCTTCCTGTTTCTCTAAACCTCCTGCGGTCTGTCTCAGCATTGCCAGCATGCCCATGTCTCCTCCGGTGAACTCCATCACCATCTTCCAAAAACTCTCGGCAAACGCCTGCGCCTGTGCGCTTTCCGGCGCAACCCCCTCGCGGCTTAGCTGTGCTGCTTCCTGAAACAGGCGGTTGCACGTCTGCACCATCGCCACAGCGCTCTGCTCGTCAAACAGTTGCCGGATTTGCGCAAGTGAACGTTCATCCAAATGCTTGATCATCCAGTAATAATCATTTTTCATACGCAAGTTGACCACAATGTCCGCACATTTCTCAAAATCCACCCGCTGCATGCACAGCACTTCCTCACGCAACGCCTCTGTCGCTTTCAAAGATTCTGAAAGCATGGCAATCTGCGTGCGCATCGCCTCTGCCTGCGCCGTCAGCGCAACCGCCATTTCCTGTGGCGTATCCGGCGAAATCAACATGTTTTTAATGTCGTCCAGCGAAAATCCCAAATATTTCAACGACATGATCTGATGCAGCTTCACCACATCTCTGTCCGTATACAGTCTGCGTCCGCCCTCACTCTCTGCCGACGGCGAAAGCAAGCCCTCGCGGTCATAATACTGCAAGGTTCGCACTGTCGTGCCCATCCGCTTTGCCAACGCGCCCACCGTCATATATCCCGCCGGAATTGCTCGTTCATTGCTCATCGCTCACCCCTCCCGATCTTATCTTCACTTGTTTGCAGGCATCTGAATTGCGCAACTTTCTGGTGTGCATTTGGTTGCACTGCCCTTGTCCGCATTATACTATATGACGCGGCGTAACAAGCAAGTTTTTTTGCAATTTCAATGGAACTATAGTTTTGACATGTTTCGTAATCCGGCAGACAGTGATTGAATGGATGTGCAGGTATAAGCGAGCGCAAGAATACGCCAGATTCCCGTTCCTGCCGGAAGCCCGTCGTTATGGTTATGAGATAATGGATTAACGGGTCTTTGCGGGAGCATAAGCCGAAAGAAGCCGCCCTGTGTTCCGGCACTTGATGCTAGAAATCAGGCGGCAACATCATTTGGTATTGGACGACGAAACACTAACGCGGCTCAAAGAGCCGATTTTTTACAACACAAACCGAGCGGGCAGTTCCTGCGGCAAACAAAACTTCGCCGGGCAGGCGCGACGCAATGAACGTGCATAAAGCCGCCCGGCAATCATGTACGCCGCCACATTCAAGATGCTTCGGGCGCACCGAGCCACACCATACGATGCCGGAATATGCGCCCGCAACGCGTCGCCAGCATAATCGGCGGATTACCAGCCTTCCTGATGAATCTTGGAGGGCCGGAAGCGATCCGGCACGTCGTTGACCGCCGCCGCATGTCCCAGCGCAATCAGCGAAAAAGGCATGATGTGCGCAGGCAAGTCAAATAGTGCGCGCGTCTTTTCCACACGCTCTTCATTGGGATACCATCCCAGCCAAACGCCGCCCAGCCCTTCCTGCGCAATTTGCAGCAGTATGTTCTGTGTGCAGGCACTCATGTCCTGAATCCACCACGGTTGATCGGATTTCATAGTAGAAAGATCCGCCAGCGTCAGGATCAGTATATCCGCGTGCGCGGCAGGCCCGGCATAAGGGCTGAAAGATGCCAGCTGCTCCTTGGTTTTCGCCTCACGCACCAAAATAAACTCCCACGGCTGAAGGTTATGGGCGGAAGGCGCCTGCATACCGGCGCGCAAAATGCGCTCCATTTGTTCGCCGGTCACGGCTTCTCCGGTAAAGCTACGTATACTTCTTCGTTCAAACATGATCGAATGGTTCATAGATCGTTCCTTTCCTGATGTTGCTTTTGTGCGTCGCGTCATGTGCTCTCCGCGCGGGAGCAAGGCATGTTCTGCAACGCCTACTGTGTTCAAGTATCAATATAGCACAGCTTGGTTGCGGATGCAAATAACGCCAAAGCATAAGATTCTTTATACCGTCTGTAAAAGCATGGCGTGCACACAACGTATTTGCTATGACGATTTCAGGTGAGGCATCACCTAATTGTTAAAAACGGAGGGGTTTTCACAATAAAACACGAATACAAAACCAGCACGCAAAAGGCAGAGAGCATCTGGGGTGGAAAAATTGACAGTTCTGAATTTGAGGGCGCCCTCAATCAGTTGGGTACAGCAAAAGCATTACCTGATTGCACCAGAATACCCGTCTAAAGCAGCCTTTTTTCAGCAGGAAGGCTGCTTTCGTGCTTTCCGGTGCAGAGCACCCACGTGTAATGCCACCGCATTTTCATGGATAAATCTATTGCCACCGCAAAAAAAATACGATATAATGATGCAGATTGATACTAAGAAAGGTGAAACTTTCGACCTAATATCACTAACTCTACATCTGACCCATTGTGACTGCAGCACAATATCAGGCCATACGGACAGCCGGGTCAAATGCCGAATTAGCGATAGAAATATCGTGTTGAGCAGGAAGAGACTTTCTGCGCTTTTGCGCCACGGCGCAATCGAGTTCACGGGCGGTTGCTCAGGAATGTCAACATGAGCAGTAATCATGATTACTGTATAAGGCGAAGGGATCGCCCCGCGCCTTAGGCTCAAAGTTTTACCGAAGCGCTTTTTGGCGTGATTTGTGTGTAAGCAAAGACATTCTTGTGCAGCCGCCGGGCTGTATTTTTTTGTCGAAAGGAACAAAACACATGAAAAGAATTTTAATCATTGCCTTACTGATCGTTTTAACCGCCTCATTTGCAAGCTGCGCCGGCACCGCCACTGCGGCAGTGCCCTCTGCGACCACCACAGCACAGGAAACCCCTGCACAGACACAGGAAGCGTCCGCTGCGCCTGCTGCACAAAAGCAAAAGGGCGAGACCATTTCCACCGAGGATTTTGACGAAAACGGCGGCGCGGATGCCTATGCCAACGCAGGAGACAACGCTGCCTCCCGCTATTATGTCAATCCGGACTTTTTTCGCATGAAGTCGGACGATTCGCTTACCCTAATCGAGGGATTTCAGACCATGCAGCAAACAACGGAGTGGTCCTGCGGCAACGCAACGGCGCTGATGGTGCTTCACCATTTCAAAAAGGCGGATGAAACCGAATACAGCCTTGCTAAAAAAATGGGGTCGCACACTGATCAAGGCGTGGAAGGCGCTCAGCCGGGCAGTGCCAACAACGCGGGAGAATACGGCACCAATGTCGAGCAGCTATATCGCTATTTTGAAGGGCGCGAAGATTTTCAAATCGTCGAAAGCAGCTTTCAGCCGGAATATGATGCCGCCGCATTGACCGACGAAACGGACGGCGCAGCAAACGCGGGCAATTTGCCGCCGACCTTCACCTCCGCATCGCTTTATGCTTCGGAAAACAGCGATGATACCGAAAGCTGGGTGGAAGATGCCAAAGATTCTTATTTCGTGCAATGGCTAACTGCCCACCTTCGGGCAGGCAGACCCGTTATGGTGGAATGGGGCGATTGGGACGGCCATTGGCAGGCGATCATCGGCTATGACAGCAACGGTACGCCGGGCATCGGCGACGACATTCTGATCTTTGCAGATCCGTACGACACCTCTGATCACTGGCAGGATGGGTATTACTATTATCCGCTGGAGCGCTGGTTTTATATGTGGCAGGATCGCGGTGTGGCGCCAAAGCCTCTGCAACTGCAACCATATCTGGTGGTGGATCTGAAGTCCTGACCAAGCAAAGAGGCGATCGCAAGATCGCCTCTTCGCTCATATCCCACCCGTTTTTTCGATATTTAATGCACCCGCGCGATGCGATCTTGTTTCACCAGCTTTTCGTGCACCAGAATCATCAACACCAGTGTAACTGCTAAAAACAGCGGCAACAGTGCCGCACCGACGGAATTGGCGAGCAACCCGAACAAGGGAGGCATCAAGCAGATACCGGCGTAGGCGCTTGCCATTTGCACACCCACCATTGCCTGAGAGCGTTCCGCGCCAAAGTGCGATGGCGTTGCATGCAGAATGCAGGGATAAATGGGTGCGCAGCCCACGCCCAGCAGCACCAATCCGGCGATTGCCGCGCTTTCGCCGAATGGCAAAAACAGCGTCACTATGCCCAGTGCAACCAGCACCTGACCCAGCCGTATCATCTGCGTATCGTTCAGTTTGAACGTAACAAACCCGCTTATGGCTCTGCCTACGGTGATGCCGATATAGAACAGGCTTGCAAAGCTTGCGGCCTTCTCCGCAGAGATTCCGATGCTCAATACCAGATAGCTGCTCGCCCACAGTCCCGCTGACTGCTCCAATGCGCAATAGCAAAAGCAGGTTGCCATTGCGGCCTTTGCGCCGGGTATCCCAATCGTCTGGCGCAAGGACAGCGCCTTCCCGTGCGGGTGTGTTGACATCTGTGTCGGGTTACGCTGCGCACACTTCTTCCACAGCGGCAGACTGAGAAACAGCACCGCCGTCAGTGCCACCTGAATAAAGGCAATATATCGATACCCCATGTTCCATGCCTGCCCGCCGGTCAGCGCATATCCCATGATATACGGCCCAAGCGCAGCGCCCACGCCCCACATGCAGTGTAGCCAGCTGCTATGCCGGCTGGCGTAGTGCAGCGCAACATAATTGTTCAAGGCTGCGTCCACACTGCCCGCGCCCAAGCCATACGGGATGGCCCAAACGCACAATAGCGCGAAAGAATGGCTGGTGGAAAACCCAAACAGCGCAACCGCCGTCAGTGCTACGCTGATGGCAGTCACCTTTCCGGTGCCCAGCTTTCTGGTCAGTCGGTCACTAAGCAGGCTGGAAATCACCGTTGCAAATGCAATCAGCATGGACAAAATGCCCATGTAGGACACAGGCACTCCAAATTCGCCATAAATGGTAGGCCATGCGGCGCCCAGCAGCGCATCCGGCAGCCCAAGACTGACAAATGCCAAATAAATAATCCCCAAAAGCAATCCAATCATCTTGTTGCACTCCCTGTTTTGTGATATCATTATATCATCCAATCAGGCGATCATATAGAAGGATTCCACCGAATTTATATAATTATATCGCCAGAACCGAGGGATGTATGGCATTATCGTACGGGGTCTGTCAGACCAATGCAAAGGGACAGGAGCTTTCCGAACATGGCACGGCGTTGTTTCCCGTTGCCTGCTATGTGGATCATCTTCCTGAAATCACGATTCCGTGGCATTGGCATGGCGAATTTGAAGCTACTTTTGTCATTGAAGGGCAGGCAACCATCTCTACGGATGCAGAGGTATTCACCGTGCGGGCAGGCGACGCTTTTTTTATCAATGCGGGCGCGTTGCACGAGGAACGAAGCGCCGAGGGGTGCGTGCTTTCCCCCGTTGTCTTTCACCCGCGCCTTGTGGGGGGCAGCATTGACAGCGTGTTTTGGCAAAGCTTTGTGCAGCCGCTTCTAGGCGACCGTTGCTTTAAAGCGATTCATTTTGACCGCGCGCTGCCGTGGCACGATGCCGTCATTCAATCCATTCACGACGCATGGCATGCCTGCGTGAACGAGCCGCCGGGCTATCCGCTTGCCGTGCGCGAATCCCTGTCTAAGGTCGTTTTTCAGATTGCGCAGTATCGCAGCGCCAACATCCAAACGCCCTCGGAAAAACTGCTGCGGGATGCGGCGCGTATCAAGTGCATGCTGCAATACATTCAGGAGCACCTGTCCGAGCCGCTCACCATACGCCAGATCGCGCACAGCGCCAACATCAGCGAAAGCGAGTGCTTACGCTGCTTCCGCGCAACCATTGGCACCACCCCCATTCAATATGTCAAACGGTTTCGGGTGCACCGTGCCGCGCACCTGCTGACCTCCACCGATGAAAAAATCGTACAGATCGGGATGCAGTGCGGATTTCAGGAGATGAGCTATTTTTCCAAAATCTTTCGGGAGCTGCAAGGCTGCACGCCCACGGAGTATCGCAGTCAAACGCCACATCATCGTTCCAGCCAATAGACGATTGAAACGCGCAAAAAATCCTCTTCGCTATGCAAAGAGGATTTTTTGATGCATCATTTTACCATTTCGCCGTCTACATACAGATGAAATCCATTGGCATCCACGCGATCCAGCTCTCCGGTGAATGCGGTGATGTAGCTGTCATCCGTTAAAGTCCAGCCGGAAGTCGCATCTACGGTAACGCTGACGCTGCCGGCCTGTCCGGACGGGTTGACCGCACCGTTCCAAGCGGATTGGCTTTGCAGGGTGAAGTCCAAAGTTGAAATCTCGTCTACGATAATGGTTCCGTCCATGTTCTGTCCGCTTACCGTCATCACTGCCTGCCCTCCGTTTGCGCCTGCTGTGCCCCAGCCGCGCGTGCTGTCATTTCCGGATACGCATAGCAGGGTTTCGTTTGCCGGATTCAGCGCTACGCCGGAAAGCCGGATGTCGCAGCTTGTGTTGGTCACGTAGATCAAATCGCCGGCATTTGCTGTCAATGTACCGCCCGTCATGGAAAACATGCTCTCGCCGATATCCGCATCACCGGACATACTTTGATAAATCATCACATTATGGATGTTCTCGTTTTGATCCTGCGCATAGGTGCCGTCCATACTGCCCGTGACGTCGCAGTTGATGAGCGCGATGGAGTTGTCCCCTTCGATGACGAGCGCCTCGGAATGGTTCGCGGTCAAGGTCGCATCCGAAACAGTGATCTGCGCAGTGGAATATACGGCCGGGCTGCCCGTACCGTTGGTGGTATAGGTACCGCCCGTCACCTCCACCGTGCCGCCGCCGCGGTCACTGCGGATTGCAGCGGAGGATGCGCCCTGCGTCTCCACCGTCAGATTCTGCGCGTATGTGGTGCCGCCGCCCGTGGTCTGAATGCCGCCGCTGTTGCGCTGCTGTGTGCGTATTTCCGAGTCTGCGATGTTCACGATTGTTCCCTCGCCATAGCTGAATACGCCATTGCCGTTTGTGGCATCCGTTTCAATTTGCGCGCCGCTGATGGAAACCTGCGCGCCGTTTTGCGCTAGGATACCCGCATTCATACCATAGAAATCGCCGCGCTCTGTGTCGGTGGAGTCCCCTGTTTTGCTAACAGTGATGTCTGTCAGCGCGAGGGTTGCGCCGTCGATGCGCAGCGCGTTTTCGTCCGCAGTTTCCGAAGTGTAGGCGGTGTTTGCCGCGTCCGCATCCAGCGTATGCGCTGCCGTACCGTTGGAAGTGTCACCGTTTGACGCGCCGCCCATGCCTCCCGGCATTCCGCTATTCAGAATGGTAATTTTTTGCGCAACCAGATCACCCTCCAGTTTCACTTCTGCGATGCTTCCCTCAATCAAATCGTCTCGGGTTCCCGCCGTTGCGCCTTCCATTGCATCCACTTGGATGTCCGTTTCCTGCGTTACGGTGAAGGTCACTTGCTCCGTTCCCGCCGTAAACATACCTTGCGGCGGTGCACCTGCCTGCCCGCTATCCGGCGGCTCCGGCATTCCCTGCTGCTCCTGCGCGGCGCCCTCTATCACTTGCGCTGCTTCGGTCTGCGCCTGTGCGCTTGTTTGCGTTGCCGCGCGGTCTGTATCCGGTATTTCTGACGATTGCGCCAGTGTTCCTTCCACCGCGGTCACGGTATCGCCGCTGATGCTTTGTATCTGCACAGTTAATACCGCTGATGCGGTCGCCTCCGCCGCAACGTTTTCCAATATTTCCGTGGTAATCACCATCGAGGAGGCATCCGCCGCTGCACAACCGGACAACGCCAGTATTAGAATTGCGCAAGAGGCAATTCCTAATTTCTTCATACCTATCAGCTCCCTTCTAGGCATGATATTAACATTGTATTTTGAATTTTTCGCGTACTCTAATTGAATGTAAGCTGAATTTTTTAAGAACAAATCAAAAGACCGCCCTCACACACGCAAAAGCGGTCTCTGTTCGTCCAAAAGCAGTCGCCACGCGGGTAGGCTTCCGTGAAAGCACAGCGTCCTGCCTTGACGAGGCGGCATTGCCGTTTGCAAACGCTGATTCCGGTGTGGCGTGTCATAACGCCGCCCATGCTTTTTCCCATGGGAAAACACAGCTTCAAACAAACGACTCTCTGCTCACGCCTCTTGCTCCACACGAAAATCCACGATTCTGCCAATCAGCTCCCAAGGCATCGGCTTTTGATATGGCAACTGCACCGCGCCTTTGGAATACTTCAGTCCCATTGCATCAAATTCCTCTCGAAACTGTTCAATGCCGCTCGCACCGGGGTACAAGCCGATATGCTTTTTATGAGCAAAAAAGTGAATCAAATTCTTTTTTTGATAAAACGTCGGCATCGACCACGCAATTTTCTCGGTCGCGTTCGGCGCATGTTGCCGGATGAGCGCACGCAGCTCTTGCAACACCGGTTGAATGCTTGAATCGCATGTCGCAATGTATCCCTCTATGCTGGTATATTCCGCTGCCATTTTTTCTCCTTTTCTTTTGAGATGGTCTCCCGGTTCCTGCCATCACCTCAAGTGCTCCTCTTGCTCAGCTTTTCCCGCGCTTCCTGCTCGGTTGCAACAAAGTAAAAGTGACTGCCCCGGTTGCTCTCCCGCATAAAATCCAGCAACGGCTTGCTGGTATAGATGGAAAAATCCCCCACAATCGCCAGCCGCACCTGATACACAATAAATTTTTGCAATATTTCTCCTGCCAGCCTGTTTGACAGCCTAAAGAAATCCTCCGCCACGCAGCGCTTGGGCAGTATGATTTGATTGACCTCTTTTTCATACGCAACTGACAATACCAGATCCAGCGCAGACTCAACGCTGTCGATCAAAATCCCGTCATGGCTGAGTGTGGCAATGCCTTCTTTGATTGTAACGTCCATTGGTACGCCTCCCCGCTTTCTTGTCTTTGGGTTCAGTATACCTGAAATATCGATAAATTGCAGCCCTTTTGTGTAATAATGTAAACGGCGGAGCTATGATGCTCCGCCGTTGTCTTTGTCACGCGAAATCCACAAGCATTTCAGCGCACACACTGCTTTAAAATCACCGTACAAACTCGATGCAGCCGCTCCACTTCAGAATCAGAGAGCGGATGCACCTTCCTGCAATCATCAAACCCGATAAAGCTGTGCAACTTGCCATCGATGGAGATTCCAAACAGATAAAGCGATCGAATGCCCGTTCCGCTCATCCACACATATTGTGTTTTGGGCAGCTCCTTCAAGTCCAGAATCATAAAGCGGCCCGTAGCGCGCAAAGCCTCAAACACCTCCGGCGCAGCCGATTCCTGCACACGACGAAATTGCTGCATTTTAGAGCTGGACCCATCCGCAATGAATTCATATTTGTTTTCAAATAAATCTTCTTCCTTGCTGCGCACAAAGACATAGCAGCCGGAAAATCCATGATGCGCAACAATCCATTGCAGCACAGAACGCGCCACCTCGCGCGGATCCTGCGCCTCCAGCATACGCTGCATCACGAACTCCATCGAGGACTCATACCGTTTGCCATGAAAAATGTTGCGGTTTTCCTCAATCTCGGTGCGCTCATAGCGGTAGGTCGAGGCTGGTGTGTTGTCCATGTTTCCTGCCGCGTGGTCGAAAATGGTGTATCCATTCTTGCCGCGATCCTTGGTCATGTACAATGCAATGTCCGCATTCTTGTAAAGCGTCTCAAAGTCCAACCCATCCCGCGGGAACAGTGCAATGCCAACACTTGCCGCCACACCGCAGGTTCTTCCGTTTTCAGAAAAGCTGCGGTCAAACAGCCTGCAAATTTCCCCTGCTTTGGCATGCACCAGCGCGCGGTCTTTGAAATTTTTCAGCAGTACCAAAAATTCGTCTCCGCCAATGCGCCCCAGAATATCGTCTTTGCGAAAGATGGGTTTGATCGCCTCTGACAGTGTACTCAAAACCAAATCGCCGTACAAGTGCCCCATCATATCGTTGACCGATTTAAAATTATCGATATCGATCATAAACAGCGCGTGTCCGTCCTCTTGCGCATTCCCCTCCGCCAGCGTTGCGCGCACCAAAAGTTCTGTGGTGGCCTTATTGAATAAGCCTGTAAGCTGGTCGCGTTCCGCCTGCTGCCGCAGCCCCTCTTCACGCCGGATTTGCTCATCAATATCGTCCAGGAATGCAATCGCCTTGTACGGCTTACCCTTCTTGTCCGTTACACCGATCGCAGAAATCGCGCTCCAGCGGTAATTCCCTTGCGCATCGCGGATGCGAAAATGTAAATTTGTAAAGTTCTTGCACTTGCGTGTTTCCTCAAACACCTGCTTAAAGCGTTCCAAATCGTCCGGATGAATCATCTCCCGCGACTTTGCGCTCAGCCCCGCTCCGCTGATGAAGATATCCCTGCCAAAGATTTCCACCATGTTGCTTGTGCTGGTGATTTTTCCCGATGCAAAATCCCAGTCAAAAATCACCTTGTTCATCTGCTCGGCCAAAATGCGGAAGCAAAGCTCGTCCATCTCCGCCTTATACTTGCGCTTTTGCAGCAACAGGAAAAACACCAGTACTACGCACAGCATCACCGCAACCACACGCCACAGCAACGTCATTGCGTAAGCGGATGTTCGATCAGCAAACAGCATCACCACCTGCTTTGGCTCCACCGAAAGCATCACCCAATCGTTGATGTCCGTTGCCAGAAAATTGCCGAGATACTGCGCCTCTTGATATTGAAACATCACATTGCCCGAGGTGTGGTTCACCACAGGGTTCGTGATCTGCCCCACCGGCAGTTGGGATTGCGCCGCAATATCGCGCGCAATATCAAAAAAGTTTTCTTGTAGCGTACCTTCCTCCACTTGGTTGGTCGCAACATAATTGCCCGATCGATCAATCAAAAAATATCGCAAATCGCCATAGAAAAACACCTTGTTGAGTTCCTCTGAAAAACGCAGCGTGGACACCTCCATCATAAGAGATGCCGGCGTATCCGATTGGTTCACCGGAATCGGTACAAAGAAATTGACTACTTTTTGTCCGTCAAAGGCGCTGGTATGAACGTCCTGTATAAAGGTTTCCCCTGTTTGAATGCGCTCAGACACCCCATACGCCGAAATGTCCTTGATTTGCCCATCCGAAGAATAACTGCTCCCGTCCGCAAAACACACGGTCAGCCGCTCATATCCCTGCCCATGGGCGATTCCATTCAGGAATACGGTTGCATCCTTCCTGTTTTGAGCACCATAGCGCCGCACGCCGTCCGCGATCCCTTTCAGCGTGTCAAAGTACGTGTCCACCACGTGCTGTATGGATTGTTCGTTGCTGATCGCAACGTCTTGCATCAGCTTGTTTGCGCGTTCTATTTCATTTCTTTCCACGTTGCTGCCGAACGCATAAAACGCAGCCCCAAGCAGGACGGCCATCCCCGCCAGTCCCACCACCAGACCAACCCGAACCCACTTGATTCTTTTTGTTTGCTCGCTCTTTTCCATAGCTCAATAGAATGCCACCGCATATGGGTTTTCCAACCATTGCCGCGCCAATCCCCCTCCTTCCCCTATGTAGCTTTTTCATACATTATATTTTGCGCACCGTTACAAAATCGTTGCAGTCGTGCATTCTCGCGCGCACCTCGCTCTTTTTTCGCCTTCGCGTGGTTTACCGCCGATGTCGCTTCACCGGTTAGGCTTGCCCCTCGACTTCCACGTCCCACCGTTCCGCACCCACAGCCTTGCATAAATGCGCATAAAAAAATCCGATCCGTCGCATTTTTTGCGTCCGGACCGGATTCCTATTGTTCGTGCTTATGCGATTATTTCACCGCAAAATATTGTGCCACTTCCTTCTTGGTGGGCATCGCAGGCAATCCGCCTTTCTTGGTCGCACACAGCGCCGCCACCTGATTGGCATACGCCACGCGCTGCGCCATGTTCATATCTTCGTACAGCAATCCATACAGATACGCGCCCAAAAAGGCGTCGCCGCATCCCGTGGTATCCGCAACTTCCACATTGTTTCCTGCGCTGAAGCCACATTCCTCTTGGGTTGCATACAGCGCACCGTCCTTGCCACAGGTCACAAGCACGGTGGAAGCGCCCATGTCCAGAATTTCCTGTGCCGCACGTTTGTAATCATCGGGGCCATATCCAAACACCAGCTCCACTTCATAGTCCGAAATTTTCACGATGTCCGCATACTCAATTCCCTTTTTCATCCAGTGGATGGCAGTCTGTTCATCATTCCAAAGCGGCTCTCGATAATTGGGATCGTACGATACGGGAATGCCTTTGCTTTTGGCATACTCCGCCAGTTGCATCGTCGTGGTGCGCGATGGTTCGCCGCACATGGCAAGTCCGCTGAAATGAAACGCTTTTGCGCGGTCAAATACGGATAAATCTACATCCGCAAATTCGATGAGCAAGTCCGCGCCCGGATTTCGAATGAAGGAAAACTGCCTCTCTCCACTCTCGTCCAGCGCCACAAAAGCAAGCGTGGTGGGCGCTTTATCGGTGCGGCGTAGCGACTGTATGCCGATGTTCGCCTGCTGCATCGCCTTGGTGATGAGGTCTGCAAACAAATCCTGTCCCAGCATCCCGATGAACTGTGTCTCGCCGCCCAGCTTTGCCGCCGCCGCCATGCAGTTGAGCGGGCTGCCGCCCGTGTTCATCTCCATTGCAGGGTTCCCCATCGGGCCTTTTCCCATTGGGGTAAAATCAATCAAAATCTCTCCAAAACCTACTATCATGTTTCCTTCCCTTTCCACCGCGGGAACGCGTACTCCTCCGCCGTCACATCATTGCGATGCCAACCGTTCCACGGTTCCAAATTCCTTTGCAGCCTCAATCAACGCCGCAAAAATTCTCTTCAGGAGTATTATAACCCATCGCACAGCCGGAACTCAAGAACAATCCTGCGCCGTTTGTATCAATGTCCGGCGCTTGTGCCCGCGCTGATGCAAAAGCACTCCGCACGGCGACTTTTCCCCTCCCTACGAAGTGCTTGCTCTTTCACTCTATCAATTATGCCTCACCCCTTCGGCAGCCGTTCCAGTTTTTCCATGCTTTCTCGCAGCCGCTTCAAAGTTTCTTCCCTGCCCAGCAGCGCCGCAATCTCAATCGCGCCGCCCGGTGTCACAGCCGTGCCGCTGATTGCAATGCGCAGCGGATACAAAAGCTGTCCGTTCTTAATGCCCAGTTGCTGAACCAGCTGCATCAGCGCATCATGCAGCGCAGTTTCGCTGTATTCCGTTTGCTCCATCACCGGATATGCCTGCTTCAAAAGCTCCAGCGCGCTTTGCGGCGTGCTCTTCATCTTCTTGTGCGTGAACAGCTCCACGTCATAATCCGGCATCTGCGCCAAAAACAAAAGCTTTTCCGGAATCTCGGTCAGCACTTCCAACCGCGGCTGAATCAGCTTTGCAATCAGCGCCAAATCAAATTTCTGCGGTTCAATCGCCTGCGTAAAGTACGGCATTGCCAGTTCAATGAACACTTCCTCGCTCAAGGCACGAATGTATTCTCCGTTCATCCAGCGCAATTTTTCATTGTCAAAAATCGCGGGCGATTTGCTGATGTGCGAGAGGTCAAACGCCTGCGTCAGCTCTTCCAGTATAAAAATCTCCTGCGTCCCCTCCGGGCTCCACCCCAGCAGCGCAATATAATTCAGCACCGCACCCGAAAGGTATCCCTTCTCGATAAAATCTTCATAAGAGGCGTCGCCATGCCGCTTGGACAGCTTGTGCTGTTTGTCGCGCATCACCGGCGGCAGATGGATGTACTGCGGCACTTCCCAGCCCAGCGCTTCATACAGCAAATTGTATTTGGGCGTGGAAGAAAGATATTCGATCCCGCGAATCACGTGCGAAATACTCATCAAATGATCGTCCACCACATTCGCTAAATTGTACGTGGGATATCCGTCCGATTTCAGCAGAATGTTGTCCTCCATGTCCGAATTGGGCACGCTAATCTCGCCGTACACCAAATCATGATAGGTGGTCTCTCCCTCTGTCGGGATGTTTTGACGAATCACATACGGTTCTCCCGCCGCAATGCGCTGCGCAATTTCCTCTTTGGAAAGGCTCATGCAGTGCTTGTCGTATTTGTATTGCACGCCCTTGCTCTCGCAGCTTTCCCGCAATTCGGTCAGCCGTTCTTTGGTGCAGAAGCAATAATATGCCGCGCCGCAATCCACCAATTTTTGCGCATACTCTTTGTAAATTTCCTGCCGTTCAGATTGGATATACGGCCCGCACGGCCCGCCTACATCCGGCCCTTCGTCATAGATCAAACCGGTATCGCGCAACGTGCGATAAATAATCTCCGTCGCCTGATCCACCAGTCGTCCGCGGTCGGTGTCCTCAATGCGTAAAATAAATTTTCCGCCCTGCTGCTTGGCAAACAAATAGGCGTACAGCGCGGTACGCAACCCGCCAATATGCAGATAGCCCGTCGGGCTGGGCGCAAATCTTGTTCTAATTTCCATATTTTTTCTCCTCACTCCGGCTTATAGCTATCCCGCAACCCCACAACCTGGTTAAACACCGGATGCGCTCCGCTGCCTTCGGCATCCATGCAAAAATACCCCTGCCGCAAAAACTGGAAAGAATCCCCCGCCTTCGCGGTTCTCACGTGCGGCTCGCACCATGCGTGTTCCAGCACTTCCATCGAATTCGGGTTGGGCGCATAGCTCCCGTCCTCCTGCAACAAAAACAGGTAGTCCAACAGCCGCACCGTTGCAGGCACCGCCGTTTCGGCTTCCACCCAGTGCAGCGTCCCTTTTACCTTTTTGCCGCTGTTCTCTCCCCCGGATTTGGTCGTTTTGTCATAGGAACAAATGACCTCGACAACATTGCCGTCCCCGTCCTTCACACAGCGCTCGCAGCGGATGATATACGCATTTTTCAGCCGCACTTCTCCACCCACATACAAGCGGAAATACTTCTTGTTGGGCTTTTCCTCCATGAAGTCCTCCTGCTCGATGTACAAATGCTTGGAGAACGGCACCTCGTGCGTCTGCTCCCCGTCCGGCATATCCTGTGCAATCAAGGTTTCCGATTGCCCATTCGGATAGTTTTCAATCGTCAGCTTCAGCGGGCGCAGCACCGCCATCATACGCGGCGCTTTTGCGTTCAAGTCCTCGCGCACACAGTGCTCCAGCAACCGCACGTCCACCTCGGAATTGGCCTTTGCCACGCCAATGCGCTCGCAGAAATCACGAATCGCTTCCGGCGTATACCCGCGGCGGCGCACCCCGCTGATGGTGGGCATCCGCGGATCATCCCACCCCGTTACCGTACCGTTGTCCACCAGCGCCTTCAAATAACGCTTGCTCATGACCGTATTGGTCAGGTTCAGCCGCGCAAATTCATACTGATGCGGCAGATTCTGCCCATCCGTCACGTGTTGCAGCACCCAGTCATACAGCGGGCGGTGATCCTCAAATTCCATCGTGCAAATGGAATGCGTCACTCGCTCGATATAGTCCTCAAGCGGATGCGCAAAGTCATACATCGGATAGATCACCCAGTCGCCGCCCGTGCGATGGTGCTCCGCGTGTACGATGCGGAAAATCGCAGGGTCTCGCAAATTCACATTGGGCGACGCCATGTCGATCTTAGCGCGCAAAATCTTCTCCCCGTCCGCAAATTCTCCCGCCTTCATGCGCGCAAACAAGTCCAGATTTTCTTCCGTACTGCGATTGCGGTACGGGCTCTCCTTGCCCGGCTGCGTCAGTGTTCCGCGATATTCGCGCATCTGCTCCGCCGTCAAATCATCCACATATGCCAATCCCTTTTGAATCAGCGTTACCGCGCAGTCATACATGAACTGAAAATAATCCGATCCGTATAATTCCTCGCTCCATGTAAAACCCAGCCACTCAATGTCGCGCTTGATGGAGTCGATATATTCCTGATCTTCCTTCACCGGATTGGTGTCGTCAAAGCGCAGGTTGCACCGTCCGCTGTATTCTCGCGCCAGTCCAAAGTTCAGGCAAATCGCCTTCGCGTGTCCAATGTGCAGATATCCATTCGGTTCGGGCGGAAAGCGTGTCACAACTTCCGTAACAGTCCCGCGCGCCAAATCCGCATCAATAATCTCCTGAATAAAATTTCTTGCCATGTGTCTCTCCTTACTTGGCATAAGCATAATATAATATTTTACCACAGTTTTGTGCGCTTGGATAGACCGATTGCGCCGCCTGTCTTATCCCTGCAAATCCTGATACAGATTATTTTTCATCTGAAAGTGCTGATAGTCCTTCCGTCCGGAAAAGTCTCCGCCCCAAACAAACCCTTTTTCTTTAAAAAGCTGCACCACCAAATCTTCCGCATCAATATAATGTATCAGATCCTGCGAACGGTCGAGGTGCGGCTCCGCAGCCTTAGGCTCAAAATAATTTCCATTGATAAAGGGATTGTACAGCGGGTTGATGTCCACCGCCATCCCCGCTGCATGATTGGAGAACTGCGTTGTATTGTTGATATAGCGAAAGCAAAAGGCGGAAGTATTGTTGTCCGCCATGGATGCTTCGTCCACCGCATCATAATCGTCAATCAGCCGCATCTTCTCGATGGGGAATTTTGCCGCGTAAAGCTGCCGGAAAATGTCCAGAACATCTTCTGCAATCACTTGGTTCACCACCATTTCACCCAACTGCGGTTCGCCATTAAAATCCACATAGGACATACGCAGATAGCGCAAGTCCGCACGAGGTACTTTGCACGTGTCCGGGTATGACTTCCCCTGCATGCGCGCAAAAACTTCGTCGGGGATTTCCATGCTTTCAAATACGGTTTGCTCGACCGTCAACGTGGGCTGCGTACGCGGCGTTGCAGCGGGGGACGGCTCCGGCGTTGCAGTCGGCTCCGGCGTTGCGGCGGGGGTCGGCTCCGGTGTAAACGTAGGTTCCGGCGTCATCATAGGCTCCTGTTGCGGCATTTCGCTGTTCTGCCTCAACACAGAAAGCGCCGATGCAAGCGGCTTTGCGGTGCAGCCTGCCAACAAAACAAGCGCCAGCAGGCACAGCAGCACGCAGATCGAACGGGTCATTTTGGTCATGTATTTCTCCTGCGGGGTCACGATGTCATTTTTCCTTTTTCTCGTTCCACCCCTGCGCATCCCGGATTTCCTTGTTCAGAAAATAGGAAATCACGGTACGTATCGTAACAATCGCCGCAAGGCGAATGATGTCCTCCAGCGTCGGGCGCAAGATCGATTCAATGATGTCCGCCACAATCAAGATTTCTAAGCTCAGCAGGATGTACCCGCCTAGATGAATCTTGTTTTTCTGCATCTTTTCCAGTCGCTCAATCTTGCTGCTCCGTTGCAAATGTGAAATCAGAAAATCCTTCACCGAAATCACTACGCCCCACAGCAATATGATGATCGAGATCACGTACAAACAGGTTGTCGCAATGTCTAAAACCGGTATCAAATGCTCCATGTGTCTTTCCCTCCTGCATCGCAGTGCATGTTCAGCATGCCGTTTTCGACCGGTCACGCCTATCAATGCGCTGAATTATTTATGATATGTCTCCCGATTCAGTATCTTAAACGCGCGAAAAACCTGCTCCAGCAGCACCACGCGAAACAACCGGTGCGGCATCGTCATGTCCGAAAAGGACAACTTCCAATTTGCCCGCTCCAACACCGCTTGCGATAGCCCCAGCGAGCCGCCGATCACAAAGCAAAGTTCCGATCCCCCGTCCAGCATGACGGCGGAAATCTTTTCGGCAAACATTTCCGAGGTCATCCGTTTGCCCTGCACGTCGCAGCAAATCACAAACCCGGAAAGCCGCGCTAAAATGCGCTGCCCCTCCGCCTCCTTGACGGTACGCTCCGCCTTTTCGCCACGCACATTGGTCAAAGGCTCGTCAGCAAGCTCCTCGATAATCACATCACAAAAGCGTGACAGCATTTTCACATACTCTGCCTGCGCCTTCGCAAAGTAATCATCCTTCATTTTTCCGACACACACCACGCGCACTTTCATTCGATCGTATACACCTTTGCTCCGCCATCGCAACGCTGCGAGGCAACCGCAAGCGCAATGTGCCGCCCCACCTTAACGCCGTTCTGCTCCAAATATCCGCTTACCGTCTGGTAGGCGAGCTTTTCAAAATTATTGTTTTCCGAGATGTGTCCCAGCAAGATCCCCTTTACGCCCAGCGTCGCCAGCCGGAATGCCGCCACCGCCGCATCCTCGTTGGAAAGATGCCCCTTTGTGGATAAAATGCGCTGTTTGAGCGCATACGGATATTTCCCCATCTGCAACATCCCCACATCGTGATTGGATTCCAGCAGCACAATGGATGATCCTTCCGCCACACCGTATATATGCTCCGTCACCTTGCCAAGATCAGTCATGATGCTGACCTTTTTGTTTCCGGCGGAGATAGAATATCCAAAGGGGCGCGCCGCGTCATGCGATATTTTAAATGGCTGCACACACAAATCTTGAATAAAAAAATCTTCTTCCTCGATCACACGCATGTTGCTGCGGTCGATCTCCCCTGCCTTCGCATGAATCTGCTCCCATGTCTGCGCATTGGCATAGACGGGGATGTTGTACTTGCGCGAGGTCGCGCCCAGCCCTGCAATGTGGTCGTTGTGCTCATGCGTCACCACAATACCGCGAATTTGCTCCATGCTCAGTCCCGCTTTTTTCAGTTCTGTTTGAATGCGCACACAAGAAAAACCCGCGTCCACCAGTACGCCGGCGTTTTCGGTACCCACATAAATGCAGTTCCCCTTTGAGCCGCTAAACAGCGGCGCAATGCTCAATGCCATGCTTGCCTCATTTCTGCTATTATTATAGTGGAAGTGGTTGCTTTTTTCAAGTTTGCGGTGTAAAATTTGGCGTAGACGTATCATAAGTTGAGGAGAATCATCGAATGGCAACATCTCAGGAATATATTGAATTTGTCTGCGATCAGATCGCAGGCGTCGGCGTCGTGCGCTACCGCAAGATGTTTGGCGAATATATGGTCTATGTCAACGATAAACCCATTCTGCTCGTCTGCGATGAAACCGTGTTTGTGAAAATGTTGGATTGTGTTGCGCCGCTTTTGCAGGATGCGGAAACCGGTTTTCCCTATGACGGCGCAAAGGAGCATTACATACTGGATATCGACAACGCCGCCCTCGCAAGAGAAATTACAGCGATTTTAGAGCCTGTTACACCGCTCCCCAAAAAACGCAAGAAAGCATAACTATCACTGCAAAAAAGCAAATATGTCGCATTCATTCGCAGAATTGCGCCTTGCAAAATGCCCGGCGATTTTGTAAAATTAAATTATCTGTTTTTATATGTTACGCATCAAAATCAAGAGAAACAAAGATCAAGGAGGTTTCAAATGGCTGGTTTGAATCGAAAATTACGTTATGGCATGGTGGGCGGCGGCCCCGGTGCATTCATCGGCGCTGTGCATCGCGCGGCAATTCGCCTCAACGATAACGCGCAACTGGTGGCCGGATGCTTTTCCAATATCGAGGAAGAGATCATTCAGGCAGGCAAAGAGTTTGCCATAGACCCTGACCGCAATTATATGACATTTGAGGAAATGGCACAGAAGGAAGGCGCACGCGCAGATAAGGTGGATTGGGTCACCATCGTTACTCCCAACCGCTTTCACTATCCTGCTGCAAAGGCATTTCTCGAGCAAGGCATCAGTGTTGCGTGCGAAAAGCCCCTCTGCTTTACCGTGGAAGAGGGCGAAGACCTCAAGCGCATCGCCAAAGAAAACGGATGCCTGTTTGCCGTTACATATACCTATACCGGACACGTTATGGCGCGCGAAGCACGCGAGCTGTTCCGTCAGGGCGTGATTGGAACTGTACGTATGGTCATCGCGGAATATCCGCAGGATTGGCTGCTGGACGCGCTGGAATCCATCACGGAAGACAGCAAGCCCTGGCGCGCAGATCCCAAGCTTTCCGGGCGGGGCGCATGCGTGGCAGATCTTGGCACGCACATTGAAAATTGGGTCAATTATGTCACCGGTCTTGAGATCGACAGACTTTGCTGCAATCTCGATGTGTTTGGGCAGGGCGGCGTGCTGGATAACAACGTAGAAGTGCTCGTGAAGTTCAAGGGCGGCGCAACCGGCATGTACTGGACGTCGCAAGTTGCCATCGGCTTTGATAACGCCCTCAAGGTGCGTATCTTTGGCGATAAAGGCACACTGGAATTTGTGCAGGAGGAAAACAACTATCTCAAAGTTTCCCTGCGCTCAGAGCCCCCGCGCATCTATTCGCGCGGCTGTGGCTATCTTTCGGATACGGCAAAAAAATACGTCCGCGTACCCTGCGGCCATCCGGAAGGTCTGACCGAGGCGTTTGCCAATATCTATAAGGACTTTGCAACAGCGCTGAGCGACAAACTGGAAGGGAAAACCGTGGTCGAGGAAGACTATGGATATCCAACGCTGCAAATGGGCATCGATGGCGTGGAGTTTTTCAACAAGTGCGTAGACAGCAGCGAAGCCGGCGGCTCTTGGGTAACGTTGTAACGCAGGATACCGGAAAGCAATATCATCCGCAACGAAGAATGCAGAAGAAATTTTTTCTGCATTCTTTTTTTGTGGCTGGGCAGTCATTGCTTTTGCTATCCGCAGATTTTTAATTGAATAAAGGCGCTTTAAGTTCAAGCAAATAAATGCACACTTTCTTGCAAGTGGCCGCAATCAAGTTCAGGGTTGCGGCGTGGCATCACCCGAAACGCGAAAAAATTTACGCAATCGCATTGTGCGTCAGCATGCGGCTTCTCGTATCACAGTGCCCAATTTTCCTCAATGTACAAAGTATAAGCCGAGTATTGCTTTTGCGGGTCACTTGGCCTCTCATTAAATGCTTGCATGTACAGCCCATCAAAATGCGTGGTCAGCCCGGGGAACACCTCGTCAATAACCTCTTCCAGTGCATAGGCCAGCTCTGATTGTTCTGCTTCGTCACTGATCGAAATTTCTGTCACATACCGTATTTCGCAAACGAGTCCCGCTAGCGTAGATACAGGATTAATATACATAACTTCCACATTTCCCTTTGCCGTTTCCACCATTTTCGGCTCAGGAAACTGTTCTTGTGCTGCTTTTAATGCTGTCTGAGCCAGTTTCTGCATATCGTTGTGGTTCGGATAATACATCAGGCCGCCCGGCATTAAAACTTGCGATAGATAGCTTCCGTAGCACCCTGCAACAACCGTCATATTCTGCTGTTGCATCTTTAACATTTCCTCATAGATTTCGGGTGCTTTCATTCCATGATAGGCATAGTCGTCCGTAATCAGTCTGTATAACTTCCACTGCCCGTCCTCCAGCACATTCACTTGTATGATAACCTGCGTAAATATACCGCTTGAAGCAGTCGAAAAAGTTACCAACACTTCCTCTGCGGCCGCCCAAAGGTTGAATAGATATTCCGGGTTGCCCACATCCTTTGAAAATGTCAGCTGTGTATTGTCTTTTTTTGCAAACCGGATATAATACTGATCCATCTGCTGCAGATCATCAAGAATCATGGCCGATTGCAGGTTCTGCTCTGCCTCTTCTCCCTGCTGCAATACCTCCGTGCAAAACAAAGGGCGAAAGGCTTCAAAATCCTTGTTTTTCGCCGCCTGTATCGTCTTTTCGTTCAGTGCGTTGTTTTGGCTTCTCACATCCTGCGGGATTGCCTCGTTCACAAGACAGGTTGCCGTGTTGGCAGAGCACCCCGTAACTACAACCGCAACCATCAAAACCAGAACAATTCCACACAAAAAAACTCTCTTCATTGCTTTCCTTTCCCGTTTTCACATCCAAAAACAACACGTGATTTTGGCAAGTTGTCGCTTCTTCTCACGCATGCCGTATCCCTGTATATTCCGAGATCTCGCGGCTGATCGTGCACAAGTCCTCTTCGCTCAACTCATGTAAATCTCGGTGCGCCGTAATGCGCGCAAAGGTTTTCAACTCCTCGAGCGTACAGTTTAAATAGTTCGCCACACGCTGCGCTGCAATCTCCACGTCCAGCCGCTTGCGCAGCTCCGGGTCTTGCGTCGCAATGCCCACCGGACATTTGCCGCTGCCACAAATGCGGTATTGCTGGCAGCCCGCCGCCATCAGAGCAGCCGTCGCCACTGCCACCGCGTCCGCGCCCATCGCCAATGCTTTTGCAAAGTCGGATGCCACACGCAGCCCCCCCGTAATGATAAGATCAATGTCCACACCCGCTTCATCCAAAAACTTGCGCGCACGATGCAGCGCATAAATGGTCGGAATGCTGGTCGATTCGCGGATGATCTTGGGGCTCGCGCCTGTCGCACCGCCGCGCCCGTCAATCGTAATAAAGTCCGGTTGCGCATACACGCAAAACGCAAGATCCTGCTCCAACCGTCCTGCGGCAATTTTAATGCCGATGGGTCTGCCCTCGGATGCCATGCGCAGCATGTCCACCAGCTCTTTCAGCTCCATCTTGCTGCTTATGTCATGAAATTTGGAAGGGCTGATGATGTCCTGCCCGACCGGCTTTTTCCGCACCTGCGCAATCTCCTCTGTCACCTTATCTCCCGGCAGATGCCCGCCCATGCCCGGCTTGGTACCCTGCCCAATCTTAATTTCGATCGCATCCGCATTCTTCAGGTTCTCCGGTGTCACACTGTAACGGTTGGGCACATATTCAAAGATGTACCGATACGCCGATTGCATTTCCTCCGGCAAAATGCCGCCCTCGCCGCTGCACATTGCCGTTTTGGCAAGCGCGCTTCCCTTTGCCAGTGCCACTTTCGCCTCACGCGAAAGCGCGCCAAACGACATGTGGGAGACAAACACCGGATTTTCCAGCACCAGAGGCTTCACCGCGTGTTTGCCGATCACTGTCGTCGTCACAATCGTCTCATGCTCATCCAGCGGCGGCGGGTCCAGCTGGCATCCCAGTAATATGATGCTGTCCCAGTCAGGCATAGGCATTTGTGTGCCCATCGCTTCAATGATGGGTCTGCCCGTCACCGCCATACGGTGTATTTCGTCCATATATCTCACATTGGGATCTTCACGGTAATACTCCCGCGGGTATTCCAGCGGACTTTGCGGCGCAAGCGCAAACGTCTCTTCCTGCTTTCGCTGCTCCACCGCAAACTGCCCGCATACCGGGCAGGTCACATTCCCCGTCGCACACAGCGAATCCTCCACCGCAAACACGTGTGTACAGACTCTGCAAATATAAGTTTTCATTTTATTCACTCCATTTCTTGCACTGTTCTTTTCAAGAAAACACGATATTATAATTTGTTTTCTTACAAAATTGATCCCGATTTTATATAAAACGTAAAAATTCGCAAGCGCACAACCGCTGCCAATTCCCCGCTGTTCGCCTGCTTTTTCAAAACCCAACCAACCGTTGTTATGTCTCTTCTCGCTGGAATGGGCATTTTCACGCCTTTCGATTCTGCCGTGCCTGCAAATACGCCGCAGCTCTCCTGCCTCTTGGCTTCGCCCCGCACCTGCAATCTTACATCGCGTTCGCTTGGCTGATTCTTCCGCAACACCGTGATCGCGGGTGTAGCAAAACACAGCACGGATGCCGCGCATCTCGCATTATGCTGCTTGGCGGCTGAATGCACCGCTTTGCCTTGGATGCGTTTAACGACGCATCAACAAAACCGGATTCGTTTGGTCATTTTTCCGCAGACACGCATCCATGCCTTCTATAAAAAACCGCCCCAGCAGAATATGCCGGGGCTTTCTTATCATTTCATTTTTCTGGTGTATTCCTGCCCGAACGCGCGAATACGCGCGTACCGCTTTTCCAGCAATTCTTCTGTGGGCAGCGGATTCAGTTCGCCGATGCACTTGCTGATGTACTGCTTCACGGTCTGCGCAAACGCGCCCCCATCGTCCGCAAACGCACCACCTTCAGGCTCCTCGATCACGGTGTCAATCAGTCCCATATCGTATACTTCGCGCGCCGTCATACGCATCAACTGCGCTGCCTCCGCCGCACGGGAATTGTCCTTCCATAAAATGCTGGAGAATCCTTCCGGCGACAAAATGGAGTACACCGAATTTTCCAGCATCGCCAGTCGGTCAGAAACCGCCAGCGCCAGCGCGCCGCCGCTGCCGCCCTCGCCAATCAGCACCGCAACCACCGGTACCTTCAACCGCGAAAGCTCCAACAGGTTCCGCGCAATCGCCTCGCCCATGCCGCGCTCCTCGGCGCCCACGCCACAGAACGCGCCTTGTGTATCTACGATGCAAACCAGCGGTCTCCCAAACTTCTCTGCCTGCCGCATCAGCCGCAAAGATTTCCGATATCCTTCCGGATGCGCGCATCCAAAGTTACGGTACGCCTTATCGCGGATGTCCACGCCCTTTTCCTGCCCGATCACCGTCACCGCCACCCCGTCAATGGTGCCGATTCCGCCGATGATCGCCGCATCGTCCGCATATAATTTGTCGCCGTGCAGCTCTAAAAAGTCGTCCACAATATGCTCGATGATATATTTGGAAGTCGGACGTTTCGGGTCGCGCGCTAATTGCACTACTTCCCATGCCGTGCGTTTTTCGCTCATTTCGCATTTCCTCCTTTGTGCAGCCGCAAAATCGTTGCCAGCGTCTGCTTCATCTCGCTGCGCGGCACAATTTTATCCACAAAGCCTTTTTCCTGTAAAAATTCTGCGCGTTGGAAATTCTGCGGCAAAATCTGCTTCACCGTTTGCTCAATCACGCGCCGCCCCGCAAATCCAATGGTCGCATTCGGCTCGGCAAGCGTCACATCTCCCAGCATGGCAAAGCTCGCGGTCACGCCGCCCGTCGTCGGGTCTGTCAGCACCACCAGATACAGCAATCCCGCCTCGTCCAGCTTGCCCAGCACCGCGCTGGTCTTGCTCATCTGCATCAGCGAAATCAGGCCTTCCTGCATCCGCGCGCCGCCCGAAACGGTAAAGGTCACAAACGGCAGCTTTTTTTCAATGGCAAGCTCCGCCGCCAGTGTAAACTTCTCACCCAGCGCCGCGCCCATGGAACCCATCATAAAATATCCATCCATCACCGCAATCACACACGGCTCACCCTCAATGGTGCACGTGCCCGTTACAATGGCCTCGTTTTCGTTGGTAAACGCACGCTGTGCCTGCAATTTTTTCTCGTATGCGGGAAAATCCAGTGGGTTCTTGCCGATCAGCTTTTCATTGATCTCCTCAAAGGAACCTTCGTCCACCGTGTATAAAATGCGCTGGCGCGCACTCAAGCGGAAATGATGTCCGCAAGCAGGGCAGCAGCTTAAATTAGACAGCAGATCATCCGAATAGATCACACTGCCACAACTGGAGCACTTTTCCCACAAGCCCTCGTGTACTTCCTCGGTCTGCGCCGCAGGGTTTGCCGGAATCACGGGTAAAATCTGCAATTCCTCCTCAAAGGAAAGCTCCGTGTCCTCGGGAATATACGCTTGTTGGTTGGTGCGGTAAATCCGCATCGTCACTTCTTTTTTCTTTTTGGAAAACAGTCCCATGTTATCCCTCCATAAAGGTGTTTGAGCACAATATGCTCAAAGCAGACAGGGTTGAAAGTGTGCAAGTCTCGTCATTCCACATCTTCAAGCTTTACCTCCCGCCCACACGCAGGCGATGCTTTACAGTTGGAATCCTTGCAGAGCGCGCTTCACGATGCCCTCGCCACAAAAACGCAAGCATCCGCTTGAATCTTCCTGCGCAAAAGATTTGCCTGAATTCCAAGGCATAACTTTCGCGTCAAGCGGCACGATCGCGGCTGTAACCTTCCTTTAATGATCTTTCGAAGGAAACTGCGCCTACGCGTTTTCGGGCAGTCTGTCCATGATCCGTGCTACGAGACCCGTATCCAATCTCCCCGCGATCACATCCTCGTGATGCAGCAGATCCAGTTGAAAATCCACATTGGATTCCACACCGTCCACCACCAGCTCCGAAAGCGCCGCGCGCATCTTGGCCATTGCCATGTCGCGGGTGGGCGCATGCACAATCAGCTTGCCGATCATGCTGTCATAGTTGGGCGGAATTTTGTATCCCGAATAAATCGCAGTGTCAAACCGCACACCCGGCCCTCCCGGAAAGTGTACCACATTTACCGTGCCAATGGAAGGCATGAAATTGCGGGACGGATCCTCCGCATTGATGCGGCACTCGATTGCGTAGCCGTTCAAACGAATGTCCTCTTGCGTGTATGGCAGCGGTCTGCCGTTTTCCACCATAATCTGTTCGTATAGGATATCCATTCCGGTAATCATCTCCGTCACCGGATGCTCTACCTGCACACGCGCATTCAGCTCCATGAAGTAGTAGTTGCCCTTTTCGTCCAGCAAAAATTCAATGGTACCGGCGCTGTTGTAGCCGGATGCCTTGGCAGCGCGCACCGCCGCATCACCGATCTCCATACGCTTTTCCATCGAGAGCGCAACGCTGGGCGCTTCCTCCATCACCTTCTGATTTCTGCGCTGTAAGGAGCACTCGCGTTCAAAAAAATGCACTGCGTTGCCGTGCTTGTCCGCCATAATCTGCACTTCAATGTGCCGCGCATCCTCAATGCACTTTTCCATATATAACGTACCGTCGCCAAATGCCGCCACCGCCTCTTTTTGCGCAGCGGAAAAAGCTTCCTCGATCTCGCTTTCCTTGTTCACTTTGCGGATACCTCTGCCGCCGCCGCCGTTGGATGCCTTGATCATAACGGGGTACCCCACCTTCTTCGCGATCACCTTGGCGTCCTTCGCGTCCTTGAGCGCATCCAAAGATCCGGGAATCACCGGCACCTGCGCATCCGTCATGATGCGCCGCGCCATCAGCTTATCCCCCATCTTTTCCATTGCCTCGGCACTGGGTCCAATGAATACGATCTTACTCTTTTGGCACATGCGCACAAACTTCGAGTTCTCGGACAAAAATCCATACCCCGGATGAATCGCATCCGCGCCGGAGGTCGTCGCCGCCGAAAGGATCGCAAAGGAATTCAAATAGCTGTCCTTGGGCGCGGGCGGACCAATGCAGATCGCCTCGTCGGCAAGCTGCGCATGCAGCGCCGTTGCATCCGCTGTGGAATAGACCGCCACCGTCTGAATGCCCATTTCTCTGCAAGCGCGAATCACGCGCACGGCAATCTCGCCGCGATTTGCAATTAAAACCTTTTGAATCATATTCTTCTCCGCTTCTCTTATTGCTCCTGCTTCACCAGGAAGAACAAAATCTCTCCCTCGCAAACCGTCTTACCCTCCACACTTGCGCGCACCTTACCTGTGCCGCCCATGGAGGTCAGCTTGAGCATTTCCGTCTCCAAAATCAGGTCGTCGCCGGGTTTGACCATGCCGCGATAGCGTACCTTGTCAATTCCGCCAAACACCGCCAAGCGGTTTTGGAATTTCTCCATCTGCAAAATCGCCACCGCGCCCGCCTGCGCCAGCGCCTCGGTAATCAGTACGCCGGGCAGAATGGGATTGCCGGGGAAATGCCCTTGAAAGCAGAACAAATCCTCACGAATGCGCCAAAGCGCCACCGTTTTTTTGCCGACTTCACATTCCAAGATCTCGTCCAAAAACAAGAACGGATCGCGGTGCGGAATGATTTTCTTGATGTCCTCTTGTGTCATCAATGCCATGCGTTTTTACCTCTATACATATTTGAAGAGCATCTGACCGTATTCCACGGCGTCCCCTTCGTCACAAGCGATCCACGTGATCTCGCCGTCTTCCGGCATGGTAATCTCGTTCATCAGCTTCATTGCCTCTACATGGCAGAGCAGTTCACCTTTTTTAAGCTTGTCGCCAATTTTGATGTTTTTGCCATCCGAAAGCTTGTGGAAAATACCCACCAGCGGTGAAGAAATTTCAATGGCATTGTCCGTTGCCTCCACCGGCGCGTTTGCAGGAGCCACCGCTTCCGCAGGCGCAGCAGCAACCGGCGCAGCCGGAGCGGGCATTGCCATCGGCGGCGCGTAAGCACCTGCCACCGGCGCGCTCGGAGCGGAAACATAGACGGTTTCCTTGTTTTCCAGGCCACGCTCCAGCTTGAGGCTGAATTCGCCGTCATTGATCTCCAGTTTGTTCCATTCCGTGCATTCCACGGACTTGAGCAGTTTTAATACCGATTGTAAGTCCACGTTAAACCCTCCATATCAGTCCAATTTTTTATAGCAATTTGTCAAAAGTTCAAATTTTGGGTATCCATCGCATAAGCAAGCAACTTGCAAAAACAGGTCATTGCCTGCGTTAAGTTAAGGCGAGTCCTTTACACCGCCTGAAGCGCGGTCTTTTTGCCCCGTACTATGTTATGCTCATGCCGCATAGCGCATACCATTCGTCAATCATACAAAACAAAGATAGCCCCTATCCTTATCGCCGCACGAGTTGCGGCTTGCAAATGTACCATTTGCAAGGGAACGAGGTTTAGCCACAGCTAAGCCGAGCGACTTTCACACAGCAATGCAAGAAAAGATCCGGCAAGAAACGGCGGGATTCGTCTCTCCCCACCTTAAATCGCTGTGAATAATAAAGTACCGTTATGCCCGCCAAAGCCGAGCGAATTGCTCATCGCAACAGAAATCTGCGCGCTTCTACCCTGATTGGGCACAATGTCCAGATCGCAATCCGCATCCGCCACCTGATAATTGATGGTGGGCGGCAAAAAGCTGTCTCGCATCGCCAAAATGCTGAAAATCGCCTCAATGCCACCGGCAGCACCCAAAAGGTGTCCCGTCATCGACTTCGTGGAAGATACCGGGGTCTTGTACGCCGCTTCTTCGCCCAACGCCTTTTTGATGGCAAGCGTCTCAGTCTTGTCGTTCAGCTCGGTGGACGTGCCGTGCGCGTTGATATATCCCACGTCATCGGGCTGTACGCCCGCTTCTTCCATCGCAAGCCGCATGGCGCGTGCGCACCCGTCGCCTTCCGGATCGGGCGCCGTCATGTGGTATGCGTCACTCGTCGCACCGTATCCGCTTATTTCCGCGTAAATTTTCGCCCCACGCGCCTTCGCGTGTTCATATTCTTCTAGTACGAGAATCCCCGCACCCTCACCGATGACAAATCCGTTGCGATCCGCGTCAAACGGGATAGACGCGCGATTGATGTCCTCGGATTTGGAAAGCGCCTGCAATCCCAAAAATCCCGCGATCGAAAGCATCACAATGGGGGCTTCCGCACCGCCCGCCAGCATTGCGTCCATATACCCATGCTTGATGAGTCGGTATGCGTCGCCAATGGCGTGTGTGCCGGAAGCGCAAGCCGTCACAATGCTTGTGCTGTATCCCTTCAAGCCATGCTTGAGCGCTAAATTGCCGGAAGCCATATTGGAAATCATCATGGGCACCAGCAAAGGATTCACACGCCGCCAACCCTTTTCATTCATCTTGGTGATTTCGGTTTGGCTGGTCTTGAGACCGCCAATGCCGCTGCCGATCAGCGTACCAAAGCGCTCCACATTCGGCATCTGATTGCCAAACGCCGCATCCGCCATTGCCATGTCTCCGGCAATCACGCCATATTGGCAGTACTCATCATAGCGACGAATTTCCTTTTTATCCAAATAGTTGAGCAGATCGAGGTTTTGCAGCTGTCCCGCAAAATGCACCGGCAAATCCTCCGCTGTCGCCTTTGTCAGTGCCGTAATGCCGGAAACTCCATTTTTGGTGTTCTCCCACATTTCACTCACACTGTTGCCGTTCGGCGCAAGCGCGCCCATTCCTGTTACAACAACTCTTCTTGCCATGTTTCCTCCTGTGTCTATTTCTTCCCAATGCATGCATGGAAGGGTGCTTTCCGTTACACTTCGCTCACGCATACTCGCGCCGCATTGCCAACCAGCCCACCCATGTTATCCTCTGAAAAGGATGCAGTTTCGACGCAGGTCGCATCAAAACCGCTTTTTCACTTCCCCCGTGCAATGAACCTGCCGGTTCTGTTTTGCCAAAAATCAAGCAATGAGAGCGTATTTCATTCGCGCCGCATTGGCACCAACCCGCCCATGCCACCATCACTGAAAATGATGGATTTTCCATGTAGGTTGCGCCAGCCAGCCACTAAGCCTCTTCGCCACTGAACACCTCTGAGCGTGA
>CAYVTZ010000006.1:50712-109576 GCA_964454685.1 uncultured Christensenellaceae bacterium
TGCCATCATCACTGAAAATGATGGATTTTCGATGCAGGTTGCGCCAGCCAGCCACTAAGCCTCTTCGCCACTGAACACCTCTGAGCGTGATGCAGTTTGGATGCCGCTCCCCATGCCATCATCACTGAAAATGATGGATTTTCGATGCAGGTTGCGCCAGCCAGCCACTAAGCCTCTTCGCCACTGAACACCACTAAGTGTGATGCAGTTTGGATGCCGCTCCCCCTGCCATCATCACTGAAAATGATGGATTTTCGATGCAGGTTGCGCCAGCCAGCCACTAAGCCTCTTCGCCACTGAACACCACTAAGTGTGATGCAGTTTGGATGCCGCTCCCCCTGCCATCATCACTGAAAATGATGGATTTTCGATGCAGGTTGCGCCAGCCAGCCACTAAGCCTCTTCGCCACTGAACACCACTAAGTGTGATGCAGTTTGGATGCCGCTCCCCATGCCACCATCACTGAAAATGATGGATTTTCCATGTAGGTTACGCCAGCCAGCCACTAAGCCTCTTCGCCACTGAACACCTCCGAGCGTGATGCAGTTTGGATGCCGCTCCCCCATGCCACCATCACTGAAAATGATGGATTTTCGATGTAGGTTGCGCCAGGCAAAACGGTGGGCGATGAGTGCGTATTTCACATACGCCGAATTGTCCGCCGGTACAGTCAGGTGCAAGATACACGAAAAGACACATTTTCAGCAGTACATCCCGCCATTCACAGACAACACCTGCCCCGTCACATACGATGCCGCATCGCTTGCAAGGTATGCTACGGTGTTGGCGATGTCGTCTACGGTGCCACCGCGCCCCAGCGGAATGCTGGCAAGCACGGCTTCCCGCGCTTTTTCGGGCATTGCGTCGGTCATGGGGGTTTCTACAAATCCCGGCGCAACCGCGTTTACTGTGATACTGCGCGAACCCACTTCTTTTGCCAGGGACTTGGTAAAACCGATGATCCCCGCTTTGGAAGCGGCATAATTGGTTTGCCCGCCTTGTCCGGACAGCCCGACCACCGAGGCCATATTGATGATCTTGCCGCTACGCTGCTTCATCATATAGGAAATGGCATGGCGGCAGCAGTTGAACACGCTCTTGAGGTTGACGTTGATCACCGCGTCGAAATCATCTTCCTTCATACGCGCCAGCAGTCCGTCGCGCGTGATGCCTGCGTTATTGACGAGCACATCGATGCTCCCCATCTCCGCCGCAACTTGCTTCATCATGGTTTCCACTTGCGCAAAGTCAGAAACATCCGCTTTGATGGCGATTGCCTTGACTCCATGCGCAGCGCATGCGTCGACTGCGCCTTGGTAGTCCTCCTCATCAAACAAGTAGTTGATGACGATGTCGTAGCCATCCTGCGCCAAACGCAGCGCCACTGCTTTGCCGATCCCGCGCGATGCGCCGGTTACGATTGCTGTTTTTGCCATTTGTGTTCTCCCTTATCTTGTGATCCGACTATGATCGTCTCGGTTTTTGTTATGATTCTTTCAGCGCCTGCATTGCGGCGCTATAAGGTGAGGAGAGACGAACCCCACCGTTTCTCGCCGGATCTTTTCCCGCATTGCGGCGTTAAAGTCGCTCGGCTTAGCTACGGCTAAACCTCGTTGCTTTGCCTTGCACTGCGAAAAAATCTCTCGACGAGAAATCTTGAGACCTGAAACGCAGAGATTTTTGTTCCAGACAAGGCAGCCTCATTCCGAATAGCCTTCGCTATCCGGAATGAGGGTAACGCAGTATGGGACGAAAAGATCGCGTTTCAGACGGTGTGTTCGGCTCTGCTCACCTTAAACTTTCCGTATCCGAAATACTGCACACGGCAACTTCCTTGTCAATTTTCTTGACAAAGCCCGACAATGTACTCCCCGGCCCTACTTCCACAAACCGCGTCACACCGTCCGCAATCATGTTACGTATGCTTTGCTCAAAAAGCACCGGACTTGCCGTTTGCTGCGCCAGTGTCTGTTGCATCGTCGCTTGCTCATAGGGCAGTGCCGTTTTATTGGCATAAATGGGAAACGCAGGTGATTTCAAATCCATCTCCGCAATTTCCTGCGCAATGTTTTGCGCCGCCTGCGCCATGTGCGCCGAGTGGAATGCCCCACTCACCGGCAGCTTCATGCACTTGATTTTATTTTCTTTGCAATATGCCGCAAATTCTTCCAGCAGCGCCGCTTCCGCAGCAACCACCGTCTGTCCCGGGCAGTTGTAATTGACGGGTAAAATCATACCCTTGCTTTCAAATTCTCGGGTCAGCGCCAGCACCTCGTCCGATGTCTTGCCCAGCACCGCCGCCATGCCGCCCGCATTTTGCTCCGCCGCCTGCTGCATCCACTGCGCCCGTTTCAGTACCAGCGAAAACGCCTCCTCAAAGGAAAGCATCCCCGACGCCGCAAGCGCCGCATATTCTCCCAGCGAAAATCCCGCGCCACAGTCCGGCTGAATGTCCTGCGTCAGCGCCGCATACGCCGCCATATCCACCACGAATACCGCGGGCTGCGTGTTGATGGTCTGGTTCAGTTCGCTCTGTTCGCCGCTAAAGCATAAGTCAAGCAAACCGGGACGCATCGCCTCCGCACGGTCAAAAATCTGCTTCGCCGCTGCAATCTTGTCATACAGCGATTTGCCCATCCCAACTTTCTGTGCGCCCTGCCCCGCAAAAAGCACTGCTGTTTTTGCCATGTTTCCTCCCTGCCAGTCCACAAACCGGAACATGCGTGTTCTGTCTTCGCTCAAGCTTTCGTGTTTTGCCCTGCAAAAAATACGCTCGCTTGCCGCCCACCTTGGTACACAAAAACCTTCGGCGCAGCCCAGCCGCGCCAAAGTCCTTGCATCTTATGCCATCACGGGCATCTTATTTGTTATCCTCAATGAATTTCACAAGGTCTGCAACCGTCTTGAGGTTTTCCGCATCTTCTACCGATACGTCAAATTCTTCCTCGATATCCATAACGATTTCCACCATGTCAAGCGAATCAATTTTCAAGCTCTCAAAGGAAGAATCCTCTTTGATGTCCGCTACGTCAATATCCATTTTCTCGCTGATGATTGCAGCAATCTTTTCAAAAATCATGTTCGTTATCCTCCGATAATTATATTTTATTTTTATATGCGAAGCGCCGCAGCGCCTTGCTCACCAGTGATAGACCGCGCACCCAAGCGTCAGTCCGCCACCAAATCCGACCATCATAATCTTCTGTCCGGATTTCAGCAGCCCGTTGCGATTCATCGCATCCAGCACCAACGGCACACTCGCCGCCGATGTGTTCGCAGTATCTTCAATATTGGAATAAAATTTCTCCATGGGTACGCCCATGCGTTTGGAAATGGTCTGCAAGATGCGAATGTTCGCCTGATGCATCACAAACCAGTCAAAATCGGACGGCTGGACGTTCGTCGCCTCCATCGCTGCGTTCATCACACGCTCGGTTTCGCGTGTCGCAAAGATATAAACTTCCTTGCCCTTGAGCGAAACATACGACGGCACATGTTCCCCGTCCGCCTTGGTGTTCATACCGTTGATCTCAATGGTATGATCCACGTCCGGCTGTGATTCGATTTCAAAGTATTTCATCTGATCGCCACGCGTAATCACCACCGCGCCCGCACCGTCCCCAAACAGGATGCAGCTTGCACGATCCTCAAAATTCATGAAGCGGGAAAGCGTCTCAGATCCGATCACCAAAAACGGCTTTTCACCAATCATGCAACTCGCCACTTTCAGCGCGTACATGAATCCGGTACATGCCGCATTCACATCAAACGCGATACAACTCGGAATTTCCAGTCTGCGCTGCAACTGCGCCGCCACAGACGGCACGCCCATCTCGTTGGTCACCGTCGCTACGATGATGCCGCCAAGCTGCTCCTTGGTGATACCCGCATTTTCCATCGCGCGCTGTGCCGCAATTTCACAAAAGTCCACGTTCCACTGACCATCGGTAAAGTGCCTGCGCTTGATGCCCGTGCGCGTCACGATCCATTCGTCTGTGGTGTCGATGTATTTTTCAAAGTCCTGGTTGGTCATCAACCGTTCAGGCAGATAGCTGCCCGTTCCCATGATGCGAATACTCATGCTTCCTCCGTTCTCTCGCATGCACCCGCGCTTTCACGCGCCGGCCCTGCGCAAATCAATTTCATGCCGTGCCGTCCAAAAGACCGATGTTATGCCGCACCACATAAAATTCATTCGTTCTAACATCATATTCCAAAACCACGCACTTGTCAACCAAACAAAAACACACAACATCATTTTTTTTGCGAAATTGTGCGTTTTCGGCTAAAAATTCACGAATATTCGCTTAAAATATGTGCTTCACATCTGTTTTTCTGTCCATTTCAGCAGTTTTTTTTACTTCAAAATGCATTGCTTAATTGTTTATTTTCTATGTTATTATAGATTATTTTCTAATTTAGCGTGATGGGGATGTCCACCTCATACTGCCCGTCTCGTAAAGTCAACCGAAATTCCCGTACCGCCGGGTCGGGCAGCGGAACCTCCACCACATAACGCCATCCCTGCGCCGCCAAGTCCCGGCTCACATCGCTCAGGGTAGCACTCGGAATGCTCTCCTTGCCTGTATACACCTCAACTGTGATCCGCGATAGCTCCCCTTCCACTAAAAATTCAATCTCCAACGCGCTCGGTTTGCTGCGGATGCTCTGCACATACACCGCATGATCTCCAATCATGTAGTCCAAACGAGCCGGCTTTGTTTCCTGTGCAGACCCCACTCCCGCAATCAACGGCACATCAATTTGTACATATCCCGCCGCCTCGTACTGATAGTGCTTCCCGTATTCCCCTTCGTGTATCAACTCGTAAGGGGTGCCGTCTGCGGTCAGCATATCAGGAATGCTCTCGCGGCTCTTTCCCTCGGCCTGTAGCACCGATACGTCACAAAACAGCAGGAAAACCGAAATCTCCTCCACCCACGGCTGCACATCCAGCGCAAAAGTCTGAAAAAGCGCTCCCCCCTCCCGCTTGATCTCAATCAGCCGCGGTACAAATTCATAGTATGCAGAATCCCCGACGCGGCATTTTGCGGGCGCGAGCAGCACTCGATATGCACCGCCTTGTTTCGCAACCGCATGCAGCTCGCTTTGCAGAAGAACGCCTGTGCGTTCCGGTTCCACTCGCGTCGTAAAATACACCGTTTCGCCATCATGCATGACGCTTGTCATTTGTACGGTTCCCAGCTCCTCTACCCACGCGCCGCGCTCGCTCAACGCCGTGCGCCGCACCCGCTGCTCAGGTAATACCTGCACCACCGTTCCTTCCAGCGCAAGACGCGCGGACTCCGGTGTCGCCAAATACGTCGCAATCGATTGGAAAAACCGGGAAATCCCCGCCCTCACCGGTGGCGCCAGTACCACAACCATGCACAGCACCGCCATGCACGCCGCCACAGCAAACCGCAGACGTGGCCTTCGCCGGTTCGAGCGTTCCAGTGCGCGATCCCAAATCGACTGTTGATTTTCGTCTTCAAAAAACGACGGCTGTTTCGCCTGTTCAAGCCAGTCATTCACATTCATCTGCCGTCACCTCCTGCGCGTATGTTTCGCGCAGCTTCGCCCTGCCCCGCGAGATTCTTTGCTTCACCGCATCCACACGAATCCCCAGCATCTGCGCAATTTCAAGATGCGTAAACCCAGCATAATAATGCAGCTTCAAGGGAATGGCTAACTTTGCAGACAGCGCCTCCAGCTTCTTCATCAAATCCAACGCAGTTTCCCTCTCCGGCGCGCTCGTGTCGTAACGCGCATCCAAATAAGGTTGATATTCATATTCTATCTTGCGCTTGCCTACGATTCTTTTTGCCTCGTTTACTGTAATTTTAAGAAAGAGCGCCTCTGCCTGCGGGCGCAGTTTTCCCCGCTGCTCCAGCCGAATCAGGCGTATCAACGCTTCGGATACGGCATCCTCTGCCAGCTGCCGGTTCATGCAAATAGACTTCGCCGCGCCATACGCCCTGCGAAACGCAGTTTGATATAATCGTTCGGTTTCCCATAACGGCTGCATCGCACACTCCCCCCTTCTACTATATTCTACCCCGTAACACCGCAAAAGGTGACATAAAAAATCCCGCACCATTGTAATCTCAAGATACAAAAAAAGAGGCGCACCATCGTCGCCTCCTCTCTCACATCAGCACAATCTTATTTCGCGTTTTCTCTGGTATAGTTCAGCAGCCCGCCCGCCGCTAAAATCTCTTTGAGTCGCTCTGATACGTCCAGACACACTTCAAACTGTGTGCCTTTCGTAACATTCTGAACCACAAAGGTATCCTTGTTTAGAACGTTCGCGCGTGCGTCCTCAATGCACAGGACATCCCCCTGCGCGATACTGTCATAGTCCGCCTCGTTCACAAACACCAACGGCAAAATCCCGCTGTTTACAAGGTTCGCCATGTGAATGCGCGCAAAGCTCTTAACGATCACCGCTTTCACGCCAAGGTAGAGCGGCACCAGCGCCGCATGCTCGCGCGAGGAACCCTGCCCGTAATTTTGCCCTGCCACCAAGATGGATTTCCCTGCCTCTTTTGCACGCGCAGGGAAGGTCTCGTCCACCGGTGCCAGACAGTGCTCGGACAAATACGGAATATTAGAGCGATACGGCAGCAGCTTCGCATTGGATGGCATGATATGATCCGTCGTGATGTTGTCTTCCATTTTGAGCATCACTTCCGCTTCCACCGTGTCGCCCAGCGCAACATTGATGGGGAATTCTTTGATGTTCGGGCCGCGCACCACCTCCACTTCCGCGGCGCTTGCCGCCGGTGGTGTAATCATGTTGTCGTGGATCACAAACTGCTGCGGCATTTCGATGTTCAAAATGCTCAAATCAGAAAGTGTACGCGGATCGGTCAGCTCACCCGCAATCGCGGAAGCCGCCGCCACCTCCGGGCTGACCAAATAAACGCTCGCGCTCTTGGTTCCGCTTCTGCCGAAGAAGTTGCGGTTGAACGTGCGCAGCGAAACCGCATCCGTCGCCGGAGATTGCCCCATGCCGATGCACGGGCCGCAAGCACATTCCAAAATACGCGCACCCGCGTCAATCATATCAGCCAGCGCGCCGTTTTGCGCCAGCATGTTCATCACCTGTTTCGATCCGGGGGAAATGGTCAGGCTCACGTGCGGCGCAACGCTCTTGCCCTTTAAGATCGCCGCCGTGCGCATCAGATCCAGATAGGATGCGTTTGTACAGCTACCGATGCAAACCTGGTCCACTTTTATTTTGCCGATCTGATTCACCGTCTGCACACTGTCCGGGCTGTGCGGCATTGCCGCCATCGGCTCAAGCTGTGCAAGGTCAATCACGATATGTTCGTCATATTGCGCGTCCGCATCCGCTGCCAGCGGGGTAAAGTCCGCTTCTCTGCCTTGTGCCTTCAGGAATGCGCGCGTGGTCTCGTCGCTGGGAAAGATAGATGTTGTCGCACCCAGCTCAGCACCCATATTGGTAATGGTCGCGCGTTCGGGTACGCTCAAATGCTGTACGCCCTCGCCGGTATATTCAATAATCTTGCCCACGCCGCCTTTAACGGTCAAACGCCTTAAGACCTCTAAGATCACGTCCTTCGCCGCAACACCGGGGGAAAGCTTTCCCTTCAACTCCACATTGACAAACTTAGGGCAGTTTAGATAATATGCGCCGCCGCCCATCGCCACCGCAACATCCAGCCCGCCCGCGCCAATCGCGATCATGCCGATGCCGCCGCCCGTGGGCGTGTGACTGTCCGAACCCAGCAGCGTCGCACCCGGAACGCCAAACCGTTCGAGATTCACCTGATGGCAGATCCCGTTGCCGGGGCGCGATGCAAAAATCCCATGTTTTTTCGCCACGCTCATGATGTAGTTGTGGTCGTCCGCATTCTCAAATCCGCTTTGCAGCGTGTTATGGTCAATATACGCAACGGATTTTTTGGTTTTTACGCGGTCAATACCCATCGCCTCAAATTGCAAATATGCCATGGTTCCCGTCGAATCCTGCGTCAAGGTGTAGTCGATTTTAATGGAAATCTCCTGCCCTGCCATCATCTCGCCGGACACCAAATGTTGCTCCAAAATTTTATACCCCAGTGGTTTTCCCATAGTCCGTATCCTCCATATCATAATCTATAACACTTCTATTTTACCGTTCTCCGCATTTTTTTTCAATGATTTCTTTTGCTCCGTGCTCATGACTGTGTTACAATAATGGAGCGAATCTATATGAAAGGTACCGAGGCATGCCTTCGGACGGTCTGAGAATGATAAAGTTTTGGGCAAAATTACTCCGTAACGGCAAAATACTGCGCAGCGATACCTACGACTCCGCGTGCAGCGATTTTTCGGACGCGCTGCTGGACGCGCTGACGCACTTTTGCAAGCAGTTTGACATCGAAACGCCTATGTGGTCCACCCAGCACACCAAGCAAATGGGCATGTTCCGCAAGGCTGTGTTTCGCAAGGACGATTTTATCGATCAATTCGCCTTCGACCGCTTTGAATTGCAAATTCTGGAGGATGAAAAGAAATGAACATTCGTCCTTGGCGCGCGCAAGACGTACCCGACCTCGCTTTGGCTCTCAACAATCCCAAGGTGCAAGATAACCTGCGCGACGGCATCCCCTACCCCTATACCGAGCAGGATGCGCTGGAGTTTATTACATCCATGCAACATGCAGATCCGCAGAACACGTTTGCCTTTGCAATCACGCAGGATGATCGCGCCATCGGCAGCATCGGCGTGTTCCGTAAGGACAACATCCACCGCCGTACCGCCGAGCTTGGCTATTATATTGCCGAGCCATTTTGGGGGCAAGGTTTCGTTACCGAAGCGGTGCGCGCCATCTGCGCCCATGTGTTCGCGCAATCAGATATCCTGCGTATCTTTGCAGAACCGTTTGCGCACAACGCAGCTTCCTGTCGCGTGCTGGAAAAAGCAGGTTTCCTTTATGAAGGCACCCTGCGCAAAAACGCCATCAAAAACGGTTGCGTTCTGGACATGCGGCTTTATGCGCTGGTGAAGGAGGAAGGTTGATGCTCGCCCGCCTCATCCTTCTTTCACATATTCTTTTCTCTTAGAAAAAAGTAAACCAATTTGCCTATCATCATCCACCCCCACCCGTCATTCTGAGCGTAGCGAAAAATCTACTAACCCTCAGCATATACCACGGCGCGGCGCTCAGAGGCACAGTCGAAAAATCTCTCCCTTCTATATCATGCGTCCCGCGCATACCATAATTCTAAATTCTTCTTTTTTAATCTCACCACCGCATCCCCCCTCCCGTCAATGAAAATTTCTTTCCGTCCCTTGACATTTAAATAACACCGTTATAAAATAAAACCATATTACGGAATCGAGGTTACAACCATGTCACGTGACGCACAAAAATGCAGAAGCGAGCAGCTCAAACAGCAGATTCTCGATACCGCCCTGTGCATCGGTCTTGAGGAAGGCTTCGAGGCGCTCTCCGTGCGCAAAATCATTCAGCGCATGCAATATTCCACCTCCATCATCTATTATCACTTTAAAAACAAACAGGAAATCATAGACGCACTCATTGAGTCCGAGTCCGCAAAATTAGGTCAAACCATTCGCGGCGTGCTGGCGCATGGCGGTGATGCGCGCGCAGTCATGGAACGAGCATTTCGCAAGATCACAGATCTTGCCGTTGCAGAGCCGGAAAAATACAATCTTATCGTGCTGCGCAAATACAGCAGCCCCCGTGAGGCACAACCGCAATGGATGGGGCATTTACAGCAGCAGCTCGCCGACGCGATGGCACAGGGCACCCTGCGCCCCATGGACGCGCAGCATACTGCCTTTTCCATTTGGAGTTCCTTTTTGGGCTTTCATCTGATGCTGTCACTGCAACGCGACCTCTCACCGCAACAGGTTGACGAAATGTTTGCAACGCAAATGGATGTGATCTTTCATGGCATCTGTGCACCGTAAAGGAGTAAACACATGATTACAATCTTAACCGACCCCTACACCAACGAAGTCGGAGTCTCGCTGGCGAATCTTCTTGCGCCGCACACTCCAACGCACCATATCCCCGTACAGGCCGAGCGCATACAACCCTGCTATGCCTGCGGCGGCTGCAAAACCAAAACATTCAAGCGCTGCATCCACCGGGATGATATGGATCATATATTGCCCTATCTGGCACAGTCCAAAACAATCGTGCTGGTCAGCCCCATCGTCTACGGCAGCTTTTCCTTTGCCATCAAGTCAGCGCTGGACAAATTGGCGCTGATCGGCGATTTACATTATTACTTTAACGGCAGTGAAATCGTAAAAGGTTTATCGGGTTCGGGGCAAGCATTGTTTGCCGTAGGCGTCTCTGCGTTTGCAGATGCACAGGAAGAAGCCGCATTTGCCGCCCTCACGCAGGAAACGCTGCTGCTCACCGGCTGGCAGGGCGAAGCGGTGATTTATGACGGAAATCCCTCGCAGCTTGCGGAAAGGATACGCGCATGACCAAGCATTGTTTGATCCTCAACCTCAGCCCGCGCAAAAGCGGCACCAGCGCCATGCTGGGCGGTCTGTGCCGCGATGCGCTGGTTCACGTCGGCGCAACCGTTGATTACTTTGATCTATACGCCCGGCGTTCGGATCTCACCCCATTGCTGGACGCAGCGCGCGCCGCGGATACCCTCGTGCTGTCCGGCTGTTGTTATATCAATACCTACCCCGCGCACACCACTTGGCTGTTGCAATCCCTTGCGCAAAGCAAGGCGCTGCAAGGACAAAATCTGTACGGGATCATACAGGGCGGAATGCCCTACACGCATACGCATCAAAGCGGATTGCGCATGCTGGAGCAATTCGCCCGGCAAACCGGCTTGCGGTATTGCGGCGGCTTTGTGCTGGGTCTCGGCGCAATGCTGGATGGCAAGCCGCTTCAATCATTGCCCAACGGCAAAAAAGCGCAGCGGCAGTTTGACCTCTTTTTGCAGCATATCATAGCGGGAGAGGCTTCCCCCGACGCTGTGTTTGAGGCTGCTCAAATGCGCTTCCCCAGGTTTTTCGCAAAAATATTGATCTCACGTATGAACCGTATGATCGACCATAGCTATGCCGATCTGGGTCACGACGCGTCTGCGCCCTCCCCTTATCTGAACGATCCATTACGGTAAATTGATTCCATGTTCCAACGCAAAACAACGGCGCTGCCTATCTTCAGGCAATGCCGTTGTTTGTATATCCTCAAATAGTTCCATGCCGCGCCATCACCGCCGCCATCGGCTCTTGTATACCCGCGCGGACTTATGTCTGCGTTCCTTCGCCGATCGTTTCTCGCGTCCGGTACGCACATGCTCCTTGGGCGCGCGCGGCACAAATGCGCCCCGCCGCTTCAAAATCCAAATGCTCAGCAGCGCCGCGCCAATGCCCGCGCCTGCCGCAATCCAAATCACGTTTGTGCTGATGCCTCCGCCGGAAGGATTGGTCACGGTAATCACCGTTTCATACGGCTGCGCAGCTTCCATCACACCATCCGCCGTTGTTCCCGTCGCATAAAACTGATAGCCCGTCGTGCGCTTCACCGTCGCCGTCATGGGCGCAAACGTCTTGCTTGCTCCGGCAGGCAGCACTGCCAACTGCAATTCTCCCAAAAACGGCTCCTGCACCACAATTTCCTGCAAATCCACCGTTCCGTTGTTGGTCAGCGTCACCGTAAAGCTGACTTTCCCCGGCTGATCCAGTGCATTGCGCGATTGCTTGACACTTAATTCCAGCGTGTCGGCTTTGCCCTCGCCCACCTCCTGCGTGGCGAAAAACTCCACCTCGTTCGTCAGCGCCGTCACCAGCGTTCCCTCCGGGTCAGTCGCATATACTGTAAACTGCAATGTGCCGTTTTGCTGCACCGTGTAGTTCATCTGCACTTGCCGCGAGCCGCCCGGCTTTAGCACCTCCAGCCCAATGGGCTGCATCGCCTCATCCCCCTGCGCGATGGCAAAGTTTTTCAACTCGGTTGCACCTGTGTTGGTGATGTCCAGCGTACATGCCACCGCATTTCCGGCGCTCGTGCCCACGTTTGCCGCGCTCAACACCGCGCTGAACGCCGCGCGCTTGTCGCCCAACACCTGCACATCCACCTCCGCGGATTCCGCCGTCTGCAACGACTGCGTAGAAGGGTCTTTGTACGTCAAAACCACCTGCACCATGCCACTTTGCGCAGGCGCTTCCTCCCAGGTCTTGGTGATGGTTTCCCCCGCCTGAATGCGGAACGCGTCACCCAGCTGCCGCCCGCCGTTTAATTGCGGCGAAGATAAAAAGGCATCCGTAAGTTCCACGTTGCTGTCATTGTGCACCTGTATGGTGAACACTGCCTTTTCTCCAAATTCCACCGAAGATTGTTTGACCGCCAGCGAAACAGACGGGCGGATGGAAGTCTCCTGCTTGCCCACTGTCGCGGTGATTTTTCCGGGCATCGTTTTTCCGTCCACGTCCGTCCACGTAAAGTCAAAGCTCAACGGCACACCGATCTGCGCATCCGATACGCGCCAGCCGTCTTTGGATACGCTCGCGTCCTCCCCCGGCGCAACGGCAGCGATCTCTCCCAGTCTGCTTCCATCGGGAAACTTGATCTGTATGTTGCTGATGGGGTTGCCTCCCGTGTTGCGGATGCGTGCCGTCACCGCAACCACGCCGCCCTTGGCAAGGCCGTCCGGCGCAAACGTAATCTCGCCGGAAACGCTGTCCCCCGCCGCGGCAAACACCGTGCTCTGGCTCGTCAACAGCAAAAGCACGAGCACAAGCATACAAAATATTTTTTTCAATGCAGCGCCCTCCTTTTCGGTGTTCCCCACCCCCTGCGGCGAGTGATATTCCTCGCCTCAGGCTGTCGATCCGGTCGCTCATCCAATCGAATCGTCTCTCTCCTCGTAGGCGCCCCACTCTCCAAAATTGAAAAAGGCAGGGTTTTCTTCGCGCAGCGCGTGCGTCGCCACCATCATCACCACAACGTCCGGCTGCTCCTTTTCAATATATTCAAATACACTGTCTTTCCAGTATTTACGCAAATCTCTGCCATGCACCTCCGAAAAGGACAACGCCAAAAACGGCGAAATCGCAATCCCGTAGGAGTCCCGCAAAATCAGCATCTTCTGATCCACCGCCGCATTCGGGTTCTGGTATTGCACCATCGCGCGCAGATCACCCTCGTATGTCGTGTACGGCCCTGCGATAAAGTATTCGTCCGGCGCAAAATAATCCTTGCCGTCGAGTACCGTGGTGCCATCGGGTATGGTATTGTTCTTCATTCCCTCGATGATGGGGTTCATCATCGCCTCCACCTCCGGTCCTTTTTTAAAGTTGGTCGCAAACAACCGATTGTAGAAGAACGCCGTCTGCTGAAAATTCCCGCTCCTCAGCGTCGGTTCCTCTCCCTTTACAGAGTAGGAAGCCTCAAGCTGCGTGTCAAATTTCGGATATACCAGCGTAATGTCGTCCGTTCCGTCAAACCACATGCCCGTGCGCTTGCCAAGACTGCCCAGCATCCAGTTTTTGAAATGAATGTTGTTATAGTTTTGGGGATCAAGCACCGCTTCATCCGGCTTTATGCCCGTCTTTCGCTGTATTTCCCGCACAATTTCCGTGCTGGACCAAAGCCCCATTTCCGGCTTCCAGTGCGTATCCGTGCGCAAAAACAAATCCTGCGCCCCCATGCCCTGCTCCTCTGCGCGCTCCCGCAGGGAAAGCGTCCAAACACCGTTTGCCTGCAAGCTGCTTAGCATATCCTGCTCCGCCTGAAGCGGGCCGTCCATCAAGCCCTCCGGCAATGCACTGTTTTCCCGATCCGTCTTATAAGGAATGCTGACGTATAAAAATTTCTTGCCCAGCGATTCCACATATTCGCTCAATTCCGTTACGGATTGCGCAAATTGCGGCACCAGATCATATTCCAGCTGCGTAATCAGCATGTCGTCGTTCATCTTCCACACGTCGTTCATAAAGCGCTGCCCCAGCGCCACATGCACTCCGCCGTTCAGGTTGATCATGGGATATTTGATGAAAAAATTATCGTTGACCTCTGTCTCCACTCTGCCCAGCTTCTGCTTGATCTCGGGCAGCTCCTCGTCGCTCCATGCGGTTTGAAAGGACTTTATAATACCCGGAAAGTTAAACGCCGTAAAAACACCCAAAATGCCCACGAACGCAAACGCAACCACACGGATACAAATTTTATGAAATCGTTGATTTCTCTGTGTCTCTTGCATGGTTTCCTCCTCAGAAATTAAAATAGATGAACGGGTTGTACGATCCCACCACAAGGTAGGAAACGCAGATCACAAACAAGCCGATCATCACGGGGATCTGCACGGCGCTGTATGCGCGTTCCAGCTTGAGGCTGCCCGCCTTTGCGCGATGCTCAATCATCTGGAAAATCGGGAAGGAAATCAGCGCGCCAATCAGCAGCAGAACCCAAATTTCGTTCCAGTACACCGCAAACTCCGGGCCGATAAAGGAGTTACCCGCAGCTCCAAACATTTTTTGATAATATAACCCCGCGTCGCCCACGTTGACAAAGCGCACAATCACCCAGCTCAGCGTCAGGCAGGTCAAAAAGAACATTCGATAGCCAAATCGCGCGCCCGCCGTCTTGAGTTTTCCCGGCAGTCCGCTCAACTTTTCAAACGTGACCAGCACAAAGAACATCAAGCCCCAAATAATAAAGTTCCAGCTTGCACCGTGCCACAGTCCCGTCAAAAACCAAACCACAAACAGATTGAACACCATTCTGCTCATCGTTTTCACGCGTGAACCGCCCATCGGGAAATATACATAGTCGCGGAACCACGACCCCATCGAGATATGCCAGCGCTTCCAAAATTCCGTGGAAGAGCCGGAGATAAACGGGTAATTGAAGTTTTCCAAAAAGCGAAATCCAAACATGCGTCCAAGCCCGATCGCCATGTCAGAATAGCCCGAGAAGTCAAAGAAAATCTGAAATCCGTATAAAATGGAACCCAGCCATGCCGTCATCACGGAAATCTCCGGCGCATCCGTCGCCAGAAAGATCTTCTCGGCAAAAATCGCGAAGGTATTCGCCAGAATAATCTTTTTCGCCAGCCCCACAATAAAGCGCCGCGCGCCCTCGCAAAATCCGTCTAATGTCACCGAGCGGTGCATGATCTGCTCTTCGATGGTGCTGTATCGCACAATCGGCCCGGCAATCAACTGCGGGAAAAGCGCAATGTATAACCCGACAAAGAATGGATTCTTTTGCACCTTGACGTCGCCCCGATAAACGTCGATGACGTAAGAAAGCGCCTGAAAGGTGAAGAAGGAAATCCCGATGGGCAGTACGATCTGCAAAAACGGCAATACTTCCTGCCGCGCCATCGTATTGATGATCGAAATAGAAAAGTCTAAATACTTAAAGATGAAAAAAACGCTCATATTCGCCAGAACCGTCAGCACCAGCGCCCATTTTCGCGGTTTTCCATGTACCTTCAGCCAGTCAATCAACACCGCCATCGCATAATTGACCAGTATGGAGCCAATCATGATGATCACAAAGCGCGGCTCGCCCCATGCGTAGAAGAATAAGCTGGCAATCAGCAAAATATAGTTTCGATATTTCTCCTTCGCCACAAAGTACACCACCAGTACAATGGGCAAAAACAGAAACAAGAATACCGTACTAGAGAACAGCATAGTTAACCTCGCAATATTTTATCATGCACCTGCATCCAACGCCGGCATAGCTGCCTCCATGCGTTCTCCTATCCTGTGCCGCAACTGGATTCATCAAGCCAAGCAGACAATATTATACCGTGTATTTTGAAAAATTACCAGTCCGGCGTCATATATTTTCAGCAGCCGTTCTTGTATCGCCCCCGCGGTATCATCGCCAAAGCGCTTCCTCAAGCGCTGCCCACATGTTCCCCGCATATACGCGGCTCCGCACGTCACAGCACTCCCATGTCGCGCAGCATCGTGTATAGCGTGTGTACCGGCAGCCCCACTACATTAAAATAGCAGCCCTCAATGCCCTTGACAAATTTCGATGCGTCCTCTTGAATGGCATACGCACCCGCCTTGTCCAGCACCTTCGCCTGCTCCAGATACCGGTTCAATTCGGCATCGGTGATCTCGGAAAAGTGCACCCGCGTGCTCACGCACTGCACTCGCTCCTGTCCGCCATGAATCACACACACTCCCGTGTGCACCAGATGTCCGCACCCGCGCAGCGCGCGCATCATGCGCCCTGCATCCGCCGTATCTTTGGGCTTCCCAAAAATTTCGCCGCCCAGTTCCACCACCGTGTCCGCACCGATCACGGTGCTGTCCGGCTGTATCTGTGCCACCGCGCGCGCCTTTTTTTGTGCCAGCTCACACACCAGTTCTTTTGGATCGCGCGTCTGTGAGGTCTCGTCCACATCACTGACCATCACAATAAAGTCTTTGGTCAATAGCCCCAACAGCTCTTTGCGTCGCGGCGATTTGGATGCCAGTACAATCATCGTTTCTGCTCCTCTCTCTGCAATCGGCAGCTCCTGCGCCTTGCTTTCAGGCGCAGAGCAATTTGTCTGCTCGTCACTTTACTTATTTTCATGCTGTAACACCTGCGGTGAAACCGCTCTGCTCCCCATCGCGCAAACCAACCAGCCGCACGCACATAATCCAAAATGCCGCAGTGATTGCTTCAACGCATCCTTGCGGCATTTCATTTCTGACAGCTTCCGGTTGTCTCTCCTGCAACGCGTCCTTAGGAATCGCGCGGCACCATCTCAATCGCGCCCTTGCGGCAGGATTCCAAACACACACCACAACCGCGGCATTGCTCATTTACATGGTGCACCTCTTTGAGTTCACCTTCAATCGCCGCAAACGGACATGCCTTTTTGCACAATGTACAGCCGATGCACTTCTCTTCCATGATGTGCGCAATCTTATCCGGCTTAGTGGTCAAGATGCACTTGCGCGGACATTTTTCCACGCAAATCCAGCAGGAACGACATTTATCGTAATCCATCACCGGCAGATTGTTCACCATCGTAATCGCCTCAAACGGGCAGTTCTTCGCACAGATGCCGCACCCGATACAGCCTGCCGTGCAGTTTTGGCTCACTGCTTTGCCCTTATCCTGATTGGTGCATGCCACATAGACGTCCACGTCGCGCTCCATCACAGTGATGGATGCCAGCGGGCATTGCTCCACACAGCGTCCGCAGCCCGTGCACTTGTTTTCATCAATGAAACCGATGCCATCCGGTCCCATGTTGATCGCGCCAAACTTGCACACCTTTGCACAGGTGCCCAGCCCAAGGCAGCCAAAACGGCAAGCCTTATACCCCGATGCCACGGCATATGCCGCACGACAGTCCTGCGCACCGTCATATTCAAATTTATTGGCGCAATGCCCCTCGCTACCGAGGCACATAATGCGCGCCACACGTGGCTTTGCCGCGCTTGCTTCCACGCCCAGCACCTGCGCAATGCCCGCCACACCGTCCGCGTTCAGCACGGCACAATCGGGAACTTTCGCATCCCCCTTCACCAGCGCATCCGCAAATCCGTCACAACCGGGAAATCCGCAGCCACCGCAATTCGCGCCGGGCAGCAGCTCACGCACCGCTACCACACGCTCGTCCTTCTCCACGGCAAACTTCTTACTCGCCACGCCCAGCATGATGCCAAACAGCGCGCCCAGTCCGCCTAATACCACAATCGACCAAATGATCGGTTCCATGATTCTCCTCCTAAATCAGCCCGCTGAAACCCATAAACGCCACGCTCATCAAAGATGCCGTAATCAGCGCAATCGGGAAGCCCTGAAACGGCTTGCCGATGGGCGAAAGCTCCAGCCGCTCTCGAATGCCCGCAAACAATACGATGGCAATGGTAAAGCCGATTGCCGCACCCACGCTGTTGACCAGCGATTCCAGCAGATTATATTGTTCGGTGATGTTGATGATCGCCACACCCAGCACCGCGCAGTTTGTGGTAATCAGCGGCAGATAAACGCCCAAGCTCTGATATAGTGCAGGGCTGGTCTTTTGCAAAATCATTTCTACAAGCTGTACCAGCGCCGCAATCACCAGGATAAACGCAATGGTCTGCATATACTCAATGCCCAGCGGCACCAGAATATAATATTGCACCAAATAGGTCAGCAAGGATGCCATCGCCATAACAAACGTCACCGCCATGCCCATGCCTACGGCAGTCTCCACCTTTTTGGAAACGCCAAGGAAGGGGCAGATACCCAAAAAGCGCGACAGCACAAAGTTGTTCACGAGGATCGAGCTGAGTAGGATCGCCATAATCTTCAAAAACTGTTCCATCTTATGCTCTCTCCTTTCTGATCATCAAGTAGTTGAGCAACGCCAGCAAAAGGCCTAGCACCAAAAATCCGCCCGGAGCAAGAATAAAGATCAGCGCCGGCGGATAATCCGCACCCAGCACAGGAACGCCGAATAGCGATCCATTGCCCAGCAGCTCGCGCACAAACGCAATCATCGTCAACGCCAGCGTAAAGCCCACACCCATGCCAATGCCGTCGATCGCCGCAGGCAGCACACTGTTTTTCGCCGCAAATGCCTCCGCACGCGCCAGAATGATGCAGTTTACCACAATCAGCGGAATAAACAGCCCCAGCGCCTGATCCAGTGCAGGCAAAAACGCCTTTAGCACCATCTGCACCACCGTCACAAACATCGCAATCACCACCACATAGCAGGGAATGCGTACCTTTTCCGGAATGAAGTTGCGCAGCAGTGAAATCAATACATTCGAGCACAGCAGTACAAAAATAACCGCCGCGCCCATACCCAGCGCATTCGTGACTGCCGTTGTCACCGCAAGTGTGGGGCACATGCCCAGCACCAGTCGGAACACCGGATTTTCATTCACGATACCATTGACGAAAACGCCTTTCAAACTTGGTTTTCCCATGCTGCTCACGCTCCTTTCAAATAATCGTTGTAAAACGAGAGCGCCATGTTCACCGCATTTGTCACGGCTTTGGAGGTGATGGTCGCGCCCGTAATCGCCAAAACATCGCCATCCTTGGACGGTGCGGCTTTCACCACTTGAAAGGGACCTGCGCCGCTGTACTGTCCGGTAAAGACCGGCTCCGCAGCCTTCGCGCCCAGACCCGGCGTTTCGGAATTGTTGCCGATCTGCACACCCGTCACGTTCCCCTGCGCGTCAATGCCCACCGTCAGATTAAGCCCGGAGCTGTAACCCTTCGTCTCTATGGCAAAGGTATGGCCCTGCGGCTGCCCGCCTGCCAATGCCTGATAGACTTCCAAAATTTCGCCATAGGCTTCCGCGTCCGGCGCATACGCTGCCAAATCCAGCTTTTCAAATTCTTCCGCGCCGGGCAACACCACCTGACGCGCTTCCGTTGCCTTCTTTTCGTCCTGCTGCGCAATCGGCTCCTTGGTCACGGTGTATACAACGCCCAGCACCAGCCCGGCGCACAATGTAATGATTGCAAGACGCAACACGAGGGTTGCGATGCTGTCTTTATTTTTCAACGCGCTTCACCTCCCCCAGTACTTTTGGACGCAGTGCCTTGTCCAGCAGCGGCGTCAACAGGTTCATAAACAGAATGGAGAAGGATACGCCTTCCGGATATCCGCCAAAAATGCGGATGACCATTGTCACCACGCCGCAGCCCACGCCAAACACCAGTTGTGCCTTCGGGGATGCAGGTGAGGACGCATAATCCGTCGCCATAAAGAATGCGCCGAGCATCAGCCCGCCCGCAAACAGTTCAAACAAAATCATGTCCGGCTTGCCCCAAACGAGCGTAATCACCGCCACCGTCAGCAGGTACATCAGCGGGATGCGCCACGAGATCACCTTGCGGATCAGCAGGTATGCCGCGCCGATCAGCAGCGCAAGCGCGCTCGTTTCACCGATGCTGCCGCCCACATTGCCAATAAACATGTTCCATACGGAAGGCAGCATTTCGCCACCCTCTTTGAGTACGCCCAACGGCGTTGCGCTGGCAACCGCATCCACAGCAAAAGGTGCGGTGAATGTCGTCATGGCAACCGGCCACGAAATCAGCAAAAAGCAGCGCGCCGCAAGCGCGGGATTCATAAAGTTGTTGCCCAAGCCGCCAAAGCACTGTTTGACAATGATGATGGCAAACGCACTGCCGCAGACAGACAGATACCACGGCGCATTCGGCGGTAAATTAAGCGCCAGCAGCAGTCCGGTCACGATTGCAGAACAATCGCTGATGGTAATTGACTTTTTGGTAAAATGCTGGATCGCAGCCTCGCAGCCGACCGCGCTTGCAATGCACAGCGCAATGGTCAGCAACGAACTGGCGCCAAAGAAGATCACCGCCGCCACTGCCGCAGGCAGCAGCGCGATCACCACATCCAGCATGATGCGTCTGGTGCTTTGTCCTGACCGGATATGCGGTGCACCAGATAAGATCAGTTGTTGCATATTTCCTTTCCCCCTGAATCCGGCAGAACCGCCGGTTCTTTGTCATGTTCCGATGGGCTGATCGTGCTTTGTCTGATCGCAAAGCCACACCTCAACGCACAATTCGCCCTGTTGCATGCCTGCGCCGCGCATCTGCGAAAGTCCACGACAGCGCTTCCGGGCACACTCCTCTCATCTCGGATTATTCCTTCTTTGCCAAGCGGTTGAGCACAATCTGCTCCTTGGCAAATTTGATGTTCTGCGCAATGGGCTTTTTCGCAGGACACACATAGCTGCAGCTTCCACAGCTCATGCAGTCCGGCGCGCGAAAACGTTCGGATTTTTCGATATCCTCCATCGCGGCAGCCGCAGAAATGTTCATAGGCATCAAGTGCATGGGGCAAATTTCCATACACCGCCCACAGCGGATGCAGTTGCTTTCCACTTCTTTTTTGGTGTATTGTCCATCCAGCACCAAAATGCCGGACGACCCCTTGATGACCACGCAATCCAGCGTGGGAAAGGGCTGCCCCATCATCGGCCCGCCGGAAATGATTTTCAGTGGCTCGCCCGCAAAGCCGCCCACATAGTCAATCACATCCTGCGCGCTCGTGCCCACACGTACCAACAGATTCTTGGGCTGTTTCACCGCTCCCGTCACTGTCACAATGCGCCGGATCAGCGGCTCGCCATACAGGAAATAGTCCGCGACCGCCTTAACAGATGCCACATTCGCCACCACCACGCCCGCATCTGCGGGCAGTCCGCCGGAAGGAACTTCACGGTGCGCAATCGCGTCGATCAGTTGCTTTTCACTGCCCTGCGGATACTTGGTCTTGACCGCCGCAACCTCCACGCCCACGCCGCCCTCGCATGCCTTTTGCAGCGTTGCGATCGCGTCCGGCTTGTTGTCCTCAATGCCGATATATGCCTTGCTTACGCCCAGCGCGCGCATCACAATGCGCACACCTGCCACAATCCGCTCCGGCTGCTCCAGCATCAAGCGATGATCCGCCGTCAAAAACGGCTCACACTCTGCGCCGTTGATAATCAGCGTGTCCACGTGCTTGCCTTCCGGCACACTCAGCTTTACATGCAGCGGAAAAGCCGCGCCACCCATGCCGACGATGCCGCCTTGCTGAATCGCGTCGATGATTTCTTTGGGCTGCATTTGTGCATCATCCAGCACAGCAAACTCAGCCTTCTCATCTTGAAAGTCGTTTTCAATGACGATGGCTTCCACCTGCTTGCCCAATATGTTTGTGATTTTCTCGATGCTTTTTACCGTGCCGGATACACTTGCATGAATCGCGGTGCTTACAAAGCCCTTCGGCTCCGCAATCTTTTCTCCCATCAAGACGCGCTGTCCCGGTGAAACCACCGGCTGTGCCGCCGTCCCGATGTGCTGTACCAGCGGAATCTTCACCACGCTGCCCGCGGGCATTTCCTCCACCGCCAAATGGCTGGTAAAGACCTTGCCCTCGCCGATTTTATGCAGCGGATGGATGCCGCCCGAAAAAGTCAGGCTCATAACTCTCCCTCCAAAAAACCAATTCGTTCAATGTTATATTTTATCACAAAAACCAAAACAAAAGAAGTTCTTTTCTGTCCTCATCTGTAAAATCCACGTATGATCGCCTTATTTCTGCTATCACATTTTCGCATAGTGCCTATCAATCACACAATATCACTTTCGCATTAAAAATACAATATCAGTTTAGTAATTTTTATTTCTTCATTTTCCTGCCCGATCTCTCGCGTCCGGGGCACATCACTGCTTTGTCGCCGGTGTGCTCCGCGCCTGCCTCCGCACACACGTTACCAGAATAAGAAGTTTCTGTGAACAATACCTGATTGGTGTTTTTTTTCCCCCGTTTGAGGTATAAAAGAATCATCATGACAGCTGTTCATCAAAAGGGATTTAACTTGGCCGGTATGGATTGCATCTTGCAAGCCGTTTAACATAAGTCTTGTTTAGACAGTACACAGACAATATTATGTTAATGCACAATTTGTAATCATGCCGCAAACGACTTAGAATATTGGAGGTATATTCAAATGAAAAAAGTATTCGCAATCGTTGTAACTGTGGCATTGGCTTCTGTGCTGTTTGCAGGATGTTCAGTTGCCCCCAATAGCGTATCACAAGACCAACTGGATCAACTGGTGCAGAGCATCTCCGGTTTGAAAACGCAGGTGGACGACATACAAAGTAACTTGACTACCAATCAGAATGCAAATGCGGCGCCAAGCGCCCCGTCAGAAACGCCGGCCACCGAACCGGCCGCACCCAGCACAGCCCCCACCGCCAACGCACCGGCTTCAGCCCAGACCACAAAAACTGCAGCCGACTATGACGTTGCCGGCTTGGTCGCACAGGCGGATGCACTCATCAAGGAAATGGACACAACTACGGTTGCCAATTATCTGGCAATGGATCGTAAGGTCGACGCCTTAGACGACGCAATCGAGTTTATGGAGGATCAGGCAGAGTTAGATTATTATCAAGGACTGCTCTCTATGGCGGACTATCAAAAGGTCAAAGGAGATTTGGATGCACTGGATCTCAAGCTGGATCATGCCAAGGATACTCTGGAACTGCGCCTCGGCATCGACGATTAAGTCAGCAACCTACGTCTTGGCGTATGGCATGCAATATCTTGAAAATGCAGGAGACCCGCACAGTCGGGTCTCTTTTTTTCTTCCATCCTGCGTTTTTCGCGCACGGTCCGCATTGCTTTTTTGGGGAGTTTCCAGTATAATACTTGCCGTATGCCGCGTCGCGGTTCGTATGCAGATACCAACGCTCAAAGGAGGATCTTTTTTGGCTGCAATCCTGTTCCTTGTCATCATTTTGGTGATCGGCATCTTGTATTGCTTTTATGGCAATCGCTTTCTAAAGCTGGTCATGTTCGTATATGCGTTCATGCTCGCCTATCATTTTGTGTTGCGGCTGATCGCAGGCAGTTTCCCCTCACTTGCTGACAGCGCCATATTAATCGCGGTCATCTGCGGCGTGATCTGCGGGTTCTTAACCTTTTTCTTCGTCAAGCTGGCGCTGTTTCTGGCAGGCGGCATGATGGGGCTTATGATATTCGATTTTATCAAGTTATATAACAGTGCCTATTTCACGGCGGAGCCGGTCGTCGCTTTCTTGGTGGGGCTGATCTGCTTCATCGTCTGCGGCATGATTATGGTGCTGGGCAAAAAGCTGCTGTTCGTGCTGTTCTCCTCTATTTTCGGCGCATACACAATCACAACTGCCGTGGGCATGGTAATCGGGCTGATGCAGGATTCCGCGCTGATGCGCCAGATTTCCTTTACCAATACATTCGATACGCTCAATGCGTCCAATTTCTTTTTAACCATCCCTATGATCGTTCCCGTCGCCATCACGGCAGTGCTCGCCATCTGCGGCATGGTGCGCCAATTCCGACACCGGTGAATTTTTCACTATACTTTTTTATGCCGCTATGCTATACTGACGATATCAATTTAAAATGTGCAGAGTAGGTTTCGCGCGTCAAGTGTGCAAAGCAGAAGTTCGCTTCTGCCGTAGGATGGGATGTCGCCTTGCAACGAAAAATCCTTTTTGGGATTTGCGATAAGAAACCGCGTCCGCTGTTCTTCAAAGAGTCCTTCTTTGTTGATGCTTTGCCATTTAAAGAAAGAGGGGTTTTTTTATGTCACAAACATCCAAACGAACAAGAATTGTTGTTACCTGCGGGATGCTCATTGCCATCGCGCTGGCGCTCAAGATCGTATCGACCATGCTGCCGTTGCCTTCTGTTGTGCGCATCTCACTTGCGCCCGCCGTCATCATGTTTGCGGGGGCCCTGCTCGGCCCCGTTGCCGGCGGAATCTGTGGCGCCTGTGTCGATCTGCTCTCCTGCGCCATCTTCCCCGTCGGGCCTTACTTCCCCGGCTTCACACTCAGCATGGCGCTGTTCGGCGTACTGTTTGCGCTGTTTTATTACAAGCGCCCCTTTGGTTCCTTTTGGAAGCTCGCTCTTGTGGTGCTTCTGGTTCAGGGTGTCTGCTCGCTTTTCCTCAATACGATGTTCAATGCGTTTCTAACGGGTCAGAGCTTCTGGATGATTCTTCCGGTACGCTTGCCTACCATTGTCATCGGGTATGTGTTTTACTTGCTGCTGCTCTTTGCGCTGATGAAAAATCGTGCCCGCATCGCGCCGTGGATAGGCAGCGCCCATCCGGCATAATTACGCGGCAAGCATTCCAAAAGCCGCAACCAGCAAGGGCGACCCCTGTCGGTCGCCCCAATGAATAGCACGTCATCATTGACTTTCTTTTGACTCTTTTTTGCGCAACGTCACGGAATGTCATGTTCTCTGCGCGTCATTTCCAAATCCTGATTTTTCCTTTATTTCTGCCCGGTGTACGCGTATATGCTTCCCATTGATTTTCTTTTGCTTCTTCCCTTTTTTCTCTAAAAAGCAGGGATATGCTCTCTCCCCGCCTTCATGCGCTCGTCATGCCCCCTGTTTCCATGTCGCCCTCGTAATTGGTTTTTCTTTTGCTTCATTCCCTTTTTTCCTAAAAAGCAGGGGCATGTTCTCTCCCCCGCCTTCGCGCGCTCATCATGCCCCCTGTTTTCACGTCACCCTCGTAATTGATTTTTCTTTTGCTTCTTTTCTTTTTTTCTAAAAAGAAAAGAAGACCCTCACAGCCCCTGATAAAAAACTTCCATCAAACACAACCCCTGCGGCTGCGCCGTCACTCCGGAAAGCCGCCGATCTTTGGATTCCATGATCCTTGCAATGTCCTCCGCTTGCAGCTTCCCCTCTCCCACATAAATCAGCGTACCCGCAATGATGCGCACCATGTTGTACAAAAATCCGTTGCCGCGCACATCAATCCGGATGCGCTCCCGTTCTTGTGCAACCGTCACCTCATGCACCGTGCGCACCGTATCTTTCACCGTAGTTTTGGTGGAGCATAACGCCGCAAAATCTTTGGTTCCCTGCATGCTCTGTGCCGCTCGCCGCATGGCATTAATGTCCAACGCCACCGGCACATGCATGGCAAAGTTGCGCTGCAATGCACTTGCATGCGGCGCGTTCCAAATGGTATAGCGATAATGCTTGCCTTGCGCATCAAATCGTGCGTGAAACGTGTCCGGAACTTGTGCCGATTGGCGAATTCGGATGTCCGGCGGCAGCACCGCGTTCATGGCAAACGCAAATTTGTGCGGCGGAATGCGCGATTGCGTGTCAAAGTGCGCACATTGCCCGATGGCATGCACCCCCGCGTCCGTGCGCCCTGCGCCGTGCACCGCAATGCAATCCCCCGTCAGCTTGCGCAACGCCTCTTCCAGCCGCTGCTGTACGCTGATCCCGTTTTTTTGATTTTGCCAGCCACAGTATCCGCTTCCGTCATACTCCACAATCAGCGCGATTCTTACAGCCATATCATCAGCCCCACGCAGATGACGCACATCAAGATCAATGCAACCCAGTCCGTGCGGTTGGTGCGCAAAATTTTCATGCGCGTGCGCCCGCCGCCACCACGATAACAACGCGACTCCATAGCAAGTGCCAGCTCATCCGCGCGTTTAAATGCGCTTACAAACAGCGGAACCAGTAGCGGAATCATGTTCTTCGCCTTCTTCAGCAGGTTTCCGCTGTCAAATTCCGCGCCCCGCGCTGTCTGCGCCTTCATGATGCGCTCAGTCTCCTCGGAAAGTGTCGGAATAAAACGCATGGCAATGCTCATCATCATAGCAATCTCATGCACCGGAAATTTCGTCTTTTTCAGCGGCGACATCAAGCTCTCCATGCCGTCTGTCAGCTGCATCGGTGAAGTGGTCAGCGATAACAGCGTCGTCGATACGATCAGCAACACCAACCGAATTGCGATAAAAATTGCCTTCTCCACACCCATTTTGGTTATGGTCACAGCGCCCCATTGTACGAGCACCGTGTCCTCCTCGCCTCCGCGAAAGAAGAATATATTCAAAATAAAGGTGAAAATAATGATAAACAACAATGGTCGTAAGGAGCGCAGCACCACAATGGGCTTGATCTTGGCGACCACCATGATGCCTAGGTATAGCGCCGCCAGCACCACAAAACCCCATACGGTTTGAATCGCAAACACCGTCACCAGCAGCAGTATGGCAATCACAATCTTGATGCGCGCATCCAGCTTATGAATCGCCGATTCTCCGGGGAAATATTGCCCCAGCGTGATATTCTTAATCATCGCGCATCTCCTCTGCAATCAGAAAGTGCACCAGCTCATCTTTCGTGATGATGTTCTGCGCACAGCCCTGCTCTCGCAGTAAGTATGCCATCATGCGCGCTTCACTCACGCCCAGCCGCTGCTCCCTCAGTGCTTCCACGTCCGCAAAAATCTCGTGTGGCGTACCATCCATGCGCACCTCACCGCTGCGCATCACCAGCACGCGCGATGCGTAGTCACACAGCCCGTCCATATTGTGCGAGATCATGAGTATGGTCGTGCCGGCTTCATTCAATCTGCGCAGCAGGCGCATAAACTCCTCCCGCGCCACAGGGTCAAGCCCCGCAATCGGTTCATCTAAAATCAGAATGCGCGGCTGCAAGGCGAGTACCCCCGCAATCGCCACCTTGCGCTTCTGTCCGCCGGACAGGTCAAAGGGCGAAACATCCTTGATGCCCTCATAATCCAGCTCCATCAGTTCCAATGCCATGCGCACACGCTGCTCCGCTTCTTCCTCGCTCAGCCCTGCTTTGAGCGGCCCAAACGCAATGTCGCGCGCCACCGTTTCTTCAAATAATTGATATTCCGGATATTGGAACACCATGCCCACTTGTCTGCGCAGTTTCTTTCTGTCATATCCATGCGCGTTGATGTCCTCGCCGCAAATGCGGATTTCTCCCCCATCCGGCTTCATCAATCCATCTATCTGTTGAATGAGTGTGGTTTTGCCGCATCCGGTATGCCCGATGATGCCCACAAATTCCCCCTCATAAAAATCCAAATTAATGTCCTTCAGCGCCTGCACTTCAAACGGTGTTCCCGTTCCATACGTGTAGTTTAACCCCTTGATCTGCATCACGGGTTCGCCCTGCGGCGCGCGATTCTGCGGTGCGCAAAACGCTGCGCTGTTCCAGCACCTGTTACCCAGCAACTGCGCGGCGCGTTCGAGTGTTACGGGGCATTCTCCAAGGTCCATCCCGTCCCGCTTTAAATCCAGATACAGCTGTGATGCCAGCGGCGGCATCAACCCCGCTTCTTTCAAAATCGCATCCTGCGCAAACACCTCCTGCGGCGTTCCCTGCGCGATCAACTTCCCGCGCTGCATGACAAATACCTCGTCCGCTTCCGCCACTTCTTCCATGTAGTGCGTAATAAATACAATCGTCTTACCCTGCTCTTTGTTCAGCTTGCGAATCGTTGCCATCACTTCGCCGCGCCCCTGCGGGTCCAGCATCGCCGTCGGCTCGTCAAACACCAGAATATCCGGGTGCATTGCCAGCACTCCCGCAATGGCAATGCGCTGCTTTTGCCCCCCGGACAGCATGTGCGGCGCGCGCTTTTCAAATCCCGTCATACCCACGGTGCGCAAAGAATCCTGTACGCGTTCCACGATCTCCGGTTGCGGAACGCCGAGGTTTTCCGGGCCAAACGCAACATCCTCTTCTACAATGGTCGCAACGATTTGATTGTCCGGATTTTGAAACACCATACCCGCCCGACGGCGAATCTCCCAAAGGTTTTCTTCCACCCGCGCATCCATTTCATCCACATACAGTTCACCCTCCTGCACCGGCAGCAATACATTAATGTGCTTGGCGAAGGTGGATTTTCCGCTGCCGTTGTGTCCGAGCACGGCAACAAAGCTGCCTTTGCGCACGGATAACGTAACCCCGTCCAGCGCAACATGCAGCTTCTCTTCATCGCTCTTATATGTATGCTTCAGTTCTTTTGCAACAATTTGCTCCAACGTATTCTCCTGACTTGCGCCAAAACGCCAAGAAAGGGCTTAAAGCAAACCTTAAACCCCTTTCCCGTTCTCTCATCCTTGATTGCGGTCAGACTCGGTCGAAAGCATGCGCCTTCGTTCGGCCTTACACCAATTCGAGAATCACAACCTCAGCCGCATCGCCGCGTCTCGGTCCTTTTTTGATGATGCGGGTATATCCGCCACCCTGACCCAAATCCTTTGCACGCTGTGCATATTTGGGCGCGATTTCACGGAACAACTTTTCGATCACAGGATTCTTGATGTCTCCTGTGCGCTTTTTGTAGTTGTATTTGCTCTCTTTCTCTTCTTTTTCCATGGGGAAATCGTAGAGATACTCCATGAGCAAGCGTCTGGTTGCCAGCTTCTTGGGAGAGTCGTTCTTCACGGTCGTGGGTTTTCCGTCAATGTTCTTGGTCACTTCCACGGTATCATCTGCAACGCGCATTGCCTTGGTGATCATTTTCTCCGCAATTTTCTGCGTTTCTTTTGCACGCATCATTGTGGTTTCGATTCTGCCGTACCACAGCAGCGACGTCACCTGATTGCGCAGGATCGCTTTTCTCTGATCAGACGGTCTGCCTAATTTTCTCATCGCGTTTCTTTCCTCCGAAAAATTACTTCATTACTATTGGTTTGCCTTGACCTTGCGGGCAAAACGTGCGGCATCCGCCACCCGTTCACGCCGGCCGCGCCGTTTCGTTGCGCACGGAAACTCGTGCGTGCTTGCGCCGGTCATCGGCATCAATCGTCCGCCTTCAGTTTCAAGCCAAGCGCTTCCAACTTCTGCTGAACTTCCTCCAAAGATTTCTTGCCGAGGTTGCGCACCTTCATCATTTCTTCTTCGTTGCGCATAATCAGCTCTTCCACCGTGTTGATTCCTGCACGCTTGAGGCAGTTGTAGGAACGCACGGAAAGATCCAATTCCTCTATGGTAATCTCCAAAATCTTTTCTTTTTTGTCTTCTTCTTTTTCCACCATGATCTCAACGTCATGCACGGTATCCGTCAGATTGATAAACTGAACCAGATATTCGCTCATGATGCGCGCCGCAAGGGAAATCGCCTCGTCCGCGTTGATGCTGCCGTTCGTGGTAACCTCGATGGTCAGCTTGTCAAAGTCAGTGATCTGTCCCACACGCGTGTTCTCCACCGAGAAATTAACCTTTCTCACCGGAGTAAACAGCGAGTCCATGGGGATGACGCCAATGGGGGTGTTCGCGTTTTTGTTCTTGTCCGCGAGGATATATCCTCTGCCCTTCTCCATCATGATTTCCATGTACAGAGAAGCGCCCGCCTCCAGCGTCGCAATGTGCAATTCAGGGTTGATGATCTCCACTTCAGCGTCCGGCTTAATGTCCGCCGCCTTCACGTCACACGGTCCCTTTGCATCAATAATCAATTTCTTCGGCTCGTCACTGTGCAGTCTTGCGCACAACCCCTTCAGGTTGAGCACGATGTTGGTCACATCCTCACGCACGCCCGGCACAGTGGAAAGCTCATGCAGCACACCGTCGATCTTCACGCTGGTCACTGCCGTCCCCGGAAGCGAGGAAAGCAGGATTCTGCGCAACGAGTTTCCGATGGTTGTACCGCAGCCGCGTTCTAAGGGCTCCATCACAAATTTCGCATATTTGCGATCTTCGCTGATGCTGGCGCACTCAATGTTCGGTCTTTCTATCTCAAGCATTTGATTCCTCCTATTTCTGTCGGCTTTATTTCAATCCGCCGACGCAACGGGCAAACAGTGTTATCTCGAGTACAACTCTACGATCAAGTGCTCTTCAATCGTCAGATCGATGTCATCTCTTTCCGGCAGTGCGTTTACGGTACCCTTAAGTTCTGCAATGTCCAGCGTCATCCACTTGGGAGCCGTCTTGGACGTTTCTTCTCTAAGCGCCTTAAAGTAATCTTTGGCAGCGCTGCGCGAAGCCACAGAAATCACGTCGCCTGCTTCTACGATATAGGACGGAATGTCCACCTTTTTGCCGTTCACCAAAATGTGACCATGCATCACAATCTGGCGCGCCTGCGCACGGCTGTCGCCAAATCCAAGGCGGAAGCATACGTTATCGAGGCGTCTTTCCAGCAGCGAAAGCAGGTTCTCACCGGCCTTGCCCTTCATTTTGGTCGCCATGTCAAAATATTTTCTGAACTGGCTTTCCAGCACGCCATAAGCGCGTTTTACTTTCTGTTTTTCTCTCAGCTGTGTGCCGTATTCAGACTGCTTCGCGCGGCGCGACTGACCATGCTGGCCGGGTGCTGCGGGGCGCAGTGTGTATGCGCACTTCTGAGAATAACACTTATCGCCTTTCAAAAAGAGCTTCGCGCCCTCTCTGCGGCATAAGCGGCAAACTGGTCCTGTATATCTTGCCATTGTACTTTACCTCCTTATACCCTTCTGCGTTTCGGCGGACGGCATCCGTTGTGCGGAATGGGCGTCACGTCCTTGATCAAAGTCACTTCAAGCCCTGCAATCTGCAATGCGCGGATGGCAGCCTCGCGGCCGCTGCCCGGTCCCTTGACGTAAACTTCAACCACTTTCAGGCCATGCTCCATCGCAGCTCTAGCGGCTGTCTCTGCAGCAACCTGCGCAGCAAACGGCGTGCTCTTTCTGGAGCCGCGGAAGCCCATAGCGCCGCTGCTCGCCTGTGAAAGGGCGTTTCCAAACATATCGGTCATCGTTACAATGGTATTGTTAAAGGAAGAACGAATATGCGCCTGACCTTTTTCGATGTTTTTCTTTTCTCTGCGTCTTCTGACGGCTCTTTTTTTCGGTGCAGCCATGTTTCATATCCTCCTTTTATTTCTTCTTGCCCGCAACAGTTCTCTTCGGACCTTTGCGAGTACGAGCGTTCTGCTTCGTGCTCTGTCCGCGAACCGGCAAGCCTTTTCTATGACGGATGCCACGATAGCATCCAATCTCCATCAGGCGTTTGATGTTGAGCGAGGTCTCTCTGCGCAAGTCACCTTCCACCTTCAAGTTCTTTTCAATATAGTCCCTGATTTTCGCAAGATCAGCATCGCTAAGATCTTTGACGCGGATGTCCGGGTCTACGTTTGTTTCAGACAAAATCTGCTGTGAAGTTTTCAGACCAATACCAAAAATGTATGTCAGTCCGATCTCAACGCGCTTTTCTCTGGGTAAATCTACACCAGCAATACGTGCCATACTTTCTCCTCCGTGAAACTGAGATAATTCTGCCCGCCACACGGGCGCCGCTTAATTAGTGATATATAAAACAACCTCGAAATCCTCCAGAGCAATGGAGAATCAGCCGCTCTTGGTTGCCGCTATCTTTAGCCCTGCTTTTGTTTGTGCTTCGTGTTCTGGCAGATTACCATGACTCTGCCTTTTCTTTTAATGATTTTGCATTTTTCGCAAATAGGTTTTACCGATGGTCTGACTTTCATAACAACGATCCGTTCCTTTCGATATATTAGTTAGCGTTAGTTTTTGCCACGCCATGTAATCCTGCCTCTGGTAAGGTCATAGGGCGAGAGTTCTACCGTCACCTTGTCCCCCGGCAGAATACGAATATAATTCATCCTCAATTTGCCGGAAATATGTGCCAGTATTTTGTGTCCGTTTTCAAGCTCGACTTCAAAGGTCGCATTGGGATATGTATCCGTAACGGTACCTTCCACTTCGATTACGTCGCTCTTAGACAAGTCCTACTCCTCCTTCTCCTGCGCGACAGCGCGCAGTGCGCTGTGCAGTTGTGCATCAAAGACTTTCTGATCCTGTTCCAGTTTGTCTTTTATGGACTGAAGCACGAGTGGCTTTGCATCCAGATGCTTGATCTTCTTCTTCTTCGGCTTTGCAAGTTTACGCGTTACCCCATCCGCAATCAGCACATAACTTTCGTCCAGTATGCCTACGATCACAAACAGTCTGCCCGCGTCCCTGCCGGAGCGCGCCATGCACACCCGACCGATCTCAAACGATGGTTTCATGTTGCCTCCTACCTCAGAGCGCCGTGAGGATCACAGGCCCTTCGCGCGTGATGGCAATGGTGTTTTCATAGTGGGCAGACAAACTGCCGTCCTTGGTCACCACCGTCCAGCCGTCGTCCAGCCAACATACGTCCGCCGCTCCCGCATTCACCATCGGCTCAATGCAGATGGTCATGCCCTCAACGAGCCGCGGGTTTGCCCCGCGAAACGCGAAGTTTGGAATATCCGGCGATTCATGCAGCTTCCTGCCGATGCCATGTCCCACCAACTCACGCACAACGGAAAACCCTTGCGATTCCACTGTCTGCTGCACGGCTCTGCCGATATCGCAGATGCGGTTGCCAATCACAGCTTGCGCCATTCCGGCAAAATAGCTCTCTTTGGTCACGCGAATCAGCTTTTGCGCTGCCTCGCTGATGGTGCCCACCGGAAAGGTTCGCGCCATGTCGCTGTGCCAGCCGTCTAATATCGCGCCCAGGTCCACACTCAAGATGTCGCCCTCTTGCAGAATGTCGTGCTTGGCAGGAATGCCATGTACCACCTTATCATTCTTCGAGGCACAAATGCTCGCCGGAAAATCGCCGTACCCTTTAAAGGATGGGGTCGCGCCGGCTTTCGTGAGGAAGTCCTCTGCCAGCTTGTCCAGCCCTTGCGTTGAAACGCCCGGCCATACATGCGCCGCGATCTCCTCCATGCAAGCTGCCAGCAGCCTGCCGGATGCGCGCATCTTTTCAATTTCGCGCGGGTTCTTTGTCGCAATCATTTTCCGCTCAATATCTTGCAGATGATCGCCGCTTCCTCGTCAATCGGCAAGGTTGCGTCCACATTGCTCACCAGCCCGCGTTTGCTGTAAAACTCGATGAGGGGGGACGTCTGCTCCTCGTATACACGGAAGCGCTCGCGCACTGTCTCCTCATTGTCGTCCGCGCGCTGAATCAGCTCGCCGTCGCATTGTTCGCAGGTGGTCTTGTCGTATGTCTTGGTCGAATACACCGCACCGCAGTTTTTGCACACACGCCGCGTCAGTACGCGCCCTACAATGACCTCCGCGTCCACCTCTAAGTTGATGACCGCGTCAATCTTGCAAAATGCGTCTAAGCCTTCCGCCTGCGCTACCGTGCGCGGAAATCCATCCAACAGCACGCCGCCTTTGCAGTCGTCCTGCGCAAAGCGCTGCTGCATCATGCCCATGATCACTTCATCCGGCACCAGCGCGCCTTTGTCAATATAGCTCTTCGCCAGTGCGCCCAGCTCGGTGCCTTGCTTCATCTGCTCGCGGAGCATATCCCCTGTGGAAATATGCGCCAGCGAGAATTGTTCTATCACATGCGAGCACATGGTTCCCTTGCCGGAGCCGGGAGGTCCTAAAAAAATCACATTCATACGATACCTCCGTCTCAGTTAAGGAAGCCTTTGTAGTGACGCATCATCATTTGCGATTCCAACTGTCTCGTCGTTTCCAGCGCCACGCTCACCATAATCAGCAAGCTGGTCGCGCCAAACACAGATGTCACACCCGTGATGGCTTGGAAGGACTGCGGAACCGCCGCAACCACCGCAAGGAAGATTGCGCCGAACAGCGTGATACGCGAAAGAATTTTCGCTAAGTAATCAGACGTCGGTTTGCCCGGTCGAATACCGGGGATAAACCCGCCGTTTTGCTGCAAGTTCTTGGATACATCCACCGGATTGAATGCAATCTGCGAGTAGAAGTAACTGAAGAACAGAATCAGCAGCGCATACACCACGTTGTACAAAATCGTACCCGGACCCGCATAATCACGATACCAGACCGAGAATCCGCTTTCCGGCCAAAACTGACCAATCATACCCGGCAGCATCAAGATCGTGATGGCAAAAATCAGCGGCATAACGCCGGATTGGTTGACCTTCATGGGGATGTGCGTGGATTGACCGCCGTACATCTTTCTTCCCACCACACGCTTTGCATACTGCACCGGAATTCTTCGTTCTCCGAGGTCCACGAATGTGATCCCCAGAATAATCAGGAACATCAGGCCCGCCACCAGCAGTGCATGCCAGATGGAAATGGTTTGCAGTGTGAACACCGCATCGCCAACCTGACGCAACATCGCCGGAACGCCCGCAATGATACCCACAAAGATAATCAGCGAGATACCGTTTCCGATGCCCTTTTCTGTGATGCGTTCGCCGATCCACATGATGAGCGCCGTACCGGCGGTCAAACACGCGATGATCGTGAAATAGTTAAACCAGTCAGTCGAGAGCACTGCGTCCGGCCCAAGACCGAATACAATACCAATCGCCTGTACAAGACCCAGCACCACACCGAGATATCTCGTGATGGTCGCAATTTTCTTTCTGCCGTCATCGCCTTCCTTTGCCAGGCGTTCCAGCTTGGGGATCGCCACAGTCAAAAGATTCATGATGATGGACGCGTTTACATACGGTACGATACCGAGCGCAAAGATTGTCATGTTGGACAGCGAGCCACCGGAGAACATATTCAGAAAGCCAAGTACATCAAACTGGGCAACCTGTCCTGCAATGTAGTTCACGTTCACACCCGGAACCGGAATAATTGCGCCGATCCGGTAGACCAGCACCATCAGCAGCGTAAATAAAATCTTCGCTCTGATTTCCGGAATTTTCCAGGCGCTCGACAATGTTTTAAACATTATTCCACCTCAATGCTCCCACCGGCAGCCTTAATTTTTTCTTCGGCTGTTTTGGTGAACTTTTTAGCCTTTACCGTAAGCTTTTTGCTGATTTCGCCGTCACCCAGCACTTTCAGACCGTCGTTGATCTTGCCGATCAAGCCCGCCTGCAACAACATCTGCGCATCCACAACAGCGCCATCCTCAAATTTATTGAGAGCACTCACGTTTACGGTTGCGTACTGCGTTGCAAAAATATTTGTGAAGCCGCGTTTGGGCACACGACGCGCAAGGGGCATCTGTCCGCCTTCAAATCCCGGGCGAACACCGCCGCCACTACGGGATTTCTGACCTTTATGTCCTCTTGCGGAGGTTTTTCCAAGACCGGAGCCACATCCTCTGCCCAGTCTTTTGGGAGCTTTTTTTGCACCCTCAGCGGGGGAAAGTTCTTGTAGTTTCATGGGCTTCCTCCTTATTTCACTTCTTCTACCGCAACCAGATGCTTAATCTTAAAGATCATGCCTCTGACCGGTGCGTTGTCGGGTTTCACAACCTCTTGACCCATTTTGCGGAGACCCAATGCCTTGAGCGTCGCTTTCTGGTCGGCCGCGTATCCGATTGCGCTTTTCACCAGTTTAATTTTCAAGTCCATTATAAGCCTCCTTACTGCAACTGGTCAACGCTGATCCCGCGCAAGCGCGCAACCTGCTCTGCGGTTCTCAGTTCCCGCAAGCCTTCCAGCGTCGCTTTGACACAGTTGATCGGGTTGTTGGAACCCTGCGATTTTGTACGAATATCTTTGATGCCTGCCAGCTCTAAGACGGCACGCGCCGGACCGCCGGCAATAACGCCGGTACCTTCCGCCGCCGGCATCAGCAGCACTCTGCCTCTGCCAAATTTACCGATGGTCTCGTGCGGGATGGAAGTCCCTTTCATCGCCACCGTGATCATGCTGCGCTTTGCGCTCTGCACGGCTTTGCGAATCGCCTCAGGAATTTCTGCTGCCTTACCCATACCGACGCCAACATGACCGTTTTCGTCACCGACTACGACCAATGCCGAAAAGCGGAAATTTCTACCGCCCTTTACAACCTTGGCAACGCGGTTGACAGCAACCAGTTTTTCTTTCAGATCCAGAGCTCCTGCATCCACTGCTTGTTGATTTTGCATGTTTGCCTCCTTGTTACAGCTTGAGTCCGGCAGCTCTTGCGCCATCGGCAACCTGAGCCACTCTACCCGTGTACAGGTATCCTCCGCGGTCAAACACCACTTCGGAGATCCCTGCTGCCATCGCGCGCTTTGCGCCGATTTCGCCTACGATTTTCGCAGCTTCGCTTTTGGATTTGTCCGCGATCTGCGATTGGATTTCCGCATCCATCGTGGAAGCGGAAGCCATCGTATTGCCTGCAACGTCGTCGATAAACTGAACATAGATGTTATTCAGACTTCTGTAAACGTTCATTCTCGGGCGCTGCGCCGTTCCGGAGATCTTGTTACGGATTCTCTGGTGACGTTTTTTTCTGACTGCATTTTTGTCTACTTTGTTAATCATACTGCGCTCACCCCTTACATTCCGGTCTTACCGACCTTGCGACGGATAAATTCACCTTGATACTTAATGCCCTTGCCTTTGTACGGCTCCGGCGGTCTCAGGGTGCGGATATTTGCCGCAATCTGGCCTACGAGTTGCTTGTCCGCGCCTTTGATGATGATTGTGTTGGGGTTGGGCACCTCAAACGTAATGTTTTTGGGTTGCTCCACTTCCACCGGATGCGAATATCCGAGGGAAAGCACAATCTTCGTACCTTGCAACTGCGCTCTGTATCCAACGCCTACGATTTCCAAGGTTTTTACAAACCCCTCGCTTACGCCGGTAATCATGTTTGCAAGCAGTGCGCGTGTCAGTCCGTGCAAGGATTTGCACTCTTTGTCCTCCGCGCTGCGCTCCACCACGATTGTGTTCTCTTCCTGCTTAATGTTGATGCGATTGCTGAAATTCGCCTTCAGTTCGCCGTTTTTGCCCTTGACGGTACAGTTGTTGCCGTCCATGGACACGGTCACTCCGGAGGGAACTTCAATCGGCAGTCTTCCAATTCTTGACATGTCTGTTTCCTCCTGATTACCAAATATAGGCGATAACTTCGCCGCCCACTGCTTCCCTGCGCGCCTGTGCATCCGTAATGATGCCCTTCGACGTGGAAATGATCGCAATTCCAAGACCGTTCAAAACCTTCGGCAGCTTGTCGTGTCTTGCATACACACGCAAACCGGGCTTGGAAATTTTCTTGAGACCCGTGATGACTTTCTCACCATTGGGACCATATTTGAGTTTGATGCGCAGCGTACCCTGTACGCCGTCATCGATGAATTCGCAACCTTTGATATAGCCCTCTTGCAGCAAAATCTGCCCGATCGCTTTTTTCATATTGGAAGCGGGCACGTCTACTGTGCTGTGCTTTGCTGTCAATCCGTTACGAATACGGGTTAGCATATCTGCTACAGAATCTGTAACCGGCATGTTTCTTTCCTCCTTAAAAATTCTTGTGTTACCAGCTTGCTTTTCTTACGCCCGGCAGTTGCCCGCGGTAAGCAAGCTCACGGAAGCATACACGGCAAATCCCGTATTTCCGCAGAACGGAATGCGGACGACCACAAATGCGGCACCTTGTATAGTTGCGTGTCGAGAATTTAGATCCTCTCTGCTGTTTCAAGATCATACTTTTCTTAGCCATGATTTCCTCCCTTAGTGCGCAAACGGCATGCCCATTTGCGTGAGCAGCTCACGTGCTTCTTCATCCGTCTGTGCCGTGGTCACGATGATAATATCCATGCCGCGAATCGCGTCAATCTTATCATAGTTGATCTCCGGGAAAACCAGCTGTTCCTTGAAGCCCATTGCAAAGTTTCCTCTGCCGTCAAACGACTTCGCACTGATGCCTCTGAAGTCGCGCACGCGCGGGATCGCAATGGAAACGAGCTTGTCAAGGAATTCATACATGCGCTCACCGCGCAGTGTCACCTTTGCACCAATCTTCATCCCTTCGCGCACCTTGAAGTTAGCGACGGACTTCTTTGCGGAAGTCACGACGGGTTTCTGACCGGAAATAGTGGACAGGTCGTCCAGTGCGGATTCCAATACTTTCGCATTGTCTTTCGCCTCACCGAGACCCATGTTGATCACGATCTTCTCCAGCTTCGGAACTTGGTTCACGTTTTTGTATGCAAATTTTTGCATCATAGCCGAAAGGATTTCGCTTTTGTACGTTTCTTTCAATCTTGCTGCCATAATGAACGTTTCTCCTCCTTCCGCCTTAGAGCTGTGCGCCGCATTTTTTACAAATGCGTGCTTTTTCGCCATTTTTGATCTCGTGTCCGACGCGTGTCGCCTTGGAGCACTTGGGGCAAACCACCATCACATTCGAAATGTTCATGGGCGCCTCCTGCTTCATGATGCCGCCGGGCGTAGATTGGTTTCTCGGCTTTTTGTGCTTCGTTACGAAGTTCACACCTTCCAAAACCACTCTGCCTTCTTTGGGAGATACTTTGAGCACCTTTGCCTGTTTTCCCTTGTTCTTACCGGAAATGACAACAGCAGTATCACCTTTTTTTACTTTTAATGCGTTAGCCATGTTAACCTCCCCGATCACAGAACTTCGGGAGCAAGCGACACGATTTTCATGTAATCTCTGTCACGAAGCTCACGAGCAACAGGTCCGAAAATACGCGTGCCCTTGGGCTGCTTATTGTTATCGATAATCACTGCTGCGTTCTCATCAAATTTAATGTATGAGCCGTCTTTTCTGCGCGCCCCGCTGACAGAGCGGACGATCACGGCTTTCACTACGTCTTTTTTCTTCACTACGCCGCCAGGTGTTGCCGTTTTCACAGAAGCAATGATGACGTCACCGATGTTCGCGGTTTTTTTCACCGATCCGCCGAGTACGCGAATGCAGGAAATGACTTTTGCACCTGAGTTGTCAGCCACCTTAAGGCGTGTTTCTGGCTGTATCATGTAAACTCCTCCTTCTTAGAGAAAGCTGGTTTCAGCTTATTTCGCCTTTTCTACAATTTCGACCAATCTCCATCTTTTGTCTTTGGAAAGCGGACGAGTTTCCATCACTTTTACGGTATCGCCGACGCCGCACTCGTTGTTCTCGTCATGGGCTTTCAACTTATTGGTGTAATTGATCGTCTTTCCGTACAAAGGATGCGTTTTTCTTGTCTTGATTGCGACGACGATGGTCTTGTCCATCTTATCGCTGACTACCGTACCGACTCTGGTTTTGCGGTAACCTCTATTTGTATCGCTCATTGTCATCCTCCTCACTCAGCCGCCTGTTGCAGCTCGCGTTCTCTCAAAACCGTTTTGATTCTTGCAATATCTTTTTTCACGAGCTTCACAGAAGAAGGATTGTTGAGCTGTCCTGTCGCCATCTGAAACCGCAGATTGAAAAATTCGGATTTCAGGTCATTGAGCTTGAGGATCAATTCTTCTTTGGAAAGTTCCCGTATTTCTTTACTCTTCATTCTGCTCACCACCATTCACATTTGCCACAGCAGCCTCTTCCCGCATCATGAATTTGCACTTGATGGGGAGTTTGTGCATGGCGCGGGTCAGTGCCGCGCGCGCAATTTCTTCAGATACGCCGGCGAGTTCAAACATCACTCTGCCCGGCTTCACCACTGCAACCCAGTATTCCGGAGAACCTTTACCGCTGCCCATGCGGGTCTCAGCGGGTTTTTCCGTCACAGGCTTGTGCGGGAAAATTTTGATCCACACCTTACCACCGCGTTTGATGTAGCGCGTCATCGCAACACGCGCCGCTTCAATCTGGTTGCTGGTAATCCAGCCCGGCTCCATCGCCACAAGGCCGAAATCGCCGTAGGAAATCGTATTACCACGCAGTGCCTTACCGGTCATACGACCGCGAAAAACTCTTCTGCGCTTAACTCTTTTTGGCATTAACATGTTTCTTGCCTCCTTCCACTGCTGAAGGTTTTGCTCTGTCCTTTAGGGGGTTTACCAGAATTTCACCTTTATAGATCCACACTTTTACGCCAATTCTGCCGTAAGTCGTGTGTGCTTCTGCAAAGCCGTAATCAATGTCCGCGCGAATGGTCTGCAGCGGAATCGATCCTTCATGGTACTGCTCGGTACGCGCGATTTCCGCGCCGCCCAAACGTCCGGCACACATAATTTTGATGCCCTTTGCGCCGGCCTTCATGGTTCTGCCGATGCACTGCTTCATTGCACGGCGGAAGGAGATACGTCTCTCCAGCTGTGCCGCAACATTTTCCGCAACCAACTGCGCGTCCACATCCACTCTCTTAACTTCGATGATGTTGACTGCAACGGGGCTGCCGGTCAGCTTTGCCAGATCAACTTTGAGCTGATCCACGCCTGTGCCGCCCTTGCCGATCACGATGCCCGGCTTGCCGGTGAAGATGTTCACGGAAGCCTTGTTTGCCGCGCGCTCGATCTCAATTTTAGAGATGCCCGCCGCATACAGCTTCTTTTTCAAGAATTTTCTGATTTTATCGTCTTCTACGATATAATCCGCAAATTTGTTTTTCTTGGCAGTCCATCTGGAATCCCAATCCTTCATGATGCCAACCCTAAAACCATGCGGGTGTACTTTTTGACCCATCGTAAACCTCCTTATTTCACCTGATCCAGAATGATCGTGATATGACTCGTTCTCTTGCGGATGCGCGTCGCTCTGCCTTGCGCACGGGGGCGGAAGCGCTTAAGCGTCGGTCCCTGATCCGCAAACACCTCTGCAACAAACAGCGAATCCGAGTTCAGATTCATGTTGTTCTCCGCATTTGCAATCGCAGAGTTCAGAAGCTTGGAAACAGGCTCTGTTGCACCATTCGGCGTAGCCATCAGCACTGCTTTCGCATCTGCGACGGGAAGTCCTCTGATGAGGTCAATTACTGCTTTAACCTTACGGGAGGAGATTCGCACATATTTTGCGATGGCTTTGGGGCGCTTATCTTTTTCTTCTTGCCGTTTTGCGGCTTTTTCTCTCAGTCTTGTAGCCATTAACGTTTAACCTCCTTCTCGTTATCTGGACGATTTCTCGCCTGCATGACCCCGAAACGTTCTGGTCGGGGAGAATTCACCGAGCTTGTGACCAACCATGTCCTCGGTCACATATACCGGCACAAACTTTCTGCCGTCGTGCACACCGATGGTGTGTCCCACCATATCCGGAAAGATGGTGGAGGAACGCGACCAAGTTTTGAGCACTTTTTTCTGATTGTTATCATTCATCTCCTGAATCCGCTTCAGAAGCTTTTCGCTGACAAAGGGTCCTTTTTTTACTGACCTACTCATATCGATTTAACACTCCTTCTGACTTATTTCGCGTTCCGGCGTTTCACAATGAACTTGTTCGTCGGATTTTTCTTCTTGCGCGTCTTATATCCCAGAGCAGGCTTGCCCCAAGGCGTAACCGGACCGGGACGACCGATGGGCGATTTGCCCTCGCCGCCGCCGTGCGGGTGATCGCACGGGTTCATTACGGAGCCGCGCACCGTCGGGCGAACGCCCATGTGACGCTTTCTGCCGGCTTTACCGATGTTCACGTTTTCCTGATCCGCGTTGCCCACCTGACCGATGGTCGCTTTCGCATTCACGAGGATCATACGCACTTCGCCGGAGGGGAGACGCACCTGTGCGTATCTGCCTTCCTTTGCCATCAGCTGTGCCGCGTTACCCGCGCTGCGCACGAGCTGGCCGCCTTTGCCGATCTTGACTTCCACATTGTGGATCATCGTACCCACCGGAATGTCCTGCAAGCGGAGCGCATTGCCCGGCTTGATGTCCGCGCCTTCGCCGGACAGCACCTTGTCGCCTACTTTGAGGCCGACCGGAGCCAGAATGTAGCGTTTTTCGCCATCCGCGTAGTGCAGCAGAGCGATGTTCGCCGTTCTGTTCGGATCATACTCGATGGTCGCAACCTTTGCCGGAACTCCGTCCTTGTCGCGTTTGAAATCGATGATTCTGTATTTTCTCTTAGCGCCGCCGCCGATGTGGCGTACGGTGATCTTGCCGTGTACGTTACGTCCGCCGGATTTCTTCAGCGATACCAGCAAGGATTTTTCCGGTTTCGTGGTCGTAATTTCCTCAAACGCGGAAACCGACATAAATCTTCTACCAGGAGAAGTCGGGTTATATTTTTTAATCGCCATTGTCGCTTACCCCCTGATTACTGCGCCATGCTCTCGAAGAATTCAATGCCCTTGGAATCTTCGGTGAGCGTCACATAAGCTTTTTTGATCTCAGGTCTTCTACCCATGGTAGCGCCCTGTCTCTTCATCTTACCGATCGTGCGGCAGGTTCTGACCTCTTTGACCTTCACACCGAAAACGGATTCCACCGCAATCTTGATCTGCGTCTTGTTGGCCGTCTTCTCCACCACAAACACGTATGTTTTCTTGGGGATCAGATCATAGCTTTTCTCGGACATGATCGGCTTAATAATGATATCGTGCATGTCTTTCATACCGCGAATACCTCCTCAATCGCCTGTGCCGCTTCCTTGGTTACGATGAACTTGTCATATTTCAAGATATCGTACACGCACAGCGTGGTAGCAAGCGTGGTTTTAACGCCCTGAATGTTGGACGCACTGCGGACGACGGTCTCGTCCTTTTCCTTCGTCACGATCAGCGCCTTGCCCACCTTGAGGTTGCCCAGCACCTTCACCATCTCTTTGGTCTTGGGTGCGTTCAGCGTCAAGTCTTCCATTACGATCATGTCGCCGTCACGAAGTTTTAGAGAAAGCGCGCTGCAAATTGCCAGCTTGCGCACTTTTTTATTCAGCTTTTTCGCATAGCTTCTCGGTTTGGGTGCAAACACCACGCCGCCGTGCGTATACTGCGGGCTGCGGCTGGAACCCTGGCGCGCACGTCCTGTGCCCTTCTGACGGAAGGGTTTGATGCCGCCGCCGCGCACCTCTGAGCGGGTCAGCGTGGACTGTGTGCCCTGTCTTCTGTTTGCAAGATGCGCCACAACGGCATCGTGCATAATGCTCTTGTTTATATCAGCGCCAAAGACTGCATCCGAGAGTGCCACGGTGCCGGCTTTGCTGCCGTCGATTTTATAAACATCTACATTTGGCATAACTGTTTCCTCCTTCTAAGCGGTCTTAGCGAGCTTTCACGCTCTGTTTGATTGTCACAAGGCCGCCCTTTGGTCCGGGGATTGCGCCTTTGATTAAAATCAGGTCTTTGTCCACATCCACCTTCGCCACTTCCAGATTCTGGACGGTGACTTTCACATTGCCCGTATGTCCCGGCAGTCTCTTGCCCTTCATAACTTTAGAAGGAGTGGAGCACGCGCCCATGGAACCGGGTCGTCTGTGATATCTGGAACCGTGGGACATCGGTCCGCGGTGCTGGCCCCAACGCGCGATTACGCCGAGAAAGCCTTTGCCCTTGGATGTTCCCGAAACGTCAACCTTTTGGCCCGCTTCAAAGATGTCCGCCTTAAATTCGCTGCCGATTTCCGCATCCAGTTCGTCCGTGCGGATTTCGCGCAGGAAGCGCTTGGGGGAAACCCCTGCCTTCTTGAATACGCCCGCCATCGGTTTGTTTACATTCTTCTCTTTTGCATCGCCAAAGCCCACCTGCAGTGCGTTGTATCCATCGGATTCAACCGTTTTCTTTTGCACAATTACGCAGGGGCCAGCCTTGACCACGGTAACGGGGATTGCTCTGCCATCATCGGCAAAGATCTGCGTCATACCGATTTTTTCACCAAGTATTGCCTTCATGCTGAATACCTCCTTGTGTTACAGTTTGATCTCGATATCAACACCGGCGGGCAAATCGAGGCGCATCAGCGCGTCCGTCGTCTTTGCGTTCGCTTCAAGGATATCGATCAAGCGCTTGTGTGTTTTGATCTCAAACTGTTCTCTGGAATCCTTATATTTATGCGTCGCACGCAGGATCGTCACGATCTCTTTCTGCGTGGGCAACGGGATCGGTCCCGAGATTTTGGCACCCGTGCGTTTCGCTGTATCAACGATTCTCTGGGCACTCTGGTCGATCAGGTTGTGATCGTACGCTTTTAACTTAATTCTGATTCTCTGGCTTGCCATTTTTAACTCCTCCTTGGTTTGCCTTGCACACATAGCCGTGTGTGTCATATTGTTTTTTTAACAATGGTTTCACCCATTGTCGTTTCGGAGCCGCCCGATTTATGCGGGCGATTGTCTGCGGGAACTATCCGCCGGCTACGCGGTAACCTCTCGCTTCATCCATATTGTCGCTGTCGGCTGTTCCTTTGTCCTCCCAAATACACAGGTTTTCATGGGTGGACGAATCCATACAGCGAACGAGATTTATTATATCACCATAAAACACCCATTGCAAGCCTTTTAACAAGTTTTTTTCGACTTTTTTTCTCAGCCGCCTTTGGCGCTTCCGCGCCCGGTTTTTTTCTTCGTTCAAATTCTTGAACGCTCAAAGATGCCCTGCATCACTCTCCGCCGTGAAAATAAAAACAATTTGTGAATTGCTCCGCAATAGAATTGACGTTCCCCGCCGGGAAAACTATAATCCAAACAGAACGGAATGTATCAGGTATGTGCATATAATAGGAAGCAAAATCCGGCGCAGAGTGCGTCCGAATGTACGTCACACGCAAAGCAAACAGGCGCTTCGGCTGTGCCGCGTCCGTCATGCGTCGCCTTGCGCCGCAAGCCAAACCGATATATAATGTAGTCATCATAACGATTTTTAAATCGAACAAACAGGAGGATTATAAGATGAAGAAATTAGGAATACTCGCCCTTGCGCTTGCATTGGTCGTATCCGTGTTTGTTGCAGGCTGTGCGCCTGCGGCATCCCAGCCTTCCACACTGCCGGAGCTTTCGGAAGAACAGCCCGTAGCAGAAATCAGCGAAGCGCCTGCAAGCGAGGCGCCCGCCAGTGAAGCACCTTCCGAATCACCCGATGCGGAAGCGTCGGTGGAACCGACCGGCCCTGCACCGGACATCATCGGCACGGAATGGGAAGTCTACAAAGCCATCGCGGCCGACGGCAGTGAAATCGCTGAAGTGCCTTACAGCGCGTATGAATTTGGCGTATATGACTATGCGATCGAATATCTGGGCGACACCAGCTCGGCCGGCAAATATGAGATGGACGGCAACTCCGTTCTCATGACCTTTGGCGAGAAAAAGCTGCTGGGCACGTTCACCAATGATGAACTCGAGATTTACGAGGGCAAAGGCGCCTACCTGTATAAGCAGGTAGACGTTCCCAAACTCGCAGGCACCACATGGAACTATTACACCGATGTCGCTGCCGATGGCACCGAGACCGATTCCGGTCTTGCGCTCTCTTTGGAGTTTGGCGCAGACGGCAGTGTGAAGTACACGACCGACGGCGAGGCGCTGACCGGCACCTATACGCAGGACGGAAAGAATTTCGAGCTCACCATGGAAGGTATGAAAGCATCCGGCACGGTCTCCTATCAGCAGTTGCTGCTGTTCCGTGAAGACAGCTCGGTTGTGTTCCACCCGCAAACACCCGATGTCGCAGGTATGACATGGGCGCGTTACGAATGCTCGACTGCAGATGGTCCGGACGAAGCTTCTTTGGTCGATGCCACCTTGATTTTTGGTACGGATGGCAGCGTAGAGTATCAGGTGGGCGATACTTCCACAAAGGGCACTTATATGCAGGATGGTGACGGAATCCGCATCAGCTTGGAAGGTGTCGATCCCGTACTCGGCTCCATCGAGGGTTTCGATATGCGCATTTTGATGTCCGAGGCAGATACCGACGCTTTTGCACCGGTGTTCCCGTAATCACTGCCAAGCAAAAGGCAGAGCGTGGTTGAACCGAACCGGGAAAAGCAGACATGGAATCAAAAGGTCTCGAATCGCAAGATATCATTGCGATTCGAGCCTTTTCAATGTCTGGGAAAAAATGGGTGAAACACGCTGCAAAAAATGATTTGCGCCGATTGACCCCTTCCCATTCGATCCATCAAATGTACCCTTTTATTCTTCGATACCGCATCCCCCCGACCATTTTGCTGCAACTTTCCTGTTTCCTCCAAAAATAATTACCGATATATTTCCGCAAAGTCCCTCTTCCCTTTCCAATCTATTAAAGGTATAATAATTCGTACTGGTTTCAAAACAGAAGGCATGATAATATTCCCGCCGAATCATCCGTTTCTCCGCAACGAACTGTGGATTGTGTTGTGTCTTCGAAACAGGTTTGTACAAATCAAAACAAAATATGTTTTTGCAGTCCAAAAGCAGTATAATAATAGGTATCACAATCGAATGGAGTCATCATGAAGACATTATCCGCACCACAGTGCCGCCCCTTTGCGCAGGGTTTCACCGGAGAATATTACAAGTTAAATGACAGTCAGGTGCTCAAGCTTTATTTCGATTTTGTAGACCCTGCGATCGTGCAGCGCGAAAGGATTCGTGCACGTGTTGCGCATGCCGCAGGCATCCCCACGCCCAACTCCTTCGAGGTGGTTTGCTGCGGGAAGCGCGTCGGTATCCTGTATGAAATGCAGTATGCGCGGACGCTGTCGCAGGCGATCCTGCAAGAGCCAAAACGCACCGAGCATTACAGCGCCATATTCGCGCATCTGGCGCGCGTCGTGCATCAAACACAGTGCGATGCCTCCATACTGCCTGATTTCAGCAGCGATTATCCCGTCTATCTGGAAGCCTTAGGGTTTTTATCGGATGCGCAAAAGCAGCGGTTGCTTGCACAAATCGAGCAGGTGCCGCAGGAAACGACTTGTGTGCACGGCGATTTGCATCCCAGCAATGTGCTGCTCTGCGGTCACGAACCACACCTGGTTGGCATGGGGGACTTCGCGCGCGGCAACGCATGGTTTGATATCGGTCACATTTACAACATCTATTATGCAGGCACACAAACCGGCGCCTGCGAATACGTGGCACAGCTTCCGCCCAGCCAGGCGCTGCATGTTTGGTATTCTTTTGTCGATGTCTATTTTGAAAGTCCCGTGTCCAAGCAGCTTCGGGAAATTCATGAGCAGGCAAATCTATTTTCGCTGTTTAAACGATTGCACGTGGCATATCTGTTGCGCGGCACACCCGCCGCGGAATCGGTAGAGCACAGCATTTTGACCGAATATGCCCCCATCTTGGGCGATGCCTAATAGCCCGCTGCAAAACCGGAAGGGGCGCTAACATCCCGAAGCGTGATCTCCGGAGCAGACCAAATCATTGAATCGAGGAGAGGAAGTTATCATGAAAAGAGAAAATTGGGCGTCACGCTCCGCGTTTATTTTCGCGGCAATCGGCTCCGCCGTGGGTCTGGGCAATGCGTGGCGTTTTGCAGGAAAGGCGTACGAAAACGGCGGCGGATCCTTTCTGATCCCCTATATCATCGCCATGGCTTGTATCGGCGTTCCCATTCTGATCTTAGAAATCTCGTTCGGGAAAAAATATCAGCTTGGCGCGCCCTCAGCATTTGGCGCCGTCAATAAAAAGCTGGAATGGATCGGCTGGATGGGCATTATCATTTGCTTTTTCATCGTATCTTACTATACCGTTATCGTTTCCTGGGTGCTCAATTACATCATTGCCTCCTTCACCCTTGCGTGGGGCGGCGACCCCGCTTCCTTCTTCTACAATAATGTGCTGATGCTTTCCTCCGGCCCCGGAGATGTCAGCGGCGTATCTATCCCCGTGATCATCGGGCTTGCAATCACTTGGGGTATCGTCATTTTGTGTATGTACAAAGGTCTGAACATCATGGCGAAAATCGTCAAGTGGATCGTCATTGCACCCATCGCCATACTCATCATCATGTGCATCTTCACCTTGCAGGCACCGGGCGCAATGGAAGGGGTGCAGTATTTCCTCACGCCGCATTGGGAGGTGCTTGCCCAGCCCTCCGTGTGGACCGGCGCATTGGGTCAGGTCAGCTATTCCATGAGTATTCTGTTTGCCATCATGATCACCTACGGCAGCTTTTTGCCCAAAAACAGTAACGTAGCCAAAGATGCGCTGATTATCGGCGGCGCAGACCTCGGCATCAGTATGCTGGCCGGCACGGTTGTATTTGGCGCGTTAGGGCTGCTCTCCACCAGCACAGGCGTTGCCATTGGCGATATGAGCTATCAAGGCGTATCTCTCGCCTTCATCACCTATCCGCAGGCACTGGCGGCATTCCCCGGTGGTCCGGTTGTCGCTTCGATCATCGGTCTGCTGTTTTTTCTGGTGCTGTTTATGCTGGCAATCGATTCGGTGTTCTCCATCGTGTTGCCCATCTCCACCGCGTTTTCGGACAAATTCAAGATCAACCCCAAAAAGACGCTGCTGTTCACCTGTCTCGCAGGCTTCTTGATGGGGCTGTTGTATGTGACCAATGCCGGACTATACTGGCTGGACATCGTCGATCACTTTTTCAACGAATTTTCACTGCTGCTTATGGGTATCTTCGAGGCGATCGCGCTCGGCTGGCTACTGGGCGCAGACAAGCTGCGCACCTTCATTTGGGAAAATAAAGAAGCGCGCATCGGCAAGGTTTGGGCGTTCATCATCAAGTTTGTTGCGCCGGTCGTGTTCTTGTTCTTGTCCGGCAGCTTCCTCGTGGATAACATCCTGAGCCCCTACGGTGGGTATGAGCAGCAATGGCTGTTTGTAGGCGGGTGGCTGCTCATTATCGTAACCTTTGTGGTCGCACTGCTGCTTCCCAAGCTGAAAACACGTAAAATGCGGGAGGAAACTCCCTCCGCACCGCAGGGGCAGGCATAATGCACCCCGCCTTGTCTATCGTGCTCACGGTGGTGCTTGCCATCATGAGCGCGCATTATTTTGTTTTGTCTATGCGTCTGGAGCGCGTTCCCATCCCTGACGAGGCAAAAGAGTTCACCGTGCGATATCCGCGCAGCTACTTTTGGCTGTTTTGGATGTTCTTTTTGCCCATCAGCAGTGTGCTGCTTTCCTTGTTGCTCTCACAGAAAACGCTTTGGCAAACATTGCTGATGTGCGGCGTTCTGCTTGTCATCGGGATTCCTTTTCTGCTCAAAGGAGTGGTTTGGAAAATCGTTGTGCGCAAAAGCGGTCTGCTCTATGTCTCTATGCTGGGTGTCAAGCGCAACATCGCCTATGAGGACATCGAGGGCGTACTCGTCACCCCCGGTAAAATCGTGTTGCGCACACAAATCGGAAAATTCTCATTTAGCGCAATCCTGCCTTATAAAGAAGCCTTTTTGCGTATTTTAGCGCGTCATGGCATTCCTGTGACGCGGTATATGCGGTAGCGTCGTGATTGCAACTTGCCCGAACGCTTCTCCCCATTTTTACTGCAATTCAATATAGCGCAAATGACAATGTATGCTGCATAGCAGTTTCTATGTTGCTTGCGCAACCATTTGACACATTGCAATAAATTTAGCCTGCCTTTCCTGCTCAGGGCATGCGCAAAAAAAACGAGCCGAGTCGCCTCAGCTCGTTTTTTTTGATGAACCAAACCGTGTTTATAAGCCGCACAAACCACATATGATCGAACGCTGCACGCGCGCATCCCATAGCATATATTAGCCCGCACTCAAACCATAGACAGTTTTTACTTGCCTTTTTGCCACCATGCTACGTTGTCGTCAATCGTCGTAGCTACGGCTATGCCTCAATCCTCCGCCTTGCAAGGGCAACAAAAATCCAGCGCAAATTCTTGCCTACTGTTTGTGCGCGAGGTAATACCGCTATCCTTTCCTCGTCATCTCAAAGCTCAAATCAATCAGGTCGCAAATCTGCCGCATGGGAATCGTGCCGTTCAGCAGCAGAGAGATCCAATGCTCCTTGTTCATGTGATACGCCGCAAAAAAGCGCTCATGGTCACGCAAGGACCCCGCCATGATCGGGCCGCACTTTACGTTCAGCACTTCCACCTCGCCCGCCTCGGCAAAACCCAGCTTTTGTTTCGGCACTCTCAGGATTGCCGCATACCATTTTCGGTTGCCCTTGTGTCGCAGCACTCCATTTTGCGGCGTTTTCTCCCACAAAAACTCCGGCACAGTGCCGTATTGCTCCAACACATACCGCAAAACCCGCTGCGCGTCATCACTTTCAAATCCCACGCTTCTGCTCCCTTACATATGCCATTCCCGCATCCTCAAGCACTCGCGCCAAACCCGCAAAAAAACGCGGGTGACACTGCGTCTGTTCCAGTACAAAGGTCACATCCTCATATCCGCCTTCCGTCAGCACATCGTGCAGCGCATCCAGATTATGCCCGTAATACGCAGGGAATCCCAGCTCTGCGGCCAAAAACGCATGGATTTCGCGCACCGTTTCAAATCGGCTTCCATCAATCGTCACCGTCCTCATGCCGCACCCTCCGGCTCAAGCTGCGTAAAGCTTTCGTAATGATCCTCGGTGTAAAAATACAGTCCGTCACTCGAATAAATCAACCGCTTTGCGTTGCGGTGGCCACCCTCATATTCGATGTCACACTCAAAATATTTCCTGCCCTTTTTGTGCGGCAGCTGTTTTTCGTAATCTCCGTAATGGTCGCCGCCAATGCTCTTGTCCGGCGCAATCTCCCGCAGATTTCCCGCTTTGCTGTTCCACCCCAACTCTTTGGCTTCCTCTTTTGTGATAAAGTTCGGCGGAAGCTGCCCATAGGCGTCCAGATAATTACATACCTCTTGCGCTGTGGTGTACGCGCCATCCTCGCGCAATCCCGCCGCTTGGCTTTGTACCGCGCCTACATCGGCCTGTGCGCAGCCGACCATAAGCAGGCATAGCACCGCACAGCAAATCAATAAGATTTGCTTCATTCTTGTAACCACTTCCCTTGCACCAACCTTATCAGAGCCTGATTCAATCAGCGACCGACGTCGCACAAATCACAGGCTTTATCCCTTCCACAATTACCACATCAAGCTGCTGTCCGCGCAAACCTGTCTTGTTTCCGTTGCAAATCATCTCATTATTGTGTCTCGCTGCGGCTTCCAAAGGACGTACTTGCCGTCGCACAAAACGCTCTGCCCGCTAAATTTGCGCATTCACATCCGCTTCAATCCCTCAGCGTGCCTGATCCTTCTTCACGATCCGCGCATATTCATCCGCATAAAGGCGCGCGCGCCGCGCGTCGTTGTCCAGTTTCAAGTATTCGTCATAAGCAGCTTTTGCACGCTTTTCCAGCGAAACCGCCTGCTCCTCTGCCGTCATAGCATCATTTTGCAGCAGCGCGTCTTCCGCGTCCACCGCATTTTCCTTGTACAGCCACACCAGCACAGTGAACAAAAACACACTGCCCAAAATCAGCGCCGTCATCTCGGTGATGCTCTTGGTGCTAAACGTTCCCATCATCACAATCAGCACAGTCCAGATGATGAGCACAAACACAAACGAACGCCAAAACAGCTTACGATAATGCTTGCGGAAAGTCAGCGCCAGCAGCATGATCGATACCGCCAGCGTCACCGACGAAATCTTCGCGCAAAAGTCGTGCAGCGCGGCAAAGCCCGGCAGCACGTCCGGCACAAACGGCATCACATTGCCAAAAATCAAAACGCCGACGGCAAAATATACGAATTTGCGCACCTTGGATTTGTTGTTGCGCGTCAGCATCAAAATATATCCCACCATGGAAGCAAAAAATACGCAGAATGCGATCGTCCAAATCACGAACAGCACAAAGGAAAGTCCGCTTGAGCTGCCCATCGCAGACATGGACGTGGTCAGCACGTTGTCCTGCGTTCCCACCAAAAGCGTCAAAACCGGAATCACGCCCAGCGCCAATATCCCCCAGAATATGATACTGGAACGCATCCTCTTGTTGTACGATACTACGGTGTCTTGCAATGTAATTTCCATAAAAACTCCTCCTGATTCGGGCTGCCGCAGCTGTTTTGCGCGCCCGTTTATTTATTTTCATCCTCCGTGCGAATCTCCACACGGCGAATTTTCCCGCTCAATGTCTTAGGCAGCTCCTCCACAAATTCCACGATGCGCGGATACTTATACGGCGCCGTCACCTCTTTTACGTGGTTCTGCAATTCCTTTTTCAGTGCGTCGCTCGCCTGATACCCCTTCGCCAGCACCACCGTCGCCTTCACCACCTGCCCTCGCACCGGATCAGGCGCGCCCGTGATGGCGCATTCCAGCACGCTCGGATGCGTGAGCAGTGCGCTTTCCACCTCAAACGGCCCAATGCGATATCCCGAGCACTTGATTACGTCGTCCGTGCGCCCCACAAACCATAAATATCCATCCGCATCCCGCCATGCCGTGTCGCCGGTGTTGTACACCCCGTCCTTCCAACATTTTTCCGTTGCAGCCACATCGCGGTAATACTTTTTAAATAAACCGGTCGGATGCTTTTTATTCGTGTTTTTGACCACAATCGACCCCACGATGCCATCCTCGCACGAGTTTCCGTTTTCGTCCACAATGTCCACGTCGTAGAGCGGGGAAGGCTTGCCTGTCGAGCCGGGTTTGATGGGGTCCCAGCCGAAGTTTGCGATCAATACGCTCGTCTCGCTCTGCCCAAATCCTTCCGTCACTTCCAGCCCCGTTGCCTTTTTGAATTGATAGAATACCTCAGGGTTCAGCGGTTCGCCCGCAATGCCCGCATGATGGATACTGGAAAAATCATATTTGGATAAATCCTCTTTGATCAAAAAACGGTAAATCGTCGGCGGTGCGCAAAAGGTGGTCAGCTTCAGCCGATCCATCAGTTCCAACAGCTTTTGCGGCACAAATTTTTCGTTGTCATAGCCTACGATCACCGCGCCGCAGATCCATTGTCCATAGATTTTTCCCCAGCCAAATTTTGCCCAGCCGGAATCTGCCATAGTCAGATGCAGTCCGCCGTCCTCCACCTTCTGCCAGTACTTCGCCGTAACGATGTGCCCCAGCGGATAGGTAAAATCGTGCATCACCATCTTGGGCATTCCCGTCGTGCCGGAGGAAAAATAAATCAGCATCGGGTCGTCGTTCTTGCAAGCGTCCGCGCCTGTGGGGCGCTCCCACTGTTCTCCTGCCTGCTCAATGGCAGCGCGCATGTCAAAGCAGTCCGGGGGAATGTATTCCCCCACCACGCCCACCGCTTGCAGGGTAGGACATTTGGGACGCGCCGTCGCAATGTGCGCCAGCATTTCCTCATCATCCACCGTCAAAATCAGCTTGATGTCCGCCGCGTTGCAGCGATAGTCGATGTCCTTGGGCGTAAGCTGAAAAGTTGCGGGAATACACACCGCACCCATTTTGTGCAGCGCAATCATGGTATACCAAACCTCCGGCCGCTGCTTGAGCATCAGCATCACCACATCGCCCTTGCCAATTCCCTGTTCCCGCAGCATGTTCGCCGTCTTGTCACTCAATCGCTTGATGTCGCCGAAGGTGTAGCGCTTCTCGTTGCCCTCGTCATCGCACCAGACGAGCGCAGGCTTGTTTGCGTCTTGCCGCGCCCATTCGTCCATCACGTCATAGCCAAAGTTAAACCGCTCCGGAATGTTTACGGCGTAGTTTTGCTTGAAGTCCTCATAGCTTTCAAATTGTACTTTGGGTAGAAATTTTTCTATCATACTGTTCCTCTTTTTCTGTATTCAAAACCTCACGATACCGGTTTGACATACGCGCCCATTCGGCTTCAGGCCGACACAGCGCCCTTGTTGTCACATCGGTCACACACCAACGGCAGACATGCTTATTCGTTAATCACCGTCAAAAACTTTGCTTCCCCGTCCACCGCGCGCTGCCCGTGCGGCTGCGAAGGGTCGAAGTAAATGCTGTCTCCCGCTTCCAAAATAAACTCATGATGGTGTATGCTCACCGCCACTTTACCCTGCAACACATAATTAAATTCCTGCCCGCCATGCGTCACCAGCTCCGCCGTGTCCTGCGGCGTAATGGTCACCAGCATGGGTTCCATATCACGATTTTTGTAGTTGAAAGCAAGCGCAGTGAAGTCATATCCTTTGTATCGCTCCACATGCACGCCGTTGCCCTGTCGCACCACGGTATACGCATCCATGCGCGGTGCATCCCCCGTCATCAGCACGGTAGGGTCAACGCCCATCTCCGCCGCAATTCCGTATAATACGCCGATAGGAATGTCCGCTTGCGCCTGCTCGTATCGCTCATATTCTGCCACACTCAGCCCTACACGCGCCGCAATTTCTTCCACAGAAAGGTCTAAAATCTCGCGCAATTCCAAAATGCGCGCCGCAATTTGTCTAATCTGATCGTTCATATCTCTTCCTTCCCGATATCGCTGAATCACAGATTCTCAGCCGTTTTTTTCATACCTTATTAGTTTATTGGATTTATAAAAGGCTGTCAACTTGAAACCGCGCAAACACAGCAAAAATACCATTTTCCATTCGTTCCTGCTTTCCCGCATTCCAAATATGAATACAATTTGACCTGGATGAATCCTTCATGAACGCATGCCCGCAGCGCGTGAATCCCCAGTGAATTTTCTGTAAATTCTGCGCTGCAAAAGGCTTTTTTTTTTGTAAAAACCGTTGCATCTTTGGTCAATGGGGGTATAATCAACTTGATTAAAATTTTAATATGTTCACCAAGGAGGACTCATCATGCCTGAAAAGAAGAAACGGAAAAAATGGCCATTTGTGGTACTCGCCGTCGTCGCGGCAATCATTCTTGTACCGCTGATCATGACGCAGGTTGCAATAAACAAATTGCAAAACACCAAGGTGTATGACCAATATACCGTCGCAACGGACACCCTCACCAAAACGGTCACGGGCAGCGGCACGGTTGCGTCTCAGGATTCCCAGATGCAGGAAGCACTGACCGGTCTCAAGGTAGACGTGGTGCAGGCATCCGCAGGCGATTCTGTTTCGGCGGGAGATACGCTTGCGACATTGGATGCAGATTCCATAGAAAAGCTGATCTCTACCACAACACAAACCCTCTCCACACTGGATAGCGAACTCAAGTCCTTGCGTTCCAGCGCTTCCAGCAATATCAACGCCCCCTACGAGGCGCGCGTCAAGGAACTGTTCGTCAGTGACGGCGACGATGTAAACGGCATCATCGCAGAAAAAGGCGCGCTGCTGGTGTTGTCCACAGACGGCAAAATGGCTGTCACACTGCAATCGTCCAAGGAGCTTGCCATCGGTGCAGAGGTCACCGTGCGGTTGTCTGATTCCAGCGAAAAGGACGGCACAGTCGAAAGCAAGGCAGCGGACGGCTATCTCGTCACCTTCTCTGACAACGGACCCAAGGTCGGTGAGGAGGTGCAGGTTTACAGCAGTGATGATCTGCTGCTGGGCAAAGGCACCGCGCGCATCAACGCCCCTGTCAGCATTCTGCACAATGGCGGCATCGTAGACGACGTTTCCGTATCGGAAAACGATAAGGTCTACTCCGGTACGCGGCTGCTCAGTCTGACCAAAAGCGCAAACCCCGCCTCTTACATGCAAACCTATTTGGAGCGCAATCAGACCGCACAAGATTTACAGACCTTGTATGGACTCCAAGCAAACCCCGTGTTGAGCGCAGAATATGACGGTATCCTTACGGAAATCACCTTGCAGGATGGTCAGGAAATCACCTCGCAAAGCGGTGCAACCACCGCCACAGTCGCCACTGTGGACACCGGCGGCGTGACCAAGCTGGTGGTGGATATCGATGAGCTGGATATCGCCTCTGTGCAAAAAGGGCAGAGCGCCACCGTCTATATCGAGGCACTGGGTCAGCCGGAGCTGGATGCAACCGTAGACAGCATCTCTCACGTCGGCACCGTAGGCAACGGCATCACCAATTACCCCGTCACACTCAAATTGACGGCGGACGAGCGCGCCTTCCCCGATATGAATGCCACGGCAACCATACAGATCGAGACGCTCACAGATGCCCTGATCGTGCCGCTGGATTATGTGCAGGAGGATTCCACCGGCAGCTATGTGCTGCTGCAAAGCGGGGCGGATTCCCAGCGCGTCGCGGTGGAAACCGGCGTTTCGGACGGCATTAATGTGCAGATTCTCTCCGGTGTGAATGCAGGAGATATCATACTCAAGGAAAGCAGCAACTCCGCAACCGCCATGATGGGTATGATGTCGCCTATGACAATGGGTGGCGCCGGCAGCAACCGTCAGCCGCCCAGCGGCGGCGGGAATAGTGGCAGTGCGCCCGCTCCGCCCAGCGAGGGCTAAATTATGAGTGAATATCCCATGATTTACATGCGCGGTATCTCCAAAATCTATACCATCGGCAGCGAGGAAGTGCGCGCGCTGGACGGCGCTTCGCTCTTTGTGCAGCATGGCGAATTTGTGAGCATCATCGGGCCTTCCGGCAGCGGCAAATCCACACTGATGAACATCATCGGCTGTCTGGATGTCGCAGATGAAGGGGAATACCGTCTGGACGGACAACTGATTGAAGAATATTCTCAAAACGAACTGGCGCGCATCCGCAATCGCAAGATCGGGTTCGTGTTCCAGGGGTTTAATCTGCTCTCTAAAATGACGGCACTGGAAAATGTGGAGCTGCCGTTGGTGTATCAGGGTATGAAGCCCGCAGATCGCAAGCTTCGTGCGGCGGAATCACTCGAGCGCGTAGGTCTCACCAAGCGGATGCACCACAAACCCACCGAGCTTTCCGGCGGACAGCAGCAGCGCGTGGCAATCGCCCGCGCACTGGCAACGCACCCCAGCTTGTTGCTGGCGGACGAGCCCACCGGTAACCTCGATCAAAAGACAGGCGCCGAGATCATGACGCTGTTTCACGAGCTGCATCAAAGCGGCAATTCTATCGTGCTCATCACGCATGATGAAAAGGTAGCAAAGCAGGCAAAGCGCAGCATCACCATCTTGGACGGACACGTGGAGGAGGGCTTATGATCGGACAATCTATCAAAATGGCGTGGAGCGCCATCGCCTCCAATAAAATGCGCGCGTTTCTCACGATGCTGGGCATCATCATCGGCGTTACGGCAATCGTAGTACTGGTTTCGCTGGTCAACGGCGCAACCAACTCAGTCACCAGCACCATCGAGGATCTGGGGACCAATATGCTCACCGTGTCCGTGATGGACAATAAAGGCAAGCCCCTCACCGCAACAGATGTGCAGGCATTTGCGGAAGCGGAAACCATCGAGCAAACCGCTCCGTACAGCAGCATGTCTGCCACAGCAAAGTTCGGGAATGTCTCGGAAGATGCCACGGTGATCGGTACCACGCGCCCCTATGCGGACATCAACAGCATGAAGCTGGAAAGTGGGCGCTTCCTTATGAGTGCAGACGAGGAAAACCGCTCTATGGTAGCCGTCATCAATCAAGACGCAGCTAAAAAGCTGTATGGGCATACCGATGTCGTGGGCGAAACCTTCTCCATCAACGGGCGCACCTTCTCGGTGATCGGCGTGCTGGCAGAGGACGAATCCTTCATGGCGGCGTTCAACTCCGGTAAGTTGATGGTCTATATCCCCTTCTCGGTGGAGGCAAGCCTCGCGGGTAACCCGTATGTCAACAACGTCTATCTCTCTGCCACCGACGGCAACGATCTCACGCCCGCGCAAAACGAGATCACCTCGTTGCTCAAGGCACGGTTTTCGCAGGACGAGGATGCGTTCCTCGTGCAAAATCAGTCCACACTGCTGGATGCGATTGACTCCGTCACCGGAACCATGAGCCTGCTTTTGGGCGGCATCGCGGCAATCTCCCTGCTGGTGGGCGGCATCGGCATCATGAATATCATGCTCGTGTCCGTCACAGAGCGCACGCGGGAAATCGGCATTCGCAAAGCCATCGGCGCCAGCCGCGGCAGCATCCTGATGCAGTTTCTAATCGAGGCGTTGATGGTCAGCCTCATCGGCTGCGCCATCGGGCTGGGTATCTCGTGGTTTTTGCTGCAAATCGTCACCTCGGTTGCGGCAAACGCCGGGTATGATTCCATCACATTCGCCATGAGCGCAGGCGTGGTGGGCATCGCAGTCGCATTCTCCGTCGCCATCGGTGTGGTGTTCGGTTTGTATCCCGCCAACAAGGCGTCCAAGCTGCACCCCATCGTGGCACTGCGCAACGAGTAAAGCACATGCGCAAAACAGAATCATCACAAGAAAAGAGACAGCCGCGCAACCACGGCTGTCTCTTTCGTTGTATCATTCACCCGTTCTTCTCTTTAATAAACTGCATGATCGCGTCCACCGCAATGCTCTGCTGCTCCTGCGCGCTGATGGTCGCCGCCGGGTCTCCCCGCTGCGGTCCATAGTTGCCAAATTGCGCGTGGTTACCGCCCTCAATTACCACAATGTTCTGCGTATAGTTGATGTCCTTTTCCAGATTGGAGTTAAACGTTCCGTACACCGTCAGCGCATCCTGCGGCGGATATCCGCCGTATACATACGCCCCCAGCAAAATCAGCCCACGCACCTTCTCCGGATGCTTGGAGGCATAGCTGCTTGCCATGGCGCCGCCCATCGAATGTCCTCCAATATACCAGTTTTTAACCTCCGGCAGCTTTTCAAACACCGCATCTGCCGCATTCGTATCAAAAATCGCCATATTCAGCGGCATACGCACCAGCACGCAGGTCACACCGCGATCGGCAATCTGCTGCAAAATCGGCAGATATGCCGTGTGCTCCACCTTTGCGCCGGGATAGAAAATCAGCGCCGTATCGCTCTCCCCCGTTGCCGGAATCACCGTCAGATTCCCCTGCGTCGTAATGCGCGGGTTGTGCTCCGGCACCGATAGCGCCTGTGCATCCGCATGGTAATAGTCTGCCGCATAAATCAAAAACCCGATCACCAGCGCCGCCAGCACAATGCCCACAAGGATGAGTGCCTTTTTCCACCGCTTCATCGCCTTCCATTTTGTCATGCTGTGTCTCTCCTTTGCCGTCTCATCGTAATGTAAAGTTAAATGAAAATTGAGACCTTGCAAGTCTTTCTGGTATGATG
>CAYVTZ010000007.1:0-76057 GCA_964454685.1 uncultured Christensenellaceae bacterium
GAGTAGCTCAATTGGCAGAGTGGCGGTCTCCAAAACCGTAGGTCGCAGGTTCGAGACCTGTCTCCCCTGCCAAATCGAAAAGTCGCAGTATTGCGGCTTTTCTTTTGCTCAAACGCTTTACAGCAGGTTTCCATTCCAATTTCTTATATGGAAATTCCAGTAATTTACATCAAAAAATCATGCTTTTAGAAACAAATGCAACACGAAATGCAACACGAAACAAGAGCGGGAAACCCTTTCGTCGCCCACCCATCTGTTATCATAAATTTGCCAACTGCTAATTTGCTACGGTAACAGTACCGCCTGCACCGCGTATCGTCTATCCGCTTCATAACGAACACATGTGGAAAGCGTGATAACGCGATCTTGACCGGTGATGATGCGCCCGCTGAAATTGGCGTTTTCGTCCTTATTCCCCAGTTGCTCCAAATAGCTGCTCCAGCTTTGATCGTCCTCAAAATCCCATTCTGCAAACAGATATTTGTCGTCCGTTTTGTATGCCGCAAACACTTCATATTCCAACACCGTTTCCGGTGTAAATATGGTGATGATCGGGTTTTGCTCAAAAAAATCCCGATCCGCAAACTTGTGCAGGTCCGCAAACATCGCTCCACTGTTCATTCGATGTCCATAGATCACAGAATTGCGATCCGTAAAGTCCTTGTGATTGTTGGCATCCAAGAAGATCGCGCCATCTACGGAAGATTCCTTGTATTCATTTTTATCCAAGTAATAGTCATTGTCCTCCGCTTGCAAAACAGGATACTCCACCCGCGTGTTTGGAATGCGAATAAACCCGATGATGTCAGGATTCTCCTGCTGCATCTCCCCGACCATCCGCTGCTCTTCTGTAAGCGCAGGGGTTGGCGTGGGGGTCGGAGCCGGAGTAGGCGTGGGCGTGGGCGCAGGGCTGGGCGAAGCTGTGGGCATGGCGGTTGCCAAAGGTGTGGGCGCAGGTTCCGGCGCACTCTTTTGCACAGAGCATCCATACAAGCCTATTGCACACATCGTTATGCCTGCAACAATAGCGCAGAGCAGCATCATCTTATTGTGCCTGCCTTTCAAAATCCGTCTCCCAACTTTCACTTGGTTTTTCTCTTTCATGTACGATTTCTCCTTTTCCGCCATTAGCGTATCACAAAAACCTGACAAATGGTATCCTTATTTTTTTACTTCGATTAAAAAAGTCAGCCCGGACGAATGGTTACTGTTCGGGTGGTATGCTTGCATCGTCGTTAATAATTTTGAACACAAAAAATTGAATGAGAGAGGAAATATTTGCAAACAAAGAATTAGAATTCCGAATCACAATAGGGATTATTTATTCCATGCGCAACGCTGCAATCGCAGCGGCACGCGTACTGATCGCACGCAAAAGGAAAATCGAGGGGCGGCGAATCCAATATAATCCCGACAAAAGTCAGGCGTCCCCTGTTGCAGAAAAGAAGTCAAAGGTTACCCCATCCCATCAGAGTTTTTAATATACAACAAAATTTATGAAACGGTGCTTTACACATTTTTATAATCATGCTATCATGAAAATAGATTCTGGAATATTGACAAACTAATACCTTCTTTGATGGACACATTATTTTGCCATTTTCACAAAGTCGAAAAATCGAGTATACCGCCATAAAAGCAGAGACAGCAAGGTCTTGACATAAGGAGCGACTTCATGGCACAACTTCATCGTATTTTAGTGGTTGACGACAGTATTTTTATCCAGCAAATCATCAAGGATGCGCTCGCTGATTCTTATGAGCTCTTTTTTGAGTGTTCCGGAGAAGCCGCCCTTGACTTTTTAAACGATTATTCCGTGGATGCCGTCATACTGGACGTCAATATGGCCGGCATAGACGGCTACGAAACATACCGCCGCATCCGCAGCAGCGGACGCATGCACAAGATACTTTTTCTGACTTCCGAATCCAGGGAGCAGGTTGAGCGGCACATCCCACTCAACCAAACCACCACGTATCTGGCTAAACCATTTGTGCCCCAAAGGCTCAAACAGTATCTGGGTACACTTTTTCGCCCCACTTCCCCCTGAACATTCACAGTTTTGTCAATTTGCTTTTGCGCAGTTGATCTTCATCCGACTCCACATCCACAACAGCAAGAAACGCTTCCAATACATCCGGGTCAAATTGCTTGACCCACCTGTTTGTGATGGTTGAAATTGCGCTCTTCACGGAATATTGCACACGATATTGCGAATTTGAAATCAATGCGTCATAGACGTCCGCCACTGAAAGTATCCTTGCAGAAAGCGGAATCGCTTCTCCGGTCAGCCCATCGGGATACCCACTGCCGTCATATCGTTCGTGATGCGTAGCGGCAAGTTCCACTGCCATTTTAAGCATGCTGCTCTGCGGGAACCGTTCCCGCGCGCGCCAAAGTATAGTCGCGCCGACTTTTGTGTGTTTCTCCATCTCTTTACGATCCAACGAGCTGTATCGTAATTTGGATTCAATCAGACGTTGGGATAAACTCGCCATCCCACAATCATACATTGCAGACGCGTATAAAATGTCCGAAAGGAATGTCGGTGTAATCTCCTCGGCAAATTTGCTTTTCCGCGAAAGATAATTGGTCACTTTCCCGCACAATCCCTGCACCCGCTTGGTGGATCTCCCCAGTTGGGAAACACTCACCTCCACAATGCCCGTCACAATGTCGATCACCGCCATCTGCGCATCACAGTTATTGCGGTGCAGCGCAATCAGTTGTTTTTGTGTCTCGATCGTTTTCTGATATTCCTGCTCTAATTTTGCTTTAAGATAGGCATTATATTCATTGGTGTATTTCTGCATTTTTGCAATGCGCAAATGCGTTTCAACGCGCGAGCGAACCTCTTCAAAGACATAAGGCTTGGTGATAAAGTCTACCCCCCCTGACTGAAATGCTCTCACTTTACTGGCGACATCGTCGAGCGCCGTCACAAAAATGATCGGGGTTTGCTTGAGCGCAGCGGTGTGCTTCATCTGATTCGCCACCTCAAATCCGTCCATATACGGCATGTTGATATCCAGCAGCACAATGTCCGGCACACTCAGTTCCAGGCTTTGCAGCGCCTCCTGCCCGGAGTGGAACACGTAGGTGTAATATCCGGACTCTTTGAGCATATTATTCAACAGCTTAATATTCTCCACCACATCGTCAATAATCGCAACGGAAGAATTGCTCAGGTCGTTCCAGTCTTGATTCAGTTCAAATTTCTTCTCATCCATGTCAATTATTTCTCCCCCTTTTCCGCACGTAAAACATGCAGTCAATCCTTTTTATCATGCGGCAATCCCCGCAAACATTTTCTCAACCGCGCACATCAGCCGGACTGCTCTAAAAATCCGCAAATCGCTTTCCCGTCAAAGTTATCCGCCAATTCCAGCATATACTGCTTTGCTCCGGAAAACTGGTCGTCCAATTCCTCCACCGTCTTGACGACTTTATCAAAGTCACCGTAAAACACCGCCTTCTTGATGGTTTCTTCAAACCCCTCCGGCAACTGATCCCGTGCAATGCTTGCTTTTTTAGGTGTTTCCGACTGCGGCTGCGTTTCATAAACATACTCGACATCGCAGAATTTGCAGATCACGTCAAAAATCTGCTGCTTGACAAACGGTTTGATGATGTAGTCCGCAAAGCCATATTTACGTACTTTTTTGACGGTTTCATTTAATACGTTCGCTGTCATGGCAATGATGTGAATATGCTTGCCCCATTCGGAATTGCGAATGCGTTTGGTCGCTTCAAATCCATCCACGATCGGCATGGAAAGATCCATAAAAATCATGTCCGGCTTATAAGACCGTGCCTTACTGATCGCTTCTCTGCCGTCCTGCGCATAGATTGTCTCAATGCCGACTTTCCCCAAAAACAGCCCTACCACACTGCGGTTCTCCAGATTGTCGTCCACCACCAGAATACGCATGCTCCCTTGAATGCCAATAATGGTGCGATGATCCTCCGGCTTCTCCTCCGGTACATCCGTATGCTCCACGACATCCACTAAAAATTCAATGCGAAACGTGGTTCCTCTGCCCACCTCACTCCGCAAAATACACAAATCGCCTCCCAAATGCCGCGCATAGGTACGGCTGATCGGCATTCCAAGACCGGTTCCGCCGGAGGATCGGCGACCGGATGCCGTCTGTTTAAAGATGTCGAATACCTTTTCATATTCCTTCGGCTCAATTCCAAATCCGGTGTCTGAGATATCAATGCAAATCTTGGAAGATCGTCCCTTTTGTGCGCACGGGTCGACACACACATCCATGCGAATGCCGCCGCGCTCGGTAAATTTCACGGCATTGCTCAGCACATTCAAAATCATCTGACGAATTTTCACTTGATCGCTGCTTACATAATACGGAACATCTTCGCGTACCGAAAGCGACAACTCCAAGCCTTTTTCCTGCACCTTGGGTTCGATCATGTTCACGCATTCCTGAATGATAGCGCACAAATTGAAGTTGTCATGATGAAATTCCATCCTGCCCTCTTCAATTTTGGATATCTCCAGTACATCGTTGATGATAGTCAAAAGGTGGTTTCCGCTCTTGCGTATCGTGTCCACGAAGCCTTTTTCGCTTTTTGAAAGTGTAATACTCTCCTGCAAAAGCTGTGCATAGCCCAAAATCGCGTTGATGGGCGTGCGTATCTCGTGGCTCATGCTGGATAAAAACCTGCTTTTCGCGGCGTTGGCGCTGTCTGCCTTACGTTTGAGGTCATACAGCTCGGTTTGCTCGGTAATCAGCTGCATCACCATTTTTTTGCCGGAGACAGACGGCTTGCACGGCAACGTCACCACGTCAATCCAATGCTCTCTGCCTTCGTGCAAAACATTGGTCTCTTCCCTGCTGGCATGCCCCTGCTCCAGCGCCTTTTTTATGCTGTCGTAATGATAATGCTTCTTTTCAATGCCGATTTCCTGAACGCTTCTCCCCTCCATCAGGCTCTTTCGGCTCAACCCGCATGCAACGCGCAGCATCTTATTCAAATAGCAAATACGATAGTGCTCATCTAAAATAGAAATGCCAACCGGAATTTCATCAATCAGCCGATTGATCCGATCCATCACGCAGTTGATGGTTTCCGGAATCTGCACATATTTTCTGGAATATCCGCTCGTGTCGATCCGCTCAAACAAAATGCCTTCCGATATCTTTTTATAGAGCTGCCCGATATCTCGATTGGTCACGCGCCAGTTCTCATGATATTCCGCAAGTTTGCAATATGCCGCACTAAGCGTGTCCAAATCCTGCGTCGATGCCATTTCAATCTCTTCTTCACTGCTGATGCGCTCCAAAAGCGTCTGCATACGGTTCACCGAAACCGCATGACGCTTGAGGTGCACGCCCTGACGAATCCCCAGCACCAGTGTCGCACAAAGGCAGGACAGCGCAATCACAATCCCTGCCATCGCGCGCTCACTCGAATACTCTGAAATTGTTGACCCGCGCACCACATTATATGCAACATAAAGTATAGCCAGCGAAAGAAACGCGCACATCAACAGCATGATCAATCCGTGCAGGCTGGAGCGCAGAATTTCATTATTCTTTTTCATGCCTGTTCCTCCAAAAACTCTTGAAATGCCTCCACAATTTTCGGAGAAAACTGTCTGCCCTTTTCGGATAAAATGATATTGCGAATGGTGTCATGCGAAAGAGGCTGCTTGTATGGTCGTTTGGAGCCTAACGCGTCGTAAACATCCGCAATGGCCATAATCTGCGCGCTGAGCGGAATGTCGCTGCCCGAAAGGCGATTGGGATATCCATTGCCATCCCAACGCTCATGGTGAAACATGACCACGTCATAAGCCATGTTGATCAGCGCATTGTCCGCCATCTTTTGCCGAATTTTCTCGATGATCTCGCCGCCAATGGTCGTATGCTTTTTCATTTGCTCAAATTCTTCTTCGGTCAATCTGCCGTTTTTGAGTAAAATAGAGTCAACAATGCCAACCTTGCCTATGTCATGCAGAGCCGCGGTCTGCCGCAGCAGCGTCAAAAACTCTTCGGTGATTTTTTCCTTATACTCTGCGTGCTGCGCAAGGTTGCGCGCAATCTGAATGCAGTATTCGGACACGCGCTCCAAATGGCCGCCGGTATCCGTGTCCCTGCTTTCCGTCAGCTTTGCAAGTCCGGTGATAATGGATTCCTGCGCGCAAACATAGCGGCGTTCGGTTTGCAAAAGCCGCTCTACTTGCTCTGCCACGCGCTTGCTCAGCTGGCGATTCATGTTTTCGATTTCCAAACGGTAAAAATGCATGGTCAGATGCGTGTTCACCCGCATCCGCACCTCTTCAAAGTCAAAGGGCTTGGTAATATAATCCACCGCACCTGCGCGAAACGCCGTCACCTTGTCTTTCATTTCATTTAAGGCGCTGATGAAAATAATGGGAATGCCTTGTGTGTTGGGGTCAGATTTGATTCTGCGGCATACTTCAAAGCCGTCCATGTCCGGCATACTGATGTCCAGCAAAATGATGTTGGGGATGTTCTCCCCCAGCGAGGAAAGCGCACCACGACCGGTGGTAAAGGTGGAAACCTTGTATTCCAGCCGGTTGAGCATCTCTTTGAGCAGCTTGAGATTCGCGGGCGTGTCATCCACAATCATGATGGATGGGGTCTTTGGCTCCGTACTTAATTGGAAAATGTTCATATCTCCACTCCTTTTGATGTAAAACAATGCTGTCATGTGTAAGATAAGACTTTTTCTGCTCCGCTATCCTGATCTCATTGTGCCTGAATCCATTTGCTGCGCACGCCGCACGAAAACACGTATGTCTGGAAAGTTACTCCTTATGCACACTTCTGCATAATATACGCTTGACATACTTGTGTGTTCATGTTTTACCCACCCTAACATCTAAAGTCACAAGTTTCGGAAATAAAGCGCTCAGCCAAATATCAAACTACAAACGTTCTCAGTCAAAAATCAGTCTTATGTTTTTTAGGAAAATATACTGAATATTTATAACCTGCATCCATTATGCTTAAACAACATTCATGAAAAAAAACATAAGATTTCTTAATTTTTTTCGATTGACGTATTTTTCCCCTGCTTTGCGCTTGTTCCTGCCGCTGCGCCTGTTGTACTCCAAAATCAAAAGGACTGCCGCTGTGTCCTGCGACAGTCCTTTACGCTTCTGAACTCTATCCCTTAAAGCTTCCCTCAATATCCTTCCATTGACGCTCTGCGTGAGCCAGCAGGATTTCCGCCTCCCTCATCGACATTTCAGGAAAATGCAGAAACAAGCTATGCGATCCATATCGCGCCACAATGCGATCCACATTGCGAATCCAGTCCTGCAGCTCTCCGGTGTAAACCTTCACCCACAACGATTTTCCGGCGGCGCGCGCCTTGTCATAGATCACATCCCAATCCTGCAGCGTGCCGTCCGGTCCGAAGTCACCGCTGGTCCATTGCAGCGCCTTGATCTCATCAATCTCCATCAGGGCGTCCATGTGCCGTATGCACTCCGCGCCATCCAGATGATACATGACAGTGTCCAGCTTGCGCGCCTGTCTGCGCAGCGGCTCTAAAATCAACTGCCGAAAATGATCGGGCGACAGCATCGCGGAAAAATCGCATTGCAATTTTGCGGTCTTGCCCGGACCCCAAATCTGAAATACTGTGTAGCAAGATCCGCCATCCTGACGCACCACATCATAAAAACGATCATAGTATTCAAAATATGCCTGTTCCACTTCCTCGACACGCTTATGCAATTCATCCGCATAGTCAATCATATCATAGATGATATCCTGCGCGCCGCGCATCGACGACAGCACATCCACGTTTTCCATGATGTCCGGTATCCCGACATAAAAGTCGCTTCCTGCCAGCTTTTGCACTTCTTGCACCAGCGTGTAATGCGCCTTCCACCACTTCTGGTTTTCGTCAAAGCGGATAGGGGCAGTGTCCTTCCAGTCTTTTACAAAATGCTCAAACCATACAGTGTCGTCATGAAACACCACCTCCGCACCTTGATACGCCGCCATGCAGCCGGGTCCAAAGTCTACATTGATGTTTGGAAAGCTCTCCGCCAAAAAAGTGTGGTTCCCGCAGAAATGGCGATAGCGTTCCACCATCTTCTTTGCATCCTGATATTTTTCAACCATATCATGATACATCAGCTCGTCCGGCAGCAGATAATCCACGCCCTGACAAATCTGCTCACAACCCTTTTTGCCTTCTTGTTTGGCTTTTTGCCACGCGTCTTCAGTGTTTGCGTTCCGCGCAACCACATGCATCAGCGGTCTGCCGGTGTTCTTTTGCTGCCAGTAATCGATCCATTTTTGTTTCGTTTGTTCCCAATTTTCCTTTGATAACATATCCTTCTCCGTTTCAAAAGGTCAGCGTTAACGCTCCCCCGTCAAATAATACAGTCTGTTGCTGTGCGCCGCACTGCACGTGCAAGCGCAACGCTCCGTCGCGTAATCGGTTTGTCTCACGCAGGCGCAATGACCGCGTTGCATCTTCCCATGCAAACTCGATGCGTTCAAACGCACCCTGTTCGTAGTCATACGTTGTGCCATCATCATCATAAAAGACGCACACAGCGTCCGCTCCGTCATAAATGCGCACATCATATTCCGTCTTGTTTTCGGTAGCGTGCATCACGGATTTTTGCAGAGGCAGTATGCTCCCCGCCCGCACAAACAGCGGAATTTCATTTATACTCAAAGGAAGCTCTACCCATGCTTCGCCCGCATATCGCTCACCGGTATAAAAATCTTCCCATTGCGCGCCCGCCGGCAAATAGCAACGCCTGCTTGCCTGCTGCTCCATCGGCTGCGTCACCGGGCAAACCAGCAAAGCCTTACCCAGCATAAACTGATCACCAATGCCACACGCAGTCTCATCCTGCGCAAAGTCAAAGCAGAGCGCGCGCATCATGGTTGCATCCTCCTGCACCACTTGTGCAGCCAGAGAATAAATGTACGGAAGCAAGCGATATCTCAAGCGGATGGTCTGCTCAATCGCATCAAAAAAAGGCTCTCCCCGCTGCCCAAAATTCCATATCTCACGCGGCGTATCCGTGCCATGCGAACGGAACATCGGCAAAAAGCATGCAAATTGCAGCCAACGCACATAGAGTTCACGATATCCCATGTCCGCTACGCCAGCATCGTAATCACCATTCCAAAACCACACGGGATTCGCCTGTTCATCGCCACACCACTTGCGCCAGCATGCAACGGAACCGGTAAAAAATGCGCCCGCGTCCACCGTCCAATACGGATTCCCGCTCATGCTCATATTCAGCCCTTTGGCAATCTCGGCATGCAGCACATCCCAGCGCGCACTGGTGTCGCCCGCCCACAATACCGCGCCATATCGCGCGATGCCGGGATATCCACTGCGCGTCAAATTCAGCACACGTATGTCACTGCGCTGTTTGCGCAGATTTTCATAAATGCCCTTCGCGTGCATGACCGCGTACAGGTTTGCCGCTTGCGCATCCAGATATTTTTTGTGTTCACCGCCCACCAGCTCATATCGCTGTTCTTCCGGCAGCAGTGTCTCTCCACACCAATCGGGGCCGGAAAACGGCTCGGTGGAATCGCACCACAGCGCATCAAACCCGTTTGGGTACAGCTCGCGTTGCAGTTGGTCGAAATACAGATCTCGCGCGCGTTCGTCAAATGCGTCGTAGGTGGAATAATCTCCCAACAGCAGATTCTGCTCCGCAAATTCCGCATGATTCGCTCCGCCCTGCGCCATATTAGGCCATACGGAAACCATGCTGTGCACGTGCAGCGCATGCAGCGAACGATTGAGCGCACCCAAATCGGGAAAACGCTGCTGATCTGCAATTTTGTCTCCCCACAGCGCCCCTTGCCATGTTTTCCAGTCCTGCACAATGCAGTCCAGCGGAACGCCGATGTCTCGATACTTCTGCGCTACTTCTACCAGTTCCTGCGCTGTTTTATAAGTCTCCCTCGATTGCACATAGCCAAACGCCCACTTGGGCAGCATCGCCGCCCTGCCGCTCAATTTGCGAAATGCTTGTATGATCTCGTCTACCGTTCCCGCAATCAAATAAAATTCAATTTCGTCCACCGTGTCCAGCGTAATCACCGTTTGCGCTCCGGTGTCGTCGAACACCATCAGCGAGGCACAATCAAAAAAGATGCCCCACCCGCCATCCGAAACGATGCACGGCATGGGAATGCGCATGTTATGCTGGTACAGAAATATTTTCTGTCCGCGATGGTCGAATACGCCCGCTTCATCCTGTCCCAGCCCAAAGACACGATCTTCTTCCTGTAGCTGCAAAGACACAATGCCCCGATACGCTTCCCGCTCCTTACGCGGCAAAAGGTTTCGGATTGAAGTCCTTTCGCCATCCACCGTCTTATTCACGACCACCTGCGGCGGCTCGTCGCCCGTCGTATAGCGAATTACCTCGCAAGGCTCCAATGCGCAATCCGCAACGCGCAGCAGCTCCCTGCCCCCATGCGACAGCGTGATGCAGCCCGCGGATTGCTCAACCGCAAAGTCGGTCATCTGCTCCCGCGCCATTTGCAGCGCTTGCTCTGTCACCAGCGAATAACGCCGTTTGGGCGCGGAACCATCTGTCCAGGTGCAACGCAGTATATTGTCACCGATTTGCGCAAATGCTGCGCTCAATGTACTCATGTTCGTCATTGCTCGCCCTCAGTCAAACAGTCTTGCGCCGCTTTCGCAGTCAAAGAAGTGCAGCCGCTCCTGATTGAAGAAGAAGCCCATGTCCTCGTGCTTCATGCGCTCTGCGATGCCCGCGTCCTCTAGCTGACTGGTCTGCTGACGAATCACTGCCACTTCAGTTCCGATGTTTGCGTGGATATGCTGTTCACTGCCCATCATTTCAGACATCAAAATGTGCGCATGGAATTCCGTTCCCTCCGGCTTTACCAAAGAGATGTCCTCCGGTCTGATGCCCAGTTGCACGCACATGCCCTCCGCATGGTTGTCCCGCATGAGTTTTTGTTTGCTTTCAGAAAGCAGCATGTCATGGTCACATACATGAAGCCAGTATTGCCCGTCCTTCACCAAAACTTCCGCGCGGAACAAGTTCATCTGCGGCGACCCGATAAAGCCTGCCACAAACGTGTTGATCGGGTGCGAAAACACCTCCGTTGGCGTTCCAACCTGCTGCACGATGCCATCCTTCATGACTACAATGCGGTCGCCCAGCGTCATTGCCTCGGTTTGATCGTGCGTCACATATACAAATGTGGTATCGATGCGCTTGCGCAATAAAATCAGCTCTGCGCGCATCTGATTGCGCAGCTTCGCATCCAGATTGGAAAGCGGCTCGTCCATCAAAAAGACCTGCGGATCGCGCACGATCGCGCGCCCAATCGCAACGCGCTGCCGCTGTCCGCCGGAAAGCGCCTTGGGCTTACGGGAAAGATACTGCGTGATGTCCAAAATCTCAGCCGCGCGGCGCACCTGCTGATCAATCTCCGCCTTGCTGACTTTGCGCAGTTTCAGTGCAAACGCCATGTTTTCATACACCGTCATGTGCGGGTACAGCGCGTAGCTTTGGAACACCATCGCAATGTCTCGGTCTTTTGCAGGCACATGGTTCACACATTTGTCACCAATAAAAAGCTCGCCGTCCGTGATGTCCTCCAAGCCTGCAATCATACGCAGCGTGGTGGATTTGCCACAACCGGAAGGCCCAACCAGCACCAAAAATTCTTTATCTGCGATCTCTAAATTAAAATCCTGCACCACCAGGGTATCCTTGCCGTATACTTTTTTGATATGATTCAGTTTCACACTTGCCATTTTTTATCCCTCCATCAACCTTTGACCGCGCCTGCCGTCTGTCCGCCGACAATGTATTTCTGACAAACCAGATACATTGCAATCACAGGCAAACTGGTCAAAAGCACATCCGCGCAGATCAGATTCCATTGTGTCTCATATTGCCCAAAGAAGTTATATACCGCCAGTGTCATAGGCCAGGTGTCCGTTGAATTCAGGAAGTACAGCGGCATGATAAATTCGTTCCACATATTGAGGAAGCACAGTACAATCGCCGTAATCAAAACCGGCTTCATCAGCGGGAAGATTACAGAAAAGAAGAGCCGCACCGGGCCACATCCGTCTATGACGGCTGCCTCGTCCAGTTCAATGGGAATTTTCGCGACAAAACCGTAGATCAAAAACACCATAAAAGGCATCTGCACCGCAATATAAAGCATGATAATGCCAATGCGCGTGTTGTTGATCGTCAACGTCTGCATCACCTGCATCAACGCAACATAGTTGATGGGAAGTACGATGCCCAGCACGAGGAACATATACAAAATCTTGTTTGCTTTGGTGCGCCTGCGCGAAAATACATACGCCGCCATCGAGGCAAACAGCACCGTCAGCAAGGTTCCCACCGCAGAATACAGCATGCTGTTCCAAAATCCGGTTCCCAGCTTTCCTTTTTCAATGACCGTAGCAAAGTTGGAAAAGTCCCATGTTTTGGGCAGCGAGAAGGACAGTGTCTTTGCGTCTGCGCCACTTTTGAATGCCGTAATAATAATCAGCGCAATCGGCACCAGCATGACGACTGTCAGCACCCATGCCACCGTGTTTTTTGCGATTCCCGCACCGGTTATCCTGATTTGTTTTGTCTGTTTCATTATTCCTGCACCTCATCCTTCGTCAAAACTCTGATGATGAAGATACCAACGATCACCATAATCACCAGCATTACGGTAGAAAGCGCGGTACCCACGCCATATCTGCCAAGCGAGAATTCCTTGAACACGGCAGTATACATCACTTCCGTCGCTCTGCCTGGCCCGCCGTTGGTCAGCACATAAACGATATCAAATACTTTCAGTCCATAAAGCACATTGAGCACCAGCGTCACTGCCAGCGTAGGCTTAAGCAGCGGGAATGTGATATATCGGAATTTTTGCAGCGCGTTTGCGCCGTCAATGTCCGCCGCCTCGTAGTAGGTGGGAGAAATAGAAAGGATGCCCACAATCAATATGGTCATAATGTAACCCATGCCGCGCCAGATATCCACGCCAATTACCGACCACATGGCAATCTTGGGGTCAGTCAACCACTTTTGCGCCAATCCGTCCAGTCCCAATGCGCGGAAAAATTCGTTCAAAAATCCACTGCTCGGGTTTAAAATGGAGCTGAACACCATGCCCACAATCAAAATTGAAAGCACAGACGGCAGGTATAGCACAGAACGGTGAAAGTTCAGAGCGCGTACCCCTTTGCTCAGCAACAGCGCAAACACCAGCGCGAGTCCTGTCTTACCAAATGTCGTTGCAATCGTAAACCACACCGTATTTGCGATGTAACCCATATAATTCCGGTCCGGAGAAAAAATCTCCTTGAAGTTGTCCAGCCCAATGAAGTTGACCGAGTCGGAATAGCTGGACCAATCTGTGAAGGAATATCCCACACCCACAATGCTGGGTATCACAAACAGTACGACATAGAATCCGAGCGCACCCAGTGCAAAATACCAAGGATACATTTTGCTCTTATCCAATTTGCCTTCCCCCTATCTAAACACTATGACCCAAGCAGAACCGCAATGCTTCTGTTGGAGTTGATTTGAAAAAGCGGGCACCGGCTAATGCCGGCGCACCGCACTTTTGGTCTGGATTCTGCTTAGTTCCAGTTTGCATCCTTCGCAGCGGAAGCCTGATCTGCTCTGCGCTGATCAATGCTTGCAACCACCTGTTCGGGTGTCATGTCGCCCATCAGCATTGCCGCAATGTCCGTTCCAATTTCCATCCACTGCGGATTCAAATAGATCACGCCATTCTGATATACAGTAGATTTCCCATCCTTAAAGCTTTTGATCGCTTCATCCATCGCCGCCGGATAGGTCGTTTTCAGACCAGAGAACGGCAGGCTGTTGAAGGAGCCTTCATTGTCGATCATGTATTGCAGATTTTCCGGTCTTGCGAGGAAGTCCAGATACTGTTTTGCAAGATCAACATTTTTGCTGCCCGAATAAACGAACTTGCTGGGGCCGCAGGGCGTTTCCGCGATGATCTGATTGTCCAGATACGGCACCGGGAAAATCCCGAAGTCTTCTTCTTTATACGTGTCGCCTGCAGCAAGGATGTCCGTCATGCGTCCCATCATGTTCACGGCCATCGCGCTGGTGCCGGCAGCCATTTCCGCTGGCAGTGCGCTATACTCGTTAGACATGTAGTATTCACCCCAGTAGCCTGCATCCACAATCTCTTTCATCTGTGTGAGCATCTGCGCAAAAATAGGATGATCTGCAAATTTCGTCTCGTTTGCGTTCAGTTTGTCGATCAGCGCTGCATCCGTCGCATCATACGCGGCAGCAACATCAAAGAAGTTCAACTGATGGTGCCAGCCGTCAGCCACGCACTCATAGACCGGCGTGATGCCGTTGTCCAGCAACGTCTGGCATACTTTTTTAAATTCGTCAAATGTTTTAGGCGGTGTGAGCCCCAGCTCTGCAAAAATCTTTTTGTTGTAGATATAAGCATAGCTGTCCGATTGGTCCCAAATGGTGATGCCGTACACTTTATCATTCGTGGAAACCTGCTCCTTTACCGCCTCATCAAAGGTTGCAACCCACGGCTCCGCCGAAAGGTCTACCGCATTCTTTTCAATTTGAAGCAGCGAAACAATGTCAAATTTACCGGATTGGTGCATAAAGATGTCGGCGCACTCACCGGAATTCAGCTTTGTAGTAAGCAGATTCGGATATTGATCCGCCGGAATGATCTGATAGTCAACCACGATGCCGGTCTCGTCCGTAAATTTCTGCGCCAGTTCCAGTTCCGGGTCTTTGACCCAATCCTGGCTTGCCATCACCGTAATGGTCTGTCCGGTTGCAGGTGCGCTTTGCGCAGCCGCTTCACCTTCTGCCGCCGGAGCCTGCGATGCGGCGCCATCTTGTGCCTGTTCGCTGGGCGCTGCCGCCGGAGCGGCCGTGTTGGCACAACCGGCAAGCACAACGCTTACCATCATAACAACAGCCAATAACAAAACAAGTGTTTTTTTCATTGATTTTTCCTCCCTAAATTGTTTGATTTGAATACCCGTTGAATTACCTAATCATATTTTATGGAAATCTCGCGCGTGAATCCATAGACGGAAAGAAACAGAATTTGCACTTTTTTAACCAATCCATCTTGGCAAAGGTACATAAATCGCATATAATGTAAACATCCAAATTTCCTCTAAAGACGATTTTTACCGCACACAAAAAAGTTTGATGTGTGTTTTTTATAAGGAGAATGCGTATGCGCAACGCGCGGCACGATCATCACATAAAAAAAATACTGTTCCACAATTATTTTTCTGCTATGCTGCTGGTTGTGCTGGGTGCGGCGGCAATTTTTTCTGTGCTGCAATTCTCTTCGCTTAATCAGGAAATTCGAAATAACATTGCGCAGGCAAATCAATCGGTCGCGCGCAGCGTAGACGGGCAGATCAAGCAAATGGACACCATTTCGATCAGCGCGCTTTATTCTAATTTGATCAAGTCCTCCTTTTCCGTCTATATCAACGATCTCACGCAGGGCGATCGCACGGAGCGTCTCAACAACGCACGTACGCTTTCCGATTTGATGTTTGCCATCATCGGCGTAAACAGTGATATCCGGCAAATCAATCTATATAATATGGATTCCGGCGGATTCGGCGCGGGGGCCGTCAACGGATACCTCAGCAGCAATCTCTCTTCCCAACCGTGGTACGGCGCCACGGTAAGCGCGGCAGGCAAACGCTTTATTTCGCAGCCCTATCAAAGCGAGTTCCTATCCACGGCAACGCGCGTGCACGCAGACCGCTCGTATGTCTCACTGTGTCGTATTTATTTTGATCAATACAACAACATGGACGGCGCAATCGAGGTCGTGGAGTATTACGAAACGCTCTACGGAGCCGCCATACGCAGCGATAGCATGTACCATCCGTCCTTTTACATCTATGATGCGGACGGGCGGCAGCTTTATCCCGCTGCTACGCAGCACGATCCCTATTACTTCAATTTGGACAAGACGAGCAAAACACCCACTTTTGTACAAAATTCCGTCACCGGACGAATGGAATACGTCAGTTGGGTGCAGCTTCCCTATTCCGGACTGTGGTCTGCGGCGGTGGTGGATGGCTTTAGTTTTTTCCAGCCTATGCTGCAATTTTTGATTCTGCTGATTGTAGTCATCATCGCGGCAATCGTGCTCTGCAATTTCGTCGCGCATCGTCTTACACAGCGTATTGCAGTGCCGCTTACACAAATGTATGAATCCCTTTCCGCGATCGACTTTGAAAATTTAACGCAGCCTACGCAAACAACCAGCTCCACAGGCATCATCGAAATCGACGAGTTGGCGCGCGGCATCGATCTGTTCCAGTTGAAATTGAAAGATTCCATGGACGATATTTTAATGCTGCAAAGGCAGGAAGCGCAATCCCAAATGCTTGCCATGCAGTCTCAAATGAATCCGCATTTTCTGTACAACTCCCTCTCAACCGTGCGTGCGATGGCAGAGGACGGCATGACGGAAGGCATCACGGATATGTGCAGCGCCATGACGGGGATTCTGCAATACATCTCCTCCAACAAAGAAAGTATGGTGCCGCTCGAGCAGGAACTGGAAAATACAGACCTTTACCTCAGTTGCCTGCACTTTCGTTATTTGGATCACCTGCATACTGAAATCGAAGTGGACGATTCCATGCTGGATATCATGGTGCCAAAACTGTGCATACAGTTGTTGGTGGAAAACGCAATCAAATTTACAACGTCCACTGTCGCGCCACCGTGGGATATCTTAGTATCCTGTGTGCAGAAGGACGATTTCTGGATTGTAACGGTGTATGACAATGGCAGCGGATTTTCGGACGAAATCCGTAAGCTTCTGGACAGTAAAATTCACAAAATTGAAGAGACCGGTTTACTGCCCTCTTTGGAATTGCAGGGCATGGGGCTGATGAATATCTACGCGCGGCTGAAGTTGACTTATAAAACGGACTATGTCTTTGAATATGGCAACCGTCAAGACGGCGGCGCGTTCGTGCGCATTGGAGGGAAGATTGATGTCAAAAATCAACTGCTATAATGTCCTGCTGGTGGAAGACGAACCTCTCTTGCTGCGTTCTTTGCAACGCCACATCGAGCAGCTTGATCTTGGTTTTCGCATTGTGGCTGTCGCGCAAAATGGCAAAGAAGCGCTGGACTTGCTCTCGCAGCAAGATGTTCATCTCATCATTTCCGATATTTTAATGCCCGTCATGACAGGCTTGGAGCTGCTTGCACACGTGCACAAGCATTTGCCCGGTATTTGCGTTGCAATACTTTCGGGTCACGCAGATTTCGATTATGCGCAAAACGCGCTGCGCGCCGGCGCGCTGGACTATATTCTAAAGCCCATCACGCCCGAAAAAATAGAAAATTTACTGCTCAAGGCAAAGATCAAGCTTTCCGCTCAATACGAGCTCATTGAGGACAAATCGCTCAGCGGGCAATCCGCGCAACAGGTGATGGAGTTCGCGCGCGAATATCTCAAGGAGCATTACAGCGAGCCAATCACACTGGTGTCGCTGGCGCATCAGCTTGGATATTCCTCTGCCTATTTGACCAAACTGTTCAATAAGTTTGAAAGCTGTACCCCCATCAAATACCTAACCGATCTGCGCATCACACAGGCAAAGCAGTTGCTTGCAAACACCGCGCTGCCCATCAAGGAAGTGGGCATCTGCGTGGGGTACGACAACCAGTTTTATTTCAGCCGCATTTTTCGCAAACAAACGGGGTTTACCCCTTCGGAATATCGTGCCAAAAGCGAGTGATACCGGCTCCATGCAAAAGCGCAATTTCTATGGCAGAAAACGGCGCGCAAGAACCAGTCTATGCAAACCCTTTCACAATTTCACTGATCATGCCAAATTTTTCGTATGCAACACCCGGCGGACAACTGTCACTGTTCGCCAAAATGTATCGCGTGCCTTTCATTGTTTCCAGAATGCCCGCCACATACGCACGCAGTTCCTCTTGATTCAAATCCAGAAAATGCGTGGGTTCAATCCCGCCAATGATTGCCTTGGACAGCGCATTGCGCGCATCCACCAGCGATACACTTCCGGTTGGCGGTGGCGAAATGGATTCAATGCAGTCCGCTTGGGACGCTTCCATATATGGCAGCAAATCCTTTACATGACCGCAGGCATGCTGAACATACAGCTTACCGGAATCGTGCAGCAGATTGCACCATGCGTCAATCTCAGGCACTATGTATGCCGCATACTGCGACGGCGCATAGTTGGTCGTCGAGGAGTCCTCCCACGTGAGGAATGCGGGAGCCGGAGACTCCGCACAAATCTGTGCACCACGCAAAGAAAGCCGCTGCATGGCTTGCACAGTCGCTTCCACCACATCCGGCATGTCCATCATAGCATACGCCATTTCCTCCGTGCCAACCCAAAATTCAATCAGCGATTGAAACCCGGTCTTGGTCTCCGGTGAAACCAGCGGCAACGCCAAGGCGCGATCACCGTATTGCGCATCAATCGCCTGATAGGCTGAAAAATTGTGCCTTAATTCCGTATGCTCTATGATGTATTGCAGGACGTTAAAGTCCTCAGCCGTTTTCACGGGATGTGTGCATAAAAACCACGTGTTTCCGCTGTCCGACATTTGATATTGCGCAGCAAGCGTACCGACCTTAGTCTCATACTGAACCGTTTTCCGGTTGCCTGATATGCGTTCTCTAACCTCGCAGTTTTTCCTGTGGATGTCGTACACAAACAAATGCTGATATGCTTCCTGCCCTTTGAGCGGGATGTGACCGCGGATAAGCGGATCAGCCCCAAATTCCCAAAGCAGTTCGATTTCCCCCATATTTCGAATGTCCTGCGACTGATGTTCCCACCAATATGCCAAAAACGGTGACCACGGTACACGATCCACGCCTCCGCCTTTTAAGGCGCACAAAATACGCTCTTGTTCTTTCATTTCAAGTCCTCCGGTATTGTATTTGGCAATCAACGGGTATTGTATCATATTATCCTCGGCTTCCGGTTCTGTCAAGTACGCAAAAAAAGTAAGCCCTCATCCTTGCCGCAAGATGAGAGCCTCTCATGTACATGTTATTGTGTGTCCAAAAAGCGTCGCCGCCTAGTCAGTCCCTGCTTAGCAAGCCTGATTTTTCGCTTATTTGATTCCAATGTCTTTGCGGTAATGCGCGCCATCAAACTGAATCCGCCCCACCGCCGTATAAGCCGCTTGCCGTGCCGCCGTGATATCTCTACCAAGAGCAGTCACACCCAGCACTCTACCGCCGTTGGTATAGTATTTACCTTCCGCACATTTTGTGCCCGCGTGGAACACAACCGCGTCCTCCACCTGCTCCAGTCCTGCAATTTCTTTGCCGTTTTCATATTTCTGCGGATATCCGCCCGATGCCATCACCACGCACACAGCGCTTTTGTCCTTCCAGCGCAGCTTCACCTGATCGAGCGTTCCGTCAATCACCGCGTCAATCAGCTCCAACAGGTCGTTTTCCAGCAGCAGGAATACAGATTGCGTCTCAGGGTCTCCCAGCCGCGCGTTGTACTCCAGCACCTTCACACCGTCCTTGGTCAGCATCAAGCCAAAGAAAATCACACCCTTGAATTCTCTGCCTTCCTTGCGTAGCGCGTTCACCGTCTTTTCAAAGACTTCTGTCTGGCAAAACGCTGCAATCTCGTCTGTATACTTGGGCGACGGCGCAAACGTCCCCATGCCACCCGTGTTGAGTCCTTCGTCGTTGTCATACGCACGCTTGTGATCCTGCGCCGAAAGCATGGGCAATATGGTCTTGCCGTCGCAAAACGCAAGTACGGAAACCTCCGGCCCTTCGATGAATTCCTCGATCACTACGCGGCTGCCGGCATTGCCGAACTTCTTCTGCTCCATCATGTCACGCACGGCGTGTTCCGCCTGCGCAAAGTCATTGCAGATGATGACACCCTTGCCCAGTGCCAGCCCGTCCGCTTTGACCACAACGGGATAGTCTGCCATCTGCAAATAGGAAAGCGCCTCGTCCATATCATCAAATACGGCATAACCCGCAGTTGGAATCCCATATTTGTGCATCAGCTCTTTGGAATATGCCTTAGACCATTCAATCTCTGCCGCTGCCTTGCTCGGGCCAAACGCGCGGATACCCGCTTGATTGAATGCGTCTACCATTCCCAGCGCCAATGGATCATCCGGCGCAACAAACACCAAATCCATCTGCTGCTCTTTTGCAAATGCCAACATGCCGTCCACATCGTCCGCCTTGACGGGCACGCAGGTTGCAAGCTGCGCAATGCCGCCGTTTCCGGGTGCGCAATAAAGGTCTACATTGCGGTCACTCTGCGCCAGCTTCCATACAATCGCGTGCTCTCTGCCGCCGCCGCCTACTACTAATATCTTCACGTTGATACCTCGCCTTAGTGTTTGAAATGCCGAATGCCCGTAAACACCATCGCAATGCCGTGCTCGTCGCACTTTTTGATGGAGTCCTCATCCCGAACCGATCCGCCCGGTTGAATGATTGCCGTGATTCCCGCACGAACGCACTCGTCCACGCAATCGTCAAATGGGAAAAATGCGTCGGATGCCAGCACCGCGCCCTTCACCTCGTCACCGCTGCGTGTGATCGCCATTTGTGTCGACCAAATCCGATTGGTCTGCCCCGGGCCGATGCCCAGCGTCGCCTTGTCTTTGGCGATTGCAATGCCGTTGGACTTCACGTGTTTGACCACTTTAAAGGCAAATTCCAGTGTTTCCAATTCCTCTTCCGTGGGCTGACGCTTGGTGACGACCTTCAAATCGCCGTCAAACAATCTGTTGTTGACGGTCTGCACCAGCATGCCACCCAGCACCTTACGTGCATCCAACGCATCCGCAGGCACTTTCGCGCTGATTTCCGGCAGCTTGAGTACCCGCAAATTTTTCTTTTGGCATAAGATTTCCAGCGCCGCAGGCGTGTAATCCGGCGCAATGATGATTTCAAGGAATATCTTACTCATCTGCTCCGCCGTGACCTCGTCAATCACGTCATTGACCGCCACAATGCCGCCAAAGATGGAAACAGGATCGCTCTCGTATGCCTTGCCGTAGGCTTCCAGCACCGTCGACGCGCTGCCCACCCCGCAAGGATTGGCGTGCTTGACCGCAACCACCGTTGTTTCTTCAAATTCGCGCAGCGTGTCCAGTGCACCCACTGTGTCGTTAATGTTGTTAAAGGACAGCTCCTTACCGTTTAATTGCTCCGCATTCACCAGGCTGCCCGGCACACAAATCGGCTCACGATAAAACGCAGCTTTCTGATGCGGATTTTCGCCATAGCGCATTTCCTGCTGCATCTCAAATGTCAGCGTCAGCTTCTGCGGCAGCTCGTTTACATTACGCTGTTTGCGTAAGTATTGTGCAATCAGCGCATCATACGCCGCCGTGTTTTCAAACACCTTCGCGCTCAAATAAAACTTCGTATCGCGCGATACGCCGCCTTTTTGCTTGATCTCATCCAGCACCGGCATATAATCCGCACTATCGATGACCACGGCAACATCCTGCCAGTTTTTCGCCGCTGCGCGCAACATGGTAGGTCCGCCGATGTCAATGTTCTCAATCGCGTCCTCCAGCGTCACATCCTGCTTGGCAATGGTCTGCTTAAAGGGGTACAGGTTCACTGCCACCACATCAATGGTTTCCACACCCAGCGAGGCAAGTTGCTCCATATGCTGTGCATTGTCGCGCATTGCCAAAATGCCCGCATGGATTTTGGGGTGCAGCGTCTTAACGCGCCCGTCCAGACATTCGGGGAATCCCGTGATGTCAGACACGTTCACGACGGGCACGCCCGCCTCTTCCAGCGCCTTTTGCGTGCCTCCCGTAGACAATATTTCAAAACCCAGCTCACACAGACCCTTTGCAAAGTCCACTACGCCTGTTTTGTCAAATACACTGATAAATGCTCTCATTCCTCTTCCCTTCCTGTGAATACTGTTCTTCCCTGCACACGAATGCGATCCGCCGCCATCAGCGCCACCGCCTGCGGCAAAATCTCGTGCTCCAGCTGCAGCACACGCGCGCCTAATGTTTGCGCCGTGTCCTCCGGCAACACTTCCACTGCTTTTTGCAGTATGATGGGGCCTGCGTCCGCTTCCTCCGTCACAAAATGTACCGTTGCGCCGGATAGCTTCACACCGTAATCAATCGCAGCCTGATGCACCCTTGAGCCATAAAACCCCATGCCGCAAAAGCTGGGGATCAGCGCGGGATGAATGTTGATAATCTTGTTTTCATACGCCGCAATCGTCTTTGTGCCGATGATGTCCAAATATCCCGCCAACACCGCAAAATCCGCTTCATAGCGCTTCAGCGTTTGCAGAATCATGTCGTCCAGCGCACCGCCATGCTGCTTTTTGCTGACCACTTCCACGGGAATGCCCGCCGCCTGTGCGCGCGCAATCGCACCGATCTCCGGCTTGCTTGCAATCAACAAGCAAATGCGCGCCGGAATGCGTCCGTCCTGCACCGCGTCAATCAGCGACTGAAAATCCGTACCGCCGCCCGATGCCATTACGGCAAATTGCTTCATAGAATCACCTGGCGATTGCCGGGCGTAACCTCCCCGATCAGATATGCTTTTTCGCCGCAATCTTGCAAAATGCGCATGGACGTTTCCAGCGATTCCGGCGGCACCACCACCACCATGCCAATGCCCATGTTGAATGTTCCAAACGCATCCTCTTTGCTGAGTTTTGCATCATCCACCAGCACATGGAAAACCGTAGGCATTTCCCACGATCCCAGCATAATATTAGCATTTGTGCCCTCCGGCAAAATGCGCGGGATGTTCTCATAAAATCCGCCGCCTGTAATGTGCGCAACGCCGGATACGCTGCATTGCTGTATCAGGCTCAGGATAGACTTCACATAAATTTTCGTGGGTGTCAGCAGCATCTCCCCCAAATTCTGCCCTGCAATCTGCGTTGTTTTCAGGTATTGGTTCATCGGATACAGCTTGCGCACCAGCGAAAATCCGTTGGAGTGAACGCCGGACGAACCCAAACCGATAATCTTATCACCCGGTTTGATGGTGCTGCCATTGATGATTTTGTCCTTTTCCACAATGCCAACGCAGAAGCCCGCGAGGTCATATTCCCCCGCCTCATAAAATCCGGGCATCTCCGCAGTCTCACCGCCAATCAGCGCACATCCCGACTGCATGCAGCCATCTGCAATGCCCTTCACGATGTCTGCCGCCACAGCGGGCACCAGCTCCCCTGTTGCGATATAATCCAAGAAAAACAACGGCTTTGCACCGTGGCAAACCACATCGTTTGCACACATTGCCACACAATCAATGCCAACCGTGTCGTTCTTCCCCATAGCGAACGCAGCCTTCAGCTTTGTTCCCACGCCATCCGTGCCCGAAACCAGCACCTGATTGTTGCCGATGTCATACATCCCCCCGAATGTTCCCAAATCGGTGATGACGTTGCCGTCAAATGTTCTCTTTACGTGTTCTTTCATGAGCCGCACCGCTTCATATCCACGTTCCACGTCCACGCCTGCATCACGATATGTAATTGCCATATTTCATCTCCTTGCGCCTTGCAAAAGAAAGGATAGAAAAGCAATCCGCCCCTCTATCCGTGTTTTCCTTATTCGCCCATCAGTCTGGACAAAATCTCCTGATATGCGTCCTCAACATTGCCGAGATCCTGACGGAATCTGTCTTTGTCCAGCTTTTCGCCGGTGTTGGTGTCCCAAAAACGGCAGGTGTCGGGAGAAATCTCGTCCGCCAGCACGATATCACCGTGGAATCTGCCAAACTCCAGCTTAAAGTCAATCAGTTCAATATTAAACTGCTTGAGGTATTCCCCCATAATGTCATTGACCATGAAGGAATATTTTGCAATCTTTTCCATTTCTTCCGGCGTTGCCAGCTCCATCGCATAGATATGGTAATCGTTGATCATCGGGTCGCCCAGCGCATCGTCCTTGTAGCTGTATTCCAAAACGGTTTTTTTCAGCTTTGTTCCTTCGGGAATGCCCAAACGCTTGGAAAGGCTGCCTGCCGCAATGTTGCGCACAATGACTTCAACCGGCACAATGGAAACGCTCTTAACCAGCGTCTCGCGCTCGGAAAGTTCCTCTACCAAATGCGTCGGAATGCCCTTCGCTTCCAGCATTTTAAACATATGGTTGGACACACGGTTGTTCACCACGCCTTTGCCGATAATCGTACCTTTTTTCAGCCCGTTGAACGCGGTTGCATCGTCTTTATAGTCCACGATCACATAGTCCGGATTATCCGTTTTAAACACTTTTTTTGCCTTGCCTTCGTAAAGCTGTTCCATTTTCTGCATGTTAGATTTCCTCCTTGAGTTGCGCATCTGCCGCAAGCACGGCCGCTTCCATGTCCTTTTTAAACTGTGCGAGCTTTTCGCCCAATACTTCATATTTGATGGATAACATCTGCACCGCCAGCAACGCCGCATTTTTGCCGCCATTGATGGCAACCGTCGCAACGGGAATGCCGTCCGGCATCTGCACGGTAGACAGCAACGAGTCCAGCCCGTCCATTGTCGAGGATTTGATGGGCAGCCCGATCACAGGCAACGTGCTGTGCCCGGCAATCACGCCCGCCAAATGCGCCGCCTTGCCCGCAGCGGCAATGATGACCTCAATGCCCTTTGCCTTTGCATTTTTTGCAAAGTCCGCCGCAATTTCCGGTGTGCGGTGTGCGGACATCACATGCGCTTCCACCTCAACGCCAAAATCTTTGAGAGTTTTGATGGTGGGTTCCAACACGGGTAAATCGCTCTTAGACCCCATAATGACAGCAACTTTCATCCTACATACGCTCCTTGTAGCAAATTTAATTTTTACTGTACTATTCTATCGCAATTCGCTGCATTTCGCAACGAATCCTCGAATATTCTCAACATAAAAACGGTATTATTTCGAACCATTCCGAACGAATACCGTTTCGCGCCCAGCGCTTGCAGCTTTTTTACTGTTTATACGCGATTACTTTCCCTCAAAATCTCCGGATATTTCCGATAAATTTCCTCTAACTGATCCGTCACCATGCGAAATGTCTCAATAAGCACCGGCGAATGGCTGGAAGTGCTATGGCTCACAAGTGCGCGCGCCGCTTGTTCGGGCTCACATTCCTTCCCGTCGAAGCGCCCTGTCAGTCTGTCGTCATATTCGTGCACCAGCGCAACCACCTGAGCCGTCAACGGAATTTGCTCTCCGTTGAGCATGTCCGGCAGTCCGCCGCCATTCCAGCGCTCGTGATGACTGCGGCAAATCTCGTAACAGTAGCGCACAAAAGACGCACTGCTATCGTCATGGTGATACACCTGCGCAATGGCACCGCTTCCCTTGAGCGTATGCTCAATAATATATTCCGGCGAGTCCGGCGGCAGAGATTTTTTCTTTGGGTCAATCAGCAGCTCACCCATATCATGAATCATCGATGCCACAGAAATCTGTAAAATGTTTTCTTTGTGCAAGTGATAATCACTATCGCTTTTCTCGCTCAGGCACCGCAAGATCGCAGAGACATAATGCCGCACACGAAAAATGTGTTGTGTCGATTCCAGCTGATAGGAATCCATCACGGTCATCAAAATTGAAATAAATGCATTGGTCAAATCGGAAAGCATCTTGGAGTTTTTGATCATATTGGCACGGAATGTCTGCCGTTCGTCAAAAAAGGAAATCATCTTGCGCAACCGCACGCTTTCCAGCTCCACTCTAATCGGCACTTCAATCGTTGCTCCCACTCCGGCGCCGTAACTGGTGATGGATTCTTGCTCACTATGCGTAAGCATAATGACGGGGACATAGTCCGCAATTCCCCAAAACCGCAGCGTTTGCAGCACTTCCAGCCCACTCATGTCATCCAGCGTCCAGCCAATCATGATGGCATGAAAGGATTCCTGGTTGTCCTCCAGCCGCTCAATCATGTGCTCGCCGCTCGTCACCGTATGAAACTCATACTCGCTCGAAAGGCTCTGTTGTAACTCTGCGCATTCCTGCAAATCTGAATTCATGATTAAAATTCTGTCGGTCATTTTTCGCTCCCACCCAAGTTCTATTGATCGTCCCAGCTGCATTCATCGTTTGGGCAACGATTTCCACAAAATTTGTTCACACACAATCGATACAAAAAGAAATCAACTTTGTTCGATTGGACATTGTTGTAATTTTTATTATACACAGGTCAAAGAATATTGCAAGAAACTATATTTGATTCTTGTGGCTTTCTTGCACATTTCTCAATCAATTTACAAGAATCAGCCATGAATCAGATCAAAAACGGTTAATTTGTGTCCATAAAAACAACAAATCAGCAATATTGCGCCATGCGCAGATCATATACTGATGTTGGTATCTCTGAATTTTCCGGGCGAAACACCCTCGATTTTTTTGAATACTTTGGTAAAATAGCTTTGCTCTTCAAACCCCACCACATAGGCAAGCTCCACCAGCGACATGTCCGTAGACAGCAAGAGTTTCTTTGCATTCTCAATTCGGATCATGTTCATATAAGCGCTTATGCTTTTTTGCGTTTCCTCTTTAAACATTTTACTCAAGTAGGAAACCGAGAAGCCTGCAAGCTGCGCAAGCTCATTGAGCGTAATTTTCTTCATGTAATTTTCATCAATGTACTGGCATACCCGCGCAATCACCGCGCTATGGCGCAGATTGTTGGACGGGAACACGCTATACATAATGGCATTGAGCGCCTTGGAAAGCCAAAGATCCAATTCGCGCATGCTTTCCAGCTTTTGAATTTCTCCAATATAGTCGCCGGACAGCGAAAACACGTGGTCGATATTCACACCCGCGGAGATCGCCTCGCGCAAAAGACCAATCACCAGCTCCGTCACGCGCGCTTTGATGATTTTTAAATCACCATAAGAATTGAAGTAAATGCTGCCCAAAATATCGTTCAGTAGCTTTTGCGCATTCTCCCGATCACGCAGTTTGATGCTGTTGATCAGCTGCCGTTCCAGATTCAGCTGCAGCTGCAACGCATCTTCCATGCCTTTGTGGTGATAGATCAACTCGGTCATACGCTTGCCCGCATCCGTAACTTCATGCTGAATTTGATTCTTTTTATACAGCACACTGGATGTGTTTTTCGCCACCAGCTTAATCATGTCCGCCACATACGCAACACGGTTGCATGTCACAAACGGAATGCCCTTGAGCGACGCAAGCAAATTCTGAGAATGCTTACCTTGAAAGACATTTTGTAAATCCTCATGCACAAATTCCTGCAACGGCACCATCAAAAAAGGCCCTGTAATCATCGCATACGGCTGTTCGTCATAGGTTGCAATGCTGCATGTGATGAAGCACAGCCCCAACGGGCAAAGATATTCATATTTGCCACCCCAACGTTCTGCAAAATAGGCGCTGTCCGCATGTGTCTTTTCGCAACTGAAGCTTAAATTCAGTTGTTTTTGCATTAGTACACATTCCTTGCAGTGCGGATGCGGCGGAATCATCTTCTCGCCGAAATGAGCAAAACAGTTTAACTCTAGTGCACGCGAAACAAGATTGCAGCTTTCATTAACGATGCGTTTTGTGTCTTTGTTACTCATACCTTCCCACTTGCCGCTTTTGCCTAGCCGGTCCAAACGATACGTGAAACGCCGATGACATTTCACAGAGCCATGACCCATCGTTTTTGATGCCGATGGGTCATGGATTCGACGGGAGCATGCAGCTTCCGCCTCTTATTTCTTTTCTTCTTCCTCTTCTTCGTCCTCTTCATCCTCAAAGGATTCGTTGTACAACTGTTGGAAGATATCCCACAGTTCGTCCAGCTTCTCCTCGGATTCAATCGGCATGTAAACTTCGCCTTCGTCGCCGTTGTCTTTGATCTGCATGATCAGCACTTCGCCGACGTCAAATTCATCCATCTTTTCAAGGGGCGTGAACGCAATGAAGAAATCCTCGTCCACCTCAAAGGTCAAGAGGTGCTCAAATTTCAAAATATTGCCTTCCTCGTCCTGCATTTCGATTACATCATATTCTTCTGTGTTGATTTCTTTGCTCATGGTTTTCTCCCATCATGATTATATTTTTGAGTCCAGATATGCCTGCAAAATATACACTGCCGCAATTTTATCGACAACCTGTTTGCGTTTTTTTCTGCTCACGTCCGCTTCCAGCAAAGTGCGCGTCGCGCTGACCGTGGTCAATCGCTCATCCCAAAAGACAATCTCTACGCCGGATTTCTCCCGCAGCTTTTGCGCAAATTCCTGTACCTTTTCCGCTTGCGGCCCAATGCTCCCGTTCATGTTTTTGGGCAGCCCGCAGACCACCAGCTCCACATCATTGCTGCGAATCAATTCGCTTAGATAATCAAAATCCTGATCTTCTTCTTTGCGGCGATACGATTCCAGTCCCTGCGCCGTCATGCCCAGCAAATCGGAAAGCGCAATACCGATGCGCACGTCGCCTACGTCCAGCCCTAACTTTCGTCTCAATCTACACCTCAGATCCTGTCCACATAAAAGCGAACGAGTTCTTCCAGCAATTCATCACGATCCAAGCTCGTAATGAGAGCACGCGCATTCTGATATCCTGTGATGTAGGTAGGGTCGCCGGAAACAATATAGCCAATCAGCTGATTCACCGGGTCGTATCCCTTTTCGATCATCGCCTCGCTTACAATACGAATGATGCCCCGCACAGGGTTTTCCAATTCTTTATCAAAGATAAATTGCGTCGTTTTATCAAAGTCGGTCATAGACCATCCTCGCTTTCACATTGAACTCATGCCGAACGGCAAGAAAACGTACATACACTTTTATTATACGCGAAAGGACGAAAAATGTAAAACATTTTCGCTCATAGCGCAAAAAAAGCACCCATCGCACCCGTATTGCCTTGATCACGACGGTGTGAGAAATACAATGTCTCTTCACAGAAGGTACATTGATTGGCGCAATAGATATGATCGCGCTGCACCCCCGCCTCCAAAAGCTGGCGGATCAACACAGATTGCATGTCCAGCTGATATCCCGTATCCGTCTTGCGGCAGCAGTCCGTGCCGAATTTCCCCTCAAAATCGCGCTGTACATCCTCTTGCACTTCAAAACAGCAGTGCATGATGTGCGGGCCGATTCCCACCAGTATGTCGCGTGGCTCACTCCAAAAGCAGCGGTTCATCTCCTGAATCATTTTGGTTGCGATGCCCCTGCTGACGCCCTTCCATCCCGCGTGGCAAACGCCGCCGGAATGCGTCTTTTGATCTGCAAAAAAGAGCGGCACACAGTCTGCGTGCAGCGTAACGGCCGTAATACCGCGCAGGTTGGTCAACAGACCATCACAATGCGGGTAATCGATTTCACGCACAAAGCCCTTGCCCGCGTCCTCGCGTCGCAGCACGTGTACGCCGTTTCCATGCTCGTAGTGCACAAGGCTCAGGGATTCATAGTCCACCCCCAGCACCTTGCAAACACGCCGATAATTCGTCTCTTTGTTCTGCGCGCTTGCCTCGCGTGTCTTACTCAGGTTCAGCGATGTGTATGCGCCCTCGCTTACGCCACCGATGCGTGTGGTAAAACAATGCTTCGGAAAGCCCGCCGCTGCTAACATGGGAATGCGCAGGTACTGCACACCATTTGTTTCATGTAATACAAAATCTTGATTCATGTTTGCTCCGATAACAGTTTGTTCAATTCCTCCCGGAACGTATTAATGTCTTTAAACTGGCGGTAGACGGATGCAAAGCGCACATAAGCAACCTCATCCAGTTTGCGCAGCGCTTCCATCACCATCTCCCCCACGTCGTGCGATGTGATTTCATGTTTGGAGGAGTTGTATATCTTTTTTTCGATCTCCACCATCACATCTTCAATATCCTGATAGGAAACCTCGCGTTTTTCACATGCCTTCACAATGCCGCGCTTAATTTTCTCAATGTCAAACGCTTCCCGCTTCCCGTCCTTCTTCACAACCAAAACCGGCATCGTTTCCAGCTTTTCATACGTCGTAAAACGCTTGCCGCATTGCAAACACTCTCGCCTGCGCCGAATGGATGCACCCTCGTCCGCCGGACGGGAATCCACCACTTTGCTTTCGGGATAACCACAATATAAGCACTTCATGCCGACTGTCTCCTGACGTTTTCTTTTATTCTATCACAAACAAATGCACTTGAACAGTGCGTTTTACGATTCAAATAACAGAATCTTGCGATGAATCATTTCTTCAATGCGTTCAATATATTGTGTAATGTCCTTTAGATTCGGTTGGCGTTCAATTTTCCCATAGCAATCATAGACGCGCTTGGAGATCGCCCCTGCGCCGAATGCGAGGTTACTCACCGTTTCCTCCATGATGTCAATGTTATAGATGCTCTGCTCGCCGGGCATACAGAATCCTACATTTTCCAGATTCCCTGCCATGTATTTTTGCCGATACAGATAATACGGCTCATATCCCGCCTGCAAAAGCTTTTCCTGCGTCATTTGTACCATATACGCCGTAACTTCCTCTGCGGGCAGTTCATCCTTCCCACGTTGCGCCAGAAAGGCGGCATTTTTAATGGCAAGTGTGTGTGCCGTGATGTTTTCGGGGCGCAGCATCAATAAATCATCAATGGTTTTTTCTGCCATGCGCGCGTCCTCGCCCGGCAATCCCAGTATGATATCCGTGTTCACACAGTCGAATCCCACCGCGCGCACCAGTGCAAACGCATCGTAAAAAGCTTGCATCGAGTGTGCGCGTCCAATGCGCTCCAACGTCGCTTCGTTCGTAGTCTGTGCATTGACGCTGACGCGGTTCACGCCGTACCGCTTCATCAAATCCAGTTTGGTACGGTCGATGGTGTCCGGTCTGCCTGCTTCCACTGTGTATTCCACTTTGTGCGGCATGTAGGTATTCAGCACGTCAAGCAACCGTTCAAAATCCGTTGCATCCAGCGCCGTTGGCGTACCCCCGCCCAAATACAGCGCACGGATATTCCGCTCCCGATAGAGTGGCGCGCACGCTTCGATTTCATGAATCATCGCATCCAAATATGCAGACTTAAGCGGCTCGTTGCGCTGTATTTCGCGCGATACAAAGGAACAGTAGCTGCACCGCGAGGTGCAAAACGGAATCCCCACATAAACATCCAAATCTGCGCTCTGCACGTTTTCACGAAACGCTTGTTGGTTGCTCAAAATGCGGTCGGCAAGTCGATATTTTTCCTCCGTCACCTGCAAATCTTCCAGAAAATATTGCCGTGCCTGCACCCTGCCCTGCTGCAGTTGCAAGTCATAGAGCAGCTTCGTGGGGCGAATCCCCGTCAGCGAACCCCACGGCGGCAGTACATCAAAATATAGCTGCAAGCATTCATATACGCATAGCTTCACCAGCCGCTTGCGCATCCGCTTATATTCCAATTCAAAAAGTCGAGCGTCCGCATCCTGACTTCGCACGGGCATGTCCGCACGCTTTTCGTGTTCCAGCACCCGCACCCCGTTCAAAAACAGTATGGCGGTGCTGTACCAGCTCTTTTCCTGATCAGTTAACGTGTGCAACAAAAAATACCCGACGTCCGAACGAACATCAGGGATTTTCTTTTCATTGCAAAACAGGCGAATGCAATCACAAATTTCATGATACAATGCGGGGGTGTTGGTTTCCAGTGCAAACATCAGGCTATCTCATATAAGGATTGGTGCGCTTTTCCTGCGCCAGCGTGGTCTCCTGCATGTGGCCGGGATAAACGCCCTCCACACCCGACAGGTTCGCAATCACATCATTGATTGAGTGCATGATCTCCTCATAGCTTCCGCCGGGGAAATCCGTGCGCCCGATGGAGCCGGCAAACAGCGTGTCACCGGAAAACAGCATATCATCCACAAGGTAGCAAACGCCGCCCGGCGTGTGCCCCGGCGTATGGATCACCTGGATGCTTAGGTCACCCACACGAACCACCTCCGCACTTGCCGCAGGGGTGCCGTCCAAATCCTCCGGCACGTGCTGCGCCCCATTTCCAAACAGAATTTCCGCACCCATCGTCACAATCTGTTCTCCCATAAACGCGGAAAGATTTTTGGAAGGGTCGGTTAACATATCCGCATCCTCTTTGTGGATTGCCACAGGGCAGTTCCACTGTTTGCGCAGCACGTCCACCGCTCCGATATGGTCGGCATGACCATGCGTCAGCAAAATCATTTTCAGCGTCAGACCTTGTTGCTTTAACGCGCCGTTGATCTTGCCTTCATCCGCGCCGGGATCAATCGCCACCGCTTCCGTATCCTCATACACCAGATAACAGTTTTCTTCCAGTGCTCCTGTTACAATTCGCATCATTTTCATGGCTAAAACTCTTTTCTACTATCCAGTAAAATCGTGACCGGGCCGTCATTCACAAGCGAAACATCCATCGTCGCTTGAAACTGTCCCGTTTCTACACGCGCATACAGCGAGCGAAACATCTGTACAAATTCATCAAACAGCGTCCGCGCTTCCTCCGGTTTTGCCGCCCTGATATAACTGGGACGCCTGCCTTTGCGCACATCACCATATAAGGTAAACTGCGAAACCAGCAGTACTTCCCCGTTTATCTCCGCAACCGATTGGTTCATGATCTCATGTTCATCCTCGAAAATGCGCAAGTGGATGCACTTCTCACAAAGATATCGCATGTCCGAAGCAGTGTCATCCTCCGCAATGCCCAGCAACACCAAAATGCCTTGCCCGATTGCGGCAATCTGTTCGCCTTGCACATGCACCGCCGCATGCTTCACGCGCTGCACCACAGCCCGCATCAGCTATTCACCCGCTTCACTTCCGTCACACCCTTGACATTGTGCAGTTTGTTGATCAGATCATTCAATTCGTCTACCGAAGAAATGTTGGAACGCAACGAAATATTCGCAACGCCATTGCGTGTGGATTTCGCGTTAAGCGCAGTGATTTCTCTGCCGGAATTATAGATCACCTGCGAGATTTCCACCATCAAACCCGCACGGTCGCTGGCAATCACCTGCAACTCCACATTATAGGACGCCGTTTTACTGTTGCTCCACGCAACCTCAATCAAGCGCTCTTCATCCAAATCCGACTCATGTAAATTTTTGCAGTCCTTGGTGTGTACACAAACACCGCGTCCGCGCGTGATATATCCGATGATCTCATCTCCCGGAACGGGGTTGCAGCACCGTGCAAATCTCACAGCCAAACCGCTGCTTCCTTTCACGGTCACATCGCCCTCCGAGCCCTTTGCGGTATGCTTGACGAGTTTGTATTCTCCCTCGCCTTTTTCAATGTTATGGGCAAGCTTATATTGCTCAATCAGCTTGAGCAATATTTGATTGACAGAAATCGCGCCATATCCCACCGCGGCGCACATATCTTCCTGCGAATGCAGCGAATAACGCTTGAATACAATACTTAACCATGCTGGTTTAAGCAAGTCCGACAGCGCATAGCCGTGCCGCTTTGCCTCTCGTTCCAGCATTTCCCGTCCCTTGACGATGTTTTCTTCTTTGAGCTCTTTTTTAAACCATTGTTTGATCTTGCTGCGCGCAATGGTGGTCTTTGCCAGTTTCAGCCAGTCGCGGCTGGGACCGGGCGAGGACTTCGAGGTCAGTATCTCAACGATATCCCCCGTTTTCAGCTTATAATCCAACGGTACGATTTTTCCATTGATCTTCGCGCCCACACACTGGTTGCCGATTGCGCTGTGTACGCTATAAGCAAAATCAAGCGGTGTCGCGCCATTTACAAAGTCCTTCACATCGCCTTTGGGTGAAAATACATATACATTTTGCGAAAGCACATCAATTTTCAGGCTTTCCATGAATTCACGGGAGTCTTTTAGATCGTTCTGCCACTCCATCAATTCGTGCAGCCACGATAGCTTGGTATCAATCTCGTTTGCCTTGCCGCCCTGCTGTTTGTATTTCCAGTGCGCAGCAATACCGTATTCCGCCGTCTTGTGCATGTCGTATGTACGAATCTGCACCTCAAACGGCTTGCCATCCTCCCCCAGCAGTGTGGTGTGCAGCGATTGATACATGTTTTGCTTTGGCACAGCGATATAGTCTTTAAACCGCAGCGGCAAAGGCTTCCACATCGTGTGCACCAGACCCAGCACCCCGTAGCAGTCCTTGAGGCTTGAAACGATCACCCGAATGGCAATCAGGTCATAGACCTCCTCAAACACCTTGTTCTTTTCCTTCATCTTTTTGTAGATGCTGTATATGTGCTTGGGTCTGCCCTCAATCTCCGCTTTGATTTTAAACTCCAGTATTTTTTCCGTCAGTTTTTCAATCACGCTGGCAATGTGCGATTCCCGTTCAATGCGCGTCGCGGCAATTTTGTTCGCAATTTCAAAATAATCATCCGGGTGCAAAAATTTGAGCGACAAATCCTCCAGCTCCCATTTGATGGTGCTGATACCCAAACGATGCGCAAGCGGCGCATAGATTTCCAATGTCTCGCGCGCCTTTTCAATCTGCTTGTTCTCAGATTGATATTTCAATGTGCGCATATTGTGCAGACGATCCGCCAGCTTGATAATCACCACGCGGATGTCCGATGCCATCACGAGGAACATCTTGCGCAGGCTTTCCCACTGCTGCTCCTCTTTGGTTTGAAATTCGTAATTTTTGAGCTTGGTCACGCCGTCCACCAGCTTGGCGACCTCGGCGTTAAATTCCTTTTCGATGGTTTCCGTGGTTATGGAAGTATCCTCCACCACATCATGCAGGATGCCCGCAATCATCGTGGATTCATCCAGCCCCAGCTCTGCAATGATGTCTGTCACCGCAAGAGGGTGCGAAAAATACGGCTCACCCGAATGCCGAAGCTGACCTTCATGTGCCTGCTCCGCCATCAGAAAAGCTTTTTTTAATTTTTCGCTGTCATTGAGCTTATGCTTGCGGATAAACTCTTGATAATAATCCGGCACTCATGTCCCCGCTTTCTGAACTCAGTACTGTACCATGGTATAGATATCGTATCCTTTTAGCTTATCCCGTCCGCAAAGATCGGTCAACTCAATTACAAATGCAAGCGTTACCACCTCGCCGCCCGCCTTCTCAACCAACTGACAAGCTGCTCTGGACGTCCCCCCCGTCGCCAGCAGATCATCAAAAATCGCAACCTTCATGCCCGGCAGTACAGCGTCTTTGTGCATTTCAAACACATCTGTGCCGTATTCCAGCGCGTATTCCACCTGATAGGTCTCGCGCGGCAGTTTTCCGCGTTTGCGAATGGGCACCAAGCCCTTACCCGTCAAAAACGCAACGGGCGCGCCAAACAAAAATCCACGCGCATCCAACACCGCAATCATATCCACATTCAGTTCGCTGATGTGCTTTGCAAACTCTTCCGTCACAAACTTGAATGCGTCAGGGTCTTGAATCAACGTGGTGATGTCACGAAATGTAACGCCTTCCACGGGAAAGTTCTCGATGTTCTTAATCTTCTGCTTTAAATCCATTTTGCAGCCTCCTCCAAATACTTTGCATAAATCTGACTTTGTGCCAAATCCCGCTTTCCTTCGTGAATAACTAAATGTATTCTATCATTTTTTTTCATTCCAAGCAAACCTATTTCTTCAAACACGCAAAATACGAATGCAAGCTTATAAATATCCACATCCTGCGCGTATTTGAGTATAAACTCAAAGCACTGCTGTTGGGAAAGAAAGGATATCTTCTTCTGGGCGATGCTTTTCAGTAACAGAAAAAGCTCCAGCAGTTTTTCCCGATCACAGTAATATTTTAGTGCTTTAACCTTCACCACACGCCTTGCAATGCGCAGATCATGGCAGGATTGCTCAAACAACTGCTGTAAATTTTCATCAAAGGACAGCGTCCCTACCACAAGCTGCGGTTTTTCGTCAAAGGGATTCATGGTTACGCATCCCACCAAATCCGCCTGCTGCGGCATCATTGCCGCTCGTGTACCAAATACAACGGCGTTCAGCCTTGCCGCTCCTTGCACCGCAACAAACTTCGCATGCCGATCCTCGCCAATCGCACGAACCTCTTCGATAGATACATCTGTAAACAGGATGTCCACCTGCTCATTCTTAAAACCGAACGGCTCCATCTGCTCAAATTCTTGGATCACGCGTGTGGAAACCGCCTCGATCGGCGCCTGCAAATCGTAATGCTTAACCGGCCGGAACACCTCATCGTCATAGCGCTCCTTGATATATTCATTCAATCGCTCCCGTAAGGTCTCCAGATGCTCTCGCCTGATGGTCAGCCCCGCCGCACCGCTGTGTCCACCGAACTTCTCATACAAATGATGCTGGCTGTGCAGCGCTTCATAGATGTTCACACCGTCGACGCTGCGCGCAGAGCCTGTAAAGAATCCGCCCGATTCCCCAAGCAGGATCGTAGGCTTCGCATGCAATTCGCAAATTTTAGATGCCGCCAATCCCACAATGCCGATGTCCCAATCCTCTTTATACAGCAAAATAACGCGATCCTGCTCATCGCCCAATTCCATGTCCAACGCTTCTTGTATCACACGCTCTTGTCGCTGCTGACGCTGATAGTTCATCTCGCAAAGCTGTTCTGCGTAGCCAAGACACGCGTCTTTCTCGTCCGAAATCAACAAGTCAAACGCAGTCTGCGCGCTTGCAATGCGCCCGGCCGCATTGATGCGCGGCGCCAGAGAAAATGCAATGGTTTGCGCGTCCACCTTGTCTCGCTTGATGCCGCTCTTTTGGATCAGCGCTTTCAGTCCCACATTGGGATGCCTGCCCAACCGCCGAATACCACGCTTGGCAATCACGCGATTTTCACCCAGAAGCGGCACGATATCGGCAATGGTCGCCACCGCCGCCAGATCAATCCATTCCAGTGCCTGCTTGCCCGTCAATGCCTGCGCCAGCTTGAAAGCGATTCCTGCGCCACATAAATCCCGAAATGGATAGGTTTCTGTGCTGCGCTTGGGGTTCAGAATGCACTGCGCCTCCGGAAGCTGTGCCGGACACTCGTGGTGATCGCTCAAAATCACCTGCATCCCCAGCTCACGCGCATAGGCAATTTCCGTAATATTCGTGATGCCGCAATCCACCGTAATCAGCAGGTTCGCATGCTTGATCTCGTTCAGATTTTCGATCGAAAGACCATAACCATGCTGCATCCGGTTCGGCAAAAAGCAAAACACATTGGCATGCAAATACCGCAAGGCGCGAAACAAAATCGCACAAGCGGACGTTCCATCCACGTCATAGTCTCCATAGACGCAAATGACACCTTCCGCCGCAATCACCGATTGAATCAGTTCCACTGCGCGCCGCATATCTTGAAACAAAAAAGGATCCAGCAGCGTTTCGTCTTCCAAAAACTGCCGAGCAGCATCCGGATCGCTCCAACCTCTGCGTTGCAATACCTGCGCCGTCAGCGCACTGACCCCCAGCTCCTGCATCAAGTGCGTGTAGTCGCCTTCAGACATATTCGGTTTTTGTTTAAACAGATAGCGCATGCGCCCCCGCTTTCTTCCCCAAAACGACCGATTGCCGCACACAGCAGCAACATCACGTATAAATGCCGCTCAAAAACGCATGAAAGCATCCTTGCGCGGCATCTGTACTCATTTCATTTGCAAAAGTGTTATGCCTTTGCAGCCTTTTTCTGTTTTTTTGATTTCTTTGTGTTCTGCTTGGTTTTCTTGCTCAAGCGATCTGAGAGTAATACCCAAATCGGCCCCGAAAGGAAAATCGAGGAGAACGTACCCGCCAAAAGACCGATGATGATGGGCAGCGCAAACTCACGAATCGCGTCCACACCAAACACATATAAGCACACAATCATAATCAGCGTCGTCACAGAAGTATTGATGGTTCTTGTGATGGTCTCTTTGATGCTGCGATCAGCAATATCCGCACGCGTCATCGTTTTGAGCCCGTACGTGTTCACATTGTCACGAATGCGGTCAAAAATAACAATCGTATTGTTGATGGAATACCCGACAATGGTCAGACATGCAGCAATAAACGAGCTGTTGATGGGCAGACGTAACAGGCAAACCAGCGCAATCATAATTCCGACGTCGTTTGCCAGCGCAATCACCGCGGAAAGCCCACTGTACAATTCAAATCGAATCCAAATGTACACCATCATCAACGCACAGGCAATCACCACTGCTAAAAATGCATTGCGCACCAGTTCGCTGCTGGCAACGCCACCCACACGATCTACGCCTTCAATCGTCGCATTGGGATACGTCTTTTGCAGTTCTACCAGCAATTTTTCATTTTTGGTCGCCTGCAACTGATCGTCGCCAATGTCCTGCATCCGAATCACCGCTTTGGTAAAGTTATCGCCGGATTTTACCACCGGCGCGTCGGTCGAGCCATTGTTTGCCAACGCCTTACGCACAACGTCCGCGTCAAAATCTCCGCCAAACTCAATCGTCGTAATGCTGCCGCCCGTGAAGTCAATGCCAAGGTTCAACCCGCCATTGACAAAGCCACTGATGATGCCTGCAAGCAGAATCGCCACGGATACCAGTGCAAACCATTTAAAATTCTTCGTAAACTTCATTATTTTGCACCTCCCTGATTCTCTTTTAAAGCCTCTTCGCGGTACTGCTTCGCCTTAGGCATGTAAATGTTCAAATTCTTGGCGTTCAGGTTCATCATCAACTGGAAGATGCCCCTCGTCACCGCCAGCGCCGAAATCATCGAAACAATAATGCTGATGATCAGCGTATACGCAAAGCTTTTGATGCTGCCCGTTCCAAACACAGCCAGCACAATCGCACAAATCAGCGTCGTAATGTTAGAGTCCAGAATTGTAATAAACGCCTTTTGGAATCCGCCTTTAAACGCAATGCGCACTGATTTCCCGAGGCGCATTTCCTCACGGAAGCGCTCAAAAATGATCACGTTTGCGTCCACCGCCATGCCGATACCAAGAATGATACCCGCAATACCCGGCAATGTAAGCTGCACACCCGGCACACTGCCCAGCAGCAACATAACAAAGCAAATATACACCACCAACGCCAGGCAAGCCGCAACACCCGGCAGACGATAGTAAACCAGCATGAATACAAACAGCACGATCAAGCCGATGAAGCCGGCAAAAATGCTGTTTTCCAGTGCATTATATCCCAGCGTTGCGCTGATGGAACGCACTTCAATCTCCTGTAATTCAATCGGCAACGCCCCGCTCTGAATCTGCAAAGCAAGGTTCAAAGCGCTCTCGGAAGAGAAATCGCCCTCAATGATACCCTGTCCGTTGGGAATCACAGAGTTAACGGTCGGACTGGAAATCGCGTCACCATCAATCGTGATGGAAATGGGCTGTCCCACAAATTTCGCAGTCGCCTCGGCAAACGCATCGGTGCCGGATTCATTCAGTTCAAATGCCACCACGTATTTGCCATCTTGGTTTTGCTGTGCCTGCGCCAATTTGATGTCTTTGCCTTCCAAGATAACCACGCCGTCCGGTCCCACAAATTCCAGCTTCGCCGGCGTACCAATGAACTTTGAAACCTCGTTCGGGTCCTTCACCTCACTGCTTGCGTTGATGGGGATTTCCACACGTATACGGTCATCTCCCTGCCGCGTGATGGTCGCCTCGGTAAATCCCTTGGAATCCAAACGTTCGCGCAGTACGAGCATCGTTCCCTGCATATCCTCTTCAAACGTGTCCGAAGATGTGTCTTTTGCTTGATAAACGGTGTATACACCGCCGGTCAAATCCAATCCCTGCTTGATTCCGTTCAAAGGTCTGATTTCATAAATTCCAACATCAAATCCTTTGACCACGAATGTAGCGAGCAACCCGATTAACACGATGACTATAATCAGTCCGATTAGGCTGCGTTTCTTCATCCAATATTCCTCCTCCAAAAATGCACCGCCGGCACTCAAATTTCATCCGGCGACAATTTAAAACATACTTTTCTATTATATAGTGCTCGCGCTCATTAGTCAATTACAATGCGCACTCCCGGCAAAAAACCCGTTAAAAGTCGAACAGGCTCAGTTGATTGGATTGCGGCATCCCCGTCAGCGTACCCATTTTCTGCATCTCCTCGATGACTGCGCTGCCGATTTTCGCACGTTTTTTCAAGTCCTCGATTGAAATAAAGGGCGATTTCTCCCGCTCTACCACAATGTTCTGCGCCGCATTCCCACCCAGCTTAGGCACGGACAGGAACGGCAAGCGCAAACCGTCAGTCTCCACCAAAAATTTTTCAGCGTCACTTTTTTGTAAGTCCACCGGCAAAAAGTGGATACCGCGCAGATACATTTCGCAGGCTACTTCCAGCATCGTGCCCATATTCTTTTCCAGCCCCGTCGCATTATTGCCCTTGTTTTCGATCATCTGCCAGTTCTTTTTGATGTCCTCCAGTCCGCCCAGCACGTAAGATGCGTCAAATTCACCGCTGCGCACGGTGAAGTAAGAGGCGTAAAACGCCTCAGGATGATGCACTTTACAATACGCAATGCGATACGCCATGATAACATACGCCACCGCGTGCGCCTTGGGAAACATATACTTGATTTTTTTACACGAGTCGATAAACCATTGCTCGATATTCGCGTCCGCCAACGCCTTCTCATCGCTTTCGGAAAAGCCGCCTTTGGCAATTTTCCCCTTACGCACATTCTCCATGATAAAGAATGCCGTGCGTTTTTCCACACCTTTGTGCACCAGATAGTTCATGATGTCATCGCGCGTGCAAATCGCCTGTTTGAGCGTGCAGGTGCCGTTTTTGATCAGCTCCTGCGCATTGCCGATCCACACATCCGTACCATGCGAAAGTCCGCTGATGCGCACGATTTCAGACATCGTCGACGGCATGGTCTCCATCAGCATCTGCCGCACAAATTTTGTGCCAAATTCCGGAATGCCCAGCGTTCCCGTCTGTATGCCCAAAAGCTGCGCAGACTTTAATCCCAGCGGTTCCAAGCCGGAAAACAGCTTCATCGTATCCGGGTCGTCCAGTGGGATGGTCAGCGGGTCGCGCCCCGTGATGTCCTGCAAAATGCGAATGATTGTGGGAACATCATGTCCCAGAATATCCAGCTTAATCAAAATATCGTGCATGGAGTTGAAGTCGAAATGCGTCGTCACCGTCTCCGCGTCCACCGAATCCGCAGGCTTTTGAACAGGCGTAAATTCATAGATTTCCCGGTCGCCCGGCACGATCACAATGCCGCCGGGGTGCTGCCCTGTGGTCTTTTTTACGCCGGAAATCCCTTGCACGAGGCGGTTTACCTCAGCTTCATTGTGCGGCTTGCCCGTCATGTCAAAATACTTTTTGACATATCCGTATGCGATCTTGTCCTTCACTGTGCTGATCGTTCCCGCGCGGTAGACATATTCCTTGCCAAACAGCACTTCGGTATACTTGTGCGCCGTACTCTGATACGCGCCGCTAAAGTTGAGGTCTATATCCGGCACCTTGTCTGCATTGATACCCAAAAAAACCTCGAACGGAATATCATACCCGTCTTTGATCATCTTGGTGCCGCACTTCGGACAGTCCGCATCCGGCAAGTCTGCGCCGCAGCCGTATTGCTCCACGTCCACATCAAAATCAGAATGCTTGCACTGCGGGCATAAATAATGCGGCGAAAGCGGATTGACCTCGGTAATGCCCGTCATGGTCGCGGCAAGGCTGGAGCCAACAGATCCTCTCGAACCCACCAGATATCCGTCCTCATTGGATTTTTTCACCAATCGGTGTGCGCTATAATACAGCACGGAAAATCCGTGTCCCACAATCGAATCCAGTTCGCGTTTGAGGCGCGCCTCCACGATCTCCGGCAGCGGATCGCCGTATTTCTCTTTCGCGGTCTGATACGCCAGCTCGGTGATCTTCTCCGCCGCTCCCTCAATGGCAGGCATTGCGGTGTCCGACTGAAACAACTCGATCTCTTCGGTTTGCTGCGCGATGGCGTTGGTGTTCGTCACTACCACCTCGTATGCCTTTTCCGCCCCTAAATATGCAAACTCTTCCAGCATTTCATCCGTCGTGCGCAGGAATAATTTGGACTCCGAAACATCGTCATAGCCCTGCACATGAAATAAGATGCGGCGATAGTATTCCTCATGAGGGTCAATGTAATGCGCGTCACAGGTAGCCACAACGGGCTTTCCCAGTTCTTCGCCCAGTTGCACCACTTTGCGGTTGAATGCTTTGAGTTGTTCCTCCCCCGTCACCATCTGCTTTGCAATCATAAATTCATTGTTGCAAAGCGGCTGAATCTCTAAATAATCATAAAACGATGCAATTTTCTTGAGGCGCTCATCGTTCGCATCATCCAGCATCGCACAAAAAAGCTCTCCCGCCTCGCAGGCAGAGCCAATGATAATGCCCTCCCGGTGTTCTTCGATCAACGACTTTGGCATGCGCGGCTTTCGGTAAAAATAGTCCAAATGCGCGTGCGAAATCAGTTTATAAAGATTGCGCAGCCCGCGCTTGGTCTTGCACAGCAAAATAATATGGTATTGCTTCGCACTTTTGTCTACGCCATGCTTTTCATTGTATAAGCGGTTGACGCCAAACAAATCATGCGCTCCCAACTTCTCGAATTCTCCAAAACACGCAAGCATGATCTTTGCCGTGCATTGCGCGTCGTTGTCTGCGCGATGGTGGTTCAGCGGCAAGTGCAAATGCTCGGCAACCTTGTTCAGTTTATGCGATTTCAGCATCGGATATGCCAAGCGGCACAGCGCAACCGAGTCCACCACCCGATTTTGAAATACGATATCGTGCTGTCGGCCGTGATAAAAGATGAATTTGGTGTCAAAGTCCGCGTTGTGCGCCACCAGTACCGCGTTCTCGCCTACAAATGTACGAAACGCAGCCAATGCCTCCTGCGGCAGCGGCGCATCACGCACCATGTCGTCTGTGATGCCCGTTAGCTGTATGATACGCGGTGGAATGGGCACGGATGGACGCACCATCGTATGAAAGCGCTCCACTTCCTCTCCGTTTTTAATGCGTACCGCACCAATTTCCGTGATCTCGTTTGCCACATGGCTAAGACCCGTCGTCTCGATATCAAATACCACAAATTCATCTGCAAAGCTGCATGGTTGGGATGCGGTGTAAATCTTTTTGCCATCGTCGATCATGTACGCTTCCACGCCATAGATCACTTTGATGCCATGCTTGTGCGCCGCATTGGCCGCATCAGGAAATGCCTGCACCACGCCATGGTCTGTGATTGCGATTGCGGGATGTCCCCACTTCGCCGCCCGCGCGATGATTTCGCGTACATCACTCACGCCATCCTGGGAGGACATCTGCGTGTGCATATGCAGCTCCACACGCTTTTCCTCCGCGTGATCGGCGCGCGCCTTATGGTTGGAAGGCGCGATATCCTTGACTTTGATGGTGTTCTCGCGCTCAAACGTGTCTTCATTATACGTGCCTGCTACCACCACCCATTGCCCTTTTTTGGGCGGCTGCAAGGAAGATTTGTATTTTTGACTCACGATAAAAAAGCATGTGATACTTGCCGTATAATCACATACCACAAACTTATGTTTGGTCATTTCACCATCTTTAAGCTCACGATCTTCGGTGTATACAACCTCCCCTTCGATCATGACATTATCGCCCAACTTCAAATCACAGATTTGTGAAGTGATATATTGTTTCCCGCGCGGCTTGGCTGCGGCACGCGGCCGCTTCGGCTCCTTTGCAACCATCTCCTCCGGCGGCGCCTCAGGTGCAAATTCCGGCGGCACGTCCTCCGGCAGCGGCGCTTCCCACGGCGGGATCTCCGCGCTTTGCCGCTGTGCTCTCTGCGGCGGCGTTGCCTTAGGGCGCTCGTTTAAATGCTGCTCCAACGCTTTGCCGGGCGCATAATCCTGCGCCGCATGCGCTCCTTGCGAAACTGTCAATTTCACACGGCAATCCACGCCGTATGCCGCGCTCACATACTCACGCCACTTGTCCGCAAGCTGCATCTGCGCAAACAGTTCCATACCAATCTCATTGTCAAAGGCAATCTCCACGCGGGATTGCTCCGGCCACTCGATGTGCGCGTTTTGCACAAAAGGCAAAATCGCCGGACTGCATAAAATAGAAAAGTCCTTCAGATAACGCGGCGCGCACTGTTTGAGTTCCTCAAAAAAGCGATGCTGGCTGACATGCACACAGCAATCCGGCTGCGTCTGCACCTGCTCCGTCAGTTTACGGTATTTCACGGGCGAAAGATGTTTTTGCGTCATGAAAAACAACTCCATGCGCTGCGTATTGGAATCGTACTCCACCCGCTCCAGTCCCAGTAGGTCACCCGCTTGATTTTTAATCTGTTCTAAAACCGTTTCAATTTTTTGGATTTTCGCGTTCAAGTCTGATGACCTCTTTCCGACGCCAGTTTCAAAATCATGCTTTTCATTTCACGCAGAATGTCAAATTCGTCCACCTTCTTGATGGGGGTGCCATGCGAAAACAAAAGCGCCTCGCCATGCCCGCCCGCGATGCCGATGTCCGCCTCACGCGCCTCCCCCGGTCCATTGACCGCGCATCCCATCACAGCCACTTTCAGCGGTACATTGATGTGCCGCGAAAACTCTTCCAGGTTGGACGCGATTTTCTCGATATTGAGGGAGCATCGCGCACAAGTCGGGCAGGAAATGATTTCCACACTGTTTTTCCATAGGCCGGCGCATTTCAGGATATCGCGCGCCGCATCCACTTCCTGCACCGGATCGCCTGTGATCGACACACGAATGGTGTCGCCAATGCCATCCACCAGCAGCGACCCCAGCGCAATCGCGGATTTAATGATCGCGCTATGATAAGTGCCCGCCTCTGTCACACCCAAATGCAATGGGTATTGCAGCTTCCGTGCGATTTTTCGATATGCTTCAATGCAGACAGGCACAGAAGATGATTTGATAGAAACCACAATATCGTCAAAATTAGCGCGCTCCAGTATCCGCACGTTTTCCATCACGCTCTCCACCAGCGCATCCGCCGTGGGTGCGCCATGCTTTGCCAGCACCGCTTTGGAAAGCGAACCGGCATTTGCGCCTACCCGAATGGGAATTTGGTGCTGCCTTGCCGCATCCACCACTTTTAATACTTTGCTGCTGTCACCGATATTTCCGGGGTTGATGCGAATTTTGTCCACGCCGCTTTCAATGGCCGCAACCGCGATTTTATAGTCAAAATGTACGTCTGCCACCAGCGGAATGGAAATCTGCTCTTTTATTTTTCGCAAAGCCTGCGCACTTTCGATATCATAAGCTGCGCAGCGCACAATCTGGCAGCCCGCTTCTTCCAGCTGCTTGATCTGCTCCACTGTTTCCCGAACTTTTTTGGTGTCGGTGTTCGTCATCGATTGTATGGAGACCGGAGCGCCTCCGCCCATTTTAACTCCCCCGACCGAAACAACTTTGCTCATCCATTTTCCCCCTTCATCCGCTCCAGTCTCAAGGCGCATCCCTATGTGACCAGTCTTGAGACATCCATCACCACCAAAAACAGCGAAAGCCCGATGATGATTAAAAACCCGATTGCATTCAACGCCATTTCCAGTTTCAGCGGCGCAGGCTTCTTCCTTACGCCCTCCACCGCATATAATACGATTTTCCCGCCGTCCAGTGCAGGAATGGGCAGCAAATTGATGATAGCAAGGTTGATGCTCAAAAGTGCCATGATGTTGACCACATTTGCCCAGCCCGCGCGCGCCGCCTGCCCGACCACATCCACCACGCCTACGATGCCGGACAGATTTTCCACGCCCTGCCCCGCAAAGAACAAATTCCCCAGTGTTTGCAGCATCTCGCGCATCACCAGATAGTTCCATTTAAAGCTTAACGCCAACGCTTCAAAAAAGTTAAATGTCTTGGGTTGCAATCCCATGGTTATGCCGATCATCTTTTGTCCATCCGTTTCCATGTACGGGATGTTCAGCTGCAAGGACTCCTCGCCGCGCTGCACTGTGATGGGCATACTCTCACCCTTGGGTGCTTTGGTGGCATCCTGCATATCATAATAAAAATCAATGCGCGTGCCATTCAAATCCTTGATGACATCGCCTTCCTGCAAGCCCGCTTGCGCCGCAGGAGAATCCGGCTGAATCGTTGCCACAAACGGCTCTACATCCCCCACCGCCGTCAGCAAAATCGTACTTAATATGATAGCGAGTATCACATTCATCGCCGGACCGGCAAACAGAGTCAGAATGCGTTTCCCTACCGAAGCGCTACGAAAGTCGCCCGGTTTCGCTTCTCCCTCCACATCATCGGGGAACTTCACAAACCCGCCGACAAAGATAGGGCGAATGGAAAACTCCGTCTCTCCACGCCGCCATTTGATCAACTTGGGTCCAAATCCGATGGCAAATTCATCCACGCGGATGCCACAGCGTTTGGCGACCATATAATGACCAAACTCATGCGCCACAATCAATCCGGTCAGTACCAGCAACGTAATAAGGATATTGATTACAATGTCCAAATTTCTCCTCCGTTCAGCGCTTTAAACCGTCTGCGCAAAGACGCGAACCGCACGATCAAGCTCCATCACATCCGCAACACTGCGCGACACCTCGCCCGCAAAATGCGACATCGATGCTTCGATGATGCGCGGAATGTCTCCAAATGTTGCGCCGCCGCCTACATAGCGCTCCACTGCCACTTCATTTGCCACGTTAAACACCGCCGTTGTCGCAGTGCGTATCGCCTCGTATGCCAAAGCAAGGCAGGGAAAACGCTGCATATCAGGCTTTAAAAAATCCAGCTGCGCTATCTCGTAAAAGTCCAGCGGTTTCGCCTGATCATAGCGCTTCATTTCCGGAAATGCCAGCGCCTTTTGAATGGCAAGCCTCATGTCCACCGGTCCAAGCTGTGCCAGCACCGAGCAATCTTCAAACTCTACCATGGAATGAATCAAGCTCTGCGGCTGAATCAGCACCATGATGTCCTCCGGCGCTATATGATACATATAGTGCGCCTCAATCACTTCCAAACCTTTGTTGGCAAGCGATGCCGAATCGATTGTAATCTTACGTCCCATACTCCAGCGCGGATGCTTGAGCGCCTTTTCCAGTGGAGCCAACGCAATTTCTTCCTTGCTCCAGTGCAAAAACGGACCGCCGGATGCCGTAATCCAAAGCTTGCGCACTCCCGGCGCGTCAAAGCGATTGCCCAGGCATTGGAAAATCGCCGCGTGTTCGCTGTCCACAGGCAATACGGGCGTTTTGGTTTCACGAATCAACGCCTGCGTCACTTGCGCGCCACATACCAAGGATTCTTTGTTTGCCAGCGCAACCGGAATATGGTTCATCAGGCATTGCTCAAACGCCGGCAGACCCGCAATGCCGGAAACCGCCAGCATCACCATGTCCGGCTCGCCCGCCAGGCAAGCCTCACGCAGAGCGTTTTCTCCCATGATGATCTTAACGCCGCCGCCTAATTCCTGCTTCAAGCGCGTCACGTCACCCTCGCCCGTCAGCGCAACATATTGCGGTCTGTATTGCTTTGCGATGCGAATCAGCGCATCCACATCATGATGCGCACTCACGCACGCCAGCTCATAGTCCTGCCCCATCACGTCCAGCGTCTGCGTTCCAATCGAACCAGTAACGCCGAGAATTGTAATTTTCTTCACTGAATCTCCTTATATCATGCTTGCCCAAACGCAATCCGAAACCTTACGCGATTCGATTGGCCGGCTGTGTGTCAATCAATCCACAACACCATTTTTCCCTGCTTCGCAAAACAACTTTGCATTTTTGCCTTCTTGCGCAATGTGTTAAAAGGGAATCGCGTTCGCAAACACGCCCAAATACACCACCGGCAAGCAAAACAAGATGCTGTCCATGCGATCGACAATGCCCCCGTGTCCGGGCAGCAACTTTCCAAAATCCTTAATTCCCAAATTACGCTTGAGCAGTGATGCGGAAAGGTCACCAAACTGCGAAACCACCGCCAACGCTGCGCCAAACAGCATAAAGATTACGCCCGCGTTCCAGTCAAACGCTACAAACGGCAGACCGCTGCGCACCATAACAAACAATTCCAGCACCCACACCAGCAGCGCGCCTACCACGCCGCCCACAATGCCGCCTACGCTTCCAACCACTGTCTTTTTCGGGCTAATGTCCGGACACAATTTTTTCTTGCCGAAAAATCTGCCAAAGAAGTATGCAAAAGTATCACAAAGCATAGCAGGCAGGAAAATCATCAGCATCGTCGCAAAGCTGACTGCATACCCCACCGTGCTGGCATCATTGCCGATCGTCACCGTAGAAAGCACCAGCGCATACCACAGCGCAAAGAAAAGCTGCGGATAAATCATGGAAAACGTAGTATACGCCACATCTTCTGCCTGATGCCGTTTGCCCAGCACCGCGCTAAAGAACGCAACCACCGTCAGCACCACAAAAAGCAGGAAGGATAGCAGCAGCATCGCATCCGCACTCTGCATCCCACGCAGCTCAAAGCTTTGCAACAGCAACGCAACAAACAACACCGCATTCCCGATGGCATAAAGGTATGACACCGCCGCGTTCACCTGTTTGCCGCCTTGTCGAAACGCGCGCACGATTTCAAATTGCGAAATCAGCGCAAACGCAATGACCAGCACGGCAATCGCCCACCCCTGCAAAATCACACCTAGCGCTATTACCGCCACAATGGGAATCGCCACTAGAATTCGTTTTAGCATCGTTTTCTCCTTTTATGGAGCATTACGTTTAAATCGCTCCATACCTTCTCTGGCGTGTTTGATACTCCAGCAACGCGGTTTCATACGCCGCCTCGCCAAAGTCCGGCCAAAATGTATCTGTAAAGTAAAGCTCTGCATACGCAAGCTGATACAGCAGATAATTGGAAAGCCGCTCCTCTCCGCTCGTGCGGATTAGCAAGTCAGGATCCGGCTGTCCGGCTGTATACAGCGCATCCGAAATGGTTGATTCGTCAATGTCCTCCACGCTGCGTGTGCCGTCCGCCACAGACTGCGCAATGCTTCGCACTCCACGCACGATCTCTGCGCGTCCGCCATAGTTCAGCGCAACATTTAACTTAAGCCCTGTGTTGTTTCGCGTAGTTTCCTTGGCGTTCTCCAAGACGCGTATCACCTCGGAAGGCAGCTTTGAAATGTCCCCAATCGTATTGAATACGACATTTTTTTCGTGCATCTCACGCAACTCGCGTTCCAAAAACTCAATCAACAATCCCATGATTGCGCCCACTTCATCCTTTGGGCGCTTCCAGTTTTCCGTGGAAAACGCATAAAGCGTCAGGTGCTTGATGCCAATGTCCGAGCTCACGCGTATGATGGTCTTAACCTTTTCCATTCCCGCACGATGCCCTGCAACCCGCGGCAGCAAGCGCTTTTTTGCCCAGCGTCCGTTGCCGTCCATGATGATGGCAACATGTACGGGCAGATGCGTCAAGTCCAGCGTCAGTAGCTTGCTCGCTTTTTTTCTCAAACCCATTACTCCTTATGTTTCTAAAAAAACCGTCTCAAGGTCAATACAACCCTGAGACGTGACACTTATGACTGTTTTGGCTTCATGCAGAATCGACCTACGACCAGCACAATTTCGCCGTCCCGTTCGCTCACACGTATGACGCGGCTGGAATCTGCATCTTGATAGGGACGCGCCGCATCATAGCGCACCACGCGGTATGCCGCACCGCACTGGCGCAAATGCTCCACAGCCTCCCGTTCCTCGCGCCCCAGCAAACTCATATTTCGAGTATTTCCTTTTCTTTTGCAGCAAGAATATCAGCAACCGTGGCAATTTTCTTGTCCGTCAGCTCCTGAATCTCCTTTTCCAGATCCGCAAAATCATCCTCTGTGATTACGCTTGCCTTCTTGTCCTTTTTGAAAATTTCGTTTGCGTCTCTGCGAATGGTGCGGATGGCAACTTTAATTTCCTCCGCTTTTTTCTTTGCTGTCTTCACCAGCTCCTGACGTTTTTCGCCCGTAGTTTCAGGAAAAACCAAACGAATGATCTTTCCGTCATTGGTGGGATTGATCCCAAGGTCGGATTTTTGAATCGCCTTTTCCACTTCATGCAGCATCGAAGCGTCCCACAACGAAATCGCCAAAATGCGCGGCTCAGGCACCGATACGTTGCCCACCTGTGCAATGGGCGTTGCCGTACCATAATAGTCTACCATGATACCGTCCAAAAGTTGCGCATTCGCGCGTCCGGCGCGCAGGCTTGCCAGTTCCTTTTTCAGCACACCCAGCGCTTTATCCATTTTTTCCTCCGCATGTTTGAGGGCTTCATGTTCTACTAACATATTTCATCCATTCCTTTCATCAATCATGATTGCTTCAAATGGTATTGCTACATCATATTGTACCGCAAACCACAGAATATTTCAATCCTAAGATTTCTGTCTGCCGGATACACCACCGTCTGTTCCATCAGCCAATCAGCCGATCATCGTGCCGATCTTCTCGCCATTGACCACACGACGAATGCTATCCGGCTCGTTCACGCCAAAGACAATGATAGGAATGGAGTTGTCCATGCACAGCGTGATTGCTGTGTTGTCCATCACGCTCAGCCCTTTGTTCATCACATCCATATAGCTGATCTGATCATACCGTTGCGCATTGGGGTTTGTTTTCGGATCGCTGTCATAGACCGCGTCTACATTTTTCGCCAGCATGATGAGATCAACCTCCATCTCTGCCGCGCGCAGTGCCGCCGCCGTATCCGTCGAAAAATACGGGTTGCCCGTACCGCACGCAAAAATCACGACGCGCCCTTTTTCCAGGTGTTTAACCGCTTTTCTGCGGATGTATGGCTCTGCAATCTCGCGCATTTCAATGGCTGTCTGCACGCGGGTCTGCAACCCCTTTTCTTCCAGTGCGTCCTGCAACGCCAGCGCATTGATCACCGTTGCCAGCATGCCCATATAGTCCGCCGTTGCGCGATCCATGTGCGCCCCCACGCGCGCCCCGCGCCAAATGTTGCCGCCGCCTACGATGATTCCAACCTCCACACCCTGTTGCGCCACCGCAATGATCTGATCCGCAACATTGCCTACGATGTCAAAGTCCAACGGGCGGTGCTGCTCACTGCACAATGCCTCACCGCTCACCTTCATAATCACTCTTTTATACTTTGCTTCCATGCTCTCCTCCTGTATTCCACTTGTTTTGATTCGGCAATCCGGCGCCAGCGTTTCGATAAAAATTTTTACGCGCTCAAAACCCAGTTGTCAGCCATTTTCCGTTCTTTGGACGCACATCAGCCGCGAAAATGTATAAAAAAAGAGAACAGGAACGCTGTTCTCTTTTTGTGTTCCATTAGATGCCGGTCTGCGCCGCAACCTCCGCCGCAAAGTCATCCTCTCTCTTCTGAAGGCCTTCGCCCATTTCGTATCGAACAAAGCCAACGATTGCCGCGTCGCCGCCTACCGAAGCGCTGCTGTCAGCCAAAAGCTGTGCCACGCTGCGATCGGGATCCTTTACAAAGGGCTGATCCAGCAGACAGATTTCTTTTTTGAACTTCTTGATTCTGCCTTCCACCATCTTTGCAACCACGTTCTCCGGCTTGCCCTCGTTGAGCGCTTGCGCCGTCAGAATTTCTCTTTCCTTATCCAGCACGCTGGGGTCCACTTCCGCCTCGGAAACATACATCGGATTGGTTGCCGCAATGTGCATTGCGATGTCTCTTGCAAGCGTCTTTGCTTCCGTGCTTTCCGGCTTGCCGCAAGTGATCTCCAGCATTACGCCGATTTTGCCGCCCATGTGAATGTAGCATTCCACCAGACCGCTGCCCGTCACGTTGTATTTCGCAAAGCGGCGCACGTTAATGTTTTCACCAATCGTCGCAACTTTGTCTATCACCGCTTCTTTGAGGGTAGAGCCTTCAAAAGGCATCTCGACAAACGTATCCTCTGTCACATCCTCAGCCGCATTCAATGCCTGCGCAACTTTGCTCGTAAAGTCCACAAAGTCGGGCGTCTTGGCAACAAAGTCTGTCTCGCAGTTGATCTCGACGAGTGCAGCACTTTTGCCGCCATCCGCAACATAAGCCTGGACCAGACCTTCCGCCGCAATTCTGCCGGACTTTTTCACTGCCGCTGCCAGTCCCTTTTCTCTCAAAATCTCACTTGCTTTTTCGAGGTCGCCATTGGCTTCCGTCAAAGCTTTTTTGCAATCCATCATGCCTGCGCCGGATCTCTCGCGCAGTATTTTTACATCACTTGCTGAAATCATCGTTTCATCCTCCTAACGGTATCTCTTACTCTTGCGTTGCAGTCTCGCTTGCAACGATTTCCTCTGCGATTTCATCCGCGATTTCTTCCGCAGCTGCAGCTTCCTGCTCTTCCACCGTCACAGCTTCCGTCACAACTTCTTCTTCTTCCATCTGCTCGCCTTGCTTACCTTCCAGCACCGCATCCGCCATCTTCGCCGCAATCAGTTTGACCGCGCGGATTGCATCGTCATTGCCCGGAATGGGGTAATCGATCTCGTCAGGATCGCAGTTGGTATCTACGATTCCGATCACCGGAATGCCCAGCGTGTGCGCTTCCGCAACCGCTATGTGCTCTTTTCTCGGGTCCACCACAAAGATCGCGCCCGGCAGATCTTTCATGTTGCGGATGCCGCCGATGTTCTTCTCCAGCTTTTCCTTTTCCAGCATCAGCTTGATTACTTCCTTTTTCGGAAGCAGCTGAATCTCGCCGCTCGTTTCCATTTCTTCAATGCGGTTCAGACGCGCAACGCGGGTACGAATGGTCTTGAAGTTGGTCAGCATGCCGCCCAGCCATCTGTTAGACACATAATACATGCCGCAGCGCTTTGCTTCGGATTCAATAGAATCCTGCGCCTGCTTTTTGGTTCCCACAAAAAGAACCGTTTTGTTGTCCATCACAACATCACGCAGGAAATAGTAAGCCTTTTCCACTTCCTTCACGGTTTTCTGCAAGTCGATGATATAAATCCCGTTGCGTTCCGTAAAGATGAAGCGTTTCATCTTCGGGTTCCATCTGCGTGTTTGGTGTCCGAAATGAACACCTGCTTCCAAAAGTTGTTTCATAGAAATAACTGACATAAAAAAACCTCCTCGTTGTATGCCTCCTCACGCTTCCACTCCCTGCGCAACCGCATCCCTTGTAATTTGAGAAGCGGCACGAACGCAGAAATCCACGCAAGTGCGTTATCGCATAATATGTTAGCACAAAACGTGCGCAAATGCAAGCAATTCTCGCATAACCGCGCACTATTTTTTCTTTTTGAAATACTGATAGTACGTGCATTTCAAATTACCGTTGTATAGCTTCCTGCGTTTGTCCGCCCTGGCGCCATACTTTTCCTCAAATCGTTCGTCCATCGCAATGATAAATGCCAACGTGTCCTCCAAGGGTAAAAACGCTCTGCCCATCGCTTGATAAAGCTGCGCCACCTCTTTGGCGTCACCCAAACGTTTGGCATAGGGTGGATTGGTGATGATGACGGCCGCGCGTTCCGGCTGCTCGAACGCCCGCACGTCCTTGCGCTCAAAACGGATATAATCCTGCACATCCATGTTGCGGGCATGCTCCTTTGCCAGTTCCAGCGTGGGCGTGTCTATGTCGCTTGCAAAGATAGGCATATCCGGCTTGCGTAGCAGATCCCGCGCCATCTCGCGCATCTGTATGAAGGCCGAACGAAACACATTGCTGTAACTCTGCGCGTCAAACCCTCGTTTGATGCCCGGCGCCATGTTCGCCGCGCGCATCGCCGCCTCAATCGCAATGGTACCGCTGCCGCACAGCGGATCGTAAAAGCTGCGGTGTGTCCAGCGTGAAAGGTCGATCAATGCCGCCGCTAACGTCTCCTTCAGCGGTGCCTGCGCATTCTTCAGCCGGTATCCCCGCCGATTAAGCCCCATGCCACTGGTGTTGAGCCCAACCGTGATCTGATTCTGATAGTTGTTGATAAACACATGAAACAGATTCCCGTTTTCGGGAAAACGCTCCCGCCCGTACACCCGCTGCATCGCGCGCACAATCGCCTTTTTCGAGACCGATTGAATATCCGAAACACTCATCAGTTCGCTGCGCACGGCGTTGCCATCCACCGGAAACCGCGCATCCGAGGGCAGGAAATCCGCAAAGGGAATGCTCTCCACCCCTTCATAAAGTTCTTGAAATGTACGTGCTTCAAATTCTTTCAGCACAAGATAAACTCGATCGGCACACCGCAAAAAAACGTTTGCCTTGGCGATCCCCAGCTCATCCGCATCAAAATAGACCCGCGCGTCCTGCGCTGCAACGTTTTCCAGTTCCAGTCGCTTGAGTTCTCCCGCCAGCACGGATTCGATTCCAAATCCACACGACGCATAACAACGATATTTCACTGCACGCCTCCCGGCTTGTTCATCACCAGCCCGTTGATCACCAATTTAAACGTGCATTTCAAAAATGCCGCACTGCGCTCGCACATCTTCATGCGCTCTAGATAAATCTGCAAAAACTCCATAGGCGTGGCATGCTCCTTCATTTTCAGCTCAAATGTAATCTGATTCTTCTCCTTGGAAACGCGCACATCCGTTTCATAAATAGACATATTCACGCGATCATGGATGTCATTCGGGTCAAACTGCCTCTTGTTGACTCGCTTTTTATAGGCATCCACTTTATCTGCAATGATCAGCGCAGCGGAAATGTCGCTGATCGGGTTTCCCGTTTCCTCGTCATGTGATCCCACTGCGGAGCAGATGTCACAAACATCGCTGATATCCACACCAATCTTTTGCAGCTCTTCAAACAGCATCACCGCACCCGTCAACGGATGCAGTTTCCGGTTGATCATGTTCCCGACGTCATGCGTCCATCCGGCAATCTTCGCCAGTTCAATGCGACTCTCCGGATACCCCAGCTTGGAAAGAATTTCCCCTGCAATTCGGCTGACATAGCCTACGTGGCGTGGCCCGTGATCCGTGTATCCCAGTGTCTCCAAACACGCGTTCGACTTGTTCACCAACATACTGATTTTCGGATCGCGCCGAATGATTTCGTAATTAATCTCTCCCATCGTTTTCCCCTTCTTTATGCTTCCACTCTGCGTAAGCGCGCAATATGATCTTCGTAATTTCCCGCACCACGCTTTCCTTGGTCATAAAGTCCCGTGCAATGTGGTCGATGTCCGCTTCCCGCTCCTCTAGCTCCAGCGCCGCCACTACAACCGCAGCCGCATACTGGCTCACATCCTGCATGATAAAGACGCAAATCTCATCCTTGGACGCAAGCTGCGCCACTTCTTCCGCCCGCGCCTCCACTTGCGCATCATAGGCATAATGCGCATAGTTTTGCACCGCTTCCAAAACAGCAGTCAGTTCCCGGCTCTGCGCCCCCGGCAGCACCGGATTCACGCGCATTTCCACAATGGAGCCGCCCATGTTTACCACATACGGTTCGGGCACGTGTATGCGGCTAAGCAGCATCACAATTTCACTTTTCATCTCGTCCGGCTGGTTTCCCTTGAGCAGGTACCGCTGCAAAACGGCAACCGCCTTTTCATCTGCAAACCGCGTCAAAATTTCGGCCACCGAGCGCTTCATGAAATTGTCGCCGCAGTAAAGCCCCCACAGCAGCACTTCCTGCAAGCGCTTTTCAGATTGCCACTGCGTCAGGATTTCCTCTTCTGTTTTTTCCAGACATTGATTCAGATAGGCAATGCGGTTGCGCACCTCGTCGTTCGGCACCTGATACACATAACGCAGCTTTTGAAACTGCGTATCGTCCTCCTGCATCGCCTTCGCCAAAGAGAAGTAGTATGCCGCAACACTGTCGTCCAGTTCCAGTGTCATAATGTCCGAAAAGAAGCGCATTGCCCTGCCGTAATGATGCAGATTGTAGTTTGCAATCGCGGTGCAAAACAACAGTTTTTCATCGTATGGGCTGGTTTTCAGCAAATTATTGAGGTAAGGCAGCGCCTTTTCGTCCTCACCCACCTCGCACAATGTCGTCGCCACCTTGTAAAGCTGCTCCGGCTCGTCAGATTTCACACTCATAATTTCACGAACCAGCGCGTCTCGCTCCTCTTGAAACCCTGACTCCTGCAAAAAGATTGCCAGATTGCAGCGCGCATGTAAATTATCCGGCGCGCGTTTCAGCACCGCACGCGCCGTTTCAATCGCCTCATCCAGCCGTTGCAAACAATAATAGCACAAGGAAAGATTGTTCTGCGCAAACAAAAAATCCTCAGAATCCGCTTCAATCCGCTGCAAAACTTCTGCCGCTTTCTGATAGTCCCCCACATCCAGCAGCCGTTTTCCCTCTTCAGCGCGCTTTTGCGCATCCAGCACTTTTACATCTTCCAGCAGAAAATCCTGTAATTCCTCCGTTTCGTCATACAAAAACAAAAATTCCTCTGCATATTCTCGGTATTCTCCGTCCGGTTCAATGTCAATGTACTTTTCAAAGCAGAGCTTTGCTCGTTCCAAATTGTTTTGACCTACAAAATTGCAGCCCAGCCCAAACATACATTCACCGATGTAATCCGACCGCCGGAACACCAGCTCCATCAAAATCTGGCTGGATTCCTCGTAGCGCATCAGCTCCGTCAGCGCCTCGGCAAGCGAAAGCAAATATTCCTCGTTCTTGGGTTCCTTCTCCACCGCTTTGCGCAACAAAGGAAGTGCGCCCAAATAGTCCGATTTATCCATCATCTTTTGCGCTGTGTCATAATAAAACTGCGCCGGACGGTCAAATGTTATGATTTTATCGTTCATCCGTACTCTTTTCTTTTGCGTTGCGAATCAATTCCGTCAGTTCTTCGCCCGAAAATTGATATTTTTTATTGCAGAAGCGACAGACAACCTCCGCGCCTCCGTCCTGTTCAATCATGTCGTCCAGTTCCGCTTCTCCCAGTGAAAGCAGCACCTGCTCCAGCCGCTGCGTGTTGCAGTCGCACAGCAGCAAGGGTCTCTCCCGCTTCAGCACCGTCAGGCTCTCTCCAAACAGATTCTGTAATACCTGCTCAACCGGTTCAGAAAACATAAACAATGCAAAATTGGCAATCTGCGCAATCCGGCTCTCCACAAATTGCAGGCTTTCCTCGCTGCAACCGGGCAGCGGACGGATGATCAGCCCTCCCGCATTGACCACGCTCATGTCCGTTTCCAGCCACGTGTTCACATATACGATAGAGTTTTGCTGTTCCGACTGCATAAAGTATTCTGCAATATCTTCCCCGATTTCCCCTGTCACCACCGGGGTTTTGCCAACATACGGCTCACGCATCCCCAGGTCTTTGATCACGGTTACAAATCCTTTTTTGCCCACCGCATCCGCAATATTAAAGGTCTGTTGCGGTGTGGGCAGCGTGTTCACGCCGGGATTATCTATGTAAGCCTTCATGTGCAGCTTCGCATTTCCCACCGCCATAATGGTTCCTGCAGGTCCGCCGCCGTTGATCATCAACGTGATTTTATCCGATTCATTTTTCAGCATGGATGCCATCATTGTTCCCGCAGCAATCATGCGCCCCAATGCAATCGTCCCCACCGGCATCGTTTCATGGATCACGCGGGCTTGCTCCACCATGTGTGATACATCGCAGGCACATACCGCAACTTCGTCGTTGATCAATGCCTTCACTAATATGTCTTGTCTCATTTGATATCCTTTCTTGCACAAAACTGAATCCGCTGGCTCTCAGGCTGCGGCGCATCCAGTGTAAACGCTTCGTAGCAATCGCACTGCACAAACCCCGCGCGACTTAGGTGTTCCATAATCTCATCATGCTCCCATGCGCGTTGTATATGTGTTTCTTCATACTTATTATAAACCGCACCCTTCGCTAAAAACATGGTCACATCCATCTGCACGCACTTCGACTGTGCATCATAATTGTTTTGCCAAAACACGGTACGCTCCGGCGCGTCATCGAAAAAAAACTCTCCATCCAGCACCGACTTGATTTTATATGCCGAGCTGATATCAAATAAAAAACAGCCCTGATCGCTCAAATTATCGTGCACCTGCCGAAAAAAAGTCTGCAATTTCTGCTCATCCGTCAGGTAGTTCACGCCATCACAGACGCACAGCGCCACATCGCAGGGCTTTTCCAGTACAAATTCTGTCATGTCGGCACAAATCAATCGCACACCGCGCATTCCCGCACACTTCTCACGCGCCTGCATCAGCATTTCTTCGGATCGATCCACTGCAATCCACTCCGCACGCGTCGCAGCGGCCAACCGCTGTGTGATGTTGCCTGTGCCACAGGCATATTCCAGTGCGCGGCGCACCCCGCGCGGTATCAGTTTCCGTAAATATTGCGCCCATGCATCATAATCCACATCGCGCATAAAATGATCATAGGCCTGCGCAAGACCTTCATACGCTTCACGCACAGTCAATCACCCGTAAAAAATATTCTACCCCATTCATCATCACCGCTTCATCAAAGGAAAAGCGGCCGGAATGCAGCGGCTCCTGATGCTGCTCATCCAAGCACCCTAAAAAAGCAAACACACCGCCCGTCGCCTTCTGGTAAAAAGAAAAGTCCTCCGCAATCGACATCGCCTGCGCCTGCACCCATTCCGTTGCTGTAAAGCGCGCCCGCGCCGCTTCCGTCAGCGCCGCATCGTTTACAACCGGCGGGTAGCCCGAAACACGATTCATCCAACATTGCACACCATATTGCAGCTCCAGTCCCCGCAACATCTCCTGCATCCGTTGCAAAATCAAGTCCGAAACCGATTCCTCATAACTGCGAATGGTCGCCTTGAGGCTCACACGGTCACAAACCACATTGCGCGCGCTCCCCCCTTCGATCTTGCCGATGGACAGTACGCCCATCAACGTAGGATCGACATTGCGCGAAACAATCGTCTGCGCGTTCAGCACAAAGCTTGCCGCCGCCACCAGCGCATCGATCCCGTCCTGCGGCAGCGCTCCGTGGCTGCCCCGACCTTTGATTGTGATGTCCACATCGTTGACGCTCGCCATCAGCGTGCCGCTTTTGCAGGCTACCACACCTTTGGGAAAGTAGGGGCTGATGTGCAGCCCGTAAATTTCATCCACCACAGGGTCTTTCAGCGCGCCCGCCTCAATCATCGGACGTGCGCCGCCCGTTGTTTCCTCAGCCGGTTGGAACAAAAACACAACATTCTTTTTGCGCTGCACCATCTCGCTGACCATCTTCGCACAAACCAGCGCCATCGCCATGTGCGCATCGTGTCCGCAGGCGTGCATGTAACCCTCGTGTAACGACTTGTACGGCACCTCGTTGCACTCGCATACCGGCAGCGCATCCATGTCCGCCCGCACCGCCACCGTTTTCGTTGCATTCGGCGCATAAAAAACGGCCTTGATCCCCATATCGCCAATGGTTGCCAGCACATCCGGTTGCAGCTCCTGTAAATATTGCATCACAAACTCATGCGTTTTGGGGATCGCAAACCCGGTTTCGGGGATGCGGTGCAACCCGCGGCGCAGCTCTGACAGCAGTGACTCCTGCGTTTTAATCTGATCGCGTACCTTCATGTTTCCTCGTTCCAATCCGTAATCTTTTCCCATAATATCATACTATTTTATCGTCAAATTATCAAGAGTTATCCGCATTCGTAATATACATTCCAAGTTCAAACGTCCGATCGTTTGGGTTGCAATGCAGCGCTCGCTTCACTTTTCAGTCGAAACGTGCCTGTCAGTTTGGCAGGTCTTGCCCATCTGTACTTCCATATTCTTCCCTGACATTCCTGCATTTTTCACGCCACAAGTTTTCTTCACACGCCGCCTTTTCCAACAAAACTATTTACAGACCGCAAGATGTATTGTATAATAAGCACAATTCAATAGGTCAGAGGCGCGTCATCGCATCAGTAAAGCTTTCGCAATGGTTGTTCGGACAATCGCTTGAGCAGGGCTTGAAAGGGCTTGACGCCGAAGACAGAAAGGTTCCGGGCTTTCTTGTCTGGCGGTACAGTTAAGAGCTGTGGCGCTGTCACCACGGCGTGGTGGAGCACTGATACACCTTCATTTTTGTTGCGGTACTCAGTGTGCCGTTTTTTATTAGGTTTCTGCCCACGCCACGGTTTTCATCGGCATGATTGAATGATAGCGCGCAAACGTTGAAATGCGTCTCAAACGTTTGGGGTTCCATCAGCCCAAATGCTATTCCATGCAAAACAGACGCGATTGTCAGGCTGAAAACGCGCAAGCGTTGAAATAATTTTAAAATGCGCCCCCGGCGCAAGAAGGAGTCAAAATGAAGAAGTACAATGTAGCGGTCGTTGGTGCAACGGGTATGGTTGGCAGAAAGTTCTTGCAGGTTTTGGAAGAACGCCGGCTTCCGGTTGAAAACTATTATCTCTTTGCAAGCGCAAGAAGCGCAGGCAAAAAGGTCATGTTCATGGGCAAAGAGCACGTGATCGAAGAGCTGACCGAAACATGCTTTGAAGGGAAAAATATTGATATCGCGCTGTTCTCTGCCGGCGGTGGCACCAGCGAGAAATTCGCCCCCTGCGCAGTCAAGGCAGGCGCGGTAGTCATTGATAATTCCAGCGCTTGGCGCATGAAAGAAGATGTGCCGCTGGTGGTTCCGGAGGTAAATCCGCAGGATATCGCATGGAATCACGGCATCATCGCCAATCCCAACTGCTCCACCATTCAGGCAATGGTCGCGCTCAAACCGCTGCACGACAAATACAAAATCAAGCGCATTGTGTATTCTACGTATCAGGCAGTTTCAGGCGCAGGCATGGGCGGCTATTCCGATTTGGAAAACGGCGTCAAAGGCGAAGCGCCGCAAAAGTTTGCTTATCCCATCTTCGGCAATGTCATCCCGCAGATCGATGTGTTTGATGAGGATGATTATACCAAAGAAGAAATCAAAATGATCAAAGAAACCAAGAAGATTCTGGGTGACGATTCCCTGCGCATCACGGCAACAACGGTTCGCGTTCCGGTGTTCCACGGTCACAGCGAGTCCATCAATTTGGAATTTGAAAAAGATTTCGATCTTGCGGAGCTGAAGCAGACGCTGGCGGATTTCCCCGGTATCATCGTGTGCGACAGTGCGCCACAAGGTCAGGGCAAAGGCGAATATCCCATGCCCATCGATGCGCAGGAAAAGGATGAAGTGTTCGTCGGCAGAATCCGCCGCGATCGCTCTGTACAAAGCGGTGTAAACCTTTGGGTCGTCGCAGACAACATCCGTAAAGGCGCAGCTACAAACGCAGTTCAGATTGCGCAAAAATGGATTGAAATGCAAGAAAAATAAGTGCCGGAGCCGCAGAAGTGTGCGTCAGACCGGCAATGAAAAGCAGCAGGTCTCTTCCCCATCCATTTGCGTATCGCGCTGTTCTCGCATCGTCGTGCGTTTTGCGCGCCGGCGCGCAGTATCCCTGTCCATATTCTACGGGCAGGAAACGTGAAGCTTTGCTGTGGTCAAGCGCTTGCTGCTTGGTCAGCAGACCGAAAAGGAGTTTTAAACATGATTTTTACTGGTTCGGGTGTTGCGCTGTCAACGCCATTTACAGATCAAGGCGTCGATTACGATACCTTTGAAAAATTGATTGAGTTTCAGATCGAAAATGGTAGCGACGCGTTGATCGTGCTGGGCACGACCGGTGAGCCGTGCACCATGAGCGAGGCAGAAAAGGCAGAAGCCATTCAATTTGTGGTGCGGCAGGCAAAGGGTCGCATTCCCGTGATCGCAGGTGTCGGCGGCAACTGCACACAGCACTGCATCGACAGCGCAAAGCAAGCGCACGATCTTGGCGCAAACGGCGTGCTTGCCGTCACACCTTATTACAACAAATGCACCAGCGCGGGAATGATTGCGCATTTTACTGCCATTGCAGATGCAACGCCGCTCAGCGTCGTGTTGTATAACGTTCCCTCTCGGACGGGCAACAATATGACTCCTGCTGTATTTCGTGAGTTGTGTCAGCATCAGAATATCAGCGCAGTCAAGGAAGCCAGCGGCAGCATCTCTCAAATTGCGGAGTTTGCCCGCATCGCACGCGGCACCGATACGCAAATTCTCAGCGGTAACGACGACCAAGTCGTTCCGCTGCTCTCGTTGGGCGGCACTGGCGTCATTTCGGTGCTTGCAAACATTATGCCGCGTTATATGCACGATATGGTAGAAAGCTATTTGAATGGCAATACCGCAAAAGCCACGCAAATGCAGCTGGATGTATTGCCGCTGGCAAACGCGTTGTTTGTAGAGGTCAACCCCATTCCGGTCAAGACCGCATTACGACAAATGGGCTTTGCAATGGGCACGTTGCGTCTGCCCTTGTGTGAAATGGCGCAGGCAAACCTTGATTTGCTGCTGCGCGAAATGAAAGCGTTTGATTTGGTCTAACAGAGATAGAGGAGTATCATGCTGAAAATTGTAGTAAACGGGATCAATGGCAAAATCGGTCAGATGATCGTAAATTGTCTTGCAAAATCGGAGGACATGGTCATTGTTGCCGGCGTAGACAAGATGCCGGATGCCATCAAAAATCCCTTCCCCGTCTATGACGCAATGCACAAGGTCGTAGAATCCGTGGATGTCGTCATTGATTTTTCGCGCCCGGATGCCTTGCACGAGGTATTGGAGTTTGCACAAAGCAAAAACGTCGGCGCCGTGCTGTGCACCACGGGCTATACCGCCAACGACAAAATGATGATCGTCAAATATTCCGGACATATTCCGGTGTTTTATTCCGCAAATATGTCTTTGGGTGTGAATCTGCAAATGGAGCTTGCCAAGAAGGCCGCGGAATTCTTTGGTGATGCCTTTGATGTGGAAATCGTGGAAAAGCATCACAATCAAAAGGTGGATGCGCCCAGCGGAACCGCGCTGGCGATCGCGGAATATATGAACACAGCCTATACGCCGGCAAAAGAATTTGTTTACGGGCGTACCCCCGGCTCCGGCAAGCGCGAACCAAATGAAATGGGCATCCACGCGCTGCGCGGCGGCACCGTAGTCGGCGAACACGAAGTATTCTTCTTCGGAGAGGATGAGGTCATCGAAATCACGCATAAGGCGCTGTCCAGGCGCGTTTTCGTAGAGGGCGCACTGCGCGCGGCTCAGTTCCTGCAAGAGATGAATCCGGGGCTTTATTCCATGTTTGACATCATTTCGCAGGCACAGCACACCACGCACATCAGCACCACAGAAGAATGTGCGCGCGTACAGCTTCAAGGCAGCAGCGAAACCATTCAAACCATCATGCAGACATTCGCAAAAAGCGACGTGCATGTGGATATGGTTTGTTTTTGCAGTGACGGCGGCTACAATTTCCTCGTAGAGTCCAAAGACCTCGCCGCCGCCAAAGGCATTCTCAAGCAATGCGGCGCGCTCTCCGTCAACATCATGGAAGGCTTGTCCAGCGTTTGTGCTGAAGGAGCAGACATCCAGTCTCAACCCGGCAGAATTGCGGATTTATTTGCCAGCTTCATGCAGCAGAGCATCCCCATCGTATTATCACAAACCACACCTACCACTGTCTCGCTGTGTGTGCAGCAAGAGCATGTTCCAAAATCGATTCGCATTCTCACCAACAGCTTCAATCTGTAAGCACACCTGCGGCTGCGCACCGCACAAAAACTCCAGTAAAAAGGGGCTGTAGCAGTTTTTTTCGTACTGTTACAGCCCCTTTAAGCATCATTTGAGCCTTCCATCCCCTGCCATCAGCTCAGTCATTTCCTCCATTTTCTCCAACGGAAACGGCGGTAGAGCCACCGGCTTCATTGCAATCGACATCAGCTTGATCGCATTGTCGTCCGCTGCAATGCGGTTCGACGAAAGCTGTCCGCATCTGCGGCAGCGATGGATAATTGCCCACTCACCCTGCTTGCGAATCCAAACGGCGATCGGCTCCATATAGCCGCCGCAGTCTGCTGCACGATCACCGGGTTCCATGTCCACATGTAAGCTGTGCAAGCAGTTCGGACAGTGATTGCGATGATCGCTCCCGGCACCGGTTGGCACCACCAGTCTCCCGCAAATCTTACAGGTGAAACTGTCGTTGCACGCATGATGTTTGTAATAACCCTGATCGTATTGTTTTCTTTTATTTTCTCTATTCAAGTTTGTTTCCTCCAAAAAGTCGTAATCATACTTCTTTCGGGAGGCTTGTTCGTAATTATCGTATACGCAAACCTCCCGGTTAACGTACAAGGGCCTTAGCATTATATTTTTTCATAAAAAAACTCCTTAATTTTTGTTAGTCAATAGTATAGCACCGTACGCGCACCTTTTCAACTCCCTTTGTACGGTACGTTGCATGTTCCAGGATATCCCATTTTCATCAGAGACGCAAACACCCCGCACATGTTGCAGTACGGGGCATTCGACGCTTGCTTGTGAATATAATGTTCTTCCAGAAAATTAATCTTCTTTTTCTTCCGAATTCAGATTGAAGAGATCAGCCAACGAGGTCGTCACGTTCTCCACGGTCGGAATTTCGTAAGAGAAGCGTTCCTCACCGGAATGCTCTTCTTTTTTGGAAGGTCTGACTTCCTCCGGCAGCAATGCGCGGATGCTCAAGCTAATGCGCTTCTTGGAAGGGTTCACTTCCATAACCTTCGCCGTAACTTTATCACCGATGCGCAGTTCCTCTTCCACCTTCTCCAGTCGTCTGTTGGTGACCTGAGAAATGTGTACCAAACCGTCAATGGTCGGCTCCAAGGATACAAACGCGCCAAACGGCATGATGCGTACCACAGTGCCTTCCACCGTATCGCCCACCAGATATTTTTCCGGTGCCAGATCCCACGGTTTCGGAGAAAGCTGCTTGAGACCCAAAGAAATTCTCTTCTTTTCGGTGTCCACGTTCAAAATCTGAACTTCGATTTCGTCGCCCACTTTGAGCATATCCGAAGGATGCTTCACCTTCACCCATGCAATGTCCGTAACATGCAGCAATCCATCCACGCCACCGATGTCGATAAACGCCCCGAAATCGGTCAAACGTCTGATTTTGCCCTTGATGATGTCGCCCTTTTTGAAGGTTGCATACAGTTCTTTTTCTTTTTCGTCTGCCTCTGCCTGCAAGATGTTTTTGTGAGAAAGCACAAAACGTCTCTGACGCTTGTCCACATCCACAATGTTCACCGCAAGATCCTGACCCACGAATTCAGACAGATCTTCCACATATTTCAGGGAAAGCTGAGAGGCGGGGATGAATGCGTCATAGCCTTCCAGCTTCGCCAGAACGCCGCCCTTGACCACTCTGTCCACCTTCACGGTATAGACTTTTTCGTTGTCCAGTGTTTCCACCAACTCTTTCCATTTGAGTTTGGACTCGATGGAACGTCTGGAGAGCACTACATTGCCTTCGCCGTCATTCAGCGATACAACTTCCGCTTCGATCTCATCGCCAACCTTGCACATTTCAGCCGGACTAACATCGCCGTTTGTGGAAAGGTTCTCTTTTTTGATGATCCCGTCGGATTTGTAACCAATATTCACACAAATCTCACTGTCGGAAACCTGAACAACCGTGCCGGTTACAATCTGTCCTCTCTTAATATATACAAACGAATCCTCAATTTGTTGCATGAAATCTTCGTTTGCCTGGGATTGTTCCTGCGAAACCTCCTCTTCCATCGTAGGTTCCAATACTTTCTCGACTTCGCTCATTTGTGTTTCTACCTCCATTATTAACCAATCGGGCGTTGAAGCGCCCGCAACAATACTTATTATACCATGATTTGATATCATTTCAAGTGGAAGTTCTCGAATATTGTCTACATAATATGATTTTTTACAATTTTTTTTGCAAATTTGGAACAACTTCTGGGTATTGGACGAATGTTTGCCCCCCACAACCAATACAATATCCGATTTCGACGCAAGTTCTTGAGCCTCAGTCTGTCTTTTTTGCGTCGTATCACAGATGGAGTGGAACAGTTCGTAGTCGCCATTTTGCAGAATTTTCGTCACGTCGTCCCAAAGCTGTGTCGTGATCGTGGTCTGCGCCACCACCAGCGCCGCGTCAAAGTGCGGCAATTCCCTTGCCTCCTCCACACTGCCCACCACATGGCTTTCGCCAGACACCCAACCGCGGATGCCCACCACTTCCGGGTGATTTTGTGCGCCAATGATGATTACGGGAACCTGCGCCGTTTTTACTTTATCGTGAATGCGCTTCACAAAAGGGCATGTCAGATCCAAAATCTCAAATCCACGCCGCTCGATCTGTTCATAGACCGCCTTCGGCACCCCATGCGATCGAATCACCACAACGGTGTCCTCCTCTTGCGGAATTTGCGCAATGTCCTCGATCACTTGTACGCCACCGCGCGCCAAGGAAGCAACAACATCCGAATTGTGGATCAGCTCTCCATACGTGTAGATGTGCTTGTGTTTGCCAATGATCTCCTGCACCGCATCCACAGCGCGCTTGACTCCAAAGCAAAAACCCGCATTTTTTGCCACGATGATTTCAGGCATTTTCCCTGCTCATCTCCTTCATAATATCTTCCAAATACCGCGTAGCCTCCGTGATCGTCTCGCTCGTGGTTGACCCCTCATACATCTGCGACAGATAAATCGGACGGTGCACCTTGACCACCACCCGCCGAAACAGCTTGTAATCCCCGCTGATATACACCGGCACCACCGGCACCTCGGTTTTAAGCGCAAACAACGCCGCTCCTTGCCCAAACGGCAGCAGTTCTCCCGTTTTCGAGCGCGTGCCCTCCGGAAAAATGCCGATTGTCTCCCCTGCGCGCAGCGCTTTAAGCGCAGCCTTCACCGCGCCAATGTCACCTTTACCTCTGGAAATGGGAATCGCATGCAGTCGACGCAGAAAAAAGTTTGCCGGTTTGCTCCGGAACAATTCTTCCTTCGCCATATAGCCTACCGGACGATACGTGTTAGAAAACCCCAGTACGATAGGATCCCAGTTGGATTTGTGATTGCAAATCACCAGACATCCACCCTCCACTTTGAAGTTTTTTCTTCCCACTACTTTGATGAAAAAAAGCGGCATCAAAACCAAAAACGCGAGTACGCGAGCAATGCCATAGATCATGCCCCGCACTCCTTGTGAATCAACTGACAAACGTACTCGATCACCTGCTGCGCATCCATCTGCGTCGTATCAACTAAAATCGCGTCCTCCGCTTGCCGGAGCGGCGCAAATTCGCGTGTGGAATCCGTCTCATCCCGCGCAATGATCTCGCGTTCAATTTCGTCCTGTTCCGCCTGCTGCCCGCTCTGCCGCAGCTCCAGACAACGCCTGCGCGCTCGTTCGCGTGAAGATGCGGTAATAAAGAGCTTTACCTCTGCGTCCGGCAGCACATATGTGCCGATGTCGCGCCCGTCCATGACAATATCATATTGTCGCGCCACTTCCCGTTGCAGCTCCACCAGCATCAGCCGCACCGCCGGAATCACCGCAATATCGCTTGCGCCGCGCGAAATCTGCGGCGTGCGCAAAAACGCAGTCACATCCTGTCCGTTGATCCAAACGGATTGCGCGCCATTTTCGTATTTGATTTGCATTTGGATTTCCGGCAGCCGCTCCTGCACCGCCTGCGCGTCACGCACATCCACACCGCGCTCCATCATAGCATATGCCGCCGCGCGGTACATGGCGCCCGTGTCCAGATAATTGAATCCCAGTCGCTGCGCAACGGCCTTCGCTACCGTGCTTTTTCCTGCGCCCGCCGGGCCGTCCATTGCAATCTTCGTCATGCCTGCTCTCCTATTTATCCCGCATCAGGATAAAACGCGCCAATTCCTCCAGCGGCTGCGCCTTGTTGCCGAACACCTTGAGCGCATGAATCGCTTCTTCGGTCTTTTCCTCAGCAATCTTCATGGATTTATCCACACCATACAACGTCGGAAAGGTGAATTTCTTGGCTTCTTTATCCTTGCCCAGCGTTTTGCCCATTTTCTTTGCGTCGCCCACAATGTCCAGCACGTCGTCCGTAATTTGGAATGTCAAGCCGATGTTGTCTCCGTAAACGGTCAACGCATCAACGTGGTCAGGGCGCGGGTTGCACAGATAAATGCCGGACAGCAATGCTGCACGGATCATCGCCCCCGTTTTATGATTGTGCACATAATGCAGTTCCTTTTCCGTCAAAATCTGCCCTTCGTTTTCAATGTCGGCGCACTGTCCGGAAATCATACCAAATACGCCCGCTCCCGCCGCCACCTCCTGCATCGCCTTCAAGTGCGAGTGCATGTTCGAAGAAAAGCGCAGTGCATTTTTAATCATGACTTCAAACGCAAAGTTTAGCAATGCATCCCCCGTCAAAATACCAAACGCCTCACCAAACACCACATGGCACGTGGGTTTTCCGCGCCGCAGTTCGTCGTTGTCCATCGCAGGCAGGTCATCATGCACCAGCGAGTACGTATGAACCATCTCAATGGCACACGCGATATCTAATGTCTCGCGGTGTGAATCCGAAAGCAGCGCATTCGCCAAAATGTTCAATGTGGGACGCAAGCGCTTTCCGCCCGCCGCAACGCAGTAATTCATTGCGTCACGCAGCGTCTGGTTTGCGCCGTTCACCGCAAGCAGCTCCTTTAAACGATTGTCGATCAATCCCGTGTATTGTTCAAGTACCATCTTTCAATCCTCCTACCAGCTCCAGTTCCTGTTGTGCCTGATCCAACAGTTTTTCTGCCTGCTGCGCCGCAGCCGCTCCCTTTTTGTACAGTTTCATCGCTTCCTCAAGCGGCAGTGCTTCATCCGCCATCTTCTGCGTGATCTCCTGCAATTCGCTCAGGCATTGTTCCAGTTTCTTTTCAGCCATGTTTTGTTCCTTTCACCGTCACAATGGTCGCATCCGCGCGCCCGTCCCCCAGCACCAATTCCACCGCATCGCCCGCGTGCAGTTGCTCGATGCTTCGCACTGCCTTGCTGTGTTTGAGTGCGATGGCATATCCGCGCGCAAACGCACTGTACGGACTCAAGTGCTCTACCGTGTCACGCAGCAGCGCCAGTTTTTGGCGTTTGTCGTACAGATTGTGCTGCATCGAGGTTTGTATCGTTTGCCTGTGCGCCTCCACCCGCGCCTTCAGCGCGGCGCACTTTTCCGCCAAATATTCTCTTGAAAGCGCTCGCCGTGCGTATGCAATCTGCTCTCGTCCGCGCGCAATGCGCTGCATTAACAAATGCCGCATCTCGCTGCATTTGTTGTCGATCTGCGCTAGGATGTCCTCGCGCGCCGGCACTGCGATCTCTGCCGCCGCCGATGGGGTGGGCGCGCGCAGATCCGCCGCCAGGTCACAAAGTGAGAAATCCGTTTCGTGCCCTACCGCGCTGATGATGGGCGTTTTGCACGCAAACACCGCCAGCACCAATTCCTTCTCGTTGAACGCAAACAAATCCTCCGCGCTGCCGCCGCCGCGCCCTATGATGATCAAATCCACATCGCCGCGCACATCAAAATATTCGATGCCGCGCACCAGCTCTGCGGGAGCACTTGCGCCCTGCACCGCCGCATGATAGCACAGCAGCTTTACCGTCGGATTGCGGCGCATGGTAATGTTCTGAATATCCCGCAGCACCGCACCGTGGCTGGAGGTCACAATGCCAATGCGCTCCGGATACGGTGGAATCTGCTTTTTGTGCCGCTCGTCAAACACGCCCTGCTGTTCCAGCTCAGCCTTCATGCGTTGCATACGCGCATATAAGTCGCCCAGACCATAATTGCACACTTCATGTACAATAAAGCGGAATTTTCCTGTTTTTCGATATAACGACGGCTGCCCGCGCATCAAAATGCACTGCCCTTCGCTTAATGTCTCCAGTGTTTGTGCGTCCGCATCCACCACATCAAAAAAAATGCAGTCTACCGCCGCCTCATCGTCGCGCATCGTAAAATACATGGTTGAGCCGCGCAGACCAACGCCGGACACTTCTCCCTTAATCCAGACCTCGTCCATCAAAGCGTCCATCATGATTTTGTCCGAAATATATTGATTCAGTTCCTTGACGCCTAAAATCAGCTTATCCATACAGCAACGCCGCTTTTAGCGTATTCTCCAGCAGCATGGTGATGGTCATAGGGCCTACGCCACCGGGTACAGGCGTTATGAATCCCGCCACCTCGGCAACCTCGTCAAATTTGACGTCGCCCTTTGCCTTGCCGTTCACACGTGTGGTACCCACATCGATCACCACCGCGCCCGGCTTCACGTATTCCGCGGAGAAGAATTCAGGTTTGCCAATCGCCGCCACAAGAATATCGGCATTTCTGCACACTTCCTTTAAGTTCTGCGTCTTAGAGTGACAAATCGTTACCGTTGCATTTTCATTCAGCAGCAGCATCGCTACCGGCTTGCCCACGATATTGCTGCGTCCCGCAACCACAGCGTTTTTCCCCGCAATATCAACACCTGTCTTTTGGATCAGCTTGATAATACCCTGCGGCGTACATGCCACCAACCCCGGCAGCCCCGTCATCAGGCTTCCCGCGTTTACCACATGTATCCCGTCCACATCCTTTTCCGGACGAATCGCCTTTAAAACTTCCGTTTCTGCAATATGCTTCGGCAAAGGCAACTGCACGAGCAGCCCGTGGATCCTTGGATTATTGTTGTATTGCTCCACCAGCGCCAGCAATTCATCTTGCGTCGTTTCCTCCGGCAGACGCACCACTTCGGAATAAATGCCCACCTCCGCACAAGCTTTTCCCTTGTTGTTTACATAGATGGTCGATCCGCCGTCGTCTCCCACTTGAATCACAGCTAAACCGGGCTGCACGCCACTCGGCAATGCGGCGACTCGCTTTTTCAGATCCTCTCTGATCTCCGCAGATAACTCTTTCCCGCTAATGATTTGTGCACTCATCGAAAACCTCCAAAAATTTATATCGTCAGAAGCCGCTGCGCAGCCCCGCAATTACACTTCGTTGTTACTTCGTTGCGCAAGCTTGGATGCCAACACTGCAAGCCCCGCCGCGTTGTCTGATGCGTAAGACTGCTGCGCAAACCGCACATTTGCGATGCGCTGCCCGATCCAATCACGAATCAGCCCATTGCACATCACCCCGCCAAACAGCAGTGCGTCTTTTGCCTCAGCCTCGCACAGCAACTGTGTCAATGTGCGCGCAATCCCACATAAGACAGATTTCGCCACATCCTCCGGTTTTGCTCCCGCGTCCAAACTGCGCATTGCCTGTGCTTCCAATCCCGAAAAATTCATGCGCAACGCCTTGCAACTGATTTTATACTGCGCATCCTCGCCCGTCTGCGCCATACGCTCCAGTGCGGGACCTCCGGGAAAAGGCAGTTTCATCCGCTGCGCTACGCGATCCACCAACTGACCCGCCGCAATATCATCCGTTGCCCCCAGAAGCGTAATGTCGTCTTTTTGCAGCTCCACACGCAACAGCTCTGTTGTTCCTCCCGAAACATGACAGGCAAGAAAACGCTCCGGCATCTGATTCCCGATCAGCGCCGCATAAATATGCCCGTGCTGATGTGTCGATCGGTACAGCGGTACGCCGAGTGTGCTTGCCATCACGCCGCCCACGCCCTCCGAAACCTGAAAGACCGGCATGTAAGAGCCTTCTTGTTCGCGCGGCTTACTGCTGGCGCAAACCCCGCCAAAAGGCGCAAAGTCCGCCATCCTTTTTTGCGCAAACAGTTTGCCAATGTTCTGAATATGAAGAAATACGGCTTGAGACTGTCGCAGACCTTTTGCCCCCGATGCAACCTCAAGCAGTATTTTTTCATTACACAAAATGTTTTGCTGTTCATCGGCAACCGCAACAGAAGTTGTATAGCAACTGGTGTCGATTCCGATATAATGCCTCATGCCTGCTTCTTGCTCCTCAGATATCCCCCCAGCAATCCGTTCACAAATTGATAGGATTTCTCTGCGGAAAACTTTTTCGCAAGCTCCACCGCCTCGTTGACCGCCACCTTGCTGGGCACTGCCTCCACATAGTCAATCTCAAAGATCGCAAGGCGCAAGATCGCTAAGTCCACCTTGGCAATCCGGTCAAATTTCCATGATTTTGAATGTGCCTGAATCACCGCGTCAATCTCTGGCTGATGCAGTAAAAAATTGTCCATTACAAAGTCAATATAACCGAAATTCTCCTCGTTCAATGCCTCCGATTCCATCTTGTCCGGCATCAATTCCATGCTTTCTTTGCTCAACTCGTTTGTAATACTGTATTCATACAAGAGCTTCATTGCCGCTTCTCTTGCAATCGTTCTACTCATAAATCCACATTTTCCTTCTCTCACATCCACAACGATGCACATCACAAATACGGGCATTCATTCCAATACACCGCAGTTCATGCTCTGCGCTTTATCACGATTTCATTCATTTCTTTCTGTCAAACAAAGACATAAACGCCGCGCCGATTTTTTGCCGAATCTGCGGGTTCGCACCCAAAAAAGCGCCTACTCCAACGCAAACTAAAATCAGCAAGGTCGCGCCAAATCCGATGGTCAAAAACAGAATCGCAACTGCCAGTCCGATCACAATACCCGTGAATAAACCCGGATGATCTTGAATCCACTGGATGATTCCTTTTAACATGCTATCACCTCAAATTTTCAAGAGAACTTGGGGAATTTAGAGTCCCCAATCGTCGAAACCTTGACGTTTGTCTCCTTGACTACGATCCCCGTCTGCTGCTGCACGTATGTCGGCAACTCCGTTTGAATTTTTTTGCTCACTTCCGGAATGTTCGTACCGGGCGCCATGCTCACTTCAAGGTCAATCTGCACATAGTCTTCAAAGGATGTTGTCGTAATCGAGATTCCTTTGATTTCCTCAATCTCGCGCAAATTCCGCTCAATGATGTCCTCAATCGCCTTTAGCGTGATCACAATAGAGCCGCTTTCAAATGTCGCAATTTTCGCGGTATTGGTGCGATCCTTCTGGAAGATATTCAAAATGAGATATCCGCTCAGCACGATGACGGCAAGCGCCACAATCACCACAATCACCTTGATCCATACCGCCTGATTCATCGTCTGGAACCAGTCCATCACATAGTTCGGGCTAATCGCACCAAATAGGATAGACAGCAAAAAAATGCCAAGTACAATCACTGCACAAAGGTAGACCGTGAACACTACACGCCCTTTAATATTCATTTTCATGAAACGCACTTCCTTTAATCATTTTGATAAGTTTGGGACTTTTAATGGTCTGACCCGGCCATACGCAATGACCGGGTCAGAGTCGTGCTTATTTAACTCTTGGTGTTTTTCCGTTCTTCTGTTCTTTTGCTTCGGACGCAATCGGTGCCTGATCTTTGAATTTGATGCCCTGTACGCTGATATTGACTTCCACAACTTTGAGTCCCGTCATGGTCTCCACAGCCTTGATTACGGCCATCTGGATGTTCTGTGCAACGTCCTGAATGGATACGCCATATTCCACCACAATCGTCAAATCCACCGCAACTTCTTCAGAGCCAACTTCAACTTTCACGCCCTTGCCCAGCATTTTTCTGCCCAGCATCTCCACGAACCCATCCACAAATCCGCCGCTCATGCCGGCAACGCCGGGTACGTCGATCGCCGCCAGACCTGCAATGGTCGCAATCACATCATTCGCAAATGTGATAGAGCCGTTGCTCTCCTTTTTGACAATGGTCCCCGCTTCTGCAATTTCATTTTTGTTAGCCATATTTGTAGCCTCCTTGATAGTTTATAGAAAACTGTTACAAGTTGGGCGGCCAAAGCTGCTCAATTTGCTGTTTTACACACGTTCCATATATTCTCCGGTTCTGGTGTCCACGCGGATTCTGTCGCCGGTGTCAATAAACAGCGGCACCATAATCTTCGCGCCCGTCTCCAAAATCGCCGGCTTATTACCCGCCGTCGCGGTATCACCCTTAAAGCCCGGTTCCGTCTCGGTGATCTCCAGCTCCACAAAGTTCGGCGGCTCCACAGAAAACGCCTCGCCTTTGAAGAATTTAATCGTCACGTTCATGTTCTCCGTCATATAGTTGAGCGCCTCCTCCACCTTATCAAAGTTCAGCGGAAGCTGCTCATAGGTTTCTGTATCCATAAAGTGATACAGCTCCCCGTCCGAATACAGATACTGCATCTCTTTGCGCTCAATATGCGCCTTGGGGAACTTTTCAGTCGGGTTGAAGGTTTTTTCCAAAACGCTTCCGGTCACGACGTTTTTGATCTTGGTGCGCACAAATGCTGCGCCCTTTCCGGGTTTTACGTGCTGAAAATCCGTAATCACCCAAACATTCCCGTCGATTTCGACCGTCATGCCTTTTCTGAACTCACCTGCTGATACCATCCTACTTTTTTCCTCCTAATTTAAAATATAATCAACTCTTTCGTGAAATCAAACAAGCTGCCCTCTCCCACGATGCAGGTGTTTTCGATGCGGACGCCATAAGCGCCCGGAATATAAATTCCTGGTTCTATCGTAAACACCATACCGGTTTTCAAAACATCTTTTGACGACGCGTTCAGCGTTGGCGCTTCGTGAATCCGTAATCCCACACCATGCCCCAAACCATGCGTAAAATGCGGTGCATATTCCCCCATCATCTCCCGCGCATGCGCGTCAACATCAGCACACGCAATGCCATCGGCACAAGTCTCCTGCGCCGACTGTTGCACATTCCTAACTATATCATATATTCTTTTCTGCTCCGCGTCAATATTTCCGATCGCAAAAGTTCGCGTCATGTCCGCACAATAGCCTTCAGATGCCGCACCAAAATCCAGAGTCAGAAAATCTCCCGCTTTAAACTTGCGCATAGAAGGGGTTGCATGCGGGATTGCTGCGTTCTCGCCGGATGCCACCACAGGCGCAAAGGAAGGCTTCATTCCCTGCCGGTAAATTAAATAAATGATTTCCGCCAGCAAATCCTGCTCGCGGATTCCCTCGCGGATCTGCGGCAAAACATCCACCATCACCTGCTGTGTCGCGCGTGCTGCCGCCTTAATCTTCTCGATCTCCTCCGGCGTCTTCACACAACGCAGCGCCGCCAGCTTAGGACCGGCATCCTCAATTCTGCGGAAAAGGCCGCTCGCCTGCATATATCGCAGTGCTTGCAGTTTATCCAGCTCCAAAGCAATCGTTTCGGTGCGATGGCGAATCTGTTCCAGTGCGCTTTCAAACGGGGTACGGCTCTCTCGCACTTGTATGCCGCTCATTTCACGCCGTGCCAGTTCCAGATAGCGCGCATCCGTAAAGAATATCTGTTCGTCCGGCAACACCGCCAGCACGCCGTAATCGCCCGAAAAGCCCGTCAAATATCGAATATTCTCTTCAGAAGTGATACAGTATGCCCGATCCGCCTCGCAATTCAGTTTACCCATGCTGCGCCGCCTCATATTGCCGCTTCATTTCCAGCGCGTCCAGCGCCTGCGTCCCCTTGGATTCACAGATAATGACAGGCTCCAACTGATAGCGCGCCAGCACCTTCGCCAAAGGCTCAAAAAAAGGTCCCCATTGCGCATCCTCAAAGGTCAAGTGCATTTTTTCTCCCATCGCGGTATATTGAATGTGTGAAAAGTGCACATGCATGTGTTTGGTTTTCTGCATACCAATGCGGTCTATCATCACTTTGATGATGTCCTCATAGTCCGCCTCCGTGACCAATGTCCCCTGCCAGCGCGCGTTCAGATGTCCAAAATCGATCGTTGGATAGACCGCATCGTCCAGCCGCACGAAAGAGCAGATTTCCTCAACGTCACCAATTTGATTGATCTTTCCCATCGTTTCCGGACAAAGTATAAAATCGGAAAAATGCGCCTCCCGCAATTCCCGCAGGATGAAAGGCAAATTTTCCTGAATGTTGTGCACTGCCGTCGCCCGCTCCATCTTTGCACAGGAGCCGGGGTGGAAGATAATGCGCTGTGCACCCAAATACCGTGCCGCCTGCGCGCTGTCCATAAAATACCCCAGATTTTTTTGAAGCTTTTCCGGCTCCGCATCCGCCAAATTGATGAAATATGGCGCGTGCACGCTCATCTGAACGTCGCATCGTTGCGCCTCCAGTGCAATTTTTTCGCCGGTTTCCTGACCCAGTCGTACACCTCGCCCAAATGAATACTCAAATGCGCTCAAGCCCATGTCCGCCAGCCATTGCGGCGCCTGCTCTGTGTGCTTTAGCCCCGCCTCATAAAATGCGTCCGAATTCCCCGCCGGACCAAATCGAATCATCTTGTTTCCTCCTGATGGAT
>CAYVTZ010000007.1:76067-108047 GCA_964454685.1 uncultured Christensenellaceae bacterium
ATCAAATTCAGCCGCGCCTGCCCTGATTGCGCAGTGCGCCGCCCTACTGTCTTAGTTTTCGCCACCATCTTGTCTGCGCAACAAATCCCCCGCGCATAAAGAATACGGGCATTGCAAACGCACTTTCTGCTGCGGATGCGGCGCATTTTCCTGTACACTGCCATCCTCTGCTTGGATTTCCTCCACCACAAATTTCAAATCTTTGCATTTTGGCGAAAGCACTTCCAGTGTTTCTCCTACAGAAAATTTATTACGTTGCTCTACCCATAGATACCCATTTTTTGTGTCTTCAAGCACTTTTGCGGTAAAAGTATACTGCCTCGCATCCACATCTCGCGCGGTGTCCTGCGCCTCATGCTGCGGATTCCCGAAATAAAATCCCGTACAAAAGCCTCGCGTCGCAGATTTTACCAATTCCTCTTTCAATGATTCATCAAACCGATATCCCTGTGGATCACGCTCGTACTCGTCAATGGCTCTGCGGTACGCGCCCACCACGCTGCCCACATAATAAACCGACTTCATGCGTCCTTCAATTTTGAAGGAAGTCACACCCGCCTGCGCCAGTGCAGGAATGTGTTCGATCATCATAAGGTCTTTGGAGTTCATAATGTACGTGCCGCGTTCATCCTCCAAAATAGGAAAATATTCGTCCGGATATCCCCGCTCTGAAAGCTGATATTCCCAACGGCAGGGCTGTGCACACGCGCCCTTGTTGCCACTGCGTCCGGTCAGTACGCCGGAAAGCAGGCACCGCCCCGAATGCGCCACACACATCGCACCGTGTACAAAGGCTTCGAGTTCCAGCCCCAGCGGAATGCTATGCCGCATCTGCGTGATATCGGAGAGCGAAACCTCGCGCGACAGCACCACGCGCTGTACGCCGTTTTGATGCCAAAACGCTGCGCTTGCCCCATTTGTTGTGTTCGCCTGCGTACTCAAATGCAGCGGAACGCTCACGCCCAGCTCCCTGCACAGCAACAACACGGCAGGGTCAGAAAAGATGATGCCGTCTACACCGGTTTTGTCCAAAAAGGCAAGATATGACCGAAGCGGTGATATTTCATGTTGAAACATCACCGCATTCACTGTTATATAGATTTTTTTACGCAGCCCGTGCAGAAACCGAACTGCCTCCGGCAACGTGTCCTCATCGAAGTTGTCTGCAAACGCACGTAAGCCAAAGCGATTCCCCGCCGCATATACCGCATCCGCGCCAAAGTACACTGCCGTCTTGAGGCACTCTGCGTTTCCGGCGGGCGCAAGTAATTCGATTTTATTGTCCATTGTTCGCCTGCGCGTTCTTTTGATCCAGCGCTTCCCACGTCCCTTTCCACTGGTCGACAATCGCCTGATGCTCCTCATTGGTTTTGGAGAAAGCCAGCTCACCCTTGTCTGGATCGGTCAATGTGAAGAAGATATACCCATCCGACATCGTTTGCTTATCCGGATAAAGCGCCGCCTCGATGGCCGCCTTGCCGGGGTTGCAAATGGGGCCAACGGGCAGCCCCTTATTCAGATGCGTGTTGTAGGGTGATGGTGTATTCAATTCGGGATCGGTCAGATTAATGCGCTTCACGCCCAGCGCATAAGCAATGGTCGCGTCCGATTCCAGCGGCATACCCCGCTTCAAACGATTGTGGAACACCGCCGAAACCTGCGCAAACTGCGCCTTTTTGGCTTCCTTCTCAATGATGGATGCCAGCGTGATCACCTCGTCCACCGACATATCCAGCTCTTCTGCGCGCGCTGCATATTCCTCTGTGAAAATTTCCACAAAACGATCCAGTTGTTTCTTAATCACGTCCTCTTCCGGCGCATTGGAGTAATACTGATAAGTGTCCGGGAACAGATACCCTTCGAGCGCAAACCGCCGCTCGACGCCCGATTCATTGGTCTGCGCAATGATCTCTGCAACAAAGGGAGCCGTTTCAAATCCTTCCCCCGTCTTTGCAATCTGCAAATACCGATCCGGTGACTTCGCCAATTCCGCTTTCACGATCAATTCCGCAAAATCTGTCGCAGACAAACCTTCACGGAAACGTACATCCACCGTCGAAGCAGCCTTATCGCCTTTGCTCAACGCGTATATGATATCGTCATAGTTCATACTTTTGGTCAGCGCATATTTCCCCGCGCGCAGCTTGGATGCCATGTCAGAGAAATCGGCGTACAGTTTAAACACCGTCGCGCTGCGCACCACGCCGTTATCCTCCAGCGCCTGCGAAATCGTCTTGAGCGAGGAGCCTTTTTCAATGGTAACTTCAATCACTTCATTGTTCCCCGGTTCCACAGGGTCAAGGTATTTCCCCTTCACCGAAGAATACGCAAAATTGACCAAAACAACCACTAGGATAATGCTCATTGCAACCATCAAAACGGGGCGCAGCCAACCCCAAACGCTGTTGCGCTTGTCGCCGCGTGTCTGCCGCTTTGCTTTGCCATCCAGCAAAATCTTATGCGTTTCCAGTTCCTCGTTCTCATTGAGATATACGTTGTTTTTTTGTTTTTTCAGCAAGGTCTCCCCTCCGTATCATCCAGTTTACAGGCGCTCTGCGCTCACGCTTCAAATAGATCAACGCCAAAGTCACACGATTCGCCAATTATCTTATAAATATCCGAAAGAATGGTATTCATCCGGTATTCTGCCGCAAAAAATTCTGTCACACGCGGGTTAAATTGCAATACCTCGCCCATCTTCTGCGCCTTTTCCAGCACAGCAGGCTCCGGCTGCTTACCCGCCATGTAAGCGGCCTGCGCTTCAAATTGCAGCTTTTTAAACTCTTTGATCATACCCTTGGTCTGCTCGTTTGCATAGAGCTCGTCCTTGAGTACGCTGTACGTCTTAAATTCTTCACTTGCCTTAATCTGCGCCGCAAGCTCGTGCGCCTTATCGTAATTCATGCATATTCCTCAAATCTCGATGATAATGGGCAAAATCATAGGACTGCGCTTGGTCTGCACATACAAATAATTGCTGCACTCCTTTTTGATCAGTCCTTTCAGCGTAGACCAATCACTTGTGCCACGCTCATAGCATAGATCGCAAACGCCCTGCACCACGTCCTTCGCGCCATCCAAAAGGTCTTCGGATTCCTTCATATAGACAAATCCGCGCGTCACCACATCCGGCGGCGCCAGCAGTTCTCCCGTCTCCCCCGAAATGGTCGCCACCACAATAAACAATCCATCCGAGGATAGCTGTTTGCGGTCGCGCAGCACCACATTGCCTACATCGCCTACACCCAAGCCGTCAATCAGTATGCTGCCGGAGGGTACATTGTCCTTCTGTACACCGTCATTTTTGTCTAGTTCGATCACTGCGCCAATTTCAGAAATAAAGATGTTCTTCTTCTTAATCCCCATTTTCTCCGCAATCGCCGCATGCTTATATAAGTGACGATACTCACCGTGAACCGGAATGAAATATTTCGGTTTCACCAGCGTCATCATCAGTTTCAGCTCCTCCGCGCAGGCATGCCCCGACACGTGAACCATGTCCACCGCATCGTTGATGACGTTTGCGCCCTTGCGATAAAGCATGTTTACCACATCCGAAACATAGCGCTCGTTTCCCGGAATGGGCGATGCCGAAATAATCACCAGGTCACCCACCTTGATGTTCAGCTTTGCGTGCTGTCCCATCGCCATGCGCACCAGCCCCGACATCGTTTCGCCTTGGCTGCCCGTTGTCAAAATAACGATCTGGTTGTCTCTTAAATGCCGCAGATCGTCGAAGCCCACCAGCATCTCATCATCCACATTCAGATAACCGAGCTCCTTGGCAACCGTCACGATTTTGACCATGCTGCGCCCCGAAAGGCAGATTTTGCGGTTGTAAACCCGCGCAACATCGATCACCTGCTGAATGCGGTGCACATTGGAAGCAAAGGAAGCAACGATCACACGTCCCTTCGCCTGCCTGAAATAGTTGACGAAGGTTTCGCCCACTTGGCTTTCCGACATCGTAAATCCGCTGCGCTCCGCATTGGTGCTGTCCGAAAGCATGGCAAGTACACCTTTTTTTCCAAATTCCGCAAACCGGCTGAAGTCACAAATCTTGCCGCCCACCGGCGTGAAGTCAATCTTAAAATCGCCCGTATGCACAATCACGCCCACCGGCGTGGTGATCGCCATTGCCATCGCATCGTCGATGCTGTGGCTGACGCGGATAAACTCGACGTTGAATACGCCCGCCTGAATCTTGTCTCCGTCGTTGACGCTGTGCAAGTCCGCTTTCACCAGCGGATGCTCCGAAAGTTTCGCCTCCACCAGCGCAATGGTCAGTATCGCGCCGTAAACCGGCACATTCAGTTCCCGCAGCACATAAGGCAATCCGCCGATATGATCCTCATGTCCGTGCGTCAAAAAGATGCCGCGGATGCGATGCAAATTTTTGATCAGGTAGGTCGTGTCCGGGATAACATAGTCCACCCCCAACATCTCCTCGCGCGGAAACATCAGTCCTGCGTCCACAATGATGATGTCCTCTCCGCACTCAAACACGGTCAGATTCTTGCCGATTTCGCCGATTCCTCCCAGCGGGATAATCTTGACAGAAGGCAAATCACGTTTTTCCGTCTTTTTTCTGTTCACGGGAGCCTTGGGTTTCTGCGCTTGTTTCACGCTCTCCTGCTTCACCGCTTTTTCCGTCTTGCTGCCGCTTTTGGCAGTCTTACTCTTGGCGCTTTGGTTTTTTGGCTGTTCCTGCACCGCGCTCTTTGTTTGGTTATGATTCTTATTCAAATATCGTCCTACTCTTTTCTTTTGATGCTTTTTCGTATCAAATTATTATTTTTTCGCCAAAACGTTCCGCGTACACTTGCGTATGCGGGTTCCGCCGTTCGGGCGTAAAGTTCACTTTCATGATGCACAATGTTTCGCACATCTTTCACACCTGTTTCAATCGTGTGGCAATCTATATTGCGCATCCATTCCCTGACTGCGCACAGAATCACCCGCCCCATTCGGGAGCCGGTGTTTCAAAAAAACGTCCTTGTCACGCGCTTTTGCGCACTTGGCAGCGCACTCATGCGGAATCAAGACTGCTTGCCAGTCTCAATTCCTAACATGATTATACCACAAAAAAACAAATTGCGATAGCGCCGCCGCATTGGTTACAAACTTTTTACAGAATATATTTCTGCATATTCTGATATTGGTCCTCGTGCTGTAAGTGCTCCACGACGTATGCCTCGTCGATCACCACGTCCACCGCAGGCTCAATCCCGCTGGCGTTATAGGAAATATCCTCCAACAGATTTTCCACAATGGTGTGCAGTCTGCGCGCGCCGATGTTCTCTGCATTTTCGTTGACGATTTGCGCATATTCCGCAATCTTTTTGAGCGCCTCCGGCGTGAAGATCAGGTGAATGCCGTCTGTTTTCAGCAACATTTCATATTGCTTGGTGATGGCGTTCTTCGGCTGTGTCAAAATGCGCTCAAATTCTTCCTTCTTGAGCGGCTCCAGTTCCACCTTGATGGGAAATCTACCCTGTAATTCCGGAATTAAATCCGAAATCTTGGAAACATGGAACGCGCCCGCGGCAATAAACAGCATATAATCCGTTTTCACAGGGCCATATTTCGTCACCACCGTGCTGCCTTCCACAATGGGCAAAATATCGCGCTGTACGCCTTCTCTGGAAACATCCGGGCCGCTGCCCATGCTCTTACCCGCAATTTTATCAATTTCGTCAAGGAAGATGATACCGTTTTGCTCCGCGCGCTCAATCGCCGTCTGAATCACTTCGTCCATGTCAATGAGCTTATCCGCTTCCTCCTGCTCCAAAATCTTACGCGCCTCGGTGATGCTCACCTTGCGCTTCTTGGTTTTGGTCGGCAGTATGCCGGAGAACAAGTCCGCCATGCTTTCGCCGCCCATGCCGGGAATCTCCATGTTTGTGCCGGACTGCACTTCCACTTCCAGCTCAATCATCAGGCTTTCCAGTTTGCCGTTTTTCAGATTTTCACGCGTCTTTTCGCGCTTCGTCAGCCGCGTCTGTTTCTCTTCCTCGGATTCATCCTTGGGCGCTTCAATCTGATTCCCGCCAAAAAACATCGAAAGCGGGTTGCTCGGCGGGTTTGCCTGCTTGTTGGGCACCAGCAAGTCCACCAAACGTTCCTCGGCATTCTCCCTCGCAAGTCCTTTCACAGTCTCATGCCGTTGCTGCTTGACCATGCGAATGGATGCCTCCACCAAATCACGAATCATGGATTCCACATCACGTCCCACATACCCGACTTCGGTAAACTTGGTCGCTTCTACCTTTACAAAAGGCGCATCCATCAGTTTGGACAGTCTGCGCGCAATCTCGGTTTTGCCCACGCCTGTCGGCCCAATCATGATAATATTTTTGGGCGTGATCTCATCACGCATTTCTTCTTCCAGCAGGCTGCGGCGATATCGGTTGCGCAGCGCGATTGCTACAGCGCGTTTCGCCTTGTCCTGACCAATGATATATTTATCCAGCTCGGTTACAATTTCTTTTGGTGTTAAGTATGCAGACATCGTTCTACACCTCCTCGATGATGATATTGTCGTTGGTGAAAACGCAAATCTCGCTGGCAATTTTCAGCCCTTGGTATGCGATATCTTTGGCACTCATCTGCGTATTCTGCACCAATGCGCGCGCAGCAGAGAGCGCGTAAGATCCGCCCGACCCAATGGCGCAAACGCCGTCGTCCGGTTCAATGACTTCTCCCGTTCCCGAAATAATCAGCAAGCTTTCCTTATCCGCCGCAATCAACATCGCTTCCAGCTTGCGCAGCGCCTTATCGGTACGCCACTCCTGCGCCAGCTCCACCGCCGCGCGTTGCAGGCTTCCGCTATATTCTTCCAGCTTCGCCTCAAATTTTTCCGATAAAGCAAACGCATCCGCCACGCTGCCCGCAAAGCCCACCACAACGCTATCGTTGTAAATGCGCCGCACCTTGCGTGCCGTTGCCTTCATCACCACTTTTTCGCCCAGCGTCACCTGACCATCGCCGGCAATCGCACACGCACCATCGCGCTTGACCGCCAAAATTGTCGTTCCTCTAATCATCTACTCATCCTCCAAATGCAGTCCCTTGATGACCTCCAGCGCCCGATGCGCAATCATCGTGTTCTTTTCCTCTTTATTTCTAATCCGCTGCTCCAGCGGTGTCATAATGCCAAAATTGATATTCATAGGCTGAAAATTTCCACTGATGCAGGCGGAAACATGCAGCGCCAAAGCGCCCACCGCTGTGCACGCATCCGGCTGCGGCATTTCCTGCTCCATCCGCTCCCGCGCAGTCGCAATCCCGCACCAAAGCCCGCTTGCCGCACTCTCCAAATAGCCTTCCACCCCCGTGATCTGCCCCGCAAAGCGAATGCGCGTTTCCGACTTCAAGCGGTAAAATCCGTCCAGTAGCTTCGGGCTGTTTAAAAACGTGTTGCGGTGCATCACGCCATACCGCAAAAACTCCGCATCACGCAGTGCCGGTATCATCCCAAACACGCGCCTTTGCTCCGGGAACTTCAAATGCGTTTGAAATCCCACCAGATTGTACATGCTTCCTTGCGCGTCCTCTTTGCGCAGCTGCACCACCGCATAAGGCTCCCGCCCCGTACGCGGGTCTTGCAGTCCTTTGGGCTTGAGCGGTCCAAACCGCAAGGTGTCCACACCGCGGGCTGCCATCGTTTCAACGGGCATGCACCCCTCAAACACATTCTGCTCAAATTCCTTGATTTCCGCGCACTCCGCATGCAGCAGCGCCTCATGAAATGCAAGGTAGGTTTCCTTGTCCATCGGACAGTTGATATAGTCGCTGCCACGGTCGTAGCGCGACGCGGTAAATGCCTGCTCCATATCCACGGATGCCGCGTCCACGATGGGTGCCGCCGCATCAAAAAAGTGCAAGTACCGCTCTCCCGTCAGCCGCATGATGCTTTCGCTCAATGCGTCGGAGGTCAAAGGCCCGCTCGTCACAATCACAATGTCCGTATCATCAAAAGATGAAAAATCACAAACTTCCTGCTCCACCACCGTGATGTTCGGGTTTTCACGCATCGCCCGCGTCATCCACGCGGAAAAATCATCACGATTCACTGCCAACGCTCCACCGGCTGGCACGCTCGTCGCATCCGCCGCCCGCATCACAATGCTGTCCAGCAGCCGCATTTCCTCTTTCAGCAGTCCCGCCGCGTTGGAAATCCGGTCAGAGCGAAACGAATTGCTGCACACCAGCTCCGCAAAGCCGTCCGCCGTGTGCGCCGGTGTCTTTTTGACCGGCTTCATCTCGTGCAGCGTCACCGGAATGCCGCGCTTCGTAATCTGATAGGCGCATTCGCACCCCGCCAGACCCGCGCCAATCACGTGTACTTTGCTCATTTTTTCGCGCTCGTTTTCTTCTCGTTGGTCTTACACTCTGCATTCGAGCATTTTTTGTATGCCTTGCGTCCGCGGAAGCTGACTTCCGTCATATATGCGCCGCACTCCGGGCAGTTTTCCGCCAGTGGCTTATTCCATGAAACGAAATCGCACTGCGGATAGTTTTCACAGCCGTAAAAATTCTTGCCGGACTTTCCGCCGCGCTTGATAACCACCTTCCCGCCGCATTTGGGGCAAGGCACGTCGATTTCCTTAACGATGGGCTTGGTATTTTTGCAGGTCGGATAGTTGGGGCATGCCAAAAACTCGCCGAATCTACCGGACTTATACACCATCATCGCGCCGCACTTCTCGCACTGTATTTCCGAAACCTTCTCCGGCAGATGAATGCGCTCGATGTTCTCTTCACCTTTGATCAAATCTTTTTCAAACGGATCGTAAAATTCACGGATGATGTTTTTCCAAACCTCTCCGTCTTGCTCCACCGTGTCCAGCTTTTCCTCCATACCGGCAGTAAAGTCGATGTCCACGATGTTTGCAAAGTGCTCTTTCATCAAGCCCGTCACAATCTCTCCAAGCTCGGTCGGCTGGAAGGATTTTGCTTCCTTGTATACATATCCGCGCTCTTGAATCGTAGAAATAATGGGCGCATAGGTGCTCGGGCGCCCGATTCCCTTTTCTTCCAAAAAGCGAATCAACGATGCTTCGGTATAGCGTCCCGGCGGCTGCGTAAAGTTCTGCTTGGGGTCGATCTTAATAAAGTTGAACTCCTCGCCCTTCTCCGCCTTGGGCAGCATCTTCTGATCATCGTCGTCCGATTTAGAATCATACACTGCCAAATGCCCCTTGAACAAAATCGCGGAGCCGCTTGCCTTAAAGGTCTGTCCGTTCGCATCAATGTCATAGCTTAAAGTCTCAAATTGCGCGGGTGCCATCTGGCTCGCCAAAAAGCGCGTGTAGATCAGTTTGTAAAGCTTGTATTGATCATTGTTCAAAAAGGACTTGATGCTGTCCGGGTCGTTGCTCAAATACGTTGGACGAATCGCCTCATGCGCGTCCTGCGCATTTTTGCGCCCCGCATAGACGTTTGGCTTCGCCGGATAATATTCCGCGCCGTATTTTTGCGTGATATATTCCTTTGCCGCCGTCTGCGCCTCTCCCGAAACACGCGTCGAGTCCGTTCTCATATAAGTGATTAAACCCACGCTCGCACCTTTGCCCAGCGAAACTCCTTCATACAGCATCTGTGCCAGCATCATCGTCTTTTTGGCGGTAAAGCCCAGCTTAGAGGCCGCAGCCTGCTGCAAATAACTTGTCGTAAAAGGCGGCAGTGCATTCTTCTTGCGCTGTCCGCTCGTCACCTTTTCTACAATATATTTTGCGCCCTCAACATCGCTGAGAACCTTCTGCGCATCTTCCTGCGTTTTGAGTTCTGCTTTTTTACCGGCCTTGCCGTGGTAGCGCGCCTCAAATTGCTGCTTCCCCTTGGACAGCAGCGACGCAATCGTCCAAAATTCCTCCGGCACAAAAGCGCGTATCTCGTTCTCACGATCCACAATCACGCGCACCGCAACGCTCTGCACACGTCCGGCGGAAAGCCCCTTCTTCACTTTTTTCCACAAAAGCGGGCTCAATCGATATCCCACCACACGATCCAACACGCGGCGCGCCTGCTGCGCATCCACCCGCTGCATATCAATCATGCGCGGCTGCTTGATTGCATTGGTCACCGCTTCCTTGGTGATTTCGTTAAATTCAATGCGGCTGGAATCCCCGATGTCCAATCCCAAAATGTTTGCGATATGCCAGGAGATCGCCTCTCCTTCGCGGTCAGGGTCAGTCGCAAGATAGACGCGTTTGGACTTCTTCGCCTCGTCCTTTAGCGCCTTAATCAGTTGCGCCTTGCCGCGTATTGTCGTATACTGCGGCTCAAAATCATGTTCAACATCCACGCCAAACGTACTTTTGGGCAAATCGCGCAAATGCCCGTTCGAGGCACGCACCACATATCCCTTCCCCAAAAACTTTTCAATCGTTTTCGCCTTCGCGGGTGATTCCACAATCACAAGACACGAATTGGATGCCGCGCTTTTTGCCGCTGCGGACTTCGTGGTCTTTTTGGCCGTGGTCTTTTTGGCCGCGGTTTTCTTCGCCGTCGTCTTCTTTGTCGTTTTGGGCGCCGCCTTTTTCGCGGCACTGGTCGTTACTGCCATCTTCACTCTCCGTCTTTATTGAATCTCAAAATCCATATTGCTACTATTATAACCCGTATTTTCTGCGTTTTTTGTAAATTAACTGTGAATTACTTCAAATGCGCCGCCGGGGACGCACCGCACATAGTCGCGCAGTTCTAGCACGGTCAACACCGTGTTCACATCCTGCATGGCTGCGTTCAACTCCCGCGCGATCTGCTCCGCCGTTAAATTTTCCTTCAAGAGTAGATTGTATATCTGCTTCTCGAATAAATCAAGAACATTTTCTTCCGGTTCATCCGCCGGCGGATGTTTTACACGTGTTTTCCAGTCCATCAGCTGCATGATTTGCGCTGCATTTTGCACCACCGGCGCTCCCGAATCGATCAAGTAAAGCGGTAAGCTTGCCATCGTCGATTTTAGATCGCAAGACATGGCAAACACCTCGCGTCCGTAGCGCAGCGCATAGTCTACCGTAATGCGCGCTCCGCTCTTTTCTCCACCCTCCCCGGCGATCAGTAAGCCGCTAAACCCCGCAATGATGCGGTTTCTCTGCGGAAAATGCTTTGCCAGCGGCGGGGTGCCCGGCAGATATTCTGAAATCACCAGCCCGCGCTCGCCAATCTGCTCGTATAGCTTTTGATTCTCCGGCGGATAGCATAGATCCACGCCGCAGCCCAGCACCGCAATCGTGCGTCCGTCCGCGTCCAGCGCGCCTGTGTGCGCAGCCGTATCAATACCCCGCGCCAAGCCGGACACGACAATCACACCTTGCTCCGCCAAATCCCGCGCAATTTTGTACGTGCGGTCAAATCCGCTCCTGCTGGGCTTTCTGGATCCCACAATGCCGCAAAAATACTCCGCAATCATTGTATGGTCGCCTCGATACAGTAGAAAAGGCGGTGGCAGCTCAATCTCCCCCAGCAGCTTTGGATAGTACGGATTCAGCCGCGTCAGCAACCCTAATCCACTGTTGCCAATCTGCTGCAAAATCTGATCAAATCGCCGATCGGCGTCCCGCCACTTTGCCACAGACTCCGTCGAAATGCCTGCCACACGATGCGGCACTTCGCTCAAGTGCTCCAATGCCGTGGGCGCATCTACGAATTCATTCAAGATATCATAAAATTTTTTCGCCCCTACGCCTTCCAGCGTCGCCAGCTTGAGCCACGCGCATTCATGCGCATTCAGTTCAATCATGGAAAGCACCCCAATATTTCCGGTCCAGCGTTCGGTATTGCACCGCTTCGGCAACGTGCGCCGCCGCAATCTCCCGCGCACCTGCTAAGTCCGCAATCGTGCGCGCCACCAGCAAAACGCGATTGTAAGAGCGCGCGCTCAAGGATAACTTCTCGTATGCACCTCGCAGCATCGCCATCGCTTCACGGTCTGCATGGCATAATTTCTCCCGCTGCGATGATGTGATCTGCGCATTGCAAAATTGTCCCGTTCCCTTCATCCGTTCCTTTTGAATCTCCCGCGCCGCATTCACCCGCGTGCGTACCGCATCGCTGGTCTCCGCGCTCGCCACGGAAGCGATCGCGTCATATCCAATACGATGCATCTCCACATGCATATCAATGCGATCCAGCAATGGACCGCTGATTTTGGAAAGGTATCGCCCGATCTGCGGGGGTGTGCACTTGCAATTCAAATCAGGAGCGCCATAATTCCCACATGGGCAAGGATTCATGGATGCCACAAACATAAAATCCGCGGGATAGACCGCCTTGGCGTTCACGCGCGAGATTGACACCACACCATCCTCCAGCGGCTGGCGTAATGTTTCCAGCAATTCCCTCTTAAATTCGGGCAACTCGTCAAAGTATAACACACCACGATGCGCCAGACTGATTTCACCCGGTCGGGATTTGATTCCGCCCCCCACGATCGCAACCGTAGAAGCCGTATGATGTGGACTGCGAAATGGCCTGCGCGCCATCAATCCGCTTCCGCTCAGTTCCCCCGCAATGGAATGTATCTTGGTCACTTCCAGCGCTTCTTCAAATGTCATATCCGGCAAAATCCCCGGCAACGCCTTTGCCAGCATGGATTTGCCGCTGCCCGGACTGCCCACCAATAAAATATTGTGTCCGCCCGCCGCCGCAATCTCCATCGCGCGCTTTGCCTTTTCCTGCCCCTTGATGTCCGCAAAATCCACTTCGCAAGTGGTGTCTGCGCACTGCCATGCCTGCATGGGCGTCAGCTGTGGCTTTTCCTTTTTGTCCAGCACCGCAGTCAATTCGCTCAAATGCCGCACGGCAAACACTTTGAGCCCGTCCAGATAGCTCACCTCTTGGGCGTTGTCCTGCGGCACCACCACAAAGTTCATCCCTCTGCGCCGCGCCTCGATCACCATAGGCAGCAGTCCGCTTACGGGGCGCACGTCACCGTTTAAGGAAAGTTCCCCAAACACAGCCATATAGCGTAGCAGCTCCGCATTCACCTGCTCGTCCGCCGCCAGCAGCCCCACGGCAATGGCAAGGTCATAGACCGAGCCTTCCTTACGCTGGTCGGCAGGTGCAAGGTTGATTGTAATTTTCTTTGCAGGGTATTCATATCCCGAATTTTTGATTGCCGATCGAACGCGCTCCTTGGACTCTTTTACAGCCGTATCCGGCAGCCCTACAATCTCATACGAGGGCATGCCATGATAGACATCCGCCTCAATGAGAACCGGATATCCTTCAATCCCTGAAAGTCCAAAGCTTAACACCTTCGCCAGCATCGTATTACCTCAATAGAAGGGCCATGTTTCCAGCCACCGCAGCCCGTTCACGTAGTCCGCGCTTGCCGGAATGCCGGTGATCACCGGATAGAAAAACGCAAACATCGCAACACACGCGCACACCAGCACAATGCCAAATATCTTGCCGTATTTAAAATCTTTCTCAATTCCCTTGAGCCAGTAGACCAAACTCAAAATCAAAAACGGAACAGACGCAAAATAGTGATAGATAAACACCTCGCGCGTAACAAACCACCACGGTACAAACTGTGCCAGCAGTGCAATTCCCACGCACAGCATGCCAAAGCTGCGATGTCTGCCGCGCAGCGCGTCAATCAGCACAAGAATCACGGCAATCAGCCCCGTCCACCATATGAGCGGATTACCCATCGTGGACAGCGTCGCGATCATGCCGTCCGCTTGGTTGCTAAAGAACAGCACCGGACGAATGTTCAAAGGCCACGTGTAAAACTTTGACGAGAATGGATGCACATATTCTGGATCCAACGTCGAATGATAATTGAGCATATAAGATTGATTGCCCAAAATATCCTTAAAGCTGTAAGCGTCTCCTTGTGTCACCATCGTGTACGGGATATAACTGAGCAAATAAATCGCTGCGGGAATCACAAGGAAAAACAGCACACACCACAACAGTATTTTCCTTTTCTTGCCGCGGTATTCCGACGCAATTTGCTGCATTTCTTGGGAATCACTTTGCCCCCGTGCGTATATGGCTTCCTTGTGGCGTAATATCATCGAAATCACAAAAATCGCCAACAACCCCGCTCCCGCGTAGATGCACAGCCACTTGGTCGCCGCGCCGATGCCAAAGAACAGACCGGAAAGGAACAGCGGCAGCAAAACCTTGGATAGCCTCTGCCTGTGAAAATTGGTCTTGGCAAACCACAGCATAAACAGGAAGGAAAGCATGATCCACAAAATGCTGTAACTGTCCACCGTGCCGATGCGCGTCTGCGCAAAGTGCATGAAGTCTGCCGCAAACAGTATGGTCGCAAACGCGGCATACTTGGTCTTTTTAAACAGCATCTTTGCCAGCGCATACATCACAGGCAGCATCATCACGCCCGCCAGCGTGCCCATAAAGCGCCATCCAAAGGGATTCATGCCTAACATCTCAATGCCGCTCGCAATGATGATTTTCCCCAGCGGCGGATGCGTAATTTCATATGGTCGAATCAAATGAATATTCTCATAAGCCGTGCGCACGTGATACAGCTCATCAAAGTAAAAATCAGTCATATACGTGGGCTGATACGGCACCAAATCCTGCTCGTCAAACAATTTTTCCGCATCCGGATTCGTCGAAAACACACCGGATGGTATCACCTGATTGCCCAACGCATCAAAAAACGCCATTTCCAGTATGGGGAAATTGCCCTTGAGTGCGCTAATCTCGATTTCATTGCCTGAAACCACGTAATCTTGACTCATCCACTTGTATAAGTCCTTCTTCTCGTGCACCACATTCAAGGCGCCTGCTCCATCGGCAGACTCGCGCAGCTCAAATTCACCCTCGCCAAAATCAGAATAATATTTCATCATGGTAATCGGCTCGTGGTTGTCAAACTGCACCGTAACAGGCGCGGCAAGGTCATAGGAGCTTGAGGGGATTTTGGTCGCACCGAGGTTGGTAAACGCCACCACCGCATATATCGCGGTGATAACGAGCATCACGATCATGTCCTTGCGTCGGAACAAACGCTCCATTGGTGAAAATCCTTCCAAACGCGTCTGCTCCGTGCCAAAGAGATCCACAGCAAACCGGCTTTGTTTTTCCTTGGGCGCGTCCTCCGGTTTTGCCGTGTCACACACGCGCAGCACAGGCGGCGCAATCGCCATACGTGTCATCACATAGGCAAAGTAAGCAAAGCACGCAAGCCCCGCCACGGATGCAAGCTGTACGGGAACCGTGGGCAAAAATTCCTGATGCCAATACAACGCCATAGACTGATTCAGTAGCGAAATCGCAAACAACAGCACCGCACACAAAATCAGTCGCTTATCCTTTAAGTAAATGAACGCCATCAGCAACAAAATCGGCACCGGATAAAGGTACCGCTCGTGCATCCCGTGTCCAAAGAAAAACACACCTGTGATTACGAACGCCGCAACGCAGAACAAATATCCCTTCGATTGGTTTTTGAGGAACAGCCACAGTGCATAGGCGCACACCACGCCAATCATGAGGTATCCCCATAGATTGCCCGGCACCCCTAAAATGTTTACTTCCGCCGCACCCATAAAGTTCATACCCAGCAGCCCGTAAAGGTTCATCGCATTCAGCGTGACCTGCGGATATAAATTCACCGCGGCTTTAAACTTGTTGACCAGCCACAGCGCCTCTTGATTGGCGCCAAACGGCAGCGGCACCAAAAAGAAAATCGCCGCAAAAATACCGATGCTGCCCAAAATTTGCAGCAGAATTTTTTTTCGATCCTTGTCTTTGATCAATGCGTACACCCACACGTAAAGGTATATGGGCGCAATCAGCACCGCCTGCGGCTTAAGCAAAAACGCAAATGCAAACAGCGCCGCTGATAAAATCCATTTGTTTTCTATGATATAATAAATGCACAGAATCATCAACAGCGTGATAATCACGTCCATCTGCCCCCAAAGGCAGGAATTGAAGATTACCGCCGGATTCACCAGCACCAGCGCACTCAGCATCGCCGCCGTCTTTTCGTTGGTTTTTTTGCGCGCGATGTAATAGATCACCAGCCCGCATGCAATGTCGCACAAAATCGCAGGCATCTTGATTAACAGATTGCTCTCCGGTCCCATGGGCGCAAGCTGCATCGCCTCGCGCATCCCACCCAGCACATAAAGCACATAGATGTACAGCGGCGGATAGTCCGCAAAGATATCACCGTTGTAAAATGTCTCCATGCCGTTTCCAAAAACGTGCATCGCCCATCCTGTAAAGTTGCCCATGTCCGTCTGATAACCCGGCATTTCATATGCCAGCATCAAACGCAGCACAACGCCCACCGCCACCATCACCAGCACATACGGCAGAAAAGATTCATCCTTAAACGGATTTCTTTGTTGCTTACGGTAAAACAGGAACAGAAACAATCCCAAAAAGATCATTCCGATCCAAAAAAAAGGTGTAATAAATTCTTTTTGTACTTCCATACGTCACTCCACAAACTCAAATGCGTTTTCGATATAGTCCATCGACATTGTACCACAATTTTCAAAAATTTGCGCTACATCAAACCGAAAACCTTGTACATCCCCTTTATACTTTTCCAAAAATAACATTGCACTCCTGCAAATTGCGCGCATCTTTTTTTGTGTCACAGCCTCCGCAGGTATTCCAAACTTCCCTTGACTGCGCGTTTTTACCTCCACAAACGCAATCACGTCACCGCGTTGAACAATCAGGTCGATCTCGCCGCTCTTTGTGTAAAAATTGCGCGCCAAAACGGTATATCCTTCGCGTTCCAACGCTGCACAGGCATAGTCCTCCCCCGCTCTGCCCAACGCTTGCCTGTTCATAGAAACCTCTTTAAAAAGGTCTTGCGATGGATGTCCAGAATCCCGTATCGCTCTATCGCGGCATAGTGTTGCTTGGTTCCGTATCCCTTGTGCTGCGCAAAGCCATATTCCGGATAAAGTTTGTCGTATTCCAGCATGATATGATCGCGCGTCACCTTTGCTAGAATGGATGCCGCCGCAATCACGTACATCGTTGCGTCCCCTTTGATCAGAGACGTATACGGCAACTCAGTTTCTATCTCCATCGCATCCGTAAACACGTGCTGCGGCACTGTTCTCAGACCGTTTAATGCCTCTTCAAAGGCTTTTCTCGCTGCACGCAATATGTTGATCTCGTCAATCAACTCCGGCGGCTGGGTGGAGACGCAGTAATCCAGCGCCGTCTGCTTGATCTGCTCGTACAAATCCTCTCTGCGCTTTTCAGAAATTTTCTTGGAATCATCAACGCCCGGCAGCAAAGGCTCCTGTGGCATCACCACGCACGCCGCCACCACAGGCCCCGCAAGCGGACCTCTGCCCGCCTCATCAATGCCCGCAAGCGCCGTCAATCCGTTTGCCCAGTATTCGCGCTCTATTCGCGTCAAACGCTCCAATTTCTCGCGCAACGCTTGCTCCCGTTTTCCGCTCATATCTTCTCCGGCTTCTCCAAAGAGATTCTGCCCAACTTTCCATTTTTAAATTCATCAATCAATGTCTTGCAACCGCGCTCGATGTCATAAACACCGCCGCGCAGCAAAAAACCGCGATTCTTGCAGATCTGCTCCAAAACCTCGATGGTCTCCCCGCTCACATCTTCCATCTTATAGCGCTCTGTAAGCATCTTGGGCGCCGTTGCCTGCAATCGCCGCAACAGGTAAAACGCCAGCGATTCCTCGTCCAGCACGTCCAGCTTCACACTGCCAATGAGCGCCACCACAGCGCCGGTCTCCTCGTCCTCAAACTTAGGCCACAGCAATCCCGGGCTGTCCATGATCTCCAAATAGGTATCAATCTTCGCCCATTGCAGACCCTTGGTCACACCGGGTTTGTTTCCTTCTTTCAGCTTCTTGCTGCCCAGCAGTCGATTCAAAATGGCAGATTTTCCTACATTCGGGATGCCCGCCACCAAACAGCGCAGCGTCTTGTTCACGCCCTTTTTCTGATATCGCTCAAAAATGGGCGCAGCCACCTTGCGAATCTCCTGCTTGAGTTGCTCGGTATCACCCGACACCGCAGAAAAAGAAACCGCCTCAATGCCCTGCTCTTTAAAATGTGCGATCCAATTTTTTGTGATATTCCCATCCGCAAGGTCAGCTTTATTCAAGATATACAGCCGTGCCTTGTTCTCAAACAGATCGTTGAAATCCGGATTCACCGAACTGTGCGGCGCGCGCGCATCTAAAACCTCGATCACCAGATCGATTAGCTTAAGTTTCTCGGCAAGCTGCCGCCGCGCCTTGGTCATATGACCGGGGTACCATTGAATGTTCATTGTGTCCTCATTTTTTTAGTGTAAAACGTCATTTGGCGAGCACTACCGTACTCGCCAAACGATGAATCCTGCTTACCAGCAATTATTTTACTTCTTTCAGCTTCGCAGACTTACCTACCCGATCTCTCAAGTAGAACAGCTTCGCTCTACGCACCTTACCGTGACGCACCACTTCGATGTGGTCGACGCGGGGGGAATGGATGGGGAAGGTTCTCTCCACACCAATACCGTAGGATACACGGCGTACCGTGATGGTCTCGGAAAGACCGCCGCCCTTACGCGCAATCAAATAACCTTCAAACACCTGAAGTCTTTCTCTGGTGCCTTCCACAACCTTTACGAAAACCTTCAGCGTATCGCCGATTTTCATGTTCGGAAGATCAGTTTTCATTTGTTCGGCTTCAATCGCCTTAATCAATGCATTCATTTTCCTGCCTCCTTCCCGTATAGATGTTCTTGCCTGCAAATTCAGACAGCGGACCACCCTAATTCAAACCTGTCAATCAGCCGGAGCGCAAATCAAGCGCAGACTGTTTTAACCATTTTGTCGCGTGTTCAAGCAAATCATATCATATCGCGTCCACACAAACAATTACAAACATGAATTATTATACACAAACTCACTCGTCATTGCAAGCACTGTTTTGCATTTTTTTGATGTTTTCCCGCTCTTTTTCCGTTAGGTCAGCGGATTCCAGTAAGTCAGGTCTGCAACGCAGTGTTCGTAAAATCGCCTGTTCGCGCTGCCATGCCAGAATGTTTTTGTGATGTCCCGAAAGCAGCACCGGCGGCACCGCCATACCCCGAAACTCCGAGGGTCGCGTATACTGCGGGTATTCCAGCAGACTGTCGTCAAAGCTTTCCACCATAGCCGATTCGTCGTTTGCCAGCACGCCCGGCACATAACGCATCACGCAGTCCATTAAGATCATTGCAGGAAGCTCGCCACCCGTCAAAATATAATCCCCGATGGAAACCTCTCGTTCGATACAGCAATCCAGTACACGTTGATCCACGCCTTCATAATGTCCGCACAGCAAGTTGAGCTCGTCATATACCGACAAATCCAACGCAAGCTGCGAAGACAGCGGCTCCCCCGCCGGCGAAAGATAGATGTTACAAACGCTTTTACCCCGCTGCTCTTGCGCCAGCGCATCAAAGCAGTCAAATAGAGGTTGCGGCGTAAGCAGCATCCCCGCGCCGCCGCCAAATGGATAGTCGTCCACGCGATTGTGCTTATCCGTCGTATAGTCACGAAAGTTAATGCGGTTGATCGTGATGATGCCTTTTGCAATCGCCTTCTCACAGAGGCTGGTCGAGACAAAGCTCTCAAACATCTCCGGAAAAATGGTCAGGCAGTTAAACGTCATAAACGCCGACCTCCGTCAGCTTTTCGCTGTTCACCACAAAAAAACCCTGCTCCACTGCGCGCTCAATAATCACATCCTGCACACAAGGGAACATCAGTGTTCCGCCCTGCACAAGCGTCACCACATAGACGTCCGCCGCGCCATGCTGCAAAATCTCTTTCAGTGTGCCCAGCGTTGTGCCTTCCGCGTCACGCATTTCCATGCCGATCAAGTCCTCAATATAGTGACGACCCTCCGGCAGCTTCGCCGCATGCGCGCGGTCAATGTACAGCATACGCCCACGCAGCTTTTCCGCGTCATCACGCGTTTGTATGCCTTCCAGCAACAAATATGCATACTGCGCATCCGTCCGCGCCGCTATCACCGCAACTCTCTCTGCGCCCTGTGCATCCCAGAAGGCATGCGGCAGGTAGGAAAAGCGAGATAAATCGTCCGTGAATGCTTGAACCTTTACCTCGCCCTTTATGCCCTGCGGTTTTAAAATACGTCCTAATTCAAAAAACTGTTTCATCAGTCCTCAACAATATCCACCACATATTTCTTGTCCGATCTGGTGGTAGCCGCCTTGACAACCGTTCGGATCGCCTTGGCAATACGTCCCTGTTTGCCAATCACCTTACCCATATCCTCTTGCGCAACGGTCAGCTCCAGCACGATCGCGCCGGGTTCTTCCCGCTCAACGACACGAACCTCGTCCGGTTGATCGACCAGGTTTTTGGCAATGTATTCTACTAATTCACGCATAGATACTCCTTCTCCTGTTTTTCCTCTGCACTTCTCTGTTATGAGGCGCGAAAAAAAAGCGCGTCGTGCACGGGAAAGCTGTTCTTCACGATCTTTGCCAGCCGGGCAGAGCGTTTTTCGCCCTGCATACTCCCATGGTCATAAAAAGCAGTGCTCTGCTTTTCCGGAGATTAGTTGATCGCTCCGCTTCTCTTGAGCAGTGTGCGCACCGTCTCTGTGGGCTGCGCGCCGTTGCCGATCCACTTCTGCGCCAGTTCGTTTTCTACTTTCAATTCTTTGGAAAGCGGATTGTAATAGCCGATTTCTTCGATAAATCTGCCATCACGTGGCGCTCTCTCGTCTGCAACAACCATTCTGTAAAACGGTCTTTTCTTGGAACCCATTCTTCTCAATCTGATTTTTACTGCCATGCGGCACCTCCAAATAATAAATATAATATATTCTACCGTAAAACGGTGATTCACTCTCTAAAACATGAAGCGGGACATTTTTCGCTTCGCGCCCTTCCCCGTAAACTGCTTCATCATTTTTTTCATGTTCTCAAACTGGTTGAGCATGCGGTTTACTTCTTGAATGCTGGTGCCGCTGCCCGCTGCAATGCGCTTGCGCCGCGATCCATTGATGATCTGCGGGTTACGCCGCTCCTTGGGGGTCATGGAAAGCACAATCGCCTTGGTTCTGGCAAGCTGCTTTTCGTCCACCTGCATGCCCTTCATCTTTGCTCCGCCCGGCAGCATCCCTAAAATCTCTTCTAAGGGACCCATATTTTGCAACTGCTCCATTTGATCCAGAAAGTCCTCAAAAGTCAACTCATTTTTGGCGATCTTCTTTTGCAGTTCCAGCGTCTTTTTCTCTTCAAAATTCGCTTCCGCTTTCTCAATCAGCGAAAGCACATCCCCCATGCCCAAAATACGTGAGGTCATGCGGTCGGGATGGAACGGTTCCATCTCGCTCAATTTCTCGCCCGTACCAACAAATTTGATGGGCTTCCCCGTCACCGCGCGCACCGACATCGCCGCTCCACCGCGCGTATCGCCGTCAATTTTCGTCAGCACCACACCGTCAATGCCGATGCTGTCATTAAATGTAGTCGCCGCGTTCACCGCGTCCTGACCGGTCATCGCATCCAGCACCAGCAAAGTCTCATGCGGTTTAGACGTCTCTTTCAGCTTTTTCAGCTCAGACATCATGTCCTCATCAATATGCAGGCGTCCCGCCGTATCTACAATGATGATGTCGCTCGCCAGTTTCTGCGCGTGCTGCACGGCTTCCTTCACGATCTTAGACGGCTCAATCTGCCCCCTGTCGAACACTTCCACGCCCACTTGATCGCCCACCACATGCAGCTGTTTAATGGCGGCAGGCCGATAGATGTCGCACGCTACCAGCAAAACGCGTTTGCCTTTTTTCTTGTAATATCCTGCCAGCTTTGCGCAAAAAGTCGTTTTACCCGCGCCCTGCAAGCCCATCATCAGCACAACGGTCGGCGGTGCGCCCGCCATTTTAATGTCCGTGTGGATGTCTCCCAGCAGATGCGTCATCTCATCACGCACCAGCTTAATCACCTGCTGTCCCGGGGTCAAGCTCTCCAAAATCTCCGCGCCGGTCGCCTTCTCGGTCAATTCCTTGATAAAACGCTTTACCACAAGATAGTTGACGTCCGCCGCCAGCAATACATTTTTGATTTCCTTCATCGCTTCCTTGACGTCGCCCTCGGAAAGTTTCCCCTTGGATGTCAATTTGCGAAATACATTTTGCAGTTTTTCCGCGATTCCTTCAAATGCTGCCATTTATCGTTCCTCCGAAAGCCGCTTCGCCACCAGACCCAGCTTCACTTCCATGTCCGTCAGCTTCTGTTGCGCCCGTCTTAACACATCCAGCACGCCCTGTCTGCTCACGCCCATTTCCGCGCCAATCTCTGCAAGCGAAAGGTCGTCGTTGTAATAATAATCAAAAACTCTTGCCTGCTTCTCCGTTAAAAACTCGCCATACACGTCGAAATATAGGGTTAAATTCAAATCCTTTTCACTCTTCATGCACACGCTCCTACAAAAAACAGGCGCTTAGGTTCTGCGCTTACAGCACACGATTTTCATGCGCGCTGTAAAGGCGCACACCTTTACACCTGTTTGATTATACCTGATTTCACCAATTTGTCAAGCTTTTTTACAAGCTACCACAATACGCGCACCTGAAAACCGGTACCGCATTTGGGGCACTTTACTGTATTGGTTCCCTTTTTCACAGGCAGACGCAGCACCGTCTTACAATTTGGACACTTCCGATACCGTTTGGTGTGCCGATCCTGCCAACGTTTCTTTTGCAGCGCAAACGCATCTCGGAATACCTTCGAAAAGCGCATCCATGCGTCAAATTCCTTGCGGCGCTGCACGATATTTTTAGAAAAAACGCGATAAAACGCAAAAATCAGCACCACCCATGATGCAATGCTAAGCAACCATGTGTTCACAAACATGTTCACAATCATCAGAATAAATCCAATGACAATCAATACCATGTACAGCTGATCCATTCCATATCTGCCCACCATGAAACGTATCATCTTCTCCCGAAATTTCTGCATACTCTTCTCCCTACCTTTGCACACATGCAAACGCTGTTTTACATTGTACGATCCGCACATACAAAAAGTCTAGCGAAACTCGCACCTTGACAGTATAGCAGAAAAATATGATGTTAGGATGAATAAATCGCAAAGTTTTTATATTTGTGTCTCACGTGCCGCACAAGCGCGATGCAGTTCGGTGTAGATCAGCCGTCCGTCCACGCGTTCCGACCGCATCAAGCTAATCTGATTCACCGCTTCATGAAACATCTCTGTTCTGGTATCGATGCGCTGTATACGCACCTTTCGCGCCAGTGTCAAATGCGGAAAAAAAGCCTGCTCCTGCATTCGGAAGCCCCGCCTGTTCAGGCTGGCATACAGTTGCTTTTGCACACGGTTTAGGTGATGATTCTGTTTCACGCCCAGCCACAGGATGTCGCCTTCTTCCCTGCAAAATCTTCCAATCCCGCTGACGGAAAGCGCAAACGGCTCAAATTCAACTTTTTCCAGCACCAGCTTTGCCTGCTCCACACCTTGCTGATCGGTTTCGCCAATGAACGCCAGCGTCAAGTGCATGATGTCGCGGCGCGAAAAAAGGCCTCCTTCACAAAACGGTCGCACGTTCGATTGGATGCCTTCCATGTAAGTCTTTAATTGTTCCGAGAGATTGATTGCAATAAAAATCCTCATAATCTCCACCCCTTTTTATTACTATATACACAAAAGCAGTCCCTCAAACAAAAAAAGCGCCAAAAGGCGCTTTCATTGTTCTTTTCTTACAGAATCGAGATCAGTTTGTTCTCTGCAACGATCGCCTGACCGTCAGCGCCCAACACGAAGTCGATGAATGCCTGTACTTCCGGTCTCAGCTCGCCCGCTGCCGTTGCCATGATGAAAGGTCTGGACAAGGAGTAGTCGCCCGCTTTGATCAGGTCTTCCTGCGGTGCAACGCCGTCTACGTTCAATGCAACCACCGTGTCATCCAGCGCTTCCAGCGAAACATATCCAATCGCATCCGGAGTGCTTGCAACCGCTGTTTTCACGGTGCCCGTCTCGGTCAATTCCTGTGCATATTTGCATTGATCCTGCACTTTGAGCAGTTCTTCAAATGCGCCGCGCGTACCGGAGGATGCCTCGCGTCCGATCACGACGATCGCCGCATCGTTACCGCCAAGATCCTTCCAGTTGCTGATTTCACCTGTGTAAACTTTGGTGAGGTCGTCCTTCGAGATGTCCTTCACCGGATTCGCCGGATTCACGATCACTGCAATGCCGTCGATTGCCATGATGTTCGGGGTCAGTGTTGCTTCCTCTTCCTTCAATTCTCTGGAAATGTTGCCGATGTCAGATTTTCCGCTCTGTGCATCCTGCGCTCCCACAGAAGACCCGCCCAGTTGCACGTCCACCGAAACGCCGGGGTTTGCAATCATGAATGCCTCTGCCAGCGCGTTGGAGATCGTCTCCATCGAGGTAGATCCGGACATGGTCACCTTGCCCGTCAGTTCAGATGCCGGCGCATCAGATGCAGGCGCTTCACTTGCCGGTGCTTCAGATGCAGGTGCTTCGCTTGCCGGCGCTTCGGATACAGGCGCTTCACTTACCGGTGCCTCACTCGGCGCTGCCGATGCGGAACACGCGGTAAACACCATTGACGCGCAGATCAATACTGCAATCACTACTAAGATTTTTTTCATACTGTTTGTCCTCCATATATAAATTTTAATTTGTATGACTCTTTCGTACAAAAAGGAGTATAGATCACGCGCGTAAAGGCACGATGATGTTTATGTAAAAACTATGTAAGGTTTCCAATCTTCCATTAAAAAGTGTTTGATGCCGCCTCTTCGACCGTTCTCCCACACATGATCCCGCCAGAAAACAAGACGTATACGCAAAAAGCGTAACACCGGATCGATTCACGTATGAAACGTGTAACATGCAATCGAATTGTGATGGGTTTCACCAATTTTTTGCTTCTGCTGTGGTGCCGGGGCAGTTCCTTCATTCTTTCATGACAAATTTGGCACAGGCTGAATGTATCGTATATAAAATGGAATCGTAAGCAGGTAAAGCAGGAAGGTTATCGTGGTCAAATCAACCGATTTCACTGAAAAAAAAACCGACTTGGAAGCGCATGCGCGTTAATCAATCTAAGGTGCCGGTAGCACTCAAAAAAGGCACGATCCAATCAACCGATACAGCCCATGAAATTCATCGATAATGGCAAGCGGCAGGTGGAAGAAGTCAAGTGCCAACCCTTGCGGCTTGGTCAATTCAGTCAAGATGGTAGGGTTTCGCCAACGCCGCTCCCGCGCACGCTTGATGCCGCCTGCGTTAAAATGGATTTGAGTCTTGATCACGTCTTGCCGGATGGCAAAAAAAAATAGCCTTGACCCCAACGGAATGCGAGAACTGCTTCTGTTCTTTTACAAAAACCCGCATCAGGCGTTTTCCAGAGGCGCACTGCTGGAACTGGTTTGGGGCATGGACTATATCGGCAGCAGGTCGTGCGATCGATACGCACATCAAAAGCTCACACACCATTAGTACCGCATCGAAACCGTTTGGGGACATGGCTACATAATTCGAGTGCTATGGTTTTGCGCCGTTTCAAGTCAAATGCTCTCACATCCGGCGCAATCCCCTCACATCATTTTGATAAAAAAATCAACTGCTGCTTATTCACATCGCCGGAGCCAAGGCTCAAAACCACGTCTCCCGCCTTCCAGTTTTTGTGCAAATAATCTTTGATTCCCGCAAAAGTCGGAATATACATGCAGTTGCCGGAATTCTTGTTGATGGCGGCAACCACGTCGCGCGCGTGGATTCCGAACGTTTCCGTGTCCCTGCCCTGGTAGATGTCCGGCATCAAAACCTCGTCCGCGTTAAAAAATGCCGTCGCATACTTATCCTTAAGCGTGCTTGCGCGTGTATAGGAATTGCACTGAAACACCACCCAAAGCTTGTTGTGCGGAACCAGCTGCGCCGCCTCCAGGCATGCCATGATCTCGCTGGGATGATGCGCGTAATCATGGTAAAGCTTTACGCCGTCCACCTCGCCAATCAGTTCAAAACGTCGCCCCGCCAGCTTGTAGTCCAGCAACGCCCTCTGTGCCAGTTCAACTTCCACGCCAAACACCTCGTTGGCAAACGCGGTTGCCGCAAGCGCGTTGCGCAGGTTGTGCAACCCCGGTACATTCAGTTTCAATCGGCCCAGGTTTTCTCCGCGGCAAATCACGTCTCCGCTACCGCAGCCAAGCTCGTCAAAGCTGCAATCTTCCAAATACCAGTCGCTCTGTCCGGGCTGGTTGTATGTCACCAGCCGCGCTTTAGAATACGCTGCCAGCTTCATCGCCAGTTCATCCGAGGCATTCAGCAATAAAATCCCCTGTTCATCATCCATTTTCTGGACGAATTCTACAAATGTATTGAAAATATCGTCGATATCTCGATAACAGTCCAAATGATCGTCGTCAATGTTATTGACCAGTATCTGCGTCGGGTGAAGCGTCAAAAAGCTGCGTACAAACTCGCAAGCCTCCGTGATAAAGGTATCGTTGCTGCCCAGCTTCACGCCGCCTTCCAGGAAGTCCACCATACCGCCCACATGCACGGTGCAGTCCTCCTCCGAGCGCTGCATCACCAGCGCCAGCATCGAAGTGATTGTGGTTTTCCCATGGCATCCGGAAATGCAGGCAACCTTTTGATACTGGCTGGACATCAAGCCCAGTAAGCGCGAACGCTCTATCATCGGAATCTCGTGCGATGCCGCGTAAGCGTATTCCGGGTTATATGGCTTGATTGCAGCCGAATACACCACCAAATCCGCTCCGTGTACGTTCTGCTCGTCGTGATTCAGCTCAAGTGGAATACCGCGCTTCTCCAGTTGCTGCGTAAATGCGGATTCACGCATGTCCGATCCCGTCACTTGAAAACCCTTTGCATGTAAAATCTGCGCCAGGCCACTCATCGAGCAGCCGCCAATGCCAATAAAATGCACGCGCTTGCCTTTAAAATCACGAATTTCTATGTTATTGATGCTCATTCCAAACTCCTAATCAGTGTGTGCGCCAACCATGTTACAATGGCGCGGTCTTTTAAATTATACTAAAAAACACCTCATCCCGCAAGGTAAGATTTTACATTTACTATATATGTCACACATTAACGGCAATATCGTTTGACAATGTATACATTCACGTTTTGTTCACTTGAAACCGACACACACATGCGCTATAATATTATGGATTGTTTTTTACATGTGCCCGCACGGGCTGGTTTATGATACAGGAGGATAACCTTGAAAAAAGTTGGATTGATCTTATTTGTGATTCTGATGCTTACGCCTTGTATTGCGCTTGCGCAGGATGTCACATTAAACGAGTATGGCTTGTCCGCTTCCATTCCGGAAGGAGACTCCGTCTATTTTTATACCAAAGACAGCTCCAATCTGTTTGAAGACCTGTCCGAAAAGATCGCAAAACGTCAAGATAACCTGATTTTTGCGGTCTATTCGTATGACGAGAATGGCAAACTCAGCTATTACGTTGAGGCAACCGCGAAGCCGTTGCAGCCCATACTCTTAGCAGTGCCTTCCGCCACGCCAAGCGATGCACAAGCGTCCGCGGAACCAGGCGAGTCGGCGCAGCCCACTGCCGCTCCCGACGCGCAAGCATCTGCAGGCACAGCCTCAGTACAGCCGGACGCACAGCCTACCGCACCAATTTTCGATACACCGAAAGAATCTACAACGATTGCCAACATGTCTCCGGAGCAGCTTGCCGCCGTAGATGCGGAAATCACTGCCTCACTGCAACAGGTCTTTCAGCTCGGTCAGTCCTCCATCGGTGCCTTCCAAAACAAACCGGCTCGTATCTATAACGGCACTTCGCCGGAAGCAGAAGGCTATGTGATGCAGTCATACTCTGTTGTGCAGGATCAGAACTTGATTACAATCATCACGCTCGCAACCGCGGAAGCACAGGCACAGCTCGATACAACCATCACAGGCTTGCAATTTGCAACAGCAGAGCTCACCAGCATCCCCATGGAGGCGCCTACGCCGGAGCCGACGCCGGAACCGACTCCTGAGCCAACGCCGGAGCCGACACCCGAGCCGACTCCCGTACCAACGCCAACACCCACGCCGGAGCCAACCGGTGTCGCGGCATTCACCGGCAGTCTTACGGCGTTGTTTAACGGTCCCAATGCCCCCATCGCCTATTTGATTCTATGTGCCATTGTTGCGATCATCATTATTTTGATCGTGTTGCTGGCTACATCCAAGCGCAGGAAGCAACGCAATCGCTCCGCCGCGCCAATCGATTACGACGATTCCGCCTATTATGACGAATACGATGAAGATACCAGCGATCCTTACTACGAACCCTACCCGCCGGAGGAGGAATATCAGGCACCCATTGCGCCGGCTGCGCCTTCCCGCCGACGCAGCACTCCCGTACAGCCACAGCAGAAGTCGCAGCCGGTGCCGCAGCAGCAGCGCACAGCACAGCGTCAGGCACCACAGGAAGCGGATCCTTACGCGCCGCGCGTCGGCTCACGGGTGCAGCGCAACAAACGTAAAAAGTAGTCAAAAAAAACAGGCACACCGCCTGTTTTTTTTATATCACGATTTCCTGGTTCGCAGTTCAATCAACTGCAACGCCTGCTGCATGATGTCGTTTGACTCAATCCGAATCATCAACCATCGACCTCCGCATGCAAATCTGGTGCGCTCGTACAGTTCTTGAATTGTCCGGTCCAGCGCGGGCAGCAGCAGCTCGCATTCGATCTGCTCCTTATTCCCAATCACCACCAGGCAAAAAAATGCTCCCTGTTCGGGATAAAGCACACAAAGGGATTTCCCGCCCTTTTTATACTTCACATTCCATCCCGGCGCCGCCGCGCACTTGCTGTATTCCACCTTGGGTGCCACGCCGTATCTCTCTTCTACACTCCCGCAAAGCGCATCCCACGCGGGATTCTGCACAAACGCGCTAATCTCCCTCATGTTCGGCTGTTGATCGGGCTTTGCCACTTCACACCAATTCATCTGTCCATTCCTCCGCTGTAACATATATTATGTTCGTTTCGGGTTCAATCGTATCACATCTGCGTGACAACAGCATGTCATATTATCAATGTTTTATCCCTGAATATAGTGTCTCACCCGGAACTCCGCGCCAATCTTCTGCGCAATTTTGCGGCACGCTTCAATGTCCTCTGCACTGATCACATCCACCACAGAAAGCACCACACGAATGCCCTCCTTCACGCATGCCCGCGCAAATTCCAGCATGTGGTCATATCCCTGCTCACCATATTCGCTGTGCACCACGCGCTCGTATTTTTGCGCCGTCGCTTCATTTAGGCTGATGGAGACCACATCCACCAACCCGCGCAGCTCCTGCGCCACATTTCGTCCGTGTATCGCGTTGGCATGCCCGTTGGTGTTCAGTCGCACCTTGCCGCCATAGCTTTTCACAAACTGCGCAATTTCTTTTAGCTCATCCAATTTGATGGTAGGCTCGCCAAACCCGCAGAATACAACGTTACGCTGCTCCGCGCCCAGCAATTCAATCACCTGCTGTGCCGTCGGCTCCTGTTCCATCCACAAATGGTATCCCGATACCCCGTCACCCTTTCTGCGCACACAAAATGTGCAATCATTGGTGCACCGATTGGTCAAATTGATGTAAATGTCCTCACCGATTCGATATGTATAAGTATCCAAGTACTATGCCTCCGCTTCCTTCCATCTCTACGAATAGATTTCGATGCTTCCGCCTCGCCATCCATCTGCGCCGGTGCACACCGTGCGCGCCTCTGCGCGAACATGCGGTATTTTTATGCACTATTTTGTCTGTGCGATCCCAAAGAACGCCGCCGCATTCTCGCTGGTACACCGCGCCACTTCCTCCACATCAACGCCACGAATCAGCGCAATGCGCTCTGCCACCAAACGAACATACTGCGGTTCGTTTCGCTTGCCGCGATGCGGCACCGGTGTCATATACGGGCAATCCGTCTCGATCAGCATACGCTCCAACGGCACCACGCGGCAGCTTTCCACCGCTTTTTTCGCATTTTGAAAGGTCAGCGCACCACCAAACGCAATCACGTGCCCCATCGCCAGCATTTGCTCCGCCGTCTGCGGACTGCCGGAAAAGCAGTGAATGTTACAATGCACCTTCGGAAAGTTGCGCAGCATCGCCAGCACATCCGCCGTCGCCTCTCGGCTGTGAATCACCACCGGCAGGTCAAGCTCCACCGCCATCTGCATCTGTTGCTCAAACACGCGCCGCTGACAGTCGCGCGGCGAAAAATCATAATGATAATCCAAGCCGATTTCGCCCACCGCCACCACCTTACGCTGCTGCGTCAGTGCGCACAGCGCGTCTTTGGTCTGCGCGTCATATGTACTCGCCTCATGCGGATGAATGCCCGCCATTGCATATACCGTCGCGTGCTCCCGTGCCAACGCCGCTGCACGAACGCTGCTGTCTAGGTCAAACGCAGCTTCCACAATCCACGCAATTTCCTGCTCGTGCAGTTGTGCGATCAATGCACTGCGGTCTTCGTCAAACCGATCATCCAGCAAATGTGTATGCGAATCCACAAACATCATGCCGTTCACCCAACCACCAGTCCGTCCGGCGCATCCGCTGTCACCAGCTTAATCTGCGGATTGTCGCCCACCGCGAGTATCATGCCCTCGGAAAGCACCCCGCGCAGCTTCGCGGGCTTGAGGTTTGCAACGATAATCACTGTCCTGCCCAGCATCTCCTCCGCTGTGAAGGATTCTCGAATGCCCGAAACAATGGTGCGCGTCTGCTCGCCGCAGCGCACCACCAGCTTCAGCAGCTTGTCCGACCCCTCCAGGTTCTCGCAAGACAGCACGGTTGCCGTTTTCATCTGCACTTTCTTAAACTCGTCAAACGTGATCTGCTCGGCTGCCTGCTGCTGCTTTGTTTCCGGCTTTTCTTCTCTTTTTGCTTCCTGAACGGGCACGTTTGCCCCCAGCTCTTTCAGTTCTTTTTCAATGTCCAGCCGCGGGAAAATGGCGTCGCCTTTGCACACGGAGCATCCCGCAACCAAACCATAAGTCCGCAAGCTTACCCACGTCGCATCCGCAACGCCAAGCTGCTTGCGAATTTCCTTTGATGTATGCGGCATCACGCATTCAATCAGCACGCTGACGCGGCGCAGTCCTTCCGCAAGGTGAAACATCACGCTCGCAAGGCGCGGCTTGCCGCTTTCTTCTTTGGCAAGCGTCCACGGCGCGGTCAAATCAATATACTTATTGAGCGCGCCAACATAACTCCAAATCGCTTCTAGCGCCTCCGATATCTTTAACTCCGTCATCAACGCTTCTACCGTCTGCGGCAGATTCGTTGCCAGTTCCAGCAAGGTTGCATCCTCCGCACCCTCCTGCTGCATCTGCGGCACTTCTCCGCCAAAATATTTTTCGATCATCGCTACGGTGCGCGAAAGCAGGTTGCCCAAATCATTTGCCAGATCCGAATTGATGCGGCTTAGCATGATCTCATTGGAGAACATGAGATCGCTGGTCAGCGGCACTTCCCGCATGAGGAAATACCGGATCGCATCCGCTCCATAGCGCCCCACCAGCACTTCAGGGTCTACCACATTCCCGCGTGATTTACTCATTTTGTTGCCTTGCAGCGTCAACCATCCATGCCCGAAAATCTTTTTGGGCAGCGGCAAATCCAGCGCCATCAGCATAATCGGCCAAATGATAGCGTGAAAACGCACAATCTCCTTGCCCACCAAATGCACATCCGCAGGCCAGTATTTGCGGAACTTCGCATCGTCGTCCGTCAAATATCCCAACGCCGAAAGGTAATTGGTCAGCGCATCAATCCACACATACATCACGTGCCCGCTGTCAAACGGCACAGGAATCCCCCAGTTAAAGGACGAACGCGAAACGCACAGGTCCTCCAGTCCGGGCAGCAAAAAGTTTTTTAGCATCTCATTCTTACGCGATTCCGGCTCAATGAA
>CAYVTZ010000008.1:0-103820 GCA_964454685.1 uncultured Christensenellaceae bacterium
CGAGATGCGCAAGCAGGGGGTCTAAGGGGGAATTTTTCCCCCTTACAAGCGAATATGGATAGCACATGCTATCCATATTCAGTGCTTGGCAGGGACTGCAGTCGTTTACCAAATCGCGAACCGCGGCGTTATCTTCATCAGGCACATTTCATCACCCATTTTAATACTTTTGAGCAAATCGATTTCGACCTCGCAACCCCAAACGTCCTCAAAGAGTTTTTTGCTGTAACCCATTGTGCAATAGCACCATGTCATGGTTGGCAACAACTCCACACGAGCAAGCATCGGGCAAGGACAGTATGGGAAACTTAAGTACAGCTCACCATTCTCTGTAAACAGCCCTGCTTGGCGCGCTTCCTCACTCCCTGCAAATTCCTCCATGCTGTTTGACGACGCATAAAGCTTCTGCACCAGCGCTTTCTTTTCATCCATGCCATATCCGCATTGACATTCCATGCGGATCGAGATTAATGTATCCTTGTCAAACGCTGTTTCCATTTTTCTCATGGTCTCTTTCACCCATATCGCATCACATGAATCAGATGCCCCGCCAAATACGATTTCATTGGCAAGCTCTTCATTTGCAACAGCCTTAACACGTTCAAAAATCACTCTTTCCTGTATCTTCCGAATATCAAACATTTTCTACCTCTTTTCATTGTATCACTTGGCGCACAAAAAGAACTGTAATCTGAAAACATTTTCAACATTACAGTAAACGCACCGCTAAAATTAGATGTTTGATATTAGCAAAAAATCGGATCCAGCATAGATATGTCCTTTCCATCTCTAGTAATGATTACTCTAACACAGCAAAAGATATTTTTCAATAAAAATAATCAAAGGGGCAACGCTGCCCCTTTTCAAATGCCCATCCATTCAATTTTAGCAAGTTGTTCCCTTAGCTCGCCATTTTAAATAGATCGAGCTCAGTAATCTTTCATCTTTCCTTTCAAAAACTCTATTGCCTCAAAAATGCGGTGATGGGTCGTTGGGTCGTCATTCGCCCACATTTCCGCCGCCATGAAGCCCTGATAACCAATGTCGTGCAGCGCCTTGAAGCAAGCGTCAAAATCGACGATCCCCTCTCCAAAAAAGGTGTTGCGCACATCGCCATGCTGCACATCCTTCCACTCCACTTCCGCAATGTGTCCCGATCCGAACGCCATGTCGCTAATCGGATCGTTGCCCATCGCCGTGATGTTCCCTGGGTCTACATCCAGTCCCAGATAACAGGTGTCAAACATGCGCACGTAGCGCATCGCCTTTTGCGTGGTGTCCATAAAGTCACTGTCCATCGTTTCCAGCGCCAGCACCGTTCCCCGATGCGATGCATGGTTTACACATTCCTCCAAAGACTCCACAAACAGCTTCTCCGTCATGCGGCTGCGCGGCTTTTCATATTCGTCATAGCTGGCAAACTGAATCACCCGCGCGCCCACATACGCCGCAAAATCCATCGCACTTTTCAGCAGCCGTACACCCTCCGCGCGCACTGCATCATCTTCACTGCCCAGCGGAAAGAATCGATTTGCAGTAAACGCAAAAGTATATAGCGGCATATCGTGGCGCTCCGACGCACGACGAATCGCGCGTTGCTCCTCACGGTCGGTCAGCCTTTTCAGCTTGAGCGGAGTTGCGTCAATCGCAATTTCAAAGTAATCATACCCCGCTTCTTTGACAAGCGCAAATTTGTCCTCCCAGCTCCACGTAGTGCAAATGGATTTTTCATACAATCCAAACGGAAGATCTCTTAGTTTTTTCCGCATATGCGTTCCCCTCACAGCAAGCCTTCCGGCGCTTCCAACGCCGCCTTCACACTTTGCAGAAACCGGGAAGCAGGCGCGCCGTCAATCACGCGGTGATCATATGTAATAGACAAAATCATGATTTTGCGCGGCTGTATTGTTCCATCACTTTCATAGCGGGGCAAGGTGCGCACGGCACCCACGCCAAGTATCGCTGTCTGCGGATAATTGATGATGGGGGTAAAGGTAAGCACATCCAGCATTCCGACGTTAGACACCGTAAAAGTACCGCTTTTCAAATCATCATTTGAAAGCTTCCCATCTTTCCCCTTTTGCGCAAACGCACCAATTTCCGCTGTAATGGCACACACATCCTTCTCGTCCGCGCGTTTCACCACCGGCGCCGCAAGACCCTCCGGTAAATCCACCGCGCACGCGATGTTGATGTCAGAGCGATACACGATCTCTCCACGTTCTTCCCGATACACCGTATTGATGATCTCGTTTTCTTTTAACGCTACGGCCGTTGCCTTTACCAGCAGACCTGTCACGCTCACGCGATCACCCGCCTGCTTACGCTGCTGCACGCGCGCCAGCGCATCGGTCAAATCCACTTCCATGAAATTGGTCAACCGCGCGGTATGCGCGCAGCTTTCCATCATGTTTTTTGCAATGGTTTTGCGCATTGCCGACGCCTTCACCACACGATCGCCCGCCGCCAGCTCCACAGCGCCCGCCAGACTTTGCTCAAATGCGCATACTTCAGCTTCCGTAATTTTGCGCTCGCCACAGAATGCGATCAGCGCATCCATATCAATGCCCTTTTGCTGGATCAGCTTACGCACTTTGGGCATCATCTTACCCTGTACGCTTTGAACTTGCACCTGCCTTTGCGGCACGGCAGCCTGCTCCTCTTTTTCGCTGCCATTCAGCGTTGCCAGCAGGGCGGCAATGTCCTCTCCCGGCTGTCCCACCACCGCAATGGGTGTTTTTACAGGGTACACCTCCCCTTCCTCCGCCAGCAATTTGAGGATGGTTCCCTCATAAATCGAGAGCATATCCTCCGTTTCCTTCTCGTTTTCCACCGAGCATAGCGGGGTATCCATTGTCACCGTGTCACCTTCAGACACCAGCCATTTTGCAATGGTGCCCTCTTCCATTGTAAGCGTCATCTTGGATAATACAACAAACTCAGCCACAGCAAATTCTCCTATTCCATCACTTTGAAAATCGCGTCCAAAACGCTCTGCTTGTTCACCGCCAGCGTCTGAATCAGTTTAGAGTTGGAAGGGTTCGGGACATCCGCGCAAGCCACACGCAGTACAGGTGCCGAAAGATCCTCAATGCACTCCTCCGCAATAAACGCCGCAAATTCCGCGCCTGCGCCGCCCGTCTTGAATCCTTCGTAAGATACGATCGCGCGCCCCGTTTTCGCTACCGACTGTTTGATCGCTTCCTTGTCATATGGCAGTATGGTGCGCAAATCAACCACCTCCACGCTGATGCCGGATTTCTCCGCCTCCTGCGCTGCCGCCAATGCGTCATGCACCCCCACGCCGTATGTGATGATAGAGACATCCGTTCCCTCGCGCTTCACATCCGCTTTCCCGATAGGCAGAACGTATTCCTCTTCCGGCACTTCACCCTTGATTTGATACAGCGGGGAATACTCCATAAACACCACCGGATCGTTGTCGCGGATAGACGCTTTGATCAACCCTTTCACATCATAAGGCGTGGAGGGAACCACCACTTTTACGCCGGGAGAATTCACAAACGCCGCATCAAAATTACCGCAATGATGCGGACCGGACACGATGCGCATCCAGTTGCAGGTGCGTACCACCATCGAGCAATTAAATTGTCCGCCGGACACATAATGCAGCGTCCCCGCCTGATTGTGTATCTCGTCCAGCAGCAAAGGCATCAGCGAACCAAACATGATTTCTACCACAGGGCGCATCCCAAACATCCCCGCGCCAACCGCCACGCCGCCCAATACCGCTTCACAAATAGGCGAATCGATCACCCTTCCGGGAAATTCTTTATCCAGCCCTTCCGTCACCTTAAACATGCCGCCTTGTTCGCCCCCCAGCGATTCCCCAATCTGGAATACATCCGGGTCACGTCTCATCTCTTCCGCCAGCCCTTCGCGCAGAGCCTCAATAAATCGCATTGTTTTCATACTCTATCCTCCCTCACACCACCGGCTGGCTATATACCTGATCCATGCCTTCGGTCGCTTCCGGTTTTTCGCTGTTCCTGCCAAATTCTACACCGGCTGCCACTTGTTCACCCACACGCTGCTTGATTTCAGCATCCAGCGCATCCGTCAGGATTCCCTGCGCTTTCAGCTTCGCTTCATAGCGATAAATCGGGTCAACATCCGGCCGTTTGAAGCCTTCAATCGCCTCCGGCGTGTTACGCGCGCTATTGACGCTGTCCGTCCACTTGTTTGTGATGCACTCTAATAGACACGGGCGTCCACCCGCACGGATTTTGTCCATCATTTCAGATGCCTTTTCATAAATTGCGTCCGGATCATTGCCGTCCACCGTTGCACCCTCCATGTCGTACGCCAATGCACGTTTTGCAATGCGATCCACCGCCGTCGTCTGCGTGCAGGGATTCCACATCTGTCGATTGTTAAATTCCACGACATACAATACCGGAAGGTTCATCACCGCCGTCATGTTCAAGCTTTCATGAAAGGGACCGCGGTTGGTGGAGCCTTCGCCGCCCACGCACACCACGGCAGAGCCATCGCGTCGTGCCACAAAAGCAATGCCCGCTGCAATACCCCACTGCGCACCTACAATCGCGTTGCCTGTCAACGCCTTTTTGCTTTTATCCATCAGGTGGATCTGCCCGCCACGTCCGCGCGTCGCGCCGCTGGTGCAGCCAAACATTTCACCCCAAAACGCGTTATAGCTGCAACCGCGTGCAAAATAATGCCCGCCTCCGCGATGTCCTGTCACCAAATAATCTTCATCCGTATAAACCTGCGCCAATGTTGCGGGAATCGCTTCCTGCCCGAGGCACGGTAACATGTGGCCCTCAATTTCACCTTTTTTATAGAGTTCCATCATTTTTAGTTCGCTTTCTCTTATGAGTAACATCGTCTCATAAATCTTCAATTTTTTTTCGTCTGACAGCTGCATAATAACCTCCTGATTTTTTCTTAAACGCTCGTAAAACGCCCTGCTACTCTATTGTTGCGCGTGTAGGATTTGAAGTCAATAGAACCTGCCGTTTGCCTGCACATATGAGCATTCAATCGCGCATATACGCATTTGCAGCGTCGCATTTTTGCACAAATGTCAGCCCTGCCCCAGTTGCTCCAGCAAATCCAACGCCGCAATTTCCGTCACGATCATGGTGTTGAAATAGCCTCCGCGCGCGCCGACCAGAAGCGATTGTGTTTTGTCCGCGCCCGCTGCCAGCACCACCACATCGGGAATAGATTTCAGTTGATCCAGCTCGATGGTCAATACGCGACCACTCAGCATGGATTCCATCTTGTTCCCATCAGTGTCAAGCTGACAGCTAAACAGTTCTCCCGTGCGCCGTTCCTGTTCCAGTTGTTTGCACTCCTGCGAAGACAGATAATTACGGTAAAAAGGCAGATAAATCTCCGGATTACAAGAGCCCACTCCAAAAAACACCATATCCAGCTGGTCAAAATACTGGATATGATTTTTGATCGTCTTTTCCTCCAGCAGCATATCACGCAGCATCTTTTCCTTCACAATATACGGCGCAGGAAACAGCGACCAGTTCGCGCCCGCCTTTGCCGCAAGGTTTGCAACAATATCGTGCCCGTCCATATATCCGTTGTCTAAAATGGACTGGGAGGCAATACTTCCGGAAATCTGTACAAACATGCAGCCGGGATATTTATGTTCCGGAGCAAATTCCCGCACCATAGTCTGCAATGTCGTACCCCAGTCAAACCCTACCATCATCCCATCCTTGAGCCGTTGGATCAGGTATTTTGCCGCTGCCTTGCCTACATTGCTCTTAGAGTCCGCCGCAGTCGAGCCGGGGCTGACCACCAAACACCGCTTGATTCCCAGTGCTTTTACCAGTTGCTTTTCCAATCCTTTGTAGTAGTCCGGCTTGTTGTTGATGTGAAATTCAATGATCCCAAGTTCCTTGCTTCGTCGCAAAACGCGCGAGACTTTAAACCTTGAAATACCAAACATCTCCGCAATTTCATCTTGAGAAAGCTCACCCAAATAATATAGTGTTGCGATCTTTGCGTATGTCTCTCTTGTCTCTCCAAACTTCATTCCCAGCCTCCCGATTCAAAAATAGGACTTCACCATCTCCACCCAATCGCGGAAAATCTCCCGCCGCCCGTTCAAACGGTAAACATCGCGCAGTATGATTTCCAAATTGCAATCCCGCGCCGCCAAAAAAGTCTCACGCACATCCTTGCGCGCGCCCTCCCAATCCAGCTCCGCCACATATCCCGCGTGCGGCTTACGCGAAAATACGTAGTCCTTGCGCAGGTATTCCGCCATTGCTCTTTGGTTGCTGAACGGCGAAACCGAGACTGCCCGCAGATTTTTAATACTGTCTCTGATCTGCTCCCAGCGCGATTCTATATTTTCGCAGCAGCCAAAATATATCTTCCCATATTGTGCCGCTGCCTGCGCCAAATACGGCAGGATAAACTCCGCATACATCTGCGGCGACAGCGTCGTCGTCTCCTCCGCGTGGCACCATAACCATAGATCACGCATGCGCGCACCTCGCTGCACATCCGAGCAATATCCATACCGCCCACCTGTCAATGCGTTGTTCGCATTATAGCAAAGAAGTCCCTCATTTTCCAGAAATTGGTTGTATCGAATGAAGTCGTCCAGCAGAAACTGCATCAGCCGATGTATCAGTGCCGGTTCGTCATACAGCCAGTAATAAAAATTGTCCATACCGATCAGCATGTAAAGATTCAACGTCAATTCCGTGATGTGCATTCCACACCACGGCGAATACCCCGCCGCGCCATACACCTGATCGATGCCACCCACTGTAACGGGCAGCACACCGCCCAGCAGTTCGTTTAGTCGCTCTGCATTACGAAGCGTGGTTGCGCGCTCCACCCCAAAGGTGCGCGGGCGCAGCATGTCAACCTGTTCCGGTGTTTGAATTGGATGCACGTATGTAGTGGCAACTGCATCCCCGTACGTGTCCGTAGCGTGCTTGACCCCGATTTCAACGCCAAAGTCCGACGCACAAAAATCCCACGGAACGCGCAGATATGGTTCCAACACAAAATCGTCCCCGATCTCCTGTGCGTGACGGATGTTCTCAATCAAAAACTTTTCGATGTTGCGTTCATATTCCCCGGTACAGCGCAGCTCCTCCTGCGTAACATAATCCGTCATCAAGCAGGTCTCTACCAACACCGCCGGTCGAATTTGCCGCAAGTCGTTTACCGCCGTCCAAATTTTCCTGCGCTCGTCCATCATCGGCTGATGCGCACATTCCTGCCACTGCTGCGCCAGCGCGGTCAATCGTTCCTGATTCTGCATGCACGATTCCTTTCACAAAGGGTCTGCATCCTCAGCGTGCACACCCTTTGTCCATCCATGAGCTTTGCTGCTTTTCGTCTATTTCGCGCTTCTCTGTTGCATGGCACATCATCCCGCAAACAGAGCGCCATAGGCTGCATCAATGCGTTCCAACTCCTCTGTGCTCAGTTCCCAATCGGCCGCCTTCGCATTTTCTACCGCCATCTCCGGCGTAGTTGCGCCCAGTAGCGCGCTCGTCACGCCTTTTTGAGCCAGCACCCAGTTGATGGAGACCTCCGCCACCGCAACACCGCGCTCTGCCGCCACACCGCGCAGCACCTCCAAGAGCTCCTGACATTTGCTCCAAAGCGGTTCCGAATAAAACGGGTAAAATGCACCACGCAGTTCCTTGCCGCCAATCTCCGGCTTGTTCATCTTTCCGGTCAAAATCCCGCCGCCAAGCGATCCGTACGTCAGCACCCCCAAACCGTTCTGAAGGCAGAATTCCATAATGCCGTTTTCAAAGGAGCTGCGATTCAGCAAATTCATAGGCGGCTGCACGCTGGAGATATCCGCTACTTCCACCGCTGTACGCATTTCATCTATGGAAAAATTTGATACGCCGATCGCGCGAATCTTCCCTTCCTGCTTGAACCTGAGCATTTGCTCCAATGCCGGTTCCAGGGGATTGTTGTGATCCGGCCAGTGGATTTGATATAAATCAATATAATCCGTCTGCAAATTGCGCAGCGATTCTTCCAGCTCGCAGCGCATCACGTTCGGATCGGAGCACTTTACATAGTTCCCGCCATAAGCACGCAGCACGCCAAGCTTTGTCGCCAGCACCACTTTGTCTCTCATCCCCTTAATGGCGCGCCCCACTACTTTTTCCGAGGCACCGTCCTCGCCATAAGCACGCGCCGTGTCCACCAGATTCACACCGTGCTCCACCGATGTTTGTATGGCCTTAATCGCCAGCGTTTCGTCCACTTCTCCAAAAAAGTCGTTGCCCATCGCCCAGGTTCCCTGCGCAATCACGGAGACGTCAATCCCACTGTTACCCAATTTTTGATATCTCATGTTTGGTTCTCCTCTCCTGTCCGGATGATGTCTGCCCCTACGAAACTCTTTTTACTTGATATGCTGCCCCACCACAGATTTTGCAAACCGGTGCGCCCGCTCCGCTTCATCCGGCGTCAGATAATACGGATTTCCCAACTGTTCCGCAATAAACGCCGTCTGCGCGGAAACCTCACACGTGATGATATTCTCAATCGCTTCTTCCACCGTCGGGCCACCCACCACTAGACCGTGGTTTCGGATGTTGACGGCATATCCACTGCCCATCGTGTCAACAATATCCTGCAAATAAGCATCGGTATGCGGATCCGGATGCACCCAATGCGTGCAGGGCACCGGGCCGCCTACCAAATTGCCGTGCGTCGTGGTAATCACCGGAATCTCACGATTGCATGCCGCAAACGCCGTTGCATAGCGGGAATGCGAGTGCGTTACACACAAAATGTCAGGGCGCGCGCGCAGCACTGCCGTAAACATATCACAAGCGCAAGAAGGTCTGCGGAAGCCGTCCACCAGTTCAAATGTGTTGATGTCGATCACACACATGTCCTCCCAGCGCAAATCTTCATACTCCATTCCGCTGGGCGTAATCACGCACAGATTGGTTTCGGGATCACGCGCCGCAACCGTACCCCCCGCCATCACAATCAAATCATACGTACGCAAGCGTTTGCCTGCCGCCAAAACACGCTCTCTCAACTCTTTTAACATTGCCATTTTACATTTCTCCTCTTTCTGCGTTTCATTTTTGTTATGCTTCTATGCGCTCCAGCCGGAACACCACCGGGGACAGCCCGTCCGAGCATGCGGAATACATCATGTTCCCCTGCTTACAATAGGTAAACTCGCCGCCGAAGCGCAGTGTCATGATGGCAGGCCATAAATCGTGCCATGCCCAGGTGCAAAACCCTTCCGGCATCTTGCCGTCTACCGCAACCGTAAATTCCGCCCCCACATCAAATGCGTGGCAGCCGCCGCTGTAATCAGGCAGTTCGTCACAATCGAATTTTCTGTAAACTGTAATTTTTACCGGGTATTTCTGTGCCATGTTTTTCCTCCTCATTTACACTTTGTGAATTGCTTTTTGTTTGATATCCAGCGCACTTTCGTGAATCATTTCCGAAACGGTCGGGTGCGCAAAAATCATGTGTTCCATATCCTCGATCGTCGCCTCAAACCGGATGATCGAGGCAAGCGGCGAAATCATCTCCGTCACATTCGGACCCGCAAGGTGAATGCCCAGTACGGTGCCGTCCATCGCATCCGCAACCACCTTGCTCATGCCCTCCCGCATTCCTTCAATCAATGCGCGCCCGTTTGCCGCCGCGGAGAAAGCGCCCGTCTTGACGGCATACCCAGCCTGCCGTGCCGCCGCCTCCGTCAGACCCATTGCCGCCATCTCAGGGCTGGTATACAGACAATATGGTACGATGCGCGCATCCAATTCCTCTTGCCCGCCAAATAGATTTTCCACCGCAACCATTCCCTGATGTGATGCCACGTGCGCCAGTTGCACGCCACCCGTCACATCTCCGATGGCATAAATTCCCGCCACATTGGTGCGGCAGCCGCCATCCACAGGAATGTTCCCCTTCGCGTCCACCGCGACGCCAGCAGCCTGCGCATTGAGTCTGTCCGTCGCCGCACGCCGCCCCGTTGCAATCAACACCTTGTCCGCCGTAATGCTTTTCTGCTCTCCATCATTCGTTTCATACGCTACTTCCACATGTGTTTTCACATCCGCAACAGCACGTACGCTGCAAGAAAGCTGCATCTGCACACCATCTTTATGAAGCACGCGTTTCATCAACGCCGATAAATCATGTTCCATGGTCGCAATCAACTCAGGCAAAACCTCCAACATCGTCACACGCACGCCCAGCCGCGCAAACGCCTGCGCAAATTCACAGCCGATCACACCGCCACCTATGATCACCAAACTTTCCGGCAACTGTATCAGCCGGAGCGCATGATCTGAATTGATGATCCGTTCACCATCCGCCCGTGCAAAGGGCAAATCCGAGGGCGCGCTGCCCGTTGCGATGATCACCCGTTCCGCCGCGATCTTCACTTCCCCTTCCGCCGTACTCACCGCCACTTCATCACGAGATACAAATCGCGCCTCGCCTCGCACCACCTCAACGCCCAGCTTTTTCAGTAAAAACTCTACACCGCCGCGCAGTTGAGTTACCACCGCATCCTTGCGCCGCATCAGCGCAGCATAGTCCACCGTAGGCTCGTTAATGCAAATCCCCAGCTCCGCAAACCCCTTTGCTTCGTGTAATAGATTCGCACTGCGCAAAATGGTTTTGGTAGGAATACACCCGCGGTTTAAGCAGGTGCCACCCAGCTCCTCTTTTTCGATCAATGTCACATGCGCCCCGCGCTTCGCCGCCGCAATCGCAGCAACATACCCGCCCGGGCCGCCGCCAATTATCAATACTTCCATCACGCACTCGCTTCCTTCTTTCGTTCCTCTTCTTCCTTACGCAACTCTACCAGATTCTTTTGCTTTGCCTGCGACATCGAATCGATTCCCACCGCAACAATCAGCACCAGACCCTTAATCAGCATTTGCCAGAACTCGTTTAAACCGACAGACACCAGCCCATACGAAAGCGTACCCATGATGACCACACCAAAGAAAACACCCCAAAGCTTGCCCGATCCGCCCGCCATGGAGATGCCGCCCAGCACACATGCCGTCACCACTTCAAATTCATAGCCTATGCCCGCGCGCGGCTGCCCCGAATTCATGCGCGAAAGCAGCAAAATGCCCGCAATGCCTGTCAGCACACCGCTAATCGCATAGACAGAATACTTGATTTTTTTGACGTTGATGCCGGAAAGACGCGCCACTTCCTCGTTGCCGCCTACACAGTAAATGTATCTGCCGTATACCGTTTTGTGCAGAATGATACCGCCGATCACAAACACTATCGCCATGACCACCACCGGAAAAGGTACCAGACCAATGCTGCCTTGCCCCAAAAAGCTGAACACTGAAGGGATATTCTCATACACCGGAATCGCACCCGTAGAAATGTAGACAATGCCCCGTACAATCTGCAACATGGCAAGCGTAACGATTAGCGGTGGTATTTTGATCTCATTCACCAGAAATCCGTTGGCAAATCCAATGCCCGTCGCGGCAGCAATGCCCACCAGCGAACCCGCGATGGCATTCGCCTCCTGTGTGCCAAATGGCACCTGCGACATTACCAGCGCCGCCATCACCAGCGCCAGCGCCATGTTAGAGCCCACCGAAAGGTCAATGCCGCCCGTTAACATACAAAATGTCATTCCAACGGCAATGATACCCATGAACGCTACCTGCTTGAGCAGCTCCATGATGTTGCCCGGATCCATAAAATAGGGATTGAGCAGCGCAAATACAATAAACAATGCAATCAGCACAATCACAATGCCGAATTTCTTAAAAAAAGCTCCTACCGATAATTTTCCGTTCATGCCAGTTCTCCTTTATTCGATGACGCCATGGTCAGCAGTCTTTCCTGTTCCAGTTCGCTGCGCATTACTTCGCCCACGATCTCCCCTTCGTGCATGACAATCGCACGATCACTCATGCCAATCAATTCTGGCAGCTCGGAGCTGATCATGATGATGCTCTTTCCCTGTGCCGCCAGACGATCCATTAACTCATAGATTTCCGCTTTCGCGCCTACGTCAATACCTCGCGTGGGTTCGTCGATGATGATAATGTCCGATTGCGTCGCCATCCACTTGGCAAGCACCACTTTCTGCTGATTCCCACCGGATAAATTGCGTACCAGTTGCTTGGTGGAAGGCGTCTTGATGGAAATCATACTGATATACTCCCTCACAACCTTCTGCTCTTCTGCCTGCGAAATAAACCCTTTTTTGGTCAGCGTGTCAAGAACAATCATAGAAAGATTGAAGTCAATCCCCATGTTCAGCAGCAGCCCTTGCGATTTCCGGTCTTCCGGCAACAGCGATATGCCGTTTCGAATGGCGTCCGCCGGTGATTTGATCTTCACCTTTTTTCCCTTGATATAGATGTCGCCCAGATAATGATCGGCACCGAATATCATACGCACCAGTTCCGTGCGCCCCGCACCCACCAATCCTGTCAAACCAAGTATTTCCCCGCGTTTCAGTGTGAAACCGGCATACTTCACATGTTCGTTATAAAGGTCTTTTACCTCCAGCACCACATCGTCATACACCGTATGGTTATGCGGATAACTCCCTGTGAGCTCTCGTCCCACCATCATACGAATCAGCATTTCTTTGTCCATTTCACAAACCGGCTTGGTATCGATGTAGTGCCCATCACGAAACACCGTCACCGTGTCCGCGATTTCAAAAATCTCCTCCAGACGATGCGAGATGTAAATGATCGCTGTGCCCTCTGCCTTCAGTCTCTCAATCAGCTGAAAGAGCGCCTTTAGCTCACGATTTGTCAGCGTTGCGGACGGCTCGTCCATCACAATGATTTTCGCCTTGTTTAAAATCGCCTTGGCAATCTCTGTCAACTGCTGATACGCCACCGTCAACTCCCCCACCAGCGTAGTCGGATCGATGTCCACATCCAGTTGCTTGAAAATCTCCTTTGCGCTTTCCATCATCTGCGCTTTATTCGAGAAAACGCCTTTTCTAATCTCTTTTCCAAAGAAAAGGTTTTCTTCAACGGTCATCATCGGCACCAGGTTAAATTCCTGATATATCACGCTGATTCCCATATTGATCGCTTCGTTGGGTGTATAATGCCTGTATTCCCTACCGTCATACACGATGCTTCCGCCATCCCGCTTGACTGCTCCCGCCAAGATTTTAATGAGCGTGGATTTCCCCGCGCCATTTTCACCAATCAGCGCGTGCACTTCTCCTTTTTTGAGCGTGAAGTTTACCTCCTCCAACGCAACCACTCCGGGGTATAGCTTCGTAATGCCCCGCATTTCTAAAATATTTTCCTGCATAATCGCCTCCGGCCCTTTCCGGTGTTTTTTTGCTTTTGCGGTTCGCGGAGAAAGCTTCCTTCACGAACCGCATCGGTGATTACATCATAGAATCAATGCAGATATCTTATTCATACATCGCAATGTACTGATCCACATTACTCATGTCGACTGGTTCAAACGAGCAATATTGAACCTTTTCAAAGTCCTTGCCGGCCAGCGCATCCGCACAAATCTGGAATGCCGTTTGCCCGATCTCGCCGTTGTTTAGCGCCACCGTACCACGATACATACCGCCCTCTTTAATGTATCCAAATGCCTGCGGCACGCCATCCGCGCCAATCACAGCATATTTGTCCACATCCTCCGGCTTCACCTTCGCTTTGAGCACTTCATACGCACCAATCGCACCCGTGTCATCCGAATCTGTCAGAAACAGTCTGGTTTTGGGATTCCCCGCCAAAATTGCCTCCGTTGCTTTCATCGCAGTCTCAACATCCACAGAATTCTGGTCGTTTACAATCTTCGCCTTGGGCAAAAACTCTTTGACCGCATCCTCCATGCCCCGCCCACGATCGATGCCGGGCAGATAGTCGTGAATGCGCAGCAGAGCCACTTCGATCTCGTCATCCGGGAAGTTTTCCGCCATGTACTTCGCTCCCATCATGCCAATGTCATATCCATATTGGTATTCATCCACCTTCATGTTTGCGGTTGCGTTCTCCACCTCGGTGTACATCGAAACCAGCGCCACACCTTTTTCATTACAGCGCTTTGCCACGTCTTCCAGCGTAGGACCGTCGATTGTCACTACAATGATGCCGTTCACACCGGAGTTCATCATGGTTTCAATCAGTTGCAGCTGCTTGTTTGCGTCACCATTCGCATCCGCAACCACCAGCTCCACGCCCTGCGCGTCGCATTGCTCTTTGATTGCTTTTTCCATCACTTGATACATCTGCCAAGATTGCAGCATATGTACCAGCCCCAACTTCTTTAGCGCTCCCGCCTCCGGAGTTGTTGCGTCCGCTTGCGCCACGCCATCCGATGCCGGAGCCGCTGCTTCTTGTGATGGCACAGCGGCAGATTCCTTTGCAGGAGCGTCCACCGGCGTACATGCCGTAAATACCAGCATCGCCACCAAAACGATCGCGATCATCCATGTCAGCTTTTTCATTTCTTTCCTCCTTCAAAAATTATCGTTATTTTTCTTTTACATCCGCCAACCGTGCAAACGCTTGTTTCAGGCTGGGATATAAACTTTTATAGATTTCATACAGCGCCGCATACCGCTCGTGATTGCGCGCATCAGGCACAAAGGCGCGTTGTTTGATTTTCACTGTCTGCGCGATTGCCTGCTCAAAGCTTTCGTATTTTCCCGTGGCTACTGCGGCAATCACCGCGCTGCCAAAGGGCGCACCCTCCGTTTCTTCCGGCAGTGAAATCGGACAGTTTGTCACGTCCGCAATAATCTGCAACCACAACGGGCTGCGCGCAATGCCTCCCGTAATTACAATTTCGTCAATCGCCCCGCCCATCTTTCGAATGAGCATGATGTTGTCCAGCATGGAAAACGCCACCCCTTCCAACGACGCACGCAGCAAATCCCCCTTCGTCGTGTCCGTGTCCATGCCGATGAATACACCTCTTGCATTCGCATCGTTGTTGGGGGTATAGTCTCCATCCAGATACGGCAAAAACAGCACCCCGTTTGCACCCGGTTTGGAACGCATCGCCTGCGCATTCATCAAATCATATGCGTCCAGCCCGGTCGCCTCCGCCATCTGCGTCTCACTCTGCCCAAGCGCATTACGCATCCACTTATAACTCAGCCCCGTCGAGGACATGACTGTAATCGCCATTGTCAATCCGGGAATGCAGTGCGGATATGTGATTGCTGTCTGGTGCGAGATGGGACACTCCGCATTCGCCGCGATGTTCGCGCCCGATCCCGCCGACACAAATCCCTGTCCTTTTTGCACCACGCCTGTCGCAATCGCAACGGGCGATGCATCGTCCACCCCGCCCAATACCGGCGTTCCTTCCGCCAGTCCGCTCCATCGCGCCGCGTCATGCGTCACCGTTCCCACCACTTCCCAAGCGTCCACCAACCGCGGAAACATGACGCGATCAAACCCCATCCGCGCAATGATATCGTCGTCCCACTCTCTGGTTTGCGTGTTGTATTGGCTGAAAAACCCTGCCTCTACGCGGTTCCACGCCCACTCTCCCGTCAGCATATAATTCATCCAGCTGACTTCCGTGGACACCAAATCCGCCTGCGCAAACACCTCCGGTCTTTTGATCTTCCACCAATATTGCTTGACAGACCCGCTGTACATGCCGATATAGTTCCCGTTGCATTTCACCGCCTGCGCACCAAAGCGTGACTGTGCCTCCTCCAAAACTTCCAGATGCCGCATATCGTTATAATGAATCGCATGCGTGACGGGCGTGCCATCCCGCTTCACCAAAAAGGACATCACCGTCCATCCGCCAAAGCAAACTCCCGCAACCTGCTCCGGCTGCACCCCCGCTGCAAAGCCCCGCTCAAGAATGCGTCTGGTGTGCTCCATCCAATCTCGCGGATCATATTCCAAATATTCCGGCTCTGTCTCCGCCGGAAAAATTTCCTGCGTCTGTGTGGTCACAATTTCATGCGCCTGCGTGTCTAAGAAAACCGCTTTCACCGTCGTGGTTCCCAAATCAATGCCGATTACGTATCTTTTCTCCATATTGCCTCCTAACTGGATCTTTTTCCTTCATTATGCGCGGATCACCGTTACAGCTTTTTGCACAACGCGGGAGCCGAAGCGAGCCTGCTTAATACCTGCCAAATTCCTGAGCCGTCTCATACAGGCACAACGCATTTTCCAGCGGCGTATTATCCTGTAAGCGATGTGTCGGCGCCAGACAATATCCGCCCCCCGGCATCATGATCTCCAGAGTCTCACGCACCATATTCCGCACATCCGCAACGCTGCCGTAAGTCAATGCGCCCGCTGTCGAAATACAGCCATGAAATACCAGCCGCCCTCCAAACCGTTGCTTCAAATACTGCGGCGCCATCTCTTTCACTTCCGGCTGCAAGGTGTCCACCGCGCGCAGCCCCGCCCGTATATAATCCTCATACGCCCAGCTTGAACATCCGCAGGTGTGCAGCATCGTCGGTACTCCGTACGCAGCCGCCAGATCAATAAACCGTTGATGTCGCGGCAGAATATGTTTGTGGAATATTTCTCTGCTGATAAGCGGCGCAATCTGTGTTCCCAAGTCCTCCCCCATCCACATGACATCCGCCCGGCTGCCAATTTTCTCGAATGTGCGCTCCATGCAGGCAAACTGAAAATCTAAAAGTTTGTCAATCAGCGTCAATCCAACGGGTTCATCCAGCGCTAGATCCACCAGCGCCTGCTCAAATCCGCGGTAGAACCCCAGCCGGCACATCACCAACCCTAAACCGTTATTCCCGACGATGATGCCATAGTCTTTGTATTGCGCACACTGAGCCGCCAGGCTTTCGTAATCAAAATCATCCGGGTGCGGAAAGGGCCATGACGCAGCATCCTCCACACTCGCCTCCGCCAGCGGAAAATCACAGTATTCCCAGTAGCCGCCTGTTTCGTGCTCCACGTATCGGGAGCGAAATCCGTAAATCGGATCCACGCGCAGGCCTTGCACATCTGAGTATCGTTTCGGGCCCACATACGGCGCTTCCACCATACGAAAGTCTACTCCAAGCGCGCGACGCAGCCCTTCGTCGTCGGATCGCCCAAGACCAAAATGCGCCTTTAATCTCGCGTCAATTCCAGCGTTGCACAGATAGTTTATCGGCACTCGGTCTGCTTTTTCGTATTCAAAAGTCGCCCGCACACGTTCTTTCGGTATCATAAAAATCCTTTCAGCAAACACAGGACAAGCTACCGCTCTCCCGCTCCCTCTTGCTATGCACTTTTACCTGTTGGAAATCTTATGGTCTTAATATTATCATGCCATTTTCGCAAAAAAAACTACATTTCCGGCATTCCTGCTCAAATGTGCACAGAAAAAGCGGGATTCGTTTCAATAGCGTTACCCTGACACCGGCACTACTGCAACAATTCCAACTGCGCAAGACTCACGCGCTCCAGCCTTCAAGCTGATTGCGGCCGCAGGCTCATACGCAAAAGTAATAAAATATCCCTCGCACAATCTTTCATATCCATGTCGCCATTCGTCTTCTCCATCTATACATTACGCAATCATTGCGTGTGTTTTGAACGCAAAAAAACGGCCTCGCAGGTTCTCCCGCAAAGCCGTTTTCGCCGCCACCACATCTTCTCACGCGGGCAGCCCGGCGTCCTTTTCATCGTTTGATCACAGCGAAACGATCCCGTATACCTGGTACGCGCAAATCATTCATCTGCCTCCGGAAAGAATTTCGCATGTGTGATCCAGTTGTATTCCGCCACGCCCTGCGGGATGCAATATGGATTGGCATCATCATCTCGGATGACCCACACATAATACATCGCGTATCCCGGCGCAGCCACCTGCGCATGAATATCACCATCCAAAGCCAGCAGCGCGTCACCTTCCTTTACAACGTGTGCCGTGTCGTATCCCTCTTGCGAAAACCCGAAGCCGTGCCTGTCGCCCGGCAGGAATTTGTAATAATAGATTTCCGGATGCGGATGGCTGTGCGGCGGAAAGCTGGACCACTTGCCGGGAAAGTTCACCACTTCTCCCATAAAAAAATGCGTCTCTTTGCAATCTGATTTCCCGCGGATCGTCCGCACAATACGTGTACTGACCTCATTCATCAGCCCTTCACCGCGATTCTCATTCGGGCAATCCTGCGGGGTATACAGTTTGGATTCAAACATGCTGTCGTTGTCTGCCAGCATCACCGCAAGTTGCGCATGCTCAGACAAACATTCTATCCCCACCACAACGCCTTTGGCAGTGCATAGGCAGTATGGCGCATCACAAAAGCAGCTTCCGCGTTCCACGCTCACGCATGCCTCTTCCCATTGCAGATTCACTTTGCCAAACATCAACAGCAGCGCCAATTCCTTGTCCTCTTCGATTCTAAATTTGTCGCCTCGTTTCATCTGCAAAACGCCAAAAGACATCCCCGCTTTCGGGTACGTCTCCGCACAGATTACAGCATTCATCCCATCATGATAGGGTTTCGCTTTGATAAACGGCATGATTACTCCTTCCCCGCTCGCAGCGGTGTACGATCGTACTCATAAAAACCTCTTCCCGTTTTGACGCCCAACATCCCCGCCCGAACCATTTTCTTCAGCAGCGGATGCGGGCGATATTTGGGATCCCCCATTTCGCTTTGCAATACTTCCATAATTGCAAGGCACACGTCCAGCCCGATCAAATCCCCCAACGCCAAAGGCCCCATCGGATGGTTTGCGCCCAGCTTCATTGCAGCGTCAATGTCTTGCGCGCTCGCAACGCCTTCCGCACAAATCCCAATGGCTTCGTTGATCATCGGAATCAAAATCCGGTTTACAACAAATCCGGCGCATTCACTGACGCAGACGGATGTTTTCCCGATTTCCCGCGCAACAGACTGCATCCATTCCGTCGTCTGCGCAGCCGTGTGCAGCCCTGCTATCACTTCAACCAGCTTCATCTGCGGCACCGGATTAAAGAAATGCATGCCCGCAAATCGTTCAGGGCATCTGAGTGCCGAGGCAATTTGCGTAATCGAGATGGAAGATGTGTTTGACGCTAAAATCGTATCATCACTGACCAACTTTTCCACTTCTTTCAGCAATCGCTGCTTTGCCTCGCAGTTTTCCACAATGGCTTCCACCACCAGCTTGCTCCCTGCGCAATCCCGCAAGGAATCTGACATAACAATGTTTGAAAGCGTGCCCTCTTTTTCCTGTAACGTGATTCTGCCTTTGTGGACCGCTTTTCCCAGATTGTCACGCATCCGTTGCTCACACTGCTCCAACGCCGCTTTGGAAGTATCGATGATCCACACAGAATATCCATACTGCGCAAAAACCTGAGCGATACCGGCGCCCATCGTTCCTGCACCAATTACGCTTATTTTATTCATCCTATCATTCTCCTAAATATGCTTCTCTTTTTTCTTTGTTGATGAAACTTCTCATCCCTTTTTTTTGATCCTGCGTCAAAAAGCACTCTGCAAACAGCAGGTTGTCCTGATATGCGTCCTCCTTTTTTTTCATGGATCGCTTCACATTCCGGATTGCAACCGGCGCATTTTCACTGATTTTACTTGCAATGGAAAGCGCGGCGTCCATGAGCTCTCCCGTAGGCAGCAAACGGTTTACGATTCCTTTTTCCAATGCAGCTTGCGCGCTGATCTGCTGCGCCGTAAACACCAGTTCCGCCGCGTTTGCATATCCAATTAATTTGCACAGCCGCGCCGCTCCGTGAAACCCCGGCATGATCCCAAGGCTTGTTTCCGGCAACCCCAGCCGCGCATGTTCAGACGCCAGCCGAATGTCGCACGCCAGCGCAAGTTCAAATCCTCCTCCAAAAGCATATCCGTTGATTGCCGCAATCACAGGCACTCGCAAATCTTCAATCTGCTGTAGTACACCGCACCCAAGCTGCACAAACTGCTTTGCGCCCTCAAACCCCATTTGCGCCATCTCCGCAATGTCTGCGCCTGCGGCAAACGCTTTTTCTCCGGCGCCCCGAATAATCAAGCACCGTACCGAGGCATCCTGCGATATCTCGCGGGTCATTTGCTGTAACTCTAATAAAACTTCCGTATTAATTGCATTCAGCTGTGCCGGGCGATGGATGGTACAAATCACGATTGTCTCATGTTTTTCTAGCATTATGGTATTCATACGCACACTCCTTGTTCGAGTCCGGACGCGGCAATCACAAAGAAAAAATTGTCGCTTCGCCCATGCCGCCGCCAATACACAAAGTTGCCAGCCCGTATTTCTTTTTCTCGCGCGCCATTTCATGAATCAACGTCACCGCGATGCGGGCGCCCGACGCTCCGATCGGGTGCCCCAGTGCGATTGCCCCCCCATTCACATTGACGATTTCCGGTTCCACCTTCAGCTCCTGAATCACCGCCGCAGCCTGCGCGGCAAACGCTTCGTTTGCTTCAATCAGCTGGATGTCCTTGATCTGCATCCCCGCTGCACACAAGGCTTTTCGCACGCTCGGCACCGGGCCAATCCCCATCAACTCCGGCGGCACGCCGGCCGAGCCCCCGCTCACCCAGCGCGCCTGAACCGACAGTCCGTTTTCCTGCACAAAGGACTCCGAAGCAATCAGCAGCGCCGCCGCCCCGTCATTGATCCCAGAAGCGTTCGCCGCCGTAACCGTTCCCTCCTTGCAAAATGCCGGACGCAACCGCGCCATGGCGTCCAGCGTGGCATCCTTACGGATATATTCGTCCACTTGGAAGATCACAGGATCACCCTTTTTTTGCGGAATCTCTACCGGAACGATCTCCTCTCGAAATTTCCCTGCCGCCTGCGCCCACGCCGCTTTTTTCTGAGAAAGCAACGCCAGTTGATCCTGCGCTTCCCTTGTGATGCCGTATTGCCGCGCAACGTTTTCCGCCGTCATGCCCATGTGATAATCGTGAAAAGCGTCCCACAGCCCGTCTTGAATCATCACATCTTTCGCTGTTGCATCCCCCATCTTGTTTCCCCAGCGCATCGACAATACATGCGGAGCTTGCGACATGTTTTCGAATCCGCCCACAACCATGCAGTCTGCCTGCCCCGACCGGATCAATGCCGCGGCCAAATTAACCGCGGTCAGGCCGGAGCCACACACTTTATTGATCGTCATTGCAGGCACACTCACCGGAATGCCCGCTTTTATCGCCGCCTGACGCGCAGGGTTCTGCCCCTGCCCCGCCTGCAAAACGTTTCCCATGATAATCTGATCCACCATTTCAGGCTTTACGCCGCCACGATGCAGCACACCTTGGATCACCGCCGCGCCCAACTCTGTTGCCTTCACCTGTTTCAGCGATCCTCCAAAAGAGCCAATGGCCGTTCGACACGATTGCACAATATATACGTCTTTCACTTGCTGCCTTCCTTTCTAAATATAACGGAGCATCTCACTTAAGTTTGGGATTGTTGAATGTCTTTTTCGTATTGTATTCAATATAATATAATTGTATACAATATAGCGAACATTGTCAATACTACAATCTTTTCATGAAAAAAAATGCTTCTTTCTCTTCTTGGCGTCATAAAAAAAACTTACTTCTACGCAAAATTTATATTGACAAGGCATGCGTTATCCATTATTATGAAATTGTATAATATATCTCTAAAGAAAAACAATTTCACTTTCCGCACACAATCGAATAGCCAACAAAGTAAAGGATGGGCGTTAACTATGAGAATGATCATTAACGGAACTTCTGTAAATGCTGAGAATGGAGCTACATTGTCGGTAATCAATCCCGCAACATTGGAAATCATCGATACCGTTCCTGCCGCAACTCCACAGGATGTCGAGGCAGCGCTTGATGCGGCGCAGCAAGGAAAGCGTCAATGGAAACGCACGATCCTTCCCGAACGGATTGCGATTCTGCGCAAGTTTACAAGGCTGCTGCACGAAAACATCGACGAATTCACCAAAATCATGTGCGCAGAAACCGGAAAGCCTATGGCAGCATGTGTCGATGAAACGCTTGCCTGCATTGGTATTTTCGAAGCGTACTGCGAAAAAGCAAAAAATTATGGCGGCGAAACACTGCCGCTTGATTCCGAATCGCGCGTAATCGGCGACATCATTTTCACTGTCAAAGAGCCTTTGGGCGTGGTGGCATGCGTGATTCCCTTCAACTATCCAACCGAGCTGTATGCGCACAAAGTCGCCCCCGCGCTGGTCACCGGCAACGCCGTCATCATAAAGCCCTCCAGTGATACGCCGTTGGGCAATATCTATTTGACCCGATTGCTGCTGGAGGCAGGGGTGCCCGGCAACGTCGCGCAGGTTTTGACGGGCAGCGGCGCTCAAATCGGCGCACAGCTTGCATCTTCTGATAAGATAGATGCCATCAGTTTGACGGGAAGCACCGCCGTAGGCATTCAAACAGCGCAAAACGCCGCAAAGAATTTAACGCGCGTTTATTTGGAGCTGGGCGGCAACGATCCTCTCATCATCTTTGATGACGCCGATCTGGATAAAGCCGTATCGGAGACTCTCGCCGGACGCGCCAGCAACGCAGGACAAACTTGCTGCGGCACAAAACGGTTGATTGTGCAAAATGGTGTGAAGGATGCTTATGTACAAAAGCTACTGGAAGCGCTGAAACAGATCAAAGTTGGCGATCCTCTGGACCCTGACACCTATTACGGGCCATTGATCAGTGAAAAGGCTGCCATTGATGTGGAAAATCAGGTCAACCACACCATCGCGCAAGGCGCACGTTGCCTTTGCGGCGGCAAGCGGTTCCGCTCCACATATTTCGAGCCTACCTTGCTGGTCGACGTAACTGCTGAAATGGACGTTGCAACCGAATTGGAAATTTTCGGTCCTGTGTTCCCTGTGATCGGCTTCGACACCATTGAAGAAGCAATCTCTATCGCCAACGCCGCTCCATACGGGCTTTCCAGCGGCGTGATGACGGCAAACATGAGCACGGCGCTCAAGGTAGCCATGGCAATGGAAGCCGGAACCTGCGTCATCAATGGTTGCGGAAACTATCGCAGTGCGCATCTGGCGTTCGGCGGATACAAAATGACAGGATTGGGGCGCGAAGGTGTCGCACACACCTTGGACGAATACACGCAAACAAAAAGCATTGCACTCAAGCAATTACTGGTCTAAGCAAGCAGGAGGATGTTATGCAGTTATCAACAAGAATGTATGCGTTGCAAGAACGACTGTTTCAGGTAGAATACAAAAACACCGGCATATGGCAGTTTGCCGACACCAACCTGTTGAAAGAACAGCCGGAAATCATTGACGAACCATTGGTGGTACGCAAGGCGTATGCGCAAAAATATATGGGCGAACATCTGATCGCGCAAATAAAGCCGGACGAATTAATCGTCGGCTTGCCCAATCAAAACAGCGTCGGTTGGGGCACCGTCATGCCCATCTATTATACCGAAGAGGAAGGAAAGGAAGCCGCTCGGCATCAGCTGAACGAAGCGTCGGTTTGGGGGCATCACCCGCCGCGCTGGGATAAAGTGATCGCCATAGGCACAAAAGGGATCCGCGCGGAAATCGAGGCTGCCGCCGCACAAAATGAGGCAGAAGGCGCGCAAAATGAATACCGCGCTATGCTGGTCGCGCTGGACGGACTGGACGCTTTTGCGCAGCGGCATGCACAGGCGGCGTTGCAGGAAATTGCGCTGTGCGAGGACGCGCAACGCAAGCAGGAGCTGCAAACAATCGCAGAGGTGTGCAGCAAAGTTCCCGCAAATGGGGCAAGCAGCTTTCACGAGGCGCTGCAATCCTATTGGTTTGTCTATTGCTTGCTGAACAGCGGCGGAGAATATATTCCGCTTGGTCGCGCCGATCAAATTTTGTTTCCTTATTATCAGAAAGACATGCAGTCCGGCCTGTTGACCAAAGAGCACGCCATTGATCTGGTCGCAAGCTTTCTGGTCAAGTGCAACGAGCGTATCATCATCGATACCAAGCAGGCGGAAAACCATTACAATTTCGGATTGTTTTCACAGGGTATCATTCCCGATCATAAAACGGAAAGCAGCCAAACCAACCAAACGGGCGGCTATGAAGTGCGTGCGCTCACTTGGCAAGAAACCGAAGACATCAACAGCAATGCAAACTTCAACTACGGGCAGTCAGGGAACGACTGGCTGATGAACTGCATGGTCGGCGGCGTCACGCCGGACGGCGCAGACGCAACCAACGATATCTCATATTTCTTTGTAGAGATCATGCACTGCATGAAATTGCTGATGCCGACTTTGGGGGTGCGCCTGCACAAAAATACGCCCAAGGCATTCTTGAAAACAGTCGCAACTGCGCTGCAATATGGTCAGGGCGAACCTGTCATTTACAACGACGAAGTCACCATCCGCGGCTTTGTAGAATTTGGTATCGATATCAAGGAAGCGCGCGACTATTCCAACGATGGTTGTTGGGAAACACTCATTCCCGGTCGCAGTTATTTCACTTACGCACACGTCATGAATCTGCGATGTGTAGAATGGGTCTTGCATCGCGGCATTTCGCAGCACAATGGCGTTCAGGAAGGTCTGGACACCGGAAATCCGTTGGAATTCAAAGACTTCAATGAGTTCTATCAGGCTTATCTGGCACAGATGAAGCACTATATCGACAATCAATGTCAGCGCCGTTTGGATAGCTTCGGTCTTTCCAGCATGATTGCGCCGGATCCTCTGATGTCCGCTATGGTAGACGACTGTATTTCTCGCGGCAAGGATCTAACGCAGGACGGTGCAAGATATTATTTCCATCAAATACTCATCACCGGATTTTCCGATACCGTGGACGCGCTATATGTCATCAAAGAGCTCGTCTACGAGCAGAGAAAAGTCACGATGCTGGAGTTGATTGCCGCATTGAAGGATAATTGGGTCGGACACGAGCCGCTTCGATTCATGGCGCTGAACAAGGTACCAAAATTCGGTAACGATCACAAAGCGATCGACAACTTTGCCGTGAATATGCTGCAAGAATTTGAGACCTATGTCGACGCGTGGAACGCAAAAGACTACCCCATCAAATTCCCGTGCGGAATCGGTACATTTGAAAACTACGCCGCATTGGGGCGCGATATCGCCGCCTCCCCCGACGGGCGCTATGCCGGTGACGCGCTTGCGCCTAATTATGCGCCGCAGCCCGGCGCGGACATTCATGGTCCCACCGCTGCAATCAAAAGCTGCACTCGGCCAAATTTGAGTAAATTTTTCAGTGGCGCACCGTTCGACCTCTCCATTAATTCACAAGATTTTAAGGACGAAGTCGGCATACAGCGTCTGGCTTCCCTCATCCAGTCCTTCTGCGATCTGGGCGGGCAGATTCTCACCATCACAAGTATTAATGTAGATGATTTGCGCGATGCCCAAGTGCATCCCGAAAAGCACCGAGATATCCGCGTACGCATGGGCGGTCTCTCTGCATACTTTATCGCTATGTCCCCCGTGCAGCAGGATAACATCATCAAGCGGTTTGCGAGGTAATGATGGATGCAAGAATAACAGACATCGAAAAATGCTCTCTATATGATGGGCCCGGCATTCGCACCGTAGTGTTTTTTGCAGGATGCAACATGCGATGCATGTGGTGTCAAAATCCTGAAACGCAGGCGCACAAATCGAAATTGATGATCGATTCCAACCTGTGTATTGGGTGCGGTGCTTGCGCAAAGGTTTGCGCGTATCAGGCGTGTGTGCACGATGGCTCTGCCCTTTGCGTCCGCGCGGAAAACTGCCGGCAATGCTTCTGCTGTACGCAGGTGTGCCTTCCGCAGGCACGGCGTTGCTCGATCCAAAAGGTGACGCTGGACGAACTTTTGGAAACCTTGCTGGATGATATCGTGTTCTATCGCAACTCCGGCGGCGGCGTAACGCTTTCCGGCGGGGAAGCTCCCTTGCAAACGGCTGCGTGCAAGCATCTGCTGACGCAGCTTCGGCAGCACGGCGTTCACACCGCGTTGGAAACGGCCGGTTACTACCCGCAGAATATTTTAGAGCAGCTGATCAACGACGTCGACTTATTCTTGTTCGATTTAAAATGTATCGACCGCGAAAAGCATATGCATTTTACCGGCGTAGACAATGCGCAGATTTTAGAAAATTTTGCGCTGGTTGCCCGCTCCAGACCTATCATCTTACGCATTGCACTGATTCCCGGCGTGAACGACGGCAGCGAATTTGAAGCGATTATTGATTTTGCCACAACCTTTCCGGCAATCGCAGAGGTACACATACTCCCCTTTCATCAGTTTGGGGATTCCAAATACGCACAGTTATCCGTTCCCTATGCCTTCCAAGATCGGGAGTTGAACACCGGCGAGGCGTTGGAGCAGTGCCGTGCTTATGCAGCCGCCAAAGGGCTTAACGTCAGTGTGGGCGGTGCCGGATTCAGCAGAAAGGAATAATATGAATACACAAGAATTTGCAAAAAAAATCAGAATTGAAGCGCTCAAAGCATTGGGCAATCTGGGGTTCGGTCATGTTGGCGGCGCAATGTCGGTCGCAGATGTGCTGGCTGTACTGTATCACGATGAAATGCGCATCGACCCTCGAAATCCAAAGATGCGCGACCGCGATCAGTTGGTTTTGTCCAAAGGACACGCAGGCCCCGCGTTGTATGCGGCGCTCGCACTCAAGGGCTTCTTCCCGCTGGAAGAACTGAGCACCATCAACACCGGCGGAACGCGCCTGCCCAGTCATTGCGACCGTAATAAGACTCCGGGCATTGATATGAGCACGGGATCGTTAGGGCAAGGGATGTCAACCGCAATCGGCATCGCACTGGCACAGAAAATGGATCATATTGACGCGCGAACCTTTTTGATACTCGGTGACGGCGAATGCGAAGAAGGTCAAATTTGGGAAGGCGCGCTGTTCGCCGCGCAGCATAAAATTTCCAATCTGATTGCATTTGTTGATTATAACAAGCAGCAACTGGATGGTTACGTGGACGACATCTGCGCGCTGGGCGATTTGTGCGCAAAATTCCGCGAATTCGGCTGGTACGTCACAGAGGTTGACGGGCACAACACCGCCGCAATCGAGTCGGCCATTCATGCCGTTTCGGATCGGTTGCCCAACATGATCATTTTAAATACTTCCAAAGGTCGCGGATGCTCGTTTGCTGAAGGTGTCTTGTACAACCACCACATGACGTTCACCAAAGATCAGATCAACGAAGCGATTGCCAAACTGGAAGCAAACGCATAATCAGGAGGATTTTTCCATGAGTTACATTCGAATCAGTAACACATTTCCAATAGAGGCAAAGGCAATGCGTGATGTCTATTGCGAGGTCATGATGGAGCTCGCGCAGAACAACCGCGATATTATTGTAATGGATGCCGACCTGATGAACTCTATCGGTATGGTTCCATTTGCGAAACAATTTCCGGAACAAACCTTGAATTGCGGCATTCAGGAGGCAAATATGGTCGGCGTCGCAGCCGGTCTCTCCTCCATGGGTAAAATTCCCTATCTGCATACATTCGGCACATTCGCCACAAGGCGCGTCGCAGATCAGATATTCGTATCCTGCGCGTTTGCCAAAGCAAATGTACGCATCATCGGCAGTGACCCCGGTGTCACCGCCGCGTTTAACGGCGGTACGCACATGCCCTTTGAGGATATTGGCATCATGCGAACCATTCCGGGCGTCACCATCATTGAACCCACAGATTCCGTAATGCTTGCAGACATCGTTCGTCAATTATCACGCGCAGAAGGCGTGTTTTACATCCGCTTGTCGCGCAAAAATGCCGTGAAGGTCTTTGAAGATTCCTCCACCTTTGAAATCGGCAAAGCGGTCAAAGTGTTAGAGGGCACCGATGTCACCATTATGGCAAATGGCATCATGGTCGCCGAAGCCGTGCAAGCCGCACAATTATTAAAGTCAGAAGGAATCTCTGCGGCAGTGCTCAATCCTTTTACCATCAAGCCCATTGATGTACCCTCTGTGATTGATGCAGCCCGTTCGACCGGCGCAGTCGTAACCGCCGAAAACCACAACATCATCGGTGGTCTTGGCTCTGCCGTTGCGGAGATTTTGTGCGAATATGCACCCGTTCCGATGAAACGAGTCGGCGTGGAAGATTCATTCGGCGAGGTAGGCTCCGTGGAATATCTGAAAGAGCGCTTTGGTCTAACCGCCCAAAATATTGCGGCGCAAGCCAAAGAAGTCGTCGCCAGAAAGCAGGGAGCATCATGCAAATGAAAGCAGTACTATTTCCTTCCAAAAATCAGATCGAATGGGTCGACCGCCCCTGTCCCAGCATTGGTGCGGGCGAAGCATTGGTCGAAGTTAAGTTTGCCGGTATCTGCGGCAGCGACGTGCATGTGCTGGAAGGCAAACATGCCACCGCCACATATCCCCGCATCCCCGGGCACGAGTTTTCCGGCGTTCTGCGCGAGGCAAACGGTGCGCTGCGCGATGGAATTCAGGTTGGCGACTCCGTCGTGGTGCAGCCGTTTTGGACTTGCGGCACGTGCGAACCCTGCTTCACCGGACACGACAATGTCTGCACGAAATTGAACGTGTTTGGCATTCATCAGGATGGATGCTTCGCGCAGTATATCCGTGTGCCGGCGCACAAAGTCTATCGTCTGCCCGATCATGTATCGCTCCGGCTGGGCGCGTTAACGGAGCCCTTGGCGGTTGCCGTGCACGATGTACGCGAAAGCGGTTTAAGCGTCGGTCAGCGCGCGCTGGTGGTGGGCGGCGGCCCCATCGGGTTGCTCGTTGCGCTGGTTGCACAGCAGGCAGGCGCATCGCGCGTAACCATCAGCGAAGTAAACGACTATCGTGTCGATTTTGCAGAATCTCTCGGTATCGACGTCATCAATCCGGCAAAAGAAGATTTCAACGCACGTGTGTCGGAACTCACAAACGGCAGCGGATTTGATGTTGTTTACGAAACATCGGGTAGCAAGCCGGGTCTTGCCTGTGCAACGCAGTCCGTAAAAATCCGCGGTACAATCATGATCATCGGCATTGGAAGCGAGTTGTTTCCGATGGATACCGTTGCAATTTTCTCAAAAGAACTCACGCTCAAGGGCGTGCGCATCCACGCACAAAGCGCGTTTGAAGGCGCGATTCGATTGCTGGAAACCGGCAGTATCAATGATCAGTTGGAGCAGATTATCACAAAAGTATTCCCATTTGAGGCAGGTTTGGAAGCATTCCGTTATCAAATGGAGGATGCGCATCACTTTAAAGTGCTCGTAGAGCTATGAAATCACAAACATGAACCTTGTGTCAATAATACAAATATTGTATACTATTATTTAGATCTTAGTATCAGAAAGAAGGTTGTATTATGGACACAAAGAGGAGTATTGAAACGAGGAATAAAGGGGAAAACTTAGTCAAATACGTCTATGATTACATCATGCAGATGCTGTTAAGGCAAGAACTCAAGTGTGGGGAAAAGGTACCGGAGGAAAAGATTGCATCGCTGTTGAACGTAAGCCGAACCCCCATACGCGAGGCATTGCGTATCTTGGCAGCACAAGGGCTTGTCAATATTTATCCAAAACGTTTTGCAGAGGTTGTCACATTCTCACGCGAAGATATCCACGAAATGGGCGTCATTCGGTTAAACCACGATATTCTGGCAGCCAAACTCGCAATCTACAACGGCAGCAATGCCGATTTTATGGAACTGGAGGCTATTTCCAAAAAGTGCGTAGCATATTCAGCTGAGGGAGACATCTACAATCGCATTATATCGGATGCCGAATTTCATACCAAATTGTCTCAAATCGCCGGAAACGCACTTCTGACTAAATTTCAAATCGAGCTTTACCAGAGAATCTGTTTGTTGCAGGCAACGGAGTATCGTAATATTCCCGATAGCATCCAAAAAATCGCGCATCACGAGCAAATCATTGAAGGGCTTGTGAAGCGGGATGAAACGCTTGTGATTGCAGCCACAACAGAGCATCTGATTCAGTTTTATGATTTAAGAAACAGCAAATACAAATATTTTCTGGAGCAGAGCGGCATATAGGGTTTAAGGAGGTTCGAGCAATGGATTTAAAATTACAGGACAAACTGGTTTTGGTTACCGGGTCTACATCCGGCATCGGCAAAGCCGTGGCAACATGCTTGCTGCAAGAAGGCGCACGTGTCGTGATCAACGAGCTTAACGCAGACAACGTTGCAAACGTTGCAAAAGAGCTGTCGCAATATGGCAAAACTTACGAAGCGCCCGGCGATTTAAGTACGGCGGCAGGCGCGCAGGCTGTATGCGATCAGGTGGATGCGTTTGGCGCATTGGATGTTCTGGTCAACAACTGCGGGATTTATAACGCAGTCCCGTTTGAAGATCTGAGCGACGAGCAATGGGATATGATGCTAAACGTTAACTTGATGAGCATGGTACGCTTGTGCAGACATTTTCTGCCAAAAATGCTAAAGCGCAATCAGGGTAAAATTCTGTGCTTCGCAAGCGAAGTCGCTTATAAGCCATTGCCAACCTTTCTACACTACTGCGTCTCAAAATCGGCTGTGCTGGGTCTCTCACGCGGCTTGGCAGAACTGACCAAAGGCACCAAAGTAACGGTCAACACCATTGTGCCCGGCCCCACTTGGACGGAAGGCACCGCCGTTTATCAAACAGGCGTCGCCACGGCAAAGGGCATGACCATCGAAGAACACATCGAGGACTATTTCAATCACTTCGACCCAACCTCACTCGTACGTCGTTGGGTGGAGCCGAGCGAAATCGCGACAACGGTAACATATTATTGTTCAGAGCTTTCATCTGCTACAAATGGCGCTCCCATCCGCATTGAAGGAGGGCTGATTCGCTGCATCTAATTGCACGAATCGCAAGCGCCATTTTGCAATAGGGTATCGCTTGGTTTTGTTGCACATCCAACAAACCATCCGTCAAACAAAATAAGTAAACGATCACTTGCTTTCGGGTGTATTTATTGTTCCCTTTTTTCAAGCGGACAATAATGGCATAACCGCATACACAAGCATGCTCAGAGTGTCAAAAAAGTCTCAGCGCTTTGCCAGGCTTTTAAGAAAGCTGCAAGCCTCGTCGTTCCAAAAATGCCAGCATTTTCGGGAGCCCTAAATGAAATTGCAAGAGACGAGATAGAATATGCAATTCATCGAGATTTTTGCCTGATAGGGTTCCCGCAGAGCTTGCTCTGTGGGATAAGGAGCAACCGCCTTAGGTGCGTCGTTTTGTGCTTTAGCGCGAAACAAGCAACATTGGCGTGTTGCGACGTGGCAACGATGGAAGTCATGATACAAGTGCTGTTCGCACTCATATCATGACGGTTGTGGCTTGCAGGGCAGCCTGCGCATACGCAAGTATGCTTATGATACCAATATAAGGGGGCTATCAAATGACAAAACTGGTCGAAATGAAAAACATATCAAAAAGTTTTTTTGGTGTGGAGGTACTGCGTGATGTCAACTTTGACATCGAAGCAGGCGAAGTGGTTGCTCTTTGCGGGGAAAACGGCGCAGGGAAATCCACCCTCATGAAAATTTTATCCGCGGTATATTCACACGACAGCGGTGAAATTTTGCTGGAGGGAAAGCCCGTTTCCAAGCATATCGGAACGCTAGATATGCAGCACATGGGCGTTTCCATGATTCATCAGGAATTGAATCTCATGGAGCACTTGACGGTTGCGCAAAACATTTTTTTAACGCGAGAACCACTGAAAAAATCAGGGCTCATCGACTACAAAAAAATGAATGCCGAGGCAAAACGCCTGCTGGAATCTTTGGGGCAGGACATCGACCCCACGGAACATACACGTAATCTCAAGATTGCGCAAAAGCAAATGGTGGAAATCGCCAAAGGGATCTCCTTCAATGTGAAAGTCATGATCATGGACGAGCCCACCGCAACGCTTACCAACAGAGAGACCGAGATTTTGTTCGATTTAATCCGGGATCTGGCAAAAAAAGGCTTGGGCGTTATTTATATCTCGCACCGCCTGAAAGAGATCAAGCAAGTCTGCACACGCGTCACCGTGCTGCGCGACGGGCAGTTTGTCGGCACCAAAAAGATCGAGGATGCCACAGAGCAGGATATTGCAAACATGATGGTCGGCAGAGAAGTCACCATCAAGCATCCGGAGCCCTTCACCGGCAGCAAGGATCAATGCGTTTTGGAGGTCAACCATGTAACCGATTCCTTTTTAAAAGACGTCAGCTTCCGGGTCTTTCCCGGAGAGATCGTGGGGTTCAGTGGGCTGGTTGGCGCAGGACGTTCCGAGCTGATGGAGTTTGTGTTCGGCATCCGCAAGGTCGATCAAGGCGAAGTGCTGGTGCATGGCAAAAAAGTGGAAATCCATTCCCCGCAGGATGCAATCAAGCATGGAATCGGCTTTGCCACCGAGGATCGTCAAGCAACAGGCGTCTTTCTGATCCACAGCATTCGCGCCAACATAAATTTAATCAAGCAGCTCAAGGACAAAGGCTTTTATAATCACGCCCAGCAATTCAAAAGCAACACGCAAAAAATGATCGACCGGCTGCGCATCAAGTGCAGCTCCCAATTACAAATGGCAGGCAATCTTTCGGGCGGCAACCAGCAAAAAGTTGTACTGGGAAAGTGGCTGCTGGCAGAGCCTGACATCCTCATTTTGGATGAGCCGACACGCGGAATCGACGTCGGTGCCAGAGAGGAGATTTATCAAATTATTCAAGACTTGGCAAATCAAGGCAAATCCATCATCATCGTTTCCTCAGACCTGACAGAGGTGCTCAGCATCTGTCAGCGCGTCATCATTATGCACGAAGGCTGTATCAAGGCAGAGCTGGAAAGCAGCGAATGTTCTGAGGAAGTGATTATGCAGTTTGCCACCAATGCTTCATAAGGGGGACTTTTTATGAACACAATTCCAAGAGACGCGGTGATGAATCGCACAAAACTGAACTGGCGCAGAATCTGGAGTCAATACAGCATCGTATTTGTTTTCATCGTGTTGTTCCTGATCTGCACCATTCTTGCCTGGCCGAGGTTTTCCGCATGGGGGAATGTCTCCACCATTCTGCGCAACTCGTCCACGATTGGCATTATAGCGCTTGGCATGGCGTATGTCGTCATCTCCGGCGGCATCGATTTATCCTGCGGCGCTGTGATGGCTTGCGTCGGCACCATTTTCATTTTCATGCAAAAGACGCAGGCGTTCCCGTTGATCGTGCCGATGTTAGCATGCGTAGGTGCCGCTATGGGAATCGGTTTTCTTAACGGTCTCATCATTACAAAAGTGAAAATACCACCGTTCATTGTCACATTGGCAACCGGCATTATCGCGCGCTCCATCACCATGTATATTTGCAGCGGCGCCACCATCACCGGTAACAATCAGGACACCTTTTTGAAAAGCATCGGGAACGGTTCCACTGCGGGCATCCCCAATCCATTCATCATCATGCTGATTATGGCGGTCATCATGACAATCGTACTGACCAAAACAAAGGTCGGCACCTATGTGTTCTCAGTGGGTTGCAACGAAAAAGCTGCCAGTTACTCCGGCATAAAAGTAAACCGTGTGAAGATTTTTACTTATATGACCGTAGGTCTGTGCGTCGGGATCGCCTCTATTGTAGAAATGTCCCGTATGGTTGCCGTCTCGTCCACCTCGTCCGGTATCAACTACGAATTTGATGCCATCACCGCAGTTTTGGTTGGCGGAACATCACTGTCCGGCGGACGAGGCACCTTGTATGGCACGGTCATCGGCGCAATCTTGTTGCAGTTCGTTAGCAATATGATGATCATGCTGGATATCTCCATCTATTTAAGCGGCGCGCTCAAAGGAGCGGTCATTCTGATTGCAGTCCTGTTGCAGGCTAGAAATAAAGACTAACGTAAGGAATGCGCAATCGCGTAACTATTAAAAAAACAGGAGGAGAAAAAAATGAAGAAAATGATTCTTATGCTCATGGTTGTTGTATTGTGCGTGGCCGCCTTTGCTGCGTGCGGCGCTCCCGCAGCAGCGCCGGCGCCCTCTGAGGCTCCCGCCGATACCCCTGCCGAGGCTCCCGCGGAAGCGCCCGCCGAGGCGCCTGCGGAAGCACCCGCCGAGGCACCTGCCGGTGATTCTACAACCCTTAAAGTCGCCGTCTCACTGCCACCGGCAGACAATGCGTGGCAGGCATCCTACGCCAAAATTCTGACCGATGCGCTTGGCAAGCATGAAGATGTCGAGGCAACCATCAAAAGTTCCACCGATGGCGCGGATCAGATGAATGTGCTGCAAACCTTCAAAGACGGCGGATATGACCTGATTGCCGTGCTGCCGGTCGATGGTTCACAATTAACAGCCACCATCAGCGAGATTTATGACTCCGGAACACCGGTTATCGTCATGGACAGAAACACAGAAAATGATTCCAAAACAGCATTCGTCGCCGGCGACAATTATGCTTGCGGCGTCGAAGCAGCAAAATATTTCGGTGAATTTTTCAAGGGTCAGGACGATGTAAAGCTGGTTCACCTCAGAAGTTATGTTGGCACCCCCATTGATCTGGATCGATATAATGGCTTTATCGACACCATCAAGGACTATCCCAACATCAGCATTCTGGGTGAGGCTGACGGCGAGTTCAACAGCACCGCCGGATTCGAGGCAATGTCCAACCTGCTGGCAGCATATCCCGAAATCGACGGCGTATATACGCACGATGACGAGTCGACCACAGGCGCAATGACGGCAATCGAGCAAGCCGGAAGAACAGACATCCAGCTCATTACAGGTATGGGCGGAACCGTCACGGCAATGAACGAAATCGAAGCAGACAATACGATTCACAAAGCGACGGCAGCATATCTGCCCGGCGATGTCGCAACCGCGTCTGCCGATGCTATCTATCAGTTCCTTTCCACCGGATCAGTCGATAAAGAAACGATTGTTCCCAGCTATATGCTCACAAAGGATAATGTTGCATCCAAGAAAGAATTTGGCTATCAATAACGCCAAGCACATAAGCCGCTTGCATAACGTAAGCGGCTTTTTTGTGCCACGCACACAACTCAAACGATACAAAGCGAAAACAGCGCAGACCACATTCGTGCATCCGCGCTGCATGTTCAGGAGGTTGACGATCCCGCTATTTGTGGATCGCCTGAAATAGTTCAATTCTTTCATTGTTCAAGCCGCGAAAAAACGCCACTTTCAGATCCAACGTCTCGCTTCCAAAGTTGGGGACATCATAGATTCCCCGTTCCTCAAATTCATAACCAAAGGATTTGACGTGTTCCATTGCCCGTTCCAAATCTACGACTGTAATGCCCACATGGTTGAGCGTCGCCTCCGCCATAGGCAGCGCGCTTTCCGGATTGTCCGGCAGCTGAAGTACTTCAATGGTGCAATTTCCCAGTTGCAGCATTCCAATGCGAATCCCGTCTGATTCATTGTCCACTCGGAACAGCAGTTTAAAGTTCAACACCTCTTCATAAAAGCGAATGGCCTCTTCTCGATCTTTGACGTAGATTCCAATGTGGTTGTAACCCGTAAACAATTCCATATTCTGTTCTCCTCTCGCCTGATTCTGATGTCTCCTACTCTTATGTTGCATCTCCTGCATTGTATACAATTAATATTATTATATACAATATCGTCAAACAGTGCAATATTTTTACAGATTTTAATGTTCTTGTTTCCTGCTATTTCCTTTCATGCGCTGCATCAGCTCATGCGGGTTGATTCCGGGTTTTCCACATCAAGATACGCACAAGGCTGACAGTCTACACCCGCCTCGCGTAGGCGCACGCTCCAATCCGCAAGGACGCGCTCCGCCTTTTTATGCCATGTGCTGTGCGCGCCCTCTGCCAGCACAACGGAATACCCGCGCGCGACGCCATCACAGCACGCCGCCTGCACGCACCCATTGGTTACCAGCCCGCATATCACCAGTCTGGCTGCGCCCACCTCTTCAAGCCTCCTGCAAAAGCATGCCTCCTGGAACACGCTGCTGTGTGTTTTGTCCAGTACGATGGCATCATCAGGCACATAAATCCTGCTATCGATCTGCCAGTTCTCCGTATTTTTCAAGCAGCTGCTTCCGTTGGTATGCCGAATGAAAAAAATCGGTCGCCCGGCAAACCGATGCACCAACCCGTTTACATTTTCGATCAGCGCTTCCTTAGCATGCACGTCACGCCTTAGCCAGCCTGTTTGCATATCAATCACCAGCAAGACCGTCCTCACGGTATCACCCTCTCTTGAACCTGCATCACGATCACAGTATCATCCTCAACGCGGAACTTGATTTCATAGCTACCGTATGCCATGCCGTAAATTCGCCCCGCATCCTCTTGGTAAGCCGGTCGCGGATCGGACTCCAACAGCGCCCGAATCACGGTCTCATCTTCCGGTGGCAACCGTTCCAACCACTGTGCATCGATGTGCACCGCAAGCGGTTTGTCCTCTACCTGCTCCGCAAAGCCCGCTACGGCTTCTGGATGGCTGTCCGCAAACGGCAAATATGGCTTGATGTCAAATATTGGCGTGCCATCCAGCAAATCTGCCCCCCGCACGTGGATCAACGGACCTTCCGGTGTTTCCCATTCAATGCGCTCGATCGCAACACTGGAAAGACCGATGGGGTTTGGGCGAAAAGGCGAACGCGACGCAAACACCCCCACGCGCGTGTTTCCGCCCAGCTTCGGCGGGCGAACGGTAGGCGACCACGAAGCCTGTTTTACCTTCGAAAATCCCCATAATACCCAGATGTGCGAAAATCCTTCCAACCCGCGCAGCGCATCGACATTACGATACTCCGGCTCGAATACAATGCACGCGCGCAACGCAGGTACGATGCCGCTTTGTCTTGGAATGCCGAACTTTTCAGGAAATGCACTGCGCATACGCGCGATCGTCTTTATCTTAGGCATGATTGCCCCCCTCTTCCAAATCAGTAATGCAAGAGAGGAACCCTGCACGCAATCACGGTTCCTCTGTACACATCTCATTTTATTCGAGTTCAAGCATGCTGTCAATTTTTTTGATTTCCGTTCAAATATTTCACAATCAGCATGGTGATGTCAGTGCTCCGCTCCGTTCTCAAATTGCTCGATTTACTCGCACAAGTTTTGGGCAATGTCTTTGCGTTACGGTACGTCTGTGCAGCAAATACTGCTCCAGCCGCTTCGATCACTGCATCACACAAAAAAGCAATCCCGATCTTTCTCATCATGTGCGATAAGATAGCTTGGCAGCAAGCTTTCCAATCACACGCAGCGGAATCAACCGCGCCAACGCAGCGGTGCACTTCCCAAATTTTCGATAAAACAAATTAAACATCAAATACGGCGCGCGCGTCGCCTTATGCCGCGGCATGCGTTTTGCAATGTTACGTAAGGAATAAAACTGCCGATACATCCACAGATATCCGCGCCGCAATGCCTCTGCACTCATTCCTTGCGGACGAAACACCACGTTCGCTGTATTATATTTGGACAAGTCCTCATCTTCGATGCGTCCCTCCCGCATCAATCGCGCGTGCAGCGACGTACCCGGATATGGCGTCATAATGTGCGCAGTCAGCGTCGAAATTCTGCTGCTTACCAGCCAATCCAGCGTACGCTCAAATACGTCCGGCTCATCACCATCCAGCCCGAATACCATACTCGCGTTGATCATAATACCTCTGCGGTGGATCTCGCGCACCAGCCGATCATATTCCTTCACTTGGTTCCCCTTGTGTACACCGGATAAAGACAATCGATTGATGGATTCAAATCCGATAAACAGGCATTGACACCCCGATTGCGCCATCAGATCCAACAGTTCAGGATGATCCACAATTTTGGTGGTTACAGCAGCCCCCCACTTCAAATTCAGCGGGAGCATGGCCTGCAACAAAGCGCGCGTATACGCAGTGTCTCCGATAAAATTATCATCTACAAACAGCACATGCCTCGTTCGAATCGCGTCAATATCTTGCAATACATCCGTGATGGGACGGTGCACATACAGCCTGTTGGCGCAGCTATTGTAGCAAAAGTCACAGCGATTCGGACAGCCGCGGCTGGTCAGTACGATGTTGGAAAACAGATACGATTTCAACTCAGGCATGTCGTAGCAAGGCGAAACGATTTCTTCCCCTGTAAAGCCCTGCACATCCTCATAACGAGACTGCAGCCGTCCACACGCCGCATCCGCGATTACCCGCGCCCAAACGCGCTCCGCAGGGCCTACACAAACCGCATCAAAATGCGGCGCACAGCTCTGTGGGCAGCAGGTCACATGTACCCCTCCCGCAATCACCGGAATCCCGCGCGCCCGAAAGCACTCCGCAATCTGCATGGCACGCGGCATCACATCCAGCGTCACCGTAATGCCTACCAGATCAACCGCACCATCAAAATCGATCTTGCAAACATTCTCGTTCACCATGCGCACCTCATGCCCCTCCGGCGTCAACTGTACGATGGTTAGTAGCGCCCATGAAGGAGACATACGCATCTTCAAATCCGTATCCATCGGACGCGGATTCATTTTGGGCTGAATCAGCAAAATATTCATGCAGATTTCCCGTACCGCAGTACAAACACCAAATCCGCGAGCACCACGGTACCCCAGTGCAGCGCCGCAAACATCATAAATTTTTCTCGTACCGCCGATGCGTCCAGCAGCATCAGCATGCAGAATAGCGCGATTGCCAAAACAGTCAGCACAAACGCCACAAAGATGCAATTCGCTAAGTGTGCAGTCTGATACTCGTCATAAGGTCTACGGCGCAGCAACAGCAGAACGACCACCACCACCGTCAGCGCGATCAGTACATAAGCCAGATAAGATTGCCCGCCCGCTGCAAGCAACGCACTCCATCCGCGCAGAGCAGCATTTCCCTCGTGCACAGCAGAAAACGTACTCGTCAGAAAAAGCATTGCATAAAAAGCCGTAAACAGGCTAATGCACGTGACGTTGGTCGCCGGATATTTTAGAATACGAATCATCTTCTATCCTCCTCACGAAAGCAAAACAAGATTTCTATGGATACTGCAAAGTAGCGCGCCAAGTCGTACGCCAACCAAATTGACGGGTCAAATTTTCCCGTCTCAATGGCATTGATCGCCTGTCTGGATACCCCCATCCGTTCGGCAAGCTCCTTTTGTGTCAGCCCAAGGTTCTCTCGCATTTCTCTCACATTGTTTTGCATTCCATCGCCCTCTCCATGTCAAGTACACCTTACACACAGTATACTCATCTTTCATGGAATGTCAAGTGTACCTTACACGAAATGCAAAAAAAATGCCCTGCCCTGTCAGGCAGCGCACATTATTTCCCCTGTACAAACCTCCGGAAATTCTCTTCCATCTGCGTTTGCATCCACACCGCGTCCTCTCCCCGGATGTCCGCTACCCAGTCGGCGCACTGATCCAGCAAAGAAAGATATTCACAACGCGAGACCGGCCTTCCCAGCGCCCACGCCACCGCGCCAATGCCGTCGCTTTCGGGCATCAACCGCTCCGCCGGAATGTGTCTGATTATCTCTCGCATCGTCGCATCGTCGCGCAGCATGATCGGCACCGTAAAATAGCAGTCCGCGTCCAAATACCCCTTCAAATAAGCCAAATCCGCATACCAATGCACACAATATGTCAATGGAACGTTTCGTATCAACTCCAAGATTTCCCGCTCACAGCCCTTTGTATGCAGCATCACACGTGCGCCCCATTGCGCCGCCAGTTCCAGTTGCTGCAAAAAGCAGTCCCGCTGCACCGACAGATCCACCTCACACCAAACGCAATCCATGCCGATTTCTCCCACGATTGCCGGGCAAAAATCCTTCAAAACCGCCGGGTTAAATTGTCCTGCATTCCAAGGATGCACCCCATAGCTTGCAAAAATAAGCGGGTGCCGCTCCCATTCCAAATTGCGCGTCCATTCCTCCGGGCTAGCCCCGTTCACGATGCATGCCACTTCATTACTGCGCAAAAAATCAATTTCATCCGGTGTTACATGCGTATGCGCATCCACTCTCATTGCCTGCGCCCCTCACGAATCCGCGCGCAGATTTCCTGCTTGATTTCCAAGGCATGTAGCATCCATTCCTTTGTGCTCTCATGCTGTTCGATTTTATATTCCCAAGAAATATTCCGCACATTTTCGTTCAAAATCAAGATGCGATCTGCCAGCAAAATCGCTTCGTCGATGTCATGGGTCACCAGAATCATGGTCTTGTTCCATGTCTTGCGCAGACGAATCAGCCATTCCTGCATCTCCTCCCGCGTGATTACGTCCAGAGACGCAAACGGTTCATCCAGCAGCAGAATGTCCGCATCGCATAAAGCCGTACGCAAAAATGCTGCGCGTTGGCGCATCCCACCGGAAAGCTCGTCGGGGTATGCCGTTTCATACCCCTTCAAGCCAAATTCTTCCAGACGTTCCAACGCCTTCTGTTTCAAGTCAATCTGGTGCAGCATCCCATACAAACACACATTATCCAGCACATTCAGCCACGGTAGCAGCAAGTCCTTCTGCGGCATGTATGCAAAGATAGAGGAAATCCCCTTCACCTCTGCGCCGTCCACAAACACAGACCCGCCGGACGGTGGATACAACCCGGAAATCACGTTCAGTAATGTCGATTTCCCGCAACCACTCGGTCCCAGCAACGCAATGCACTCCTGCTCGCCCACCGCAAAAGACAGGTTCTCCAGCACATTTTCATTTTCATACTGAAAGCTAATTTGTTTTAGTTCCAGCTTCGGTTTTGATAAATTCATTGGTATAACACTCACTCGCCGCAATTTTTTGATCAATCAGACCATTTTCATACATGAAATCCGTGTAGCCATCCCACACGCTGTCCTGCATCACACCCCACGCCGCAGCATCATCCTGATATTTTGGGGAAAGATAGTTTTGCGAATCCAGCAGCAACTCATAGTCGTATTCCGGCGCATATTCATACAAAATCTTCGCCGATTCCTCAGGGTTTGCAATCGCATATTCATAACCCTTCTTGGTTGCCTGCACAAATCGCGCCGCCAAATCCGGGTTTTGCTCCAGCGTCTTTGTGCCGGAAATGATCACAGGCGTGTAATAATCCAGCCTTTGGTCAATTTCCGAAAGTGGCATATAGTTCAGCTCAATGCCGTCGCGCTTGGCTTTGATGCAGTCCCACCCCTCAAAAAACCACATGATATCTACATTGGATTTCAATGCCGCCGGGCCGCTGCCGTCGCTGGTAATCATCTTCAAGGTGGAAAAATCTGCGCCCACGCTGTTCATCGCCGCCTTTAAAACCGCCTCTTCGCTCTGTGCGCCCCATCCCGCGTAGACTTTGTTTTCAAAGTCCTTAATCGTGGAAATCCCCTTCTCTTTCGCGCTGGCAAAACCGGACGTGTTGTGCGCAATGATGGTCGCAATCGCTTTGATGGGCAAGGGTTCCTCGCCGGTCAGCGCGTACGTCACATCTTCTTGATAGCTGATCCCAAATTCCGCCTTGTTGTTCGCCACCACGCTCAGGCTGGTCGCGTTGTCGCCCGGTTGCTTCACATCCAGATCAATGCCCGCATCCGCATAATATCCCTTGTTGAGCGCCACGTAAATGCCTGTGTGGTTGGTGTTGGTCACAAAATCCAGCACAAGCGTCACCTTGTCTGTCGCACCACCCGTCGTGGCAGCCACATCGTTTGCCTGCGGCGCATTGCCGCACCCCGCCAGCGCAAACAGCCCCAGCATTGCCACCAAACCAATCAAAAGAACCTTTTTTCCTCGCCTCAACATTTTTTACCTCTTTTCTTCTTCACACATAAAATTTGCAGCCCTTTCACAGCGCCGTTCATCAACAGCGAAAGAGCAATAATAAACAATACGCAGGCGAACACCTTGTCCAGCGCTCCGCTATTTTTAACGCGCAGCATGTAATATCCCAGCCCGCTGTCCGAGCTAATCCATTCGCCCACCACCGCGCCGCTGATGCAGTATGTCGCAGCAATCTTCATCCCCGAAAACAGCGCGCCCAGCGCCGATGGAATCTTGATATACCGATAAATCTGCATCTTGTTTGCCTGATATAACCGGAATAGGTTGATGGTATCGCCATCTGCCCTTGCCAGCGCATCCGCAAAGGAAATCGCAATGGGAAAAAAGCACATCAGCACCACCGTAATAATCTTGGGCAGCATCCCAAATCCAAAGTAAATTAGAAAAATCGGGGTCAGCACAATGATCGGTATGGTCTGCGTCACTACCAGCAGCGGATAAACGCTCTTCTTAAACAGTGAAAACCAATCCATCAAAATTGCCAGCGCGAAGGCAATCACCGTAGCCATCACCAATCCAATTCCCGCCTCCGTCAGTGTGGTCAGCCCGTGCTTACACAGCACCAAAAACTCCTCACAAAACGTAAGAATCACTTGGTGAAAGGACGGGAACAAATAGCCGGGAATCTCAAATATCCACACCACCAGTTCCCAAATCACAAGCACGATCGCAATGCTGATAACCGGGTAGATCATTGATCTCTTTTTCATAAACAACCAATCCTCTAACAAAAAAATACTGCATCAAATCTGACATTGATACAGTACAAAATTATAGAATCCATAATCCCTACGACGGCATTATCCGTATCAGGTCAGAGGGTCGAAACCAAAACGATTTCCTCTCAGGCAAACAGTCGCCTCCCCTTATCCTCATTCAGTTGTGTGTTCAGTATAGCAGGAATGCCTACGCAAGTCAATCGTTTGTATGCACCTCTCGTACATTTTCACGATGTACAAAGGCCGCCTCTCCACGCAACCGATACGTTCCGTTTTACAAGCAGAACTTCCACACCGCCCCTCAACCGGCACACCGTACCATCTTTGCGCGCGTTCACCGCCCCGGCGCCTACCATATATCCCTTTACTTGAATGCCGTATTGCGCCGCATCTTTCATCATGCCAAAACTTACGCGCTGTGCAACAACGCGCTTTATTCGCTCCACGCCAAAAAGAGCCTGACAGAATGGAGAGGAGAAGTTACCATTCCGCAAGCTCTTTTTGTATATTCATCTGCGGTGATCAATGCCGCACACACGTTCTGTGCGTGTCCGCTCGGTCACTCACCCTTCACGCCATGCTTTCTACCGCTGCCTTCTCAATCACAAGACCCTTCTTGTAACGCTGCAAGAATGCGTCAAAGCTGCGCATATCCTCTTCCGTTGGCGCCAACGTGCTTTCCTTAGCATGCGCAAACACCCTGTTCTTGAGGTACGCTTCCAGCGTTTCACCTTCCTGCTTGCACCGCATATACGCTGCGAGTAGCGCCATACCCCATGCGCCGCCCTCGCCCGCCGTCTCCATTACCGAAACAGGCGTGCCCAGCGCCGCCGCCATCATCCGTTGACCCACAGCTTCGGTTTTAAAGAACCCGCCGTGTCCTGAGATAATGTCCACCTTAACCTGCTCCGCATCAAATAGAATATCCATTCCAATTTTAAGCGTGCCCAGTGCAGAAAACAGATGTGTGCGCATCACGTTTGCCAGCGTAAACCGGCTGTCGGGTTCACGCACCAGCAACGGCTTTCCACCTTCAATTTCAGTGATCGGTTCGCCGGAATAATAGTTGTACGCCATCAGATCACCGCAATCCGCATCGCCTTCCAGCGCCTTTTTATACAACGTGTTGTACAGCGTATTGGTGTCGAATGTTGCACCCAGCGCCTCCGCCGCCTCTTTAAACAGCTTAATCCATGCGTCAATGTCCGAGGTGCAAGTGTTGGTATGCACCATCGCCACCGGCCGTCCCGCAGGCGTGGTGATCATATCGATCTCGATGTGTACCGCCGAAAGCGCCTTTTCCAGAACAATCATAGCAAAACTGGACGTTCCCGCAGAAACATTGCCTGTACGCACATCGACACTGTTGGTCGCAACCATGCCGGTGTCCGCATCCCCTTCCGGAGGGCAAACCGGGATGCCCGATTGCAATTTCCCCGTCACATCCAGCAGCCGCGCACCTTCCGGAGTCAGCGTGCCTGCCACTTCACCCGCCAGCATCACCTGAGGCAGTATGTCGCGCAGCGACCATGGAATATCGTGGTGCGCCAATAGCTCGTCAAACTGCTGAATCATCTTGGCATTGTAATCATTGATGGTGCTGTCAATGGGGAACATGCCGGATGCGTCACCGATGCCGATTACCTTTCGTCCTGTCAGTTTCCAGTGCACATAGCCCGCCAGCGTTGTATAGTAGCAAATGTTGCGCACATGCGGCTCCCCGTCTAAAATCGCCTGCCACAGATAAGCCGTGCTCCAGCGTTGCGGCATGTTGAACCCGAATTTTTTTGTCAGTTCTGCCGCCGCTTTTTCCGTCATTGTATTACGCCAAGTGCGAAAAGGCGTCAGCAACTGATCGTTTTCGTCAAAGGGGATATATCCGTGCATCATGGCGGAAAATCCCAAGGACCCCACCGTAGTCAGTTCCACACCGTATTTCTCTCGCACATCCTGCACCAAGGATTGATAGCAGTCCTGCAATCCAATCCATACGTCGTTCAAGTCATAGGTCCACACGCCGTTTTCATATTTATTTTCCCATCCGTAGCCACCGGACGCAAGCACCGTATGCTCCTCGCCAATCAATACGGCTTTGATTCTGGTTGACCCCAGTTCAATCGCCAGAGAGGTCTTTCCCTGTTCAATCGCGGCACCTGCGCCGCCCGACGCACCATTTCCATTCATACCGATTTCCTCTTTTCTATGATAATGTCTACTGAATAACAGAATTGTTTAAAATCTGCCAACCGAGTGTAAGGTTTCAAGCAGCTTTGCCAAAACGCTTGCACTTGAACAACTAAAAAACACGGATAAACCAAACTACAAAGCTGTTTTTTTGTTCCGTACGCATTACGATGCTTTAAAATTGTTCATATGCTTCGGCGCGCCCCACATCTACGCAGCATCCGGCAGTCAAATCCCCTTCTCCTTCAGCTCTTTGCAAAACTCCACAAACGCAATCACATTTTCCATCGGCGCTTCGGTCGGGATAGACCCTGCCGGCCCTAAAATATATTTGCCGCCCGCGCCCATAAAGTCCAAGGTGCGCTGTGCGTCTGCAATCACTTCCTCCGGCGTTCCGCACGGAATGGTGCTTTGCGATCCCACTCCGCCGAATAGCACGATGTCTTTACCGAATTCTTTTTTAATATAATGCAAGTCCATGGATTCCGGCTGCATCGCGTCCACAATGTCCACACCCATCTCCACCATCACGGGCATCAGTTCGGTGATGTCGCCGCAACTGTGCTGCATCACATACATCCCCTTGCCACGAATCGCGCCGTAAATGCGCACATAGCAAGGGTAGATATACTCCATCCAAAGCTCCCTTGAGATCATCAACCCCGATTGCACGCCCCAGTCCTCCACCATACGCACCGCGTCCACGCCCGCCGGAATGCGCTCGATCAGGTTGCAGATGTAATCGGTCACCTTTTCATACACCATGTGCAGCGTGTCTTTTTCAATCAACATTCCCGCAAGCAGCTCGTCAAACCCCATCGTGTACCACGCAAGGTTCATCGGCCCTGTAATGCGCATCACATTAAAGCGGTCACGGTACTGCTGCATCACTTGAATCGCGTCATCATATTTTCCCTCGTCCTTACCATCGGGAAACGTATAGCCTGAAAAATCATAGTTTTTGACCGGAAACGCCACCATACCCCAGTCGCCCACGTCATAGTTGCCCTCCGCATCCCATGTCGTGCCAAATTCATCTACATACAGCCCGCCTTCCGCGTTGCGAAACCCCGTAGCAGGATCGAGATACAGCAGATGATTGCCAATAAAGTCCTCCACCCCTTCTCTATCGTAGCCATAGTGTTGCGCCAGACGATCCGTCATTTTGAGCGTTAAATCAAAATGATGCGGCGTATATCCCGGATTTTCCCCTTTGATTAAACTAATAATTGCTTCTCTTCTGGTCATTTTATCTATCCCCTTTTTTGTCTTCGCGCTTACGGTACGATCAGGATTTTCCCCATCGCACGATACGCCGGGTCTTCAAACACACTTACAATGTCCTTCATCGGCACCTTCACGGCCTGAAACCCTTCTATGTCCAGCTTCCCGCTCTCAATCAGATTCAGCGACCGTTGCAAGGTATACGGGTTAATGAAGGAAGCCGTCAGCTTCAATTCCCTGCGAAAGACATCAAAAGGCATCATCGGCACTTCGCAGTCCGGCGGGGTCAGCCCAAACATCATCACCGTGCCGCCTTTGCCGCACAAACGAATCGCCTCAGCAACGGTTTTGCCCAGCCCCACGCACTCAATGCTCACGTCCACAGGCGGCAGCCCGCTGCGCTCCATTGCAAAGGCAGGATCCTCCTGCGTGGGATCGATGCACAGCATCGCGCCCAGTTGGCGCGCACTCTCCCGCTTCTGTGCCACAGGCTCTACCACCACCACATTGGCAGCACCGGAAATCTTGGCAAGCTGAATCATCATCAGACCAATCGTACCCGCGCCAATCACCAGTACGGTATCGCCCGCCTTGATGCCGCACAAGTCAATCCCGTGCAGGCAACAGCCCACCGGCTCCGCAAACGCGCCAAACTCCAGCGGGGTCGCATCTGCCAGCTTGTATGCCTGTTTTGCTCGAAATGTACAATATTCGGCGAAACCTCCACTCGTTGTGGTGCCGATTCCAATCATATTTTCACAAAAATGCGCCTGCCCGTTGCGGCAATAGTAACAGCTTCCGCAATAATCATTCGGGTCTACGCTTACGCGGTCTCCCACCTTCAGCGCCGTCACCGCACTGCCGACTTTGCAAACGGTTCCTGAAAATTCGTGCCCCAATACGGTGCCCGGTTGCGTGTCCGCCGCACCTTGGTCGCCGTGGAAGATATGCAGATCCGTGCCGCACACACCACAAACTTCCACCCGAATGGTCACTTCATCCGGTTCCGGCTCCCGCACAGGAATATCCTGAAGTTCCAGCTTCCCTTTTCCTTGAAATACTGCTGCTAACATGAATGATCTCCTCTCTTATCCTTGTTGGACGATGCACCGGATTTCCCGCGCACAGCGAAAGGAGCGTCATGATGTCAAATCGCTTCTCCCGTGTAATGCTCTAAAAAATCCTGTATAAAGTACAGCGCCGCACCAGTTGCAATCGCCTCTTTTTTGTTATGGCAGGGGAACAAGAACTGTGCAGACTGCTCCCCAAACGGGCTGATCGCATCCACACGCTCGCATAACGTCTGCATATAACGATCGATGAACGCGCCCACATCTGCACCCAAAATGATTTTGCATCCAAACATCATTCTGATTTCCGTCACAGCCTGCGCAAGATGATCCAGATATCGTTCCCATACTGCGTTCAGTCTCTCGTCGCCCTGCTCCACCTTTTCAAAGAACAACGCCAAATTGCCGTCTGTGTGATGCGAAAGCACCTGCACATTCAGATACGGGTCAAAGCATCCCTTGCGACCGCAATAGCATTGCCGCCCGTTCGGCACCAAATTCAGATGCCCGACTTCGCCGCTGAAAAGTCCGTCCCCGCGGTATCCCTCGCCATTAATAAAGACGGGGCCACCCACGCTGTATCCCAGACAGAAATAGTATGCCGTGGCAAGTTCCGGCGAACGAAACACTTCGGAAAAGCCCGCCGCCTCGGAATCGTGAACCAGCTGCGTCCGGAATTTGATGTACCGCGCATATTCTGCGTGTGTCATGCCCGTGTTGTCCACCACGCGACCATCTACCACGCAGTCCTTTTCGTAATCGATCAATCCCGGCACGGCGATGCCCACACCCAAAACCTTGTCACGGTTCAGCTTTGCCTCACGCACCAGCCGCTCTACTTCCTGCCCGATCGCCTCCAGTTGTCCTTCTGTCCGGCGATATTCCTTCTTGCGGTGCGTGTAGTGCAGGATATTCCCATCCAAATCTACCGCTGCCGTCTTAATGTGATGTTTTGCAATGTCCACACCGATCGCCAGCATAGCGTCCGGATTATAGGTGTATGCTACGGGGTTTCTGCCCCCCTGCTTGTTACTGATCTTGGTATGGCACCCTATCAATCCCTGTCCTACCAGCGAGGTCAGCGTCTTTGAAACCGTCGGGAGGCTCAGCTCCAGTTGATTTGCAATTTCGCGCTTTGTCGCCACACGGTTCTCGTGTAAGTAGAAGTAGATTCTGTTGCTGTTGTCCTGTTTTACGTCGCTTACATTCATACCTGTTTCAGCCATCCTATCCCGTAATTTTGCTTTGCACAACGTTGTGTCAAGGCCGGACTGCCAGCGCAATCTGCCAATTTCGGACTCGATGCCTCAAGTATAGCAACAACCGATTCGGATGTAAAGGCTCTGCAATATCAGAAAACAGCCGAACCTCTATCACAAAACAGCCGAACCCGTCCGCCGCCAACCGCGCGACATTTCCCGCCCGAATCTCGAACGTTCCACTTCTTAGCCCTCACGCAAAATATATGGTTACTGCCCCGCTTCCGGTTCCAAGCGGGACAGCACTCTCAGCCAAAACACAATCCTGTCATCCCCACCGCAAGCGATCAGAAGCAGGTGAACGCGCCGTCAATCACAAAGTCCGATCCCGTGGTAAAGTCGCTTGCGTCGCCCGCCAGATAGACGGCAATCGCTTGCAGTTCATCCGGTCTGCCCAAGCGCCCGATTGGCGAAAGGCCGTTCCACTCCGCAATCAACGCCTTGAGGTGCTCCGCCTCCAAAATCAGATCCGTACCGATGTACCCCGGGCTGATGGAGTTGACGCGCACGCCCTTCTTGGCAAATTCCACCGCCATCGATTTGGTCAGCATGATAACACCCGCCTTAGACGCATTGTATGCGCACTGCGGTTGCGGCACATTCACAATGTGTCCGGACATCGAGGCGGTGTTGATGATGGAGCCTCTGCCCTGCTTAAGCATCACCTTTGCAGCCGCCTGCGAGGTGAGGAATACGCCATTCAAATTAATGTCGATCACCTTTTTAAACTGGTCGTATGTCATCTCATCCGCTGCCACATTCAGGCAAATGCCTGCATTGCAAAACGCCACATCCAGCTTGCCAAACGCCTTGAGGATTTTATCCATCATCTCGGTTACTTCATCCTCGTTTGTCACGTCTGTTTGAATCGCAATCGTCTTTACGCCGAGCTTTGCAATCTCGTCTGCCGTTTTCTGCGCTTCGGCAATGTCAAGATCTACAATCGCCACATCGCAGCCGGCCTCCGCAATCGCTTCCGCAATCGCCTTGCCAATGCCGCGTGCACCGCCGGTCACAAACGCCGCCTTGCCATCCAAACGCATTCTTTCTAAAATTCCCATTTCCTTCAGTCTCCTTTAAAAATTTACTGCAATCACTGTCGTCCTTTTCCAAACGCCGGCCACCAAATTTCCGCCGTACTCTGCGCGCAAAGCGCGTTCCGCTTACAGCGCATCTACATCAATCAAAACTTTCATCGTGGTTTCTCGATTCGCATCAATGTACTCATACGCCTGCTGATATTCTTTGAACGCAAAATGCTTGCTGATGAGCGGTTTTAGGTTCACTTTTCCCTCTTCAACGATGCGGATTGCGTCCACATAGTCCTCATGCCGATACATCATGGATGTCATCAAATCAATTTCCGAATCGTTCAGTTTCGCCAAATCCACGTTCGCCATACCCGCATATACCGCAATCAGCATGATGATGCTGCCTTTGCGCGCATTTTGGATCGCTTGACCCATTGTGATATCGTTGCCTGCGCAATCATAGATGATGTCCGCTTTGTCCTTGCCAAAAGCTTCCAGCATCGCTTTGCCAAAATCCACGTTTTTGGTGTTAAACACATAGTCTGCGCCGCATTGCTTTGCCAAATCCAGCCGGTAGTCCGAAATATCCGTCACCATCACTTCAGCTGCGCCAAATGCCTTTAGCGTCTGGCATAGCAGCAGCCCGATCGGGCCTGCTCCCAGCACCGCCAGCTTTTTACCCGCAACCTCTCCCGACCGCCTGCACGCGTGTACCGTCACCGCCAAAGGCTCGATCATTGCGCCCTCGTCAAAGGACAGGTTTTCCGGCAGCACTACAACCTTAGAGGCGTCCGCTTCAAAGTATTCACTCGCCGTTCCAACAGTCTGAAAGCCCATCACTTTGAGTTCCTCACAAAGGTTATATTTCCCGTGTGTGCAAGGATAACACTTCCCGCAGAATACCTGCGGCTCTATCGTCACTTTCTGTCCCGGTTCAAACCCGCTTACACCATCGCCCACCGCCACCACTTCGCCGGACACCTCGTGCCCCTGCGTCAACGGATAGCTGACGTATGGATGCTGCCCATGATAAACATGGATGTCACTGCCACATACCCCAATGCGCTTAATGCGGATCAGCACCTTACCTTCCGACGCCGCCGGAGTGGGTATCTCTCGAAATACAATGGTCTTGGGGTCCGTCATTTGCTGTTGAATCATAGTCGCTTTCATTATCTTTTCTCCTCGTCCTTTTCGTATCACTTAGACAGCGATTTGCTGTTCTGCAAGCTGTCAAAGCCCACCGCCAGAATGAGCACAATGCCCTTGACCACCATTTGCATATAGGTATCAATGTTCATCAAAATCATACCATTGGTCAAGATTCCGATGATCATGGTACCCGCAATGACGTTGGCAATACGCCCGAATCCTCCGCTGACGGATACGCCGCCCAACACCACGCAGGTGATTACGTCAAATTCAAATCCCTTGCCCGCCGTAGGCTGCGCGGAATTGGTGCGCGAAAGCATCACAACGCCCGCGATACCCGCAAACAAGCCGGACAAGCAGTAAATCCAAAATTTAACCGAACGCACCTTAATGCCCGAAAGTCTCGAAGCATCCTCGTTGCCGCCTACTGCGTAAAAATACCGCCCGAAGAACGTTTTGTGCAAAATAAATGCACCAAGCGCAAAGCATACACCCATAATGATAACAGGCACCGGAACAGGTCCAACATAGCCTTGTCCAATGATCTTAAACGCTTCATTAAATCCATAGATGGGAACGCCGCCGCAAATGATATACGCCAAACCCTCAAAAATGATCTGGGTCGCAAAGGTTGCAATGATCGCAGGCATACGCATCCGCGAAATCATGAAGCCGTTCAGTGCGCCGATGCCCAGCGCCAGCAGCAAGGATACTATAATCGCCACCGGGATGTTAAACTTCATGTTCACCATTAAATATGCACAGACTACGTTCACCAGTGTGATAATCGATCCAATGGAAAGATCGATGCCGCCGATCAAAATAACGAACGTCATACCAACGGCCGCGATGCCAAACATTGAAACCTGTCTTAGCACAGTAAAAATATTAGATTCCGTCAAAAAGTTTGCGCTTGCGATAGAAAATGCAACAAACAGCGCAATCAGAACCAGCCATATCGCGTTTTCTTTTACGCGGGGTAAAACTCTCTCTTTCATTTTCTTCCCTCCTAAACGGCAGATGCCATTCTCATGATTGCGTTCTGGTCAAACTCGTCCTTGCTGAGTTCTCCGGTCATGTGTCCCTCCGCCAAAACAATAATGCGATCAGACATCCCCATCAATTCCTCCATCTCCGAGGAAATCAGCAGAATGCTTTTGCCTTGTTTCACCAATTCATTCATCAGCACATAAATTTCAAATTTCGCGCCCACATCAATGCCGCGCGTGGGTTCGTCAAAGATAATCAGCTCCGAGTTCGCTGCCAGCCACTTCCCCAAAATCACCTTTTGCTGGTTGCCGCCGCTCAGGTTTTTCACCAACTGGTTCAGGCTGGGGGTTTTGATGGCAAGGCTCTCTTTGTACTTCACCGCCGTCTGCGCCTCCTTGCGGCTGTTGATGACCGATCCCGCAGAAATGCTCTTGTAGGACGGCATATTGATGTTTGTTTTAATGGAAAGGTCCAGCAACGCACCGTGGCGTTTACGATCCTCCGGCACCAAAGCGATACCATAGTCAATCGCCTGCCGCGGGCTTTTGGGTGAAATCTCCTTGCCGTTTAAAATGATTTTGCCGGATGTCTTTGCCACATCTCCAAAAATCATCTGTGCCAGCTCGGTGCGCCCGGCTCCCACCAAGCCTCCCAGCCCAAGGATCTCCCCTTTGTGTACCTTGAGGCTGATGTTGTGGTCTCCGTTGCCGCACACATCGTCCAGTTCCAGCACCACCTCGTCTTGATTGATGCAGCCTTCACGTGGCGGATAGGTCTCCGTCAGGCTTCGTCCCACCATCAGTTGGATCAGTTCATCCACCGTGGATTCCTTTGTGGTCAGTGTTTTGATATATTCTCCGTCGCGCAGCACCACAATGCGGTCGGAAAGCCGGAAAATCTCGTCCAGACGGTGCGAGATATAAATGATGGAAACCCCCTGCGATTTCAGCAGTTCGCACACCTTAAACATGCTTTCCACTTCCGCACTCGTCAGCGGCGCGGAAGGCTCATCCATGATCAATACCTTTGCCTTCTGCTTGATTGCTTTCGCAATTTCCACCATCTGCTGATATCCAACTGTCAGTTCCCCTGCCATTTTTTTAGGATTGATTTTAATGTTCAGTTGTGCAAAGGCTTTTTCCGCTTCCCGCTCCATCGCCTTCATGTCGATCATAAAACCCTTTTTGATCGGATTTCCCAAAAACAAGTTTTCAGCGGCTGAAAGCCCCTTTACATTGTTAAACTCCTGATAAATGATTGCAATTCCGTTCTCCGCTGCAAGCTGCGGCGTCATGCTGGAAAATCCCTTTCCATTGACGATAATCTTGCCCGACGTCGGAATCACCGCGCCCGAGCAAGTCTTGATCAAAGTCGACTTCCCCGCTCCATTCTCGCCGATCAGCGCTAGAATCTCTCCCGGTTTCACCTCAAGAGAAACATCCTTCAATGCTTGAACGCCCGGATAAGATTTGGAGATATTCTTCAGTTGTAAAACGTATTCTTCGTTCATAAGACAAACCTCATTCCATCTCACTTTGAGAAGCAGGGCCACCCGTAGGCAGCCCCGATCCATCCAATTCTGCAAAAAATTATTTGGATTTTCTCTTATTGATAGTCTTTCAGATATTCAGCAGCGTTCGCCGCGTCAATGACGAGCAGCGGTCTAACCAGGTTATGATCCGGGAATGATTCGCCCTTCAACAGTTTTTCGTACAGATCTACAACAGCCTCAGCCGTCTTTTTGTTGGAGCCTTCAAAGCCTACCGATGCGCGGCTAGCTTCGCCATTCACGATGGATTCCAGCTGCTGCTGCGTCGCGTCAGCAGAGAAGATACCCACATTTTCCGGAATCTTGCCGCTGAACTTGGTCATAAACGCTTCGTTTGCGCCGATGTCGCCGCCGGCACCGATGGAGCATACGATTGTCGTGTCAGGATTTGCCTGCAAAATGGTTTCCATGTTTGCCAGAGCAGCCTGTGCGTCGATTGCCGGTTGCTGTGCAACGATCTCATATTTCCCTGCAGCCTTTTCTTCCAAAGCTTTCAGGATGCCGTTTTCTCTGTCCAGCAGGATGGGGGTCTGCGGATAGTTCATCACAGCCACTTTTGCTTTCTGATCTCCGGTATATTTTTCGTTGATGAATTTTGCGGCCGCATCGCCAATGGTATAGCCCAGTTCCGCATTATCCAGCACCCAGTTCAAATCGGTGTTGGTCATCGCATCGTCCCAGCACATCACTTTGATGCCGGCTTCTCTTGCCTTTTTCAGGTAATCTTCCAATGCGTTCGGGTCGGAAGGATGTACCATGATCATGTCAACTTTGTTGTTGATGAAGTTTTCAAGCTGCTGGATCTGCGTAGCAGAGTTGTCGTTGCAAGACAAAATGGTATATTCCCAGCCTTTATCTTTCAACAGTTTTTCCACTTCTCCGAAAACACCGGCCCAATAGCTGTTTTCCAAAGATTGGATCGTGATTCCAACTTTGTAGTTGCCGTCTGCTGCCGCAGGCGCTTCCGCTGCCGGAGCGTCCGCCGCAGGTGCTTCGGCTGCCGGAGCCTCGGACGCCGGAGCCTCGGATGCCGGAGCCGTGCTCGGGGTCATAGAGCAACCCGCAAACAGTGCGCCCATCAACACGACGAGCAGTACGATCGAAATAATTTTTTTCATTTTTCTTCCTCCTGAATATTTTTATTTATGGCTTTACCAAACCATAAACCTAAAATTCTCACCATGGTTCTCATCCGTTTTTTGGGTAAACGAATATATCGCATAAAACACTTATGTTTTATAAAATTACTGTTTTTTTGTTCTGAAAACTACCCTGCCACAAATCCTGTGTGGCTTACCGCAAACCCTGTTTGTTTTTTCAATGCTGTTGTTTTGTTGATTCATACTCGACAGTCCCGCGCAGCGAAAAAGTCGTTTGAGTTTCGTTGTGAAATAGGTTTTGTAAAATAGGTTTCAAATCCTATAAGTGTAGATTACAGTATGTATTTTCATTTGTCAATATATATTTTGAAATTTGATTTATTTTTTTTGAAAACTTCCTCTACTCCATGTGCTTTACCACAAAATCCCCTTGTGCTACGCGTATTTTCGTCGCTGGCGGTTACCGTTTTTTATCTTATTTTTTCAGTTTTAATCATTTCTTTCATAATTACGAACAAAATCAACAAAAAATGTGAATCAGTTACACATTATTTGCATCTTCTGTCAATGCTGCGCCGCCTCTTTTCCGATTGCAAAGCATCAACGCTTTGTGTATCCGCTTCATCCCCCACCCACATTGCCGAATCTTTCAAAATCCTTGCAGTCTCTCACTCTGCTTCGCTTGTCTCACGAATCCACCTGTAAGCGATAACTTTCTTGTCCACCCGCGTGGCTGGTGCTTGCCGCTTGTTTCAGCAAATAAAAAAGGCTTCCGGTCAATTTGACCCGAAGCCTTCGCTGCTATTGCTGCGGATTATAGTACAAAATATGCCAGTTTACCCCATACCGATCCTTCACCATGCAATACCACTCGCTAAAGAAAGTCTGTTGCGGCTCTGTATAAACCGTGCCACCCTCTTTGAGCGCTTCAAACAGACGCGTCACCTCATTTTTGTCATCCACATTGATGGTCGGATTGATATTATCCCCCACCGTAAGCGGCATGCCGGACGGCATATCCATAAACATCAGGGTCATACCCCCAACAGGGATTCCGGCGTACATCACGCGATCTTTGTCCGCTTCTGCAACCGGGTGATTCTCGTCCTGCGGCACTTGGGAATACGTCATCAATCCCTGCACCTCAGTCTGAAACACCTTTGCGTAAAATTCCACGGCTTGACGGCAGTTCCCGTCAAAGTTGATAAACATTTCAATCTGCATCGTTTCCACTCCTGTCTGTACACATATTTACAGTTTTGCTCTGCAAAGTCATTTTAACACACAAAAAGCAGAAAGTGCAATAAAAAACAGCCTTCTTTCGCTGTTCTGCACGTTCCTGCATTGCCGCGCTCGATCCCGCCGGACAGCCGGATGCCGAAAACACATTGTCTCCGGCATCCACGCTCCCCAACTCTTTTTTGCCAGGTTTGCCAATCCCTACCCTTTTTCAACCCGTAAAAACCCGTTACACGATCACGCCGTCCAAATCCCAAAGATCCTCCCAGCCTTGCGCACCTTCCCATAGGAAAACCTGTCCCTTCACCAAACGGCAGTTGCAGTTTAAGGCATTGATGCGCGCCATCTCCTCCTCCGTCAGCGGGTCCTTGGTCACGCACTCCAAATTAGAGCGATATTCGCTCTCCCGTACAGAAAAAGGAATGGGTATCTGCCCGCGCTGCGCCGCCCACTTGATGCACACCACCGCAGGATGAATCTTGTGTGCCTGCGCAATCTCCACGATTTCCGGCAACTGCATGTCCACCACATCATCCTCTGCCATGTCGCGCTCGGGGCGCGTCGGCGATCCAATCGGACAAAACCCGATGGGCTGAATGCCCTGCTCCACACAATAGTCAAACAGTTCCTTTTGCTGGAACGCGGGATGCAGCTCCATCTCAATGAGTGACGGACGAACACGGCACTGCGGCAAAACAGCCTCCAGCTTCGGAATGGTCATGTTCGACATCCCGATGTGCCGCACCAGCCCCATGTCCACCAGCCGCTCCATCTGCCGCCACGTGGCAAGAAATGCCTCGGCAGAAAACGGCTTGGAGTCCGGATTCCGGCTGTCCCCGTCACATCCCGGCGCGTGATAGTTCGGGAACGGCCAGTGCACAAAGTATGCGTCAATGTAATCCAGTTGCAAATCCTTGAGCGATTGCGCGCAAGAGACCAACACGTCTCCGCGTCCGTGCATGTCGTTCCACACCTTCGAGGTGATAAACAGCTCCTCGCGCTTCACCACACCCTGCGTCATCGCGTCGTGGTACACCTGCCCAATCAAATCTTCGTTGCCATAAACGGAAGCCCCGTCAAACAGCCGATATCCGCATCGGATTGCGCCCGCCACCGCATCCGCCACCTCTTGCGGCGAAAAGCGGTCAGACCCAAAGGTACCCATACCCACGCATGGAACGAGATCTCCATTTTGCAGCTTGCGCTGCGGTACTTGCTCAATCATATTCATTCATCCTCTTTTCCTGTTGGTCTGGTTGTTCTATCGTCACCAGCGGAAAAATCCGCTCAAAGTCCTCCTGCACAAAGCTGCCTGTGCTCATCGTGAGCGTGTTTGCCGTCGCGGCTGCACACGCCAGCCGCATGGTCTGCTCGATGGTGCTTTTACGCGCCAGCCCCACGGCAAACCCGCCAATCATCGCATCCCCGCTGCCTACCGTGTTTTTGACTTCCACGCGCGGAGGCAGAACATGAAATGTTCCCTCATCGCACGTTAAAATCACGCCGTCCTTGCCTAAGGAGATCGCCGCAATCGCCACGTCATTGCGGTGCATCTCCTGCGTTGCCTGCACCAGTTCCTTCCGGTTGTCAGGGTTCAGGTCAAAAAGCTGCACGATTTCGTCCGTGTTGGGTTTGAGCATCGTGGGCGCCGCCTGATAGATTTCCTTCAGTTGCCCGCTGCTCACATCCGCAAGCACCGGTTTTCCCTTCTCTTTGGCAATACGAATCAACTCCGCACCATAGCTTCCCGTCACACCGGCGGGAAAGCTGCCCGAAATGCACACCGCTTCGCTCTCGTCCACCACCGCCGCATAATCCTGTAAAAACCGCTCCAATTCCTGCGCGCTAACTTCGAATCCCGGCTCCAAATATTCCGTACTCTTGTTCTGCTCCATGTCCCAAAGGTTGATGCAGCATCGTGTTTCGCCCGCCACGCGGGTAAATCGTTTGTGAATCTTCTCCTCGGTGATCAGCGATTCAAACAGCATGCCGTTATATCCGCCCACCAGCCCCGCTGCCAGCACGTCCTCGCCCAGCAGCGCAACGATACGCGAAACATTGATTCCCTTGCCGCCCGCGGTGTTGTTTACGCGCTGTACACGCGAAACTTGATAAGGGTTCAATGCCCCCACCACATATAGTTTATCCACCGATGTGTTCAGTGTGATTGTCGCAATCGCCATCCGCTTGCCTCCTCACTCGTTGATGAGCAATATTTTCCCGTGCACCTGCGCCGGATTGCGGTAAAGGTCAAACGCCGCCATCGCCTCACGAAGCGGAAATTTCTTGTAAATGAACGCAGGAGTCACACGCAAGTCGCCTGTCGCAAAGTAATGTGCGGCCAAATCCCATTCCTTGCCGGGGAAGGGCGTGCTGTATCCCTGCCATGTGCCGCAGATCATCAGTTCCTTGCGGCTGACCATCTCCCATTGCTCGCGCGTAAACTTCACGTCCGTCGGGCATGTGCCAATCAGTGAAACCCGCCCTTTGGGGCCGGCGATTTCAAACGCCATCACGGTTGCCGCATTCGCTCCCGCCACCTCATAAACATCATGAAACCCTTCGCCCTCAGTCAGTTCCTCCACCTGCTCCTTGACGTTGCCCTTTGCGGAGTTGATGACGGCGTCCGCCCCCATCTCCTTCGCCAACGCCAAACGATCATCGTCCAAATCAAATACCACCGTCTTGCGGCTGCCAAATATTTTCGTCCACTGCATCGCAAAGTTGCCGATCGTGCCGCCGCCAATCACCGCCGTATATTCTCCGCCTTTGTATCCCGTGTTCTGTACGCCGTGCAGCGCCACCGTCGCAGGTTCAAAAAATGCCGCCACCTCAAAAGGCACAGACGGGTCAAACTTTGCTGCATTTGCCTCCGGCACCACAATGTATTCTGCAAAGCTGCCCTGCTCGCGCGATCCGATAAAGCTGTCCTGCTTGCATTGCGTGATGTTGCCCCGTCTGCAATCCGCACACTTCAGGCAGGGTACGCGCGGCGCGCACGTCACATGATCGCCCGCTTTCAGCTTGGTCACGCCTTCCCCCACTTCCACCACAACGCCGGAAAACTCATGTCCCAGCACAATGGGAAAATAATGTGCGCCGTTGTGCAAAACACGCGGCACATCACTGCCACAGATTCCGCTTACGCGCACCTGTATCTTCACCGTACCCGGTTTCACCTGCGGAGTCTCATAGTCCATATAACGAATCTCTTCATTTGCTACTAAAACGGCTGCTTTCATCTGTTTGCTCCCTCTTTCATCAATTCTTTCAAACTTTCGTACAACTTCAAATAGGTTTGGTACGCCCGATCATACACCGCCGCATCCGCATCACTGTGCGTGTGCCGACGGCGAATTTTAAGCGTCCGCTCCCGCGCCTCATGAAAGTCGCCATATACGCCGACTCCCACCCCCGCCAAAATCGCCGCGCCCAGCGTCGTTGCCTCATCCGCGTAAGGTACCACAATGTCTTTGCCCGTAATGTCCGCTTTTAGCTGCGTCCAAAACAGCGAGTTCGCGCTGCCGCCCATTGCGTTCAGCACACCCACCTCAGCGCCCGCATGTCTGGCGATCTCAATGTTATGCCGCAGCGCAAAAACGGTTCCTTCCAAAGCCGCCCGCATAAAATGCCCTTTGGTCTTGCGATAGTCGATCCCGTAGTATACACCCTTTGCGTATGGGTCCCACAACGGAGAGCGCTCTCCTGCCATGTACGGCAAAAACACCATGCCATCGCTGCCCGCCGCCACGCGCTCCGCCTCCTGCGTCAACAGATCAAAGCTGCTCTGCCCCGCGCGCTGTGCCACCTCGCGTTCATGCTCTCCAAACTGCGCCTCAAACCAGCGCATCACCCCGCCGCCGCCTACCGTGCCGCCCTGCAAAATGTATTTATCCGGCACAACATGCGCACTCAAAATCAACCGCTCGTCCGCCACATAGTCGGAAAGCACAATGCTCATGCCTCCGGCTTGTCCGCCTTGCTCCTGCACCTGTCCGTCATCCATCACGCCTGCGCCCAGTGCGCCGCATGCCGCATCCAGTCCTCCCGCCACCACCGGCGTTCCTGCCATCAGCCCCGTCTGCGCCGCCGCCTGCTCGCTCACGCCGCCCACCACTTCATGACAGGCATAGATTTCAGGAAACAGTTCCGGTCTCAGCCCCATTGCGCGAATCATACCCTCATCATATTGCTTTTTGCGCATATCAAAGAAGTGCAGTCCATATCCTTGGCACACATCCTGCGAAAACGCACCCGTCAATCGATATACAACGAATCCGTTTGCCTGCAAAATGCGATGCGCCTTTTCATATACCTGTGCACGGTGTTTTTTGTACCACAATACTTTAGGCGAGCTATACGAAGGCGCCGTAGGATTGCCGCACAATTCAAAAATCGCGCTGCCCATGTCGCGCTTCAGATCGTCGCAGATCTCTTGCGCGCGCATGTCATACCAAATGGGCGTTTTGCACAGCACATTACCCGCCGCGTCCACCGGAATGGCAGACCAGCTTTGCCCGTCGATGCCCACGCCCGCAACCTGCGAAGGGTTGATGTTCCCGCGATGCAGCACATTACGGATCGCCGCGCACACCGCCGCATACCACTCGTCCGGCTCCTGCTCCGCCCAGCCCGACTGCGGCTGGTATACCTCATAGCTTTGCGTATCACTGCACACCACATGTCCGTCTGCGGTAAACGCCGCCACTTTGCATCCTGATGTGCCGATATCAATTCCCAGCAGATATTGTTCCACGTTCTTACGCCTTTCCGTCCGCGCCGCACACCAAAATGCGTTCCATTACCTTGCGCTTCACGCATTCACGCGCCGCCTTGCCAAATTCCTTGGGGTCGTACAAATGCGGGTTGGCTTGCATCGCTTCCCTTACCCCCTGCGTGTATGCCGCGCGCAGTTCCGTCGCAAAGTTTACTTTGCAAATGCCACGCGCCACACAGTCTCGCACATCTTCGTCCGAAAGCCCAGAAGCGCCATGCAGCACCAGCGGGATGCTCACGCACTTGCGGATCGCATCCAACCGGCTTTTGTCCAGCACCGGCGTTCCCGCATAAAATCCATGCGCCGTTCCAATCGCCACCGCAAGTGAGGCAATGCCGGACTCCCGCACAAATTCCTGCGCTTCCTGCGGGTCGGTATATCCGGGGTCTTTGACGTCCAAATCATCTTCCTTGCCGCCCACCTTGCCCAGCTCTGCTTCCACTGCAATCTCATGGCTCGCGCACATCTGCACCACACGTCGCGCCAGTTGCGCATTTTCCTGCAGCGGCAGTGCCGATCCGTCGATCATAATGGAAGAATATCCCGCCTCCACACACTGCTGCGCCAGTTCTGCGCTGCTGCCGTGATCCAAATGCAGCGCCACCGGCACCGAGGCCTCCTGCGCCAGCGCGTATACCATGCCGTGATAAAGCTTCGGCGACGCATACTTAGTCATGGATGGCGTGGTCTGAATGATAATAGGCGCGCGCAGCTCCTCTGCCGCCCAAATCGCCGCTTGTATGCCCTCCATGTTCTCGGTGTTGAATGCACCCACCGCATACCCTCTTTTTTGTGCGTCCTCCAGCATTTTTTGTGTGGTCACATAACTCATCTGTACTACTCCTTTATAAAACCAATCCGTTCGCGCATATGCCGCGCGTTTTTCATTACTCTTTCATCTTACGCATTTGCCCACACACTGTCAACGCGATGCTTAAAATAAATTTTAAAACGTTTTAAAATCAGCCTTATTCCCTTGCATTTGCCGCTTTCTTATAATACAATAGAGAAAATTAATATTTTTAAAACTATTTTAATCTGTTTCAAAGTCGGGAGGGGTTATGGTCACCATCAAGGACGTGGCACGCGAGGCAGGGGTTTCCATTGGCACCGTGTCCAATTACATCACAGGCACACGTGGGGTCACCCCCAAAACAGCAAAAAACATCCGGCAGGCAATCGCGCGATTGGGCTATCAGCCCAATTCCTACGCAAAAAATCTGCGCAAAAATGAAAATTTTGAAATCGGCGTGATACTGCCCAATACGCATGAGCAGTATTATTCTTTTCTGCTGTCCGGCATCGAGCAGGAGCTTCAACAAGCCGGATATTATATCAATCTGGCGCTCACCGGGGACGTTCCCGAACGCGAACTGACCATCACCGCGCGTTTCATGGAAAAGAATATGCGCGGGTTCCTGCTGGTGTCCTCCATGCCCGGCAACGCACGCTTTTTCGAGGAAAACTATTTTCGTAAAAATATCCCTGTCGTGTTTGTTGACCGCAAACCCGCCGAAGAGGTTAACTTTGCAACCGTCGATTATTATGACACCGCGCGCTATCTGCTGGATCAGCTCCACCATCAGGGCAATCGCCGCATCGGTCTCGTCAGTGGTTTGAGCGAATATTTTTGCGAGGCGGAGTGTCTGCGGGCGTATACGGATTTTCACGCCGCGCAGGGTCTCCTCGCGGATGACGCTCTGGTCTGCCATATCAAAACCACCAAGGAAGACGCGTTTCGGCTGGGTATGACCTATTTACAGGATGTCGCGCCGGATGCGCTGCTCGTCACCTCGCAAGCGGCGTTGATCGGTCTGCGTCAGGCCGCCTCTTTGTTGGGCATTACTCCCGGCTGGGATATCTCGATGGTCTGCTTCGGTGAAGATATCTGGAATACCGACGGCACCAAAAAAGGCGTCTGGCTCACCAGTCGCCCTGCGCACGATCTCGGCACGCGCGCCGCGCGCCTGCTGCTTGCAAACATACAATCTCCGTTAATCTTTGAAAAACAGCAGATTGTTCTGACGGATAAAGTCAAGGATAAATGGCTCGCGCCGGATCAGCCCTCTTTGCGCCAATATCAAAAATCCTCACTTTCGCTTTGCCTGCTGGATCTACCCAAATCCCGCTCCATTCTGCGCATGCGCGGTGATTTTTTTCGTAAAACCGGCATCCATCTGGAGATCGAGCTGTGCAGCCACCAGGCATTGTTGCAGCGCATCCTGAATTTTCAAAGCGAGCCGCGTGATCTGTATATGTACGACAATCCGTGGCTGGATCAGTTGCAGCATTGTTTTGAGGATATCGCACCCTTCCTGCATTCCGACCGCTTCGATACCCACGCTTTTCTGCCCGGGCTGATCGACAAAGTCGGCGCCGTGGGTGACGCGATCTATGGCATCCCCGTTCTGTATGGGCCACAACTGCTGCTTTACCGCAAAGACCTTTTTGAGCATGCCGATCTGCGTGCGCTGTTTGAAAAGCAGTACCGCACCCCGCTGCGTCTGCCGCGCACTTGGTTTGAGTTCAATGTGCTGTGCAAATTTTTTACCCGTGCCCAAAATCCCGCCTCGCCCGTGCCTTACGGCACGAGTGTCGCGTCCGGCAGTCAGGCGATCCTGCTGCCGGAATTTTTACCACGCATGTGGGCTTATGGCGCGCAGATCATCGACGATGGTCACATCCCCGCCACTGATACGCCGCAATTCAAAAAGGCGCTGTCCAATTTCATCGAAACATTTCTTTATACTCCTTCGCCCGCCGCCGGCATCACCGTCGAGCAGACTGTGGAGGACTTTTACCATGGCAATACCGCCATGCTGGTGGGGTTCGCTTCCTTTATTGCCGATGTCAATAACTATGCGAAATCAAACGTCATTGGCAAAGTCGGTTACGCCAACATCCCAGGGAATCAATCCGTGCTGGGCAGTTGGGGCTTGGGGATCGCCAAGGGATGCCCGCAAAAAGAAAAGGCGTTTGAGTTTTTGAAATGGATTTCCGAGGATTCCATCAGCAATTATTTTGCAATACTCGATGGGCAGTCTCCGCTGGAGAGCGTCTATCGCAACGACGAAATGACCAGCCATTATCCATGGCTTTCGCTCATCCGCGAAGGCTATCCCTTCAACCGCAAACGTGAATCCTTTTACCGCACCGACGGCTCGCTGCTTCCCGTTACGACGATGGAGGATGTGGTCTATCGCCACATCACCCGCCTGTTGCAGCGGGAATGTACCATAGACGAAGCTGCACAGCGCATGCAGGAAGAACTGCACGATCTGCTGTAATTCATCGCCATAATCTTGTTTGCCCTCATTCCCCAACGCTCCTTTTTCATGCCACCTTAAAACCGCAGATTTTTCTTGTGGTGTTTTTCCTAATTTGTGCATTTCGTTGACCTCTACTATACAGCAGCTCCCCCTCGGCTTTCTCTGCTCTCCCACCCCACTTTCTTTCATACCATTCTTATGATTCCCTTTTCACCTCATCCCTGCTAATTGGATTTTTCTTTTGGTACTTTTCTTTTTTTTCAAAAAGAAAGTACACCTCACTTCTAACAACATTCTCCCTCAAACATCGCTCCTACATCCCCGCACAAGCACTGCACCGCACTGCGCCCCGTCGAAACCGCGACTGGCAACCCGCCCGGCAGCATCATGCGCTGTCCCGCAAAGTACAACCCCGCAATCTCACAACGCTTGGGATAACTGCGCTGCTTCTCATTCGCCTTCATGACGCTCATCCACGATCCTTTGTACGTACCGCAATACCGTTCATACGTCAGCGGCGTCGCGACATCCCACACCTCAAACTGATCTCGCATCACCGGAAAACGCTTGGATAAGCGTGCCATCACATCCTCTGCCAACTGTTGTTTTTTCTGTGCATAGCTCCCGTCCTGCCGGGCATTCTTCCAGTAATCGTAGGTGTCTCCGCCCAAAAACACGGTGATCGATGTACACCCCTGCGGCGCATACCCTTCAAAATTCGCATATTGGTTTATTCCCATGCAAGAAATGCGTTCCCCCGCAAACTCTAACGGCTCGTCCACCTCAAACAAAAAGTTCTCCGGCATATCGGAAAGATCGGCTCGCACACCGAAGCACAAAAAAGTGCACAACAGCGGTATTGTTTTTTGGCGCATCTCCTCCATCCACGGCTCGCGCAGCGGCGTCTCAAAAAGATGATCGATTGCAGATCGCGTATCTGCCGTCATAATCACCGCATCCGCAAGCATTTCCTCGCCCTCCGCCAACACGCCTACCGCTCTGCCATCGCGCACCAGAACGCGCTCCACTCGTTTATTATATTGTATCCTGCCGCCCAATTCCTCAAAGCAATCCGCCATATTACGCGCCATTTGCAGCGATCCCCCCTTGGGATATCCACAGTCGCCCACCGCCAGCCCGCCCAGCGTAAACAAAATGGAATTTGCGGCAAATTCTCCCTGTCCCACCACATTGCGCAACAATTCCCGAATCCCCTCATGCTGAAACTGGCGGACATACTGCTCCACCGAAATTTTAGAAAGGGCAGCCATGCGCGGCATCGCCCCCATCACGGAAAACATCATGGACAATGGCGGCGCGCTCTTGTGCTTCACCTGTACGCCTTTTTCGTCCATAATCGGCATTGCCACCTTACCAAATTTTCGAATATCGCTGCACAGCGAGCGTATCATCTTTGCGTCCTGCGGCGAAACGGAAATCAAATGCTGTTGCAATTTCTCCGCATCACGGTACAGACAAATAAGCTGCTCCCCATACAGATAACTGAAAAATGGATCGCGATTGTATATCGGGGTGTCCTCTCGCAACGCGCCTGTCTCTTTCCAAATGCGGTGCAACGGCGCCTTAGGCGATGATCCTACCAGCCAGTGCATCCCGCCCTCAAACAAATATCCCTTTCGCTTCCAGCTTGTGCTGTTGCCCCCGGGGATGTTGTGCATTTCCAGTATCGTCGCATCAAATCCGCTGCGCCGCGCATAAATGCCTGCCGATAATCCTGCGATGCCGCCGCCTACAATGATTACGTTTTTCATTTCTTCCTCCTGATAATGTCTACCATCCATTCACTTTGCGGGCAGGGGATGCCATACAGAGCCATCGCCTGCGCCGCGCCTTGTATCGCAGTCCAAAACGCTGCCGAAAGCGCCAGCGGGTCACCGTCGCGGATGCTGCCGTCCGCCTGCCCCGCCATAATCAAGGGCACCGTCGCATGAAAATAATTCATCTCGCCCATGATTTCTCGCGCACTTGCCGGTGTCTCGTAGCTGGAAAACGCGTGGTTCATCAGCACAAACATCTTCGCCGTAAAGGCGCTCTCTCGCATAGCCCCTAAAATCATCTCACTCGCCTGCTCAAAAAATTGAATGGGCGCAACGTTGCCGAGCGTCTGAAACACGGATTCCGGACCCTGCTTTCCAATCTCCACCAAAGCACCATATAAATGCTCCTTCGATTCAAAATAGTGAAACAGCAAACCTACGCTCATGCCCGCTGCTTGCGCAATATCACTGATTTTGGTTGCCGCATATCCTTTCTGGATAAATAAATCCAGCGCTACATCCAAAATCTGCTTACGTCTCTGTTCTTTTTGTTCTATTCGTTTATTCATTTCGTTAAATTACCATTCATTGAATTATTATTCAATTATATATGCGATTTCCATTGTTGTCAAGTAGTAAACTTGCGCAAAGCAAAGCTTCTTTTCCATCTTCCTGTCTGCACTCTTGCTTTCAATTTGCTTCTGTGCTTTTGCGTTACCAACTTGCGCACAATAAAAAAAGGCACGATCCTTCGTACCTCTTATACCTTTCCCACAGCCCTCTCACATTACGCCCGCCTAGCAAGAAAGCGATTGTTATTCTAAAATGTCCTCTTCCATCAGCGCATCCCCCCGCCGCAGCGATCGCACTGCGCACTTGCCCAGAACATTTTCCCATTCCTTTGGCTGTATCCCCACATTGGGACGAATCACGCACAGATTTTCACCCGTCAGCTTCTCCCCCTGTGCAATGTCACGCTTCGCAAAGATAGAGCGCCGAAATACCTTGCTTGCCTCCTCGCGTTGCGTCAGCTCGTATGTCGCGCTTCCGCGAATGGTCGCCGCTTGATTCACCGCCGTCACCATCTCCGCAAATTCGTGCGGCTCCATCGAAAATGCACTGTCCGGATTGTCAATTTCTCTGCTGAGGCAAAAATGCTTTTCGATCACACATGCCCCCAGCGAAACCGCTACCACCGGCGCACAGCACCCCATCGAATGATCGGAAAATCCGACCTTCACGCCAAATCGTTTCGCCATGTCGGCCATCACCGCCAAATTAATATCCTCAAAGTGCGCGGGATATTCGCTCGTGCACTTGAGTAAAATCACTTCTCCGCTTCCGTTCTGTCTCAGCGTGTCCACCGCCTCGCCAATCTCCTGCACATTGCCCATCCCGGTGGAAAGCAGCACCGGCTTGCCTGTGCGCGCAATGTATCGAAGCAGCGGCAAATCGGTCAGTTCGTAGGATGCCACCTTGTACATCTGCACCCCCAGTTGCTCTAAAAAGTCTACCGACGAAGCATCAAACGGCGTAGACAAAAAATCCAGCCCACAGCGTTGCGCCTCCTGCATGATCTGTTCCTGCCACTCCCACGGCAGTGATGCCTGCGCATATAGATTGAACAGCGTATATCCATCCCACAGCCCGCCTTTGATCTTGAAATGCACTTGATCACAGTCCAGCGTCATGGTGTCCGCCGTATAGGTCTGAACCTTGATGCAGTCCGCACCCGCATCCTTCGCCGCCCGCACGATGTCCAGCGCATATTTCAGCTTTCCGGCGTGATTCGCGGACATTTCCGCAATCGTGTAAACCCCGCCCCGATCAATTTTTTTCAGCAACGTCATGTCCATCGTCCTTTCTTCATGCTCAAACCTTTTCAGTTTTTCAAAAATATCGGTGTGCTTTCTGTCTTCCCTGATTGGCCGCACTATTTCTGCAATCCATATACCCACACCGCATCGTTTTGAAACACCACCTGCGCATCGTCCAGCAAAAAGTTCGGCGTAGTCGCCGCCGTGGTAATCATGTAATCCACACCCTCCGCCGCAAGCTGCTCCACCGCCTGCGCATCGCCGTTGTAGGCACGCGTCACCGTGTCCAGCCGCTGCGCAATTCTCTCCTCGAAATCCGCCTCATAGGCATTCGCGTAAAAATATCCTTCCAAATACATCTGCCGCTCCGCAAACGCGCTGTAATAATAATACCGCGCAAAATACGGTTCTTGGTTGGGCGCAAAATAGAAGCGGTCGCCCGCTACAATCGCGTCCCGCGGCGTATTGTCTCGAATCCATATCATCGCCTCATATTCCCCCACAGCAATGCTGTCCGTGGGCGACATAGAAAGTGCGTAATCCTTCAAACGCTGCAAGTTCTTCTGCGCGACACAAATCCCCTGCCACACGGCAAACACCATCGCCGCAATCATCACGCCAAACCAAATCTTTTTTGCAAGCGAGGATAGCGCGCACTGTTTGTTGTGCAATGTCTTTCCTGCATAAAAAATCGCAAACACCGCAAAGGGCAGCGTTGCTTCCACAAACAACACATTGGAATATCCGGGCTGCATCAGCAAGGTCGCCGCGCCAATCCCCGAGAGGATCGCACCCAGTAAAAACACCAACACAAGCTGCCGCTCAACGAATTTTTTGTTCCACACCAACGCACAAATGCACAATACGATCGCCAGCATCTGCAACGGATATTGCTGTGCCAAAAAAATAGGATATGCCAAAAGGCTCGCAACCCCGCCCGAAAGCCCTGCCGCCTTCATTGCGCCGAAGTACGCCGGCTCGTATGCAAACAGCGGCGTAAACAGCTCGATGGACAGCGCATTGTAGGTGTGCGTTCCCATTACCAGTAACGCAAACAACGCCCCCGTCATAGCGAGCGTCAGGATGCCCAATCCCAGCATCTTTAAAACCTGCTTGCGCCGCAGTATCCACACCAGCGCCAGCAGCCCCACGCCGCCCAGCAGCACTGCCGTAAACAGCGTTTTTGTGCCCAACGAAACCGCCAGTAAAATCAAATAACCCCACAACTCGCCACGCCAAAACGGTTTGCTCTCGATGTCCGCGCAATAGCGCAAAAACATTGCCGCAGCAGCAGCCGTCATGCCCAGTGAAAACAGCGAGGTATACATATTCCACGCCATATGCTCCAAAAATACCGCGCTCGCAAAGACGCATACCGCAACCGCAATCGCCTTGAGCAAGCCCGTTTTCAAAAATTGTGAAAACAGCAGCCAAAGCCCCGCCGCATAAACCACGATTTGCAAAATTCCCAGCAGCTTGAACATCAGCGTAAACGCACTGATACCCAGCACATTTTGGAACACCGCCAAAAACACATTCGTAAAGAAGTGATAGGAAAAAGTCAATCCATAGATGTGCAGATCCTGCACCGGCAAGCCATTTGCGATGGAGGTGAGATTTCCCGCATTCCATAGCATGTCCTGATAATAGGTGTAGGCAGGGCGCACCTGCGCATCCGGCAGGCGCACCGCACGTAAGCACACGAAAAAGATAAGCACCAGCAACGCGCATAACAGCAGCGTAAACACCCAGTTTTCACTTTCCTTGCTTTGCAGCGCGCGTACGCGATCACGCCGCTTCCACAGCCAAAAAACGCTCATCGCCGCCACAATGCACAAGCATGCCGTCAAAAACTGCGCTCCGCCCAGCGCGTAACAAAGATAGTATTGCGCAATCACCAGCGCTATGCCGGTCAGATATCCCACCAGCACCTGCATCAGCCATGTCTTTTGAGGCAGCAGGCGCAACGAAAGCGCAAAGCCGGGCAGCAGTACAAGCGCCACCTGCGTCAGCAGAAACATCGCGCTGTCTTGTAACGGCAAATCCGCATATCGGTCACTTAATATCAGAAAAAGCACAACCGCTGCCGCCAGCAGAGCAATCCACCAGCGGTTTTGCAGCCGCACCGGTTTGTGTTTTGTCATTCCACCGTCACGCTCTTTGCGAGGTTACGCGGCTTATCCACATCGCAGCCCTTCTGCACTGCCATGTAATAAGCAAAGGTTTGCATGGGTACCATCGCCGGAATGGTCGCCATGCAGTCGATGCCATCCGGCACCAGCACCAGCTTGTCGGCAATGTCCGCAACCAATTCCTTATATTTCTCCTGCGTAATCACCATCACCACTGCGCCGCGCGCCTTCACTTCTTTGACATTACTCACGCATTTTTCCAGCAGATCACCCTGCGTCAAAATCGCTACCACCAACGTGCCCTTTTCAATCAACGCAATCGTGCCGTGCTTCAGCTCGCCGCCAGCATACGCTTCCGAGTGAATGTAGCTGATTTCCTTGAGCTTCAGCGATCCTTCCATCGCCAACGCATAGTCCAAACCGCGTCCGATGTAAAATACGCTGTGCTCGGTAAAGTGCTCGTAAGCAAACTTCTGCAACAGCTCCTGCTTCTCCATCATCTGCGCCGCTTTGTCACCCATGGTTTGCAGCTCCGCAACGTAGGATTTATATTTTTCCTCATCCAGCATTCCTTGTGCATACGCAAGCTGAAAGCAGAACATATACAGCGCCATCAACTGTGTGGTGTATGCCTTGGTGGATGCAACGGCAATCTCCAGTCCCGCGCGCGTATAAAACACGCCGTCCGCCTCGCGTGCCACAGAGGAACCCACCACATTGGTGATCGCCATTACATACGCACCACGTTGTTTTGCCTCACGCAGCGCCGCAATCGTGTCCGCCGTTTCGCCGGACTGACTCACCACAATCACAAACGTATCCTGGTCTAAAATCGGATTTTTATACCGGAATTCCGAAGCGATCTCCACCTCCACCGGCACACGCGCCAGACGCTCAATCATATATTTTCCCATGTACGATGCGTGATATGCAGTACCACAGGCAATAATCGTTATTTTTTTGATGTTTTTCATCACATCGTCTGTCACGCCCGTCTCGTCAAAGGAGATTTTGCCATCTTGAACGCGCGGATTCAGCGTGTCTGCCAGCGCGCGCGGCTGCTCCTCAATTTCCTTGATCATAAAATGCGGATACCCCGCCTTTTCAGCCTGCGAAATGTCCCATTCCACTGTGAAAACATCACGCTGAATGGGCATCAGCATGGAATCATAAAGCTTCACGCGGTCCTTGCGCACCACCGCGATCTCGTTGTTCTCCAAAAAGTAAATGTCACGCGTGTATTCCAAAATCGCCGGAATATCAGATGCTATGAGGTTTTCACCCTTTCCTACGCCCACCACCAGCGGGCTGTCCTTGCGCACGCACACGATCTCGTCCGGAAAGCTTTCGGAAATCACCGCCAGTGCATAGCTGCCACGCAACATCCCGATCACCTTGGAAACCGCCGACTTCAAATCCCCTTCCAAAAAGTGATTGATTAGATGCGCGATCACTTCCGTGTCCGTCTCCGAGCGGAAATCCACACCCTTTTGGGTCAGCCACTCGCGCAGCTGCATATAGTTTTCAATGATACCATTGTGCACAATGGCAAGATTCCCCGGCATATCAATATGCGGATGCGCATTCTGCCGATTGGGTTCTCCGTGCGTTGCCCAACGCGTATGTCCGATGCCGATTGTGTTCGCTGTTTTCTCGTCCTTCACCAGCGTCGCAAGCTCACTCAATCTGCCCTTTTCCTTGACCACATTCAGTTTGCCGTCCTTCAGGAAAGCAACTCCCGCGCTGTCATACCCGCGGTACTCCAGCTTACTTAATCCCCCGATTAAAACGGGAATGACTTCTCTCTCACCAATATAGCCGACAATTCCACACATTTTTTGTATTCTCCTTCGGATTCACCCTTATCCCAGTTTCTTCTCAATTAACTTCGCCACAGACACGGCGTGCTTTTCAATCGCCACTTGATTTTTACCCTCAATCATCACACGCACCAGCGGCTCGGTGCCCGACGTACGAATCAATACGCGCCCCTGCCCGCTAAATTCCTTCTCCACCGCTGCAATCGCAGCGCAAATTTCTTCATCGTCCTGATATTTTTTCTTGTTTTCTTCCTTGACCGTCGCGTTCACCAGCACCTGCGGATACACCTGTATCTTGCGTGCCAAACGCGCCAGCGGCTTGTCCTCACGCCGCATCACCGCCGCAAGTGCCACGCCGGAAATAATGCCATCCCCCGTGGTGTTGAAGTCGTGGAAAATAATATGTCCCGATTGTTCACCGCCAAAGTTGTAGCCGTTTGCTACCATTTCTTCCAGCACATAACGATCGCCCACTGCCGCACGAACCATTTTAATGCCTTGATCCTTCAGCGTCGCTTCCACGCCCATGTTGCTCATCACCGTTGTCACTACGGTGTCCTTTGACAACATTCCGCGCTTTTTCATGTCTGTCGCACAAATGGAGATGATCTTGTCACCGTCCACAATGCCGCCATGCTCGTCCACCGCAATCAGTCGATCCGCGTCGCCGTCAAAGGCAAGCCCCAAATCCGCACCCAATTCTGAAACCAGTCTGGAAAGCTGATCCGGATGTGTCGATCCACAGTTTTCATTGATGTTCATGCCATCCGGCAGATTGTAATACGGAATCACCTCCGCACCCAGCATCTTAAAGACCCACGGTGCCACCTCGCTTGCCGCGCCGTTTGCACAGTCCAGCACCACCTTCATGCCGTCCAGCCGCACGTCCGTGGTCTCCATCACAAAATCAATGTAATCCTGCGTCGCTTTCTTGAGGTGCACACATCGCCCGATGCGTTTACCCGTCTGCAACGGCACTTCCTCGGCATTGTCCAAAATAATGGATTCGATGCGATCCTCAATCTCGTCCGCCAGTTTGTAACCTTGTGAATTGAAAAATTTAATTCCGTTGTATTCAAAGGAATTGTGTGAAGCGGAAATCATAATGCCCGCATCAAAGTTCAAGTGCCGTGTCAGATAGGCAACCGCCGCCGTGGGCAGCACCCGCGTCACCACCGCCTCCGCGCCGGCCGAGCAAATGCCCGCTACAATCGCCGACTCCAGCATATCGCCGGAAACACGCGAGTCCTTCCCGATGAGTATTTTTGCCTTATGCACTTCCGATGTCAGGCAATACGCGCCCGCGCGTCCCAAATCATAGGCGAGCTGTGAGGTCAACAGCCCGTTTGCAATGCCGCGTACCCCGTCCGTACCGAATAATTTCCCCATTCACTTCTCCTTTAGTCTTTGCGGCGCTTCACGCGCCGTTATTTTTTCTCGCCCGCCGCAGCAATCGCATTTTCCCCTGCAATCGCCCCGTCCGCACACGCCGTCACCACCTGCCGCAATGCTTTCCTGCGGATATCTCCCGCGCAAAACACCCGCGAAAGGTTGGTTTTACAGCTTTCATCGGAAAGGATGTATCCTTCCCCGTCCAGTTCCACCTGCCCATGCAGCAGTTCGGTTTGCGGTTGTCTGCCGATGGCAATGAATATGCCGTTCGCCGCGATCTCCCGCCGTTCGCCGCTGCTCGTATGTTCTACTATCACGCCGGATACGGAAAAATCTCCCAAAATTTCCTGCACGGTGGATTCCAGCACCAATTCTACATTGTCAAGCGCGCAGAGTTCATCCACCAATACACTCTGCGCACGGAATGTGTCACGCCGATGCACGACCCAAACCTTCTCGCACAGCCGCGCCAAATAAATGGCGTCCTCTACCGCAGAATTTCCTCCACCCACCATCACAACACTTTTATTCCTGAAAAAAGCGCCGTCGCAGGTCGCGCAATAGGAAACGCCGCTTCCCGTCAAGCGCTCCTCCCCCGGTACGCCCAGCTTGCGCGCATACGCACCCATCGCCAGCACAACGCACTGCGCCTCATATTGATCCTGCATCCCGACGATCACCTTCGGGTTTTCCGTCAGCCGCATCTGCACCGCTTGATCGGTAACAATCTGCACCCCTTGATTTACGGTTTGCTGGCGCATCTGTGCTGCCAGCACCGCGCCTTCCACTTCCTCGGCAAATCCGGGATAATTGCCCATCACCGATGTCGTCGCCACTTGTCCGCCGACAAACTGATGTTCCAGCACCGCCACATCCAGTCCGCCGCGCGCCGCATAAATCGCCGCCGTCAACCCCGCGGGGCCGCCGCCAACAATAACCAAATCTTTCTTCATGTCAATCTAAATACCTCCTCGTGCGCACCGGCCGATCCTCACCGTCCTCCGTGAAGTTGGAACGGTCACGGATCGTGCGTCCTTTTCCCTTCGGGAGCAAGTCGTCCCCCAGCCTGCGGTATCCGGAACTGCGCGATTGTGCCTGATGTGCGCGTCGCGCATAAGATTGCTGCTCATGTTGCTGTCCTTGCGGGCTTTCCTGCACTTCCTGTCTGCGCCGCGCCTCAAACGCTGCCTGTGCGCTCATCTGGTGCTCGTCATACCCACGTTGCGCATATCCCGCGCGCTCGCGTCGATACGGCTGCTGCTCGCGCTGCATTTCATGGTTGCGCCGTGGCTGCCGCGTCGCGTCCTGCTCTACATAGCGCTGATTTGCGCCCTGCGATTCATACCGCTCGTCCTGCACTTGCCACGCACTTTCCTGCGCATACCGCCGCTCTCTGGTCTGCGCTGCACCGCGCTGTGGTGATTGACCGTTGGGACGCTGTGTGCGGGTCTCCATCTCTCTGCGTCCGCTCTGCGCCGCATATCGGTTGCGCTGTCCATCCGAAGCCCGCGTTCCCTGATGTGGCAAATTGCTGGGCGCATACGTACGCCGCCCTTGATTCGCCACCGGTTGCGCTTCCACCTCGGCATATTTTTTCTGTCTCAGCGGCTGTTCATCCCTGCGTCTGCCGCCATTGCCGCCGTATCCGCCGCGCGCTTGATACACCGGTTCTTCAAACCCGCCTCGTCCGCCACGACGCGTCATGCGCAGAATGAAGAAAATCGCCACTGCCGCGCCGCCAATAATCGCAATAATCGCCCACAGCGGAATGGGCAACTCGCCGTCCCCAAGCGAGTCAAACACACTGGGCATAGGCACGTCATATTCTTCGCTGACCTGCTTCTCATCCCCCAGCGCATATACCGTACGATCTGCTACCAAGGACGTGGTGTACAGCTCCCGGTCACCCAGCTTGTAGGTCACCGTACCGATTTCCTCATCCTTGGCAATGGGTGCCACCAGCGGCTTGGTATAGTTCACTTCGGTGGTCACCTGCGTCGAACCATCCGCCAAGCCATCCGCAATCGCCTTTTCAGTCAGTTGCGGCTGCGTACCGAGCTGTGTCGGGTCCACCGTGCAATGCACCGGCAGTGTGCCTTGATCGGGGTCGTTCTCCGCAAATCCCGTCACCGCCTCCGAAAGCGTCACCGGCTGCACATATTGCGTCAAATCCACCATGGCATAATTGTTGAAACCATAGTCCAACAGGTTGCGTATGAGCGGCCAGCGATCCACTCCGCCTTCCGAAGGATCGCCAAATATCACAGCAATCAGCGGCAGCCCGTTACGCTCCGCCGATGCCACCAGACAACCGTTAGACTTAATGACTGTGTCATCATCAAAATATAAGTTCACAGCCAAGCCCGTCTTCATGCCCGTCGCTCCCTCATAAAGGTAGGACGAATATTCCGGTTTGGTGGGCGGCGTATTGATTAGAAAATTCCCGTTCTGAATCACATACGGCTCTTCATGTTTATTATTCGCGGGAACCGTATAGCTCTGCGTTCCCGAAATCCCCATCAGGAAGTCGTTTTTATAGTATTCCATCGCCAGCTTGGACATGTCACGCGCGGTGGTATAGTGGTTCGGCCCCTTTTGCGAAATGAACAAGCCATGCGGATTGATGAAGTTCGAGTTTGACATGCCAATCTGCTGCGCCTTTTGGTTCATCATCACCGCAAATCCATCTTCGCTTCCGCCAAAATGGATTGCCAGCGCCAGCGCCGCATCGTTTCCGGAAGGAAGCATCAAGCCGTAAAGCAAATCGCGTATCGAAAGCGTCTCCCCCGCAATCAACCCCATCTTACTCGAAGAGCTGTTGAAGTTCACCGATTCCGGGGCAATGGTGATTTTCTCATCCAACTGCGCTTCACTCGTAATCTGATCCATCACCGTCAGCGCCGTCAAAAGCTTTGTCGTGCTCGCCGGGTAAACGCGTTCCTCAGGGTCTTTTTCAAACAAGACCTGTCCGGTGTTCGCCTCGAGCAAAATCACACCCGTACTCTTGATATTCGACCCGTCAAACGGTTCCACCGCCAGCGCCATCATAGGCGCCGCCAGCACAACGGCAATCAGAATCATAAAACATAGAAATTTCTTCAAACTGTTTCCCTCAAATAATTATTCATCGTATAGTATACCCGAATATACACAAAAAGTACATAAGTTTCGCACATTGTTCATGATTTCCGTTTTTTAGAAAATATTTTTTCGCGGTGCACCAAAAACAGTTTGTCCACATGATAGCATGAAACTATAAAAGGATCAGCCACGGGAAAAATCCCGGAAAGGATGTACCAATGCTAGAATTATTGTTCACCGGAAGAATGCTGCCCGTCACACTGCTTATCTGCGTGTGCGCCGCTCTGCTCTGCATCGCCGCCAAATATACCGAGGCGAAAACCAAACACAAGCCGCGCCGGCCGCGCAAATCACAGTTTCGCCGCATTCCGGCCGCCCATCCGCTTGCTATACTCGCATCAGATACGCTCCCGCGCCGCACGCGCCTTAGCGCCTATGCGTCCCCGGCCGGCCGTCGCAGAAGGCACACAAAGGAATAGCCCCTCCGTTGTGATCATGCAAAAACGTCAGGGCGCTTCCTCTTCTCGCCAATCATATTGATATAGCGCATTCTTGCGGTCATATTCAAATCCGCAAGCCAGCAATGTGCGGCAGGATGCCACATTCTCTTCCTCCGGCTGTCCGATCACACGCCGCGCTCCTGCCTGCCGCGCCCGTTGCAGCAATGCCTGCACGATCTCTTTGCCTAAGCCTTTTCGTAAATATGCCGCTTCCCCAATCATATAATCGATGCTAAATGTTCCTTCCACCTCTACATCGCCATGCCAGGTTTCTCCGCCGTCCGCATAGCGGTAATACTGGCAAAATCCGATCGCTCTTCCCTCGCACATCACAATCAAGTGGTTCAGCCAGCGGAATGCGCCCGCGCGCTCCCTCACTTCTTGCAGCCAGTCCTGCGAATCGTGGTACCATGCCGCTATATGCGGCTCCTTCAGCCACGATTCCATCAAAGTCATGTCCGCATCTTCCAATCTTCTTAGTTCAATCATTCCACACACCTCATCGTCCTCGGGAATATCCCCGCGTCCTCCTTGTTATAATAAAAAAAGACCACTCATCACAAGCAGTCTTAAATTTCAAAAGGCTATGAACCTCTTGGCTGATTAGCCTCTTACAAGGTAGTTCAGCAAGAGATTTAAGTCTTCCGGCTCAGAAACAACCAAATCCAGTTCATCGATGCGTGCATCTTTGAACATTTGTGTCAATGCAATGTACTGGCACAGCGTAGATTTCAGATTGAGTCTGTCACCCTCAGAAGTGACCAGCTCCACCTTGCCTTTGCAATCCTGGAGCAGTTCAAAAAACTTTTGGGGCTCGCTAATGTTCTTGATTTTCATTTGTTATCCTCCTAACAATATTATATTGTGGGCAGGAAGAATCGCCAAATAGCGTCCTCCATATCGTATGTTATCATAACACACCTTTACAGTCAATATAAACACTGTAACACTTTTGTAAACAATTTAATGATGGATTTTCTGCAACAAGCGCCTTGTTCAAAGGCTTGTTCCGCCCGACATCAATGCGCATCACAGATTCCATTTGTCTCGCAGCTTCTGCATCGTGCCATCCTCTTCCATGCCCTGCAAGGCTTTGTCGATTGCGTCCTTGACGGCACTCTGCCCCGTAGGCAGCATCACACAGTATCCCACTTGATACAGCGGCTGCGCCAGCACACGAAATCCCGCCTGCATGAATTGATTGGCAATGGAGCGTGGCGCTATAATCGCATTCACGCGTCCCGCCTCAATGTCAATGCCGGCGCTTTCATAGTCCGTATACCGGAACACTTCATAATTCAGCCCTTTGCTCTGCGCGTACTTGATAAAATCATCCTGCTTGGTTGCCGTGGTCATAATCCCAACCTTACCCGCTTGCAGGCTTTCAATGCTGTCCAGTTTGGAATCACTGCGCACGATTGCCACCACGTCGTCCATGTAGTAAGGATCCGTCAGTGTAAATCCCTTGGTCTTGTCCAGCCCTTCTGAAAACAAACCCAGCGCCAAATCGATCTCGCCATATTTAATCAGCCCGCCCGCATCCTGCGAGGTCGTGCTCTTGTATTCGTATAGCTTGTCCGAGTCCGGCAGCAATCGCTGCATCACCTCATCGATCACATCACGGTCAAAGCCCAGCGGTTGACCCGCTTCGTCTGCCGTCCCAAAGCCCTGCACATCCGTGCGCAGCCCAATCACAATGGAATCATTGCGCACCAAAAAACTGCTTTGAAAATTACGCTTTCCCGCAACGTTGCTCACCACCGCAACGGTAGCAATCACACCTGCCACAAGCAGAATCAAAAAGATCATCAAGTTTTTTCGTCTAACAAAAAAGCGCGTGATGTCTTCCAACGCTTTTCTAAATCTGCGCAACCCGTTACCTCCACATCGGCGGTTTTACGGACAAAACGCATCTCCTGCGTCGCCGCCTGTTACCGATTATACCGTTTTCCCGTCGCAATTTCAACAAACGACTTGTCAATTTATTGTGAACATGATACATTGATTGCAGTTGCGTATGTTCCAAAGGGAGGCACTATGGCACAAAAACGTGAAATCAAGTCTATTGTCGTGCTGGGGGATTCCGTTGCAAAAGGAGTCGTGTTCAACGCTGAAAAACGACGGTACATCTTTTCCAAGGAAGGCTTTATTAAAACACTGGCAGATAAACTCAAAGGCTCGGTGCAAAACCTTGCCAAGTTTGGCATGACGTCCTCACATGGGCAAAAACTGCTGACCGATCGCGTGCACGAGATCGATCCGGATCTTGTGCTGATCGAATATGGCGGCAACGATTGTGACTATGATTGGGATGCCGTAGCGCAAGACCCCACGCTGCCGCATCAGCCAAACACACCACCGCTGCAATTTGCGCGGCAACTGCATGATATGGTTATGAGCGTGCATCGCAATGGAAAAGTGCCCGTGCTCATGAATCTGCCCCCGCTGCATGCCCAACGCTATTTCGATTGGTTCACACAACAAGAACCCACTCGTGTGCGCAACATTCGTACATGGCTGGGGGATGTTTCAAAAATCTATTGGTGGCAGGAGAAATATTCTTATCTGATTGAACATGTTGCAAGACAAACGCAAACGCGGCTGATCGATGTGCGCGGCGCTTTTCTTTCTCTGCCGCGATATTCTGACTATATCTGCGTGGATGGCATCCACCCCAACGAGGCAGGTCAAGCCCTCATCGACCGCGCATTCACAGCGTATATCCGCCAAAACGCAGCACATATTTTAAACCCAGTCTAATCTTTTATTACGGCTCCGCAATGTATTCACGCGGCTGCATCACCGCTTCCACCTCTGCGCAAAATTCATGCTGTTTGCGCAGTAGGTTATATGCGTTGTGCCGCCCTTTTTTTGTCTGAAACACTGCAAATATGCAGCTTCCGCTGCCTGTCATCATAGCAAAGTCCGCGCCCACCGCCTCAGTGTCCGCAATCGCGTGGCGTACACCACCGCAGATTTCCATGCCCGCTGACGCAAGCGCGTTGCCGGCCGCCGCAAAATACGCCATCCGATCCCCCGCCTTTAGCGCATTGACCACGCGCTGTACATTCGGGTGCGCCTTTGGCAGCTCGTGAAAGCGCTGATACGCCAGACCCGTCGGAACGCCGCCATGCGGCTTCACCAGCAAATAGTAAAACGGGCATCGATTCTCGATCGGCTCCAGCACCTCTCCGATGCCGCGCGCACGCGCACACCCGCCTTCTATAAAGAAGGGCACGTCCGCTCCGATGCAAACGCCCAGTTCCTGTAACACTTCTTTGTTCAAAGGCTCCCCATACAGCTCATTGAGCGCACACAGCACCGCCGCCCCGTCCGCGCTACCTCCGCCCAACCCTGCTTGCGCCGGAATGCGCTTGGCTATGCGAATGGTCGCGCCTCCTTCTATTTGACTGCGCTCAAAAAAAAGCCGCGCAGCGCGCAGCGCCGTGTTCTGCTCGTCCACCGGCAAATCCCCGCAGTCCACCGAAATCTCCCGCGCACGCTCGATTTCCATTTCGTCGTATAGAGAAATGTTCTGCATCACCATGTCCAGCAAATGCATTCCATCTTCCCGACGACCCGTGATGGCAAGTGTAAGGTTTAGCTTCGCAAAAACTTTTAGCTTCATACAATTCCCTCTCCACACTGTCTGGAGTCGTATCTCGCCTCACAAATTTTCACCCTCAAAGCGAGAGTGCTCGTCCAATCTGATCGCGGCAAGCCTCCAAATTTTCGATATTTCTTACTCTTATCGGGGTGTTGGTATAATGATAGCATAAAAATGAAAAATGTGGTAGAATATTCCTAAATCTCGTACAAAAAGATGTATTTGTTGCATCAGGCTGTGCGCGCAGGAGTAACATATGTTTATCGCAGAACACTGGCAGGATTATCAAGTTTTAGACACCGGCGACGGCATGAAGCTGGAGCGTTGGGGCAATGTCGTCGTATCCCGTCCCGATCCGCAAGTGATCTGGGACAAACAGGCACCCGCGCTTTGGGATCAGGCGCACGCACAATACGAACGCAGCGCAAAGGGCGGCGGCCAGTGGCATTTCACAAAAAAGCTTCCGGAGCGCTGGCAGATTCGTTACCAAGACCTCTCCTTTCACATTCGCCCCACAGGTTTTAAGCACATGGGATTATTCCCCGAGCAGGCTGCAAATTGGGATTTCATGTCCGAGAAAATACGCTCGCGCGGCAATGTGCGCGTGCTCAATCTTTTTGCTTACACCGGCGGCGCAACATTGGCTTGCGCTTCGGCTGGTGCGCAAGTCACGCATATTGACGCAGCCAAAAGCATGAACGGCTGGGCAAAAGAAAATCTGGACGCCTCCGGGCTGCAAGACCGCCCCGTGCGCATTCTCGCAGATGATTGTCTCAAATTTGTTCAGCGCGAGCAGCGGCGCGGCAACCGTTACGATGCGATCCTCATGGACCCGCCTTCCTATGGCCGCGGCGCAGATGGCAGCGTCTTTCGCACTGAGGACAATCTCTTCGCCCTGCTGGGTGAGAGTGTCAAACTTCTTTCAGACGATCCACTGTTCTTTCTCATCAATTCTTACACCACGGGGCTTTCCTCGGTGGTTGCCTCCAATATGCTCAAAATCTACATGGGCAGTGCAGGCAACATCGAGGCGGGCGATTTGTGTCTCCCCATACAAGGTCAAAGCTTGCTGCTCCCCTGCGGCACCACAACGCGGTGGTTTGTATGAACGTTCTATATGAAGACAATCACATCCTTGTCGCGGTCAAACCGCAAAATATCCCCACACAGGCGGACAGTTCCCAAGACGCAGACTTTCTTGGCGCGCTCAAGGACTATATCAAGCAAAAACATAACAAGCCCGGCGCGGTTTACCTGGGGCTCGTGCATCGTTTGGATCGACCAACCGGCGGCGTCATGGTGTTTGCGCGCACCTCTAAGGCAGCGGCAAGATTGAGCGCACAGCTCAAGTCTCACGCCATGCGCAAGGTGTATCTGGCTATCGTGCGCGGTTCGCTTGCCCCGCAAGGCACACTGGAAAATCATCTGCTCAAAGATACCTCTACCAACACTTCGCGTGTCGTATCTGCAAATACACCGGGCGCAAAACACGCGCGGCTGCGCTACCGCACGCTTGCCTCGCAAAACGGCAATCACCTGCTGGAAATCGAGCTGGAAACCGGGCGTTCGCATCAGATTCGTGTGCAATGCGCGCACATCGGCGCGCCTATCATCGGCGACAAGCGTTACGGTGGCAGCGCACACGATTCTCTCTGCCTCTGGTGCCACTCCCTCACATTGCAGCACCCCACCAAGCAAGAATTAATGACATTCACTTGCCCGCCGCCCGCATATTTCGCGCGGCTGGTATCACTCCCTGAAAGGATTTCACATGATTTTTTTAATTGACTTTGAAAATGTATCCGCCGGCGGCTTCGAGGGTATCGAGCGGCTGACCAAGGCAGATAAGCTCATCCTCTTTTATGCCGAAGCAGCCAGTAAAATTTCGCTGACCACGCATCGTAAGATCGAAGAGGCCAAGGCAACCAAAGAATATCTGCCCATCAAAACAGGCGGCAAAAACGCGCTGGATTTTCAGCTCGCAACCTACCTCGGTTCACTCGTCACCAAGGACGAATCCGCGCAATACTGCATCGTCAGTCAGGACACCGGCTTCGATTTCGTGGTGCATTTTTGGAAGCAAAAAGGCATCAAGGTTCTCCGTTGCGCCAATCTGCTGGGTGAAACCAAAGAAAGCCTTCAGGAAAAGCTCAGCGAACTGTTACCCGATGATACGGACAAAATCGAGAAAATCGCCGGCATCATCAACCGTTATAAAACAAAACAGGGCATCAACAATGCGCTGATGAAGGAATTCGGTTCCGAAAAGACAGGCACCATCTATAAGACGCTGCGTCCGCTGCTCAAAGGCAAGAAAGGAAATTAATCTGCCGCATCATGCAAGAAATCGTCGCAAAAGGCATTCTGTCCGCCAAGAATAACATGAACATCTATCGCGGCTGCACGCACGGCTGTATTTATTGCGATTCGCGTAGCGATTGTTATGGCATCGTAGATTTTGAAAACGTTGCAGTCAAGGTCAATGCCGCAGAATTGCTGGATCAGACGCTGCGCAAACGTCGGCAGCGCTGCATGATCACCACCGGCGCTATGACAGACCCCTATCTGCCGCTTGAGGCAGACCGCAAATTGATGCGACAATGTCTGGAAGTCATCGAAGCGCATGGTTTTGGTGTATCCGTATTGACCAAGTCTGATTTGGTGCTGCGCGATCTGGATTTGTTCGCGCGCATCCATCAAAAGGCGAAGTGTGTGGTGCAGATGACCCTCACCACGTTCGATGAGCAGCTCTGCCGCATCATCGAGCCGCATGTGTGCCCCACGCAAAAGCGCTTTGAAGCGCTGTGCGCGCTGCGCGAGGCAGGTATTCCCACAATCGTTTGGTTGACGCCGCTGCTTCCCTTTCTCAACGATACCATTGAAAATGTATCCGGCTTGTTGTCCTATTGTAAACAAGCCGCTGTTCACGGCATTCTGACCTTCGGGTGTGGCATGACGCTGCGCAGTGGCAACCGCCAATATTTCTATGCACAATTAGACCGGCATTTCCCCGGCCTTAAACAGCGCTATCAGCGCGCCTATGGCACCTCTTACGGCATCGGTTGCCCCGATGGTAAGGCGCTTGCAGCGCTCATTCGTAATTTTTGCAAACAAAATCAAATGCTGTACCGCACACAGGAAGTGTTCGATTTTCTGACACAGCTTCCCGAATCATCCAAGCAGCTCAGCCTTTGGGATTTGTAACGCTCAAACGGCATTCATCCCTACAAAAGCGCCCAGCACATACGGAACCAGCCAAATCGCCCACACCACAATGCTGAATTTGTGGAAGGAAATCTGTTTGCTCTCATCCCCCTTCGCCAATACCACCGTTGCCCAAATCGCGTGAAACAGCATCAGCAAAATCGCGGCAACGCCTGTAACGCCGTGCATCACGCTGGATGCGGAGCCTGCCGCCGCGCCTGCCGACGCAATCGAGGACATGATCGTCGTGCCCGTCATGTCAAACGCAAGCCCGCACCAAAAGGTCACCACATGCTTCTTGCGCAAAATACCGGATCTGCGCTCCCCAAACACACCGATTGTATAAAATACCAGTGCTAAAGTAATCGTCACAATCGCTAAAATCAGTTTGATATCCATTGTCGCTCCTCGTCTGCATTTATTTTCTAATATTATAGCATACCTGCCCTCACATATCCTCTTAATTTTTTGCATTTTACATTGACGAGTGCCCTCTTTTGCGGTACGCTAACAGCAAATAACTGAATTGAGGACTCACACATGACTACAGATCAAGAGTTGATTCGGCTTGCATTTCAAGCACGCGAGCATGCGTATGCGCCCTATTCGCATTACCGGGTGGGCGCGGCGTTGTTGTGTCGCGACGGGCGCGTATTCTTGGGCTGCAACATTGAAAATGCTGCTTTCTCACCAACCAACTGCGCCGAGCGTACCGCTATCTTCAAAGCAATTTCCGAAGGTGCGCGCGATTTTGATACCATTGCCGTGGTCGGCGGCAAGCAAAACGCCACCACATTTTCCTACACCTTCCCCTGCGGTGTCTGTCGTCAGGTGATGCTGGAATTTTGCAATGCAGACCAATTTCGCATATTGACTGCCACCGACGATACAGACATCATCTCGCGCACTTTGGCGCAGCTCATGCCGGATCGCTGGCCCGGGGAACCGGTTTTTGATTCGCCCGATTGATCGGCAAAACGTCAATTTGCGTTTACAAAGCTGATGTGCAGGGTATTATAAAGCAGTAAGCCGGGCTTACTTTACAAAACATAAATCCAAACTCATAGGAGAAGTTTCATGAACATCAAACGATTGATCGCATTTGTCACCGTATTTTTACTTACATTGACCGTTGCTTCCACAGCATTCGCGCTCCCCGCAAATCCCACGCCCTCTTTCTCTTTGGTCTCTACCAAAGGTAATGTGGTATCCAACGATTCTTTGCGCGGAAAAACGCAAGTGCTCATCTTTGGCAGAGCCGCCTGCGTCAATACCACAGTAGCAGTCAAGGCAGCCAACGCGCTCGCGCCGACCACATCGCAGCAAGTTTCCTACCATGCAATCTATGTGGACAATCAAGGTGACAATGGACACCGCAGTTATATGTTGTCCGCGAATCCCAATGTGCAATTCGTCTTTCACGATCAGCAACCCTCCCCTAGCGCTGCAATCAATGTTTTGTCAGCATTTGCACGCGCTTATAATGACCCGCCAACAAATTCATGGCCACTTCCTGTCATCGTCATCTTAGACCCTTCGGGCACCGTGATCGACTATTCCACCGGCTATGTTTCGGCTGCCGCGTTGCGCACTCGCGTCAATCAGGCGCTCACCGTGCAAAGCGCAACCATCAACGCAAGTGAAAAAACACTCGAACCGGCACAGAGCTTCCAACTGACATTGACCACGCTTCCCACGCAAGTTGTGCCCTCCGCAATACAATGGAGCAGCAGCAATCCCGCTGTCGCAACCGTGGACGCAAACGGCAAGGTAACGGCGGTTCGCGACGGCAGCGCCGTCATCACGGCTTCTGTGCAAGGCATCAGCAAAACCTGCACCGTCACAGTCGCTTCTCAATCGGCTGCAATCACACTCTCCGCGACGTCTTTGGCATTGACAGTCGGCAAGTCCTCTGCGCTCACGGCAACCGTCTCTCCCGCCGCTCAAGCGGTACAGTGGAGCAGCAGCAATCCCGCCGTCGCCACCGTAGACGCGAATGGCACGGTTAAGGCAGTGCGCTCCGGCACCGCCACCATAAAGGCCTCCGTCCAAAACGCAAGTGCAAGCTGTACCGTCACCGTCTCACCGCGCGCCACCGGCATCGCGCTCTCCCGTAAAACCGCGACACTGTACGCCGGAAAATCTGTTACGCTCAAAGCAAAAATCGCGCCCAAAGGCGCGTCCACAACTATGCAGTGGAAGAGCAGCAATCCCGCCGTCGCCACTGTGGATACAGCGGGTCGCGTAAAGGCATTAAAGCCGGGAACCGCCATCATTTCCGCAATCACAAAAGATGGCAGTAACAAAAAAGCAAGCTGCAAAATAACCGTGCCAAGGGTACGCGTCTCTCAGGTCAAGCTGAGCAAAAAGACCGTTGCACTTGCCCCCGGGAAGTCTTACCGGCTTAAAAGCGCCATCAGCCCTTCCAACGCCAGCAATAAAAAGCTTGTTTGGAAGAGCAGTAACTCCAAGGTCGTAAAGGTGGATAGCAAAGGGCGCATCACCGCCCGTAAAAAAGGCAGTGTGATCATCACCGCTTATGCCGCCGATGGCAGCAAAAGGAGTGCACAATGCCGCGTCGTGGTGCGCTAACACGCAAATTGCGCTCCTGCACCAAACGCTTATCATATGACTGCAAATGCGCCCGATCAGAAGTCGCTGTAAGCAATGCCTGATCGGGCGTATGCGTTCCTACTGCTCGTGCAATCAGACCCTCTTATCATTCAGCCTCATGACGATTCCCCGAATGTTTGAGAAATCTCCGTTGGGATCTCACCCCTTCGTCATATGCCCAACGTTTCCTCATGCAGAAAGTTTAACACCACAGGCTAAGTCTCATCTTATCTCTGGTCTGCCTGTGCCAATGTTCTCCTGCCATCTCCCCCGGCATGTCCGGGGGTTCTTTTCTCACATAAGCGTACAATAAAAAACGCCGCAATGGAATATGCTTCCATCGTGGCGTTTGAGCCTTTGCTGTGAGTCTTTTGCTTATGGAATCAGAAATCGCCCATCCATACTCGGCGCAATGCTTTGCTGCTCCCGGATGGTCTGCTCTAGTATGGATGCGATCGTGTCCGGCGTTTTTTCGCAGTCCACGATGTATTCCTTCGGCACCGATTCATCCATCACCGCAATCGTGTAAACCTGATCGGGATCAATCTCTTTGTCCTGATCCGTTGTGATGCTGCGAATGCGCTGTCCCGGTTCTGCCGTCACATCATATTCCATCTTCAAGCCGGAAAAATAGTAAAACCACCCTGTTTGATTGTTCCCCACAGGAATTGCATATTCCAGTGTTTTGATCAGGTTTTCTCCCGTCATGGTAATCTTCCATAACGTGCCGGTTTCCCCTTGTTTGAGGTCAGGCAGGATGCGCTCGATGTCCGCCGCCGTCAAATCTCCCTGATACAAAGATGCGCTGATGCCCTTTCCATTGTAGAGTCCGTCTTTCCCATTGTCCAAAAAGAGCGCGATCTCACTGCCGCTGTGCGCGCGCATCGCATCAGTCACAAAACTGCCGGTTTCCAGCATCGAAAAGCTTTCTTTCGCATTGCCAATCACGTCCGGCTCACTTTCCACAGGCGGTGCCACATTTTGGCGATCCACCGCGCTGATCAATTCTTCTTTGGTCGTCGTTCCTGCTACCATGCCCGCCAATCCTTCGCGCAACGCTTCCTGCGCGTTCGCAAGTTGCGGAAAAATCGCATAGCGTCCGGCAGTCAACGCAGGAATCAGTTCCTGAATTTCCGGAATATCCGGCGGTTGCGTGCTCATCAGGCTGGAAAACATTGCCCCTGTATCGCCGGATAAAGCCGTCTGCCCCTCCGGTGTCGAGATATAATCCATCAGCTTCAAAACCTTGTCATACTTCTCCTTATTTTGCGGCTCTGCCAAATGCTTATTCAGCCCGATGTAGCATACCATATAAAGGCGTGCCCAATCATTCTGATCTCCGGGATTGAAAAAAGGCATCAGTGCAAATTCGTCCGTGATCCCCGTCTGCTCATATCCCATGCGCGCCATCAAAACCGAATCTTCCAGCATTGCGCATTCCCGCGTAAAAAGCATCTTCTCACGATCCGCGTAAGTGATATCCAAGTCCTGCGGCTGCCAGATGCCCGCGTCAATCATCTCCTGAAAAACATCCAGCGCCGGACCAAAGTGCTCCCCAAAGCTCCCGTTGCCCGCGTTGTAGTTTGCAATCCATTCTACATCCTGTGGCTTGCTGAAAAAGTTGCCGTAGTTATACCCCACAAAAGCCGTGTCCAGCACTTCAGCGTTACCAAATCCCAACTGAATCGAGCGCATACCACTCTGTTCAATCTGCTGGCAAAGGGTTATAAACTCATCATAATTCTTTGGCACTTCCCAGCCATTTTCCGCAAATAATGTTTTATTGTAAATAATGCCGCGCACTTGCGCCGGGCCCGGCAAATAGTAAAGCGTTCCTTCGTCAGAAATATCGTTGAGCATCGAAAGATTGTATCTGCTGGTAAAATCCATCCCCGAAAGGTCGATCAATCGCTCCTCCCAGTATTCTTCGCCCACGTCCAGCGGCCATGTCATAACAATGTCCGGCAAATCATCCGACTGCAATCGCTTTTCATATTCGGCAACACCCATGTTGCGCGTATAATTCCCCACCTGCACGATATCAATATCGGGAAATTTCTCTTCCACAATTTTTTCAAATTCATTGATGGAAAAAGCGTACTTCACCAACACCGTTATAGGCGTTCTGCCCGCTTCCGTTTCCTTCTGGCTCACGATATCCGTCTGAGCCGGCTCCGTCTGTGTCGCTGGTGTACAACTGCTGAACACCGACAATAGCATAAGCGCAAAAGCCAATGCAATTACCTTTTTTATGCATTGCTTACTCCTCTGCATTCCGCTCCTCCTTCGGGCTTTTATCCTTCATTAACAAAGCTTCAAAATCAGCAACTTCCATCGGTCTTGCATAGTAGTAGCCCTGGATGTAATCACAAAGCACGCGCTTGAGCATATCCACCTGCTCGCGGTGTTCCACACCTTCCGCAATAATCTGCATATGCAGTGCCTTTGCAATCTGAACAATACTGCTCACCACCGCTTCTGTACGTTCCCCGTCTGCTGTCATGCTATGGAAAAAGGTACGATCCAGCTTCAAGGAGTCCACCGGAATAGACTGGATCAAATTCAACGAAGAATAGCCGCTGCCAAAATCATCCATCGAGCAGCCAAAGCCCGCATCCCGAATTTTTGCCACCACCTTGGAAAGCTGCGCGGTATTCTCCATCAATATGCTTTCCGTCAGTTCAATTTCCAGATATTTGTGATCCACTCTGTATTGATCCGCAATCTGAACATACCGCCCCAAAAAGCTCATATCCTGCAAGTTCACACGGGAACAGTTGACGGATATCTTAATTGGCGGGATACCCCGATCCATCCACGAACGCAACGTGCGACAGGTTTCTTCAAACACCCAACGATCCAACTGCACAATAAACCCGTTCTTTTCAAACAGCGGAATAAATTCGTCCGGAAATACCATTCCTTCCGTTTGACTCTTCCAGCGCGCCAACGCCTCCGCCCCCTCAATCTGCTCTTCCGGCAAATGATATTTCGGCTGAAGATAAATCACAAATTCGCCATTTTTCAGCGCATTTTCCATCATATCTTCCAGCTGCTTTTCGCGGTACAACCGGCGGCGCACTTCGTCATCATAAAACGCATAGCGAATCTTGCTCTCAGTCAGCTTTGCAGAAGTACGCAGCGAAAGCTTTGCGCGATCAATCATCTGCGGGAAGGACAGCATCCGGTCCTCCACCACATAAATACCAAATTCTACCGTCGGCAAGCTCTGCATCCATTGATTTTCCTGCACTACAAAGCACTCCGAATCGTTCTTCCAGAGTTCAAACCGTGTCAATAGCTCCTGTTCATCCCGATACTCCACCAAAACGCAGAAATTATCACCCGATAGGCGCCCCATGCACTCTCCGTCCGCTAGATGATCTGTCACAAAATCATAAAAATGCTTGAGGATCAAGTCACAACGGTGGGGGCCCAGCTGCTCATTAAGCACCTTGAATTTTTCTAAATTAGTAAAAATTAAGGCATAGCGCGTCTCCGGGCGCGTGTCCAGTGTCACGCCTGCCAGCGTAAAAAAGCGCTGAATTGTGTTGCCGCCCGTCACGGTGTCCACAAACGCCATTTTTTCCAGACTTTTTTTGTGCTTCCCAAAGCTGTATACCAGCACAATCACCAACCCGGCAAACGCCAGCGTCACCAATCCGCAGAAAAACAGCGTAAATTGCAGCAGCGCGTTCGAGCGCGCGTTCACCACTTCCACCGGCACAAAGGTCAGCACATACCAGCCCTCTTGCACCACCAACGGCGTATAGATCATATAGCGGTAGACCCCATCATAGGTAAACCCGATCTGTCCCGCTTCATTTTTTTCAATATTCTGACGCATAACGTCCAGGTCACTGTACGTGTCCATCTGCGCATTTTGCAGGCTGGAGAAAACATTGTATCCTGTTTTCATCGCATAAGGTGATGTCGGGCGCGTCACAGCCGTGCCGGTTTTGGTCACGATTTGCGAATACGCCTGATTGCTAAAGGATTCCATGGACAAGATACGGTCAAATGCAGCAGGATCATAAGTGCCCGCTAACGCCACCATTTTTCTGCTGCCAAGCATCACATCATCCAGCGGAACAGAAAACACAATAAATTCCTGATTGTTAATGATTTGCGTCGTAGACATGCTTTGACGCTTATTCAAAATATCGGAGCGCATAGCATCGTCCAAATTCAGTTGCACTTCTGAATCGTTGAGGTTATACGCGGTTCCTTCGTCGTTAATCAGCAGGATACTCTGATAATCCCAATATTGCTTTTGCGCTTTGAGTTGATCGCTGACATCTACCAGCGTTTTACCTTCCATTGAGTTGATTGGTGCCGCCATCAAATTAAGCGCAGAAAAATTATCCGCAATCACACGGTCCACACTGTCGCCAACACGACGTGAAACCTCTTGCAAATATCCGCTGCTTTCTTCACGGATTGTTACGCTTAAACGATTATAATATTGAAAACTGAATATGCCAATCACGACACAGATAATCACAAACAGGATCACAATGCCACGATAAATATTTTTGTAGGCTCTGCTGCGCCTAATTGCCTTTTCCAAATCTCACACCTACTTGCTCTGGTATTCTTTTTTCGTATAACCAATCATTTGAAAATCGTAACCCTCAATCATGCCCGAAAGAATACAAATGAAACAATATTTTCTACTCCGTTGTATTATAACTATACTACATTGCATGATGGTTTGCAATGGAATTATGCATAATTTTTTTACAAATGAAAATTCACATCGCACCGCTTCAATTCCTGTTTGCAGCATCCTTTACACGCGCTCTCTCCGCCCATTTTAATCAGAAATATTTTCAGGGAAAGCCCTATCCCCTTCCCACAGCCATGCAAAATATACGAATTCTGCTATCTGCGGCTTTTTCTTCCGGCATGTATGTTTACATTTGTAAACATTGGTGCGCACTGATCTCTCGTGGCGCACACCCTTGCCCGGCAAGCACCATATAATAAAGCGCGCACAAACTCACTTGTACGCGCTTTCTCTTGCCTCGTTAAGTCAACCGTCCGCAAAGTTTTTCTGCCGGCACAGGATGCTCTATTTGACTACAATATTTACAATGCGCCCCGGCACAACAATCAGCTTAACGATCGTCTTGCCTTCCCACAAATGCGCATATTCCTTGCGCACATGCTCTTCCACCTCTTCGCTGCTTTTGTCCGATGCAATATCAAATTTAGCGCGAACCTTGCCGTTGATTTGCAACGCCATATTACAGGTGTTACGCTGAAGCGCGCTCTCGTCACACACGGGAAAATCCTGCTGGAAGATCGAGTACGCATTGCCCAGCATTGCCCAAAGCTCCTCGCAGAAGTGCGGTGCAAAAGGCGAGAGCAGCAGCGCGAGTTTCTCCACAACCTGTTTGGCAAATCCGGCGTCCGGATTACCCTCCATATACTTATACAAAGCGTTGACCAGTTCCATCAGCCGCGCAACAGCGGTGTTGAAAGAGAACTGCGGCAGATCTGCCGTGATGCGCGCGATCGCATAGTTGAGTTGATAATTGACGTCCGCGTCTACCGTGCCGTCGCCGCCTTGCAACGCAAGGACATTCTGCGTCAAACGCTCCACGCGCTCTAAAAAGCGGTGTACGGCCTTGATGCCGTCATCGTTCCACGGGCCGCCCTCAATATAGTTGAAGCCAAATGCAAGGTAAAGCCGCAGTGTGTCCGAACCATATTGCTCGATAAGCGCATCCGGCGATACAACGTTGCCACGGCTTTTGCTCATCTTTTCACCATCAGGGCCAAGTATGGTTCCCTGATGTACCAGCGAAAGAAACGGCTCGTCAAAGCCAAGATACCCCATGTCCCGAAACGCCTTGGTAAAGAAGCGCGCATACAGCAAGTGCATGCAGGCGTGTTCCGCGCCGCCGATGTACTTATCCACAGGCAGCAGCGCGTCCATGATCTTGCGGGAAAAAGCCTCCTGCTCGTTCTTGTTGTCCGGATAGCGCAGGAAATACCACGAGGAACACACAAAAGTATCCATCGTGTCCACATCGCGCGTTGCGTGGCCGCCACACTTGGGGCAGGTGGTATTTACAAATTCCGCGCTTTTTGCAAGCGGAGATGTTCCGTCCGGTGTGAATGCCACATCGTAAGGCAACAGCACCGGCAGTTCGCTTTCCGGAATCGGAACCTCGCCGCACCGGTCGCAATACACCATTGGAATGGGCGCACCCCAATAACGCTGGCGGGAAACCAGCCAGTCGCGCAGGCGGTAGTTCGTCTTGAATCCACCCTTGTTTTGCTCCGCAAGGTACTTCAAAATCGCCGTTTTACCTTCCTCGGTAGTCAAGCCATCGTAATCGCCGCTGTTTGTAAGTATTGCGTAATCGCAGTAGGGCAGCATATCGTCCACATCAGGGCTTGCCGCCCTAATCACACGCTCAATCGGCAGATTGTATTTCTGCGCAAAGGCGTAGTCGCGCTCGTCGTGCGCAGGCACCGCCATCACGATGCCCGTTCCATAGCTGGCGAGTACATAGTCCGCCGTCCAAATAGGCACTTTGCGTCCGTTGATGGGATTGATGGCGTAGGCGCCGGTAAACACGCCTGTTTTTTCGCGCGTGGTAGAGAGGCGGTCGATTTCCGAGGCGCGCGAGGCGTATGCCTGATAGTCTTTGACCGCCGAAAGCTGCTCCGGTGTGGTGATGCGCTCTACCATCGGATGCTCCGGCGAGATGACAACATACGTGCATCCGAACAATGTGTCTGCACGTGTGGTGAATACGGTAAAGGTCTCGTCTGTGCCGTCCAGCGTGAAGGTGATCTCGCCGCCCACAGATTTCCCGATCCAGTTTTTTTGCATCAGCTTGGTTTTTTCCGGCCAGTCCAGCTTATCCAAATCTTGCAAAAGCTGCTCTGCATACGCGGTAATTTTAAAGAACCACTGCGTCAGATGCTTGCGCGTGACCGCCGTGCCACAGCGTTCGCAAACGCCTTCCTGCACCTGCTCGTTTGCCAGCACCGTATTGCACGAGGGGCACCAGTTTACAGGCGCCGCTTTGCGATAGGCAAGTCCTTTTTTGTAAAGCTGCAAAAAGCACCACTGCGTCCAGCGGTAATAATCCGGCATGCAGGTCTTGATTTCAAAATCCCAATCAAAGGTTGCGCCGATCGCCTTTAACTGCGTTTCCATCGTTTCAATGTTTTTGAGCGTGGAATCCTGCGGATGAATGCCCGTCTTGATGGCATAGTTTTCTGCGGGAAGCCCGAATGCGTCAAAGCCCATCGGATGAAAGACGTTGTAACCGGTCATGCGCTTAAAACGCGCATAGGTGTCCGAAAGGCTGTAGTTATACCAATGGCCGACATGCAGATTTGCGCCCGAGGGATAGGAAAACATTTCTAAAACGTAATGTTTGGATTTATCGCTGTTTGGGTCAAATTTGTAAAGCTGCGTGTCCGCCCACTTTTGTTGCCATTTTTTTTCAATCGCAGTAAAATCCACGTTGATTTCCTCCTGAAAATTTTCAATACCTATCTATTATAACAGATGAACTGCGGATGTGAAACAATATTTTCCCCCAAACGCGCCCCCTGCCAAGGCACAAATTTTGCGGGTATCTTCTTTTTCGCTTGAAAAGAAAGGGCGGAGATGGTATATTTATACTGTATTTTTATGTAAATCTGTGCCTGCGTCATGCGGGCAAAACATAGTTTGTAAAGGAGCCTGACTGCTATGATGAGAGATGCGTCGCCGCTGGGGTTTACAATCCCGCAAATTCTAATTCCTGTTGAAGGCGTCAATATGTCGAAATGGTCCTGCGTGGCATGTGACCAGTTTACCTCGCAGCCGGAGTACTGGGAGGCGGTGGAACGCTTTGTGGGGTCGGCAGACAGTTCGTTGCACATTATTTTACCCGAGCTTTATCTGCACGATAATGATGTGGAAGACCGCATTTTGCACTGTAAAAGTGTGATGGAGGATTACCTGCAAAGCGGTGTGATGGAGTTGCTGCCCCCCGGCATTATGCTGACGGAGCGGCACATTGGCAATCGTGTTCGTAAAGGGATCCTATTGGCAATGGATTTGGAGCAGTATGATTATCGCATTGAAAACAAGCCGCTGATCCGTGCGACAGAGCAGACGGTTTTGTCTCGCATTCCCCCGCGTGTAAAAATTCGGGATGGCGCGCCGTTTGAAATGCCTCATGTGATGCTGCTGATGGATGACGAGCGGGATGCCGTGATTGGACCGCTGCACGCACAGCGCGATGGGCTAAAAAAGATTTATGACTTTGATCTTATGATGGGCAGCGGCCGCATCGAAGGCTGGCTGGCAGACGATCCGGCGCTCATCAACAGCGCAATCGACGCTATTTCACGCCTGCATCGGCACGACAACATGCTGTTTTGTGTGGGCGACGGCAATCATTCTCTTGCCACGGCAAAGACGATTTGGGAAGAGGAAAAACAGCATATCCCGCCACATCAGCGGGCAAACCACCCCCTGCGGTATGCGCTGTGCGAGATCATCAACCTGCGCGATATTGCCGTAGAATTCATGCCCATTCACCGCGTGATTTTCGGCGTAAATCCAACGGCGTGCGCGCAGTTTATTGTCGAGACATTGCGCGAACGCGGTGTGGACGCAAAACTGATTTTCGGGCGTTGGCGGAGCGAGACCACAGACGAGGACGGAAAAATGCAGATTCCCATTCTGTACAAAGATGGTGCGGGCAGGATTGTACTGGAAAACCCCGAGCACGTGCTTGCGGTGGGTGAAGTTCAGGATATCTTTGAAAAGTTCGTAGCAAAAACGCCGGGAGCGCATATCGATTATATTCACGGCGACGAGGCATTCATGGAGCTGGCAACCGGCTATGACTGTATCGGTTTTTATTTTCCGTCGCTGCGCAAAAGCACATTTTTTGACTTGATCATCAAGTGCGGCGTGTTGCCCAAAAAGACTTTCTCGCTGGGCGAGGCGGAACAGAAACGGTATTATCTGGAATGCCGGATGCTGGAGTGTATGGCTGATGAAACCGCACCCGCAGAGGAAATCACAACGCAGGCAGAGCCAACCAAGCGGGAGATTCTGCCGGATGAGGACGGTTTGGAAGATACAGAGCCGGTGGCGGAAAAGCCCGCGGAAGAAGTATGACCGTTCCTTGCAGCAATCGTAAATCATAAGTTTAAAATAGAAGAGGAAGCAAAAAATGGCAATCAAAGTAACAAAATTCGGAGGCAGTTCGCTGGCGGATGCAGCGCAAATCGTGAAGGTGAAGGAGATCATCGAGGCAGACCCAAGCCGTGTTTATGTGGTTCCCTCCGCGCCGGGCAAGCGCTTTTCGGACGACATCAAGGTAACAGATCTGTTGTATGGGCTGTTTCGCGCAATCATTGACAATGCGGATGTACAGAAAGTTTACGAGCAGATCGTGAACCGCTATGTGCAGATTCGAGACGATCTGGGTCTTTCGTTTCCCATTGAAGAAAACTTGCAGCAAGTGCTGGAGGATCTGAATCATGGCGCAAGTGAAGATTATGCGGCATCGCGCGGTGAATATTTAAACGGACTGCTGATTGCAGACTTGCTCGGGTATGAGTTCATCGATGCGGCGGAGGTCATTTTCTTTGACGAAAACGGCATATACGACAGCCAAAAAACGATGACGGTGCTGCCGCAGGTGCTAAAGGAACATCCGCGCGCGGTGGTGCCGGGCTTCTATGGCAGTCTGCCCAACGGCAAAATCAAAACATTTTCACGCGGCGGCAGCGACATTACCGGTTCCATTGTGGCCTGCGCTGCAAAAGCGGATCTTTACGAAAACTGGACGGACGTTTCCGGATTTCTGATGGCGGACCCGCGCGTGGTCAAGGATGCGAAAAAGATCGACAAAATCACCTATCGTGAGCTACGCGAGTTGGCATACATGGGCGCAACCGTGCTGCACGAGGACAGCATCTTTCCCGTGCTGGAAGCGGCAATCCCCATCAATGTCAAAAACACCAACGATCCGGCAAACAGCGGCACGATGATTTTGCCTGTGCTGGAATCGGAGGATTTGCAGCAAAACAGCATAACGGGCATCGCGGGTAAACGCGACTTCACTGTAATTTCGGTAGAAAAAAGCGGCATGAACGCTGAAATCGGGTTCGGGCGCAAGCTGCTGGAATGCCTGGAAAAATTCGGGCTATCCTTTGAACACATGCCTTCCTCTATCGACACCATCAGCATTGTGATTGCAGATGCGCGCATTCGTGGGTGTATGGAGGATCTGATCGATGAAATCCACACGGTATGCAAGCCGGACAGCGTCGAGGTATCCTCAAACATGGCGATCATTGCTACCGTAGGAAACGGCATGATCCGCAAAATCGGTATTTCTGCAAAATTGTTTTCCGCGTTGGCGCAGGAGAACATCAACGTGCGCATGATCGATCAGGGTTCCAGCGAAATCAATATCATTGTAGGCGTGGAAAACGACGACTTTGAAAATGCGGTAAACGCGATCTATCGCGCACTTGCGTAAGGAGTATCGCTCTTGTTTTGGAATGCAATTTCTGCCGTAATCATGGTGCTCGTCATTGTGGCGGTGGGATATTTTGTCGGGTACAGCGGGCGCAAGCAGGCGGCAATCAAGCTGGTTACGGAGTTCATCACATGGCTGATTGTGACGGTGACGTTGCCGTGCACCGTCGTCAACACGTTTTATACGTCTTTCACAGCGCAAAGCCTGACGGGGTCGGTGGATCTTATTATCGCAGCGTTCATCGGCGTATTTTCCACTTATGTGGTGGCAAAAATCGTGACTCGATTTGCAAAGATTGAGAAAGGACAGCGCGGCGTTTTTGCTGCGCTGTTTGGATTTTCTAACTCGGTTTTTGTGGGATTGCCCGTGGCGCAGGCAATCTTCGGGGATCGGGGTATGGCGTTTGCCGTGCTGTACTTTTTGGCAAACACCACACTCATGAACAGCTTTTCCTATGCGGATATTCGCGCAGACGGCGCATATTTGCAGGGAAAAGAATATAAGAAATCTACGCCATGGCAGACCATCCGGCGACTGATTAAACCGCCTCTGGTGGCGGTGATCATCGGTTTTGTGCTGGTGCTGACGGGTCTTAGGCTGCCGGACTTTCTGGCGACGGCAGTGAGCTATATCGGTAACATCACCTCGCCGCTGGCGCTGATCTTCCTAGGCATGATTTTGTATCGAAACCGCGATGGACTCAAGTCCTTCAAGGCGTTTGACAAGAAGATGGCGCTGGTTAGCATTGGGCGTTTTATCATTGCGCCGCTGCTGATGTGGAGTATCTGCCTGCTGATGGGCATTCCCGCATATCCGACGGCAGTGCTGATCGTGCAGACCAGTCTGCCCGCGATGGTGCAGGTGACGGTTTATGCCGAGGCATTCAAAGCGGATAGCGAGCTTGCGGCAAAAGGTGTTATTATTACGCTGCTGGTGTCCTTTGTGGCGCTGCCGCTGTATGTATTGATGTTTGGAAGTTTGTAACACAAGAATGGGGTATTTTAAGATGAGTGTAAAAAGAATCTATGTGGAAAAAAAGACCGGATTTGATGTGGAGGCGCAAGCGCGTAAGAAGGACTTCATTCAATATTTGGGATTACCGGTTTCAAGTGTGCGCATTGTAAATCGTTACGATGTGCAGGCATTGGATGAAGAGGATTTTGATGCAGCGGTCAGTGGCGTGTTTAGCGAACCGGCAGTCGATGCAGTCTACCATGACGAGATTCCGGACGCGCAGGATTTTGCCGTGTTTGCTGTGGAATATCTGCCGGGGCAATACGATCAGCGCGCAGACAGCGCGGCGCAATGTATTGCGCTGCTCACCCGTAAGGAGCGACCTGTGGTGCGCTTTGCCAAAGTGTATTTGGTGCGCGGCGTGAACAAAAAGCAGCTTGCGCAGATTAAAGAATATGTGATCAATCCTGTGGACTCCTGTGAAGCGGCACTCGCTCCTTATGACACGCTGGACATGGAGCTGGAAATCCCCGAATGTGTTGCTACAATGGAAGGTTTTATCGCCTTCAAGGACGCGCAGCTTGAGCAGTTTTTACAGGAATACGGCTTTGCCATGACGCTTGCCGATCTTAAACTCGCACAGGAGTATTTTGCATCCGAAAAGCGTGATCCTACGATTACGGAATTGCGGGTGCTGGACACTTATTGGTCGGATCACTGCCGCCACACCACGTTTCTGACTAAGCTGGAGGATGTTTCTTTTGCCAAAGATGCGCTTTCCGGTGCGGCAAAAGAGGTATATCAAGAATATTTGGACGCACGGGAGCGTTTGGGCAGCAAGAAAGACATCTGCCTGATGGATCTTGCGACTATTTATGTGCGCGAAGCAAAGCGCGCAGGTACGCTGGAACACTTTGACGAATCCGAGGAAATCAATGCCTGTTCCATCAAGCATACGGTGGAAACCGACCACGGCATGGAAGATTACCTGATCATGTTTAAAAACGAGACGCACAACCATCCGACGGAAATCGAGCCCTTTGGCGGTGCGGCAACCTGTCTGGGCGGCGCAATTCGTGATCCGCTTTCGGGACGGTCTTATGTCTATCAGGCAATGCGTGTCACGGGCAGCGCAGACCCGCGCGAAAGCCTCTCAGATACGATGGAGTCCAAATTGCCGCAACGCAAAATCACGCGGGAGGCGGCGCACGGATATTCTTCATATGGCAATCAGATCGGGCTTGCAACCGGGCTGGTCGAGGAAGTGTACCATCCGGGCTATAAGGCAAAACGATTGGAAATCGGCGCAGTGATCGCGGCTGCTCCTGCGCGTCAGGTGGTTCGTCTTGTGCCGCAAAAGGATGATTTGATCGTGCTCATCGGCGGGCGCACCGGGCGCGATGGCTGCGGCGGCGCAACCGGTTCTTCCAAGGCGCATGACGAGGAATCTATCGAGAAATGCGGCGCAGAGGTGCAAAAGGGTAACCCCTTGACCGAGCGCAAATTGCAACGTCTGTTCCGGAACAAGGAGTTTTCACGCCTGATTAAGCGTTGCAACGATTTCGGCGCAGGAGGCGTCTGTGTTGCGATCGGAGAGCTTGCAGAGGGGCTGGACATTGATTTGGATGCAGTCCCCAAAAAATACGAAGGGCTGGACGGTACAGAGCTTGCAATTTCAGAATCACAGGAGCGCATGGCTGTTGTCGTTTCACCGCACGATGTGCAAAAGGTCATGAAATACGCGGCGCAAGAAAATCTGGAAGCGTCGCTGGTGGCAAAAGTGACAGATACGGGCAGAATGCGCCTCTTCTGGAATAAAAAGCAGATTGTAGATTTATCGCGCGCGTTTCTGGATACCAACGGCGCTACGCAGTATGCCAAGGCAAAAGTGGAAAACAGGAAGTCTGATTTTTTTGCAGAAGTATGTCAGGAAAATGCAGATCAGACGCTCAAGGCGTTGCTGGGTGATCTCAACATCTGCTCTCAAAAGGGCTTGCAGGAAATGTTCGATTCTACCATTGGCGCAGGCAGCGTAACGATGCCACTTGGCGGCAAAACGCAGCTTTCTCCCATTCAAGCGATGTGTGCAAAAATTCCGGGCGTGCGCACGGGCGATGCAACGTTGATGAGCTATGGGCTGGACCCATATTTGATGGAACAATCCCCCTTCCTCGGCGCAGTGTATGCGGTGTTGCACAGCGTAACCAAGCTGGTGAGCGCGGGCGGCAAACTTGAGGACGCATGGCTGACCTTGCAGGAATACTTCGAGCGTCTGCGCGATGTACCGGAACGCTGGGGTAAGCCGCTGGGCGCGCTGTTGGGTGCATATTTAGCGCAAAAGGAACTGGGTATTGCGGCTATCGGCGGCAAAGATTCCATGAGCGGCAGCTTTAAGGATTTGGACGTTCCCCCTACTCTTTGCTCTTTTTGTGTGGCGCCGGTCAAGGCGGAAAACGTGATTACGCCGGAGTTTAAAAAGATTGGAAACAAGCTGTATCTGATGCGCGTCGCGCGGGATGCGGCAGAGCTGCCGGATTTTGCCGATGTAAAAGTGAAATATGCCAAGCTAAGTACGCTGATTGCAGAAAAACAGATCGTTTCAGCTTATGCCATCTCACGCGGCGGGCTGTTGTGTGCCGCGGCGAAATGCGCGTTTGGCAACCAGATCGGCGCGCGGCTGTTCCCCGAAGACCTTGCTGAATTGACGCGCAAGGACTACGGCGCAGTGTTGGTAGAGGCACCCAACCTGATTGATCATGATTTCGAACTGGTCGGAGAACTGGTGAAGGAGCACAAAATTACGGTTTGTGGCGAAAAAATTGCGTTAAAGGAGCTGCGCGAGTGTTATACGGCGCCGCTGGAAAGCGTGTTCCCTACACAGACTGAGGATAATGGCACGCTGGAATCGCCTGTGTTTGAAAAGAAAGACATCAAAGTCTGTAACTATAAGACAGCGATTCCGCGCGTCGTGATTCCGGTGTTTCCGGGTACAAACTGTGAATACGACACGGCAGAGGCGTTTGCGCGTGTGGGTGCTCTCCCGAAAATTGTCATCATGCGCAACCAAAATGCGAGAGATATTGAAAGTAGCATCCGTGAATTGGAAAGCGAAATCATGGGAGCACAGATCATCATGTTGCCGGGCGGATTTTCAGGTGGTGACGAACCGGATGGCAGCGGTAAGTTCATCGCAACCACCTTCCGCAATCCACGCATCAAAGAGGCGACACATCTGCTGTTGCATCAACGTGACGGACTGATGCTGGGCATTTGCAACGGGTTCCAGGCACTGATTAAGCTGGGCTTGGTGCCCTATGGAGAAATTATGGATATGCGTGATGACAGCCCGACATTGACCTACAATCAAATCGGTCGGCACGTTTCTTGCATGGTGCGCACCCGCGTGGCCAGCGCAAATTCCCCGTGGCTCTCACTGGTTGAAGCGGGCGACGTGCATACCGTCGCAGTTTCTCATGGCGAAGGGCGCTTTGTTGCAACCGAGGACGAAATCGCAGAGTTGTTCGCAAAAGGTCAGGTAGCGACGCAGTATGTGGATGCGTGCGGTAACCCCACTATGGACATTGCAGGCAATCCCAACGGTTCTATGCACGCAATCGAAGGCATCTTCAGCCCGGATGGACGTGTATTTGGCAAAATGGGGCACAGCGAACGCGCCGGTGATATGATTGCCAAGAATGTACCGGGCGAATACGATCAGCGCATTTTTGAAAGCGGCGTGAAGTATTTTTATTAATGATTGCGAAAGCCCATGTGTGCTTCATTTTCACACACATGGGCTATGCCGTGTGCCAAATCGTGCGTTGTATCCATATCGCCGGATAATTTTCAATGCACAGAAAAAACACTGGACAAAGCATACGCTTTCCGATATAATATATCATGTTATAAATATTGGGCGGCAACTTGCCGCCAAGCTGGACAGATGGCTGAGTTGGTCTAAGGCGCACGACTGGAAATCGTGTGAACGTTAATAGCGTTCCGAGAGTTCGAATCTCTCTCTGTCCGCCAACGTAAAACCCGCTTTTTAGCGGGTTTTTGCGTTGGTGGACAGACGGCGCAGATTCGGGCGAAAAACCCTTTCGTAGAAAAGGTTTGAGAGGTCGCCTTTAGCCCGTGCAGTGGGCATCTCTCTCTGTCCGCTACGTCGGAACAAAGCTTGCTTTGTTCCGTTTTTTTCTTTTCAAGAAAAAAATTCCACCCGCGCGCTTGTTCCTCCTCTTCCCCACAAAGTCCCTCGCTCCGCTCAGTGTACTTTGCGGGGTCCCCGAAATGCCCTGCATCTATTTAGGAAAGACTACACACCAACTTGAAGCTGGACACAAGTCGCGTACCAAAGACAGTGCGCGATCTTTCTCTTGCACTCGCGTGTGATGCTGCATTTTTTTCGATCATATTAGCCAAAAAAGAGGTTTGCACCGCAGGTGCGGGCTTTTTTCGTGCAGTTCGGCGTTTTTTTTCCTGCCGGGAAAGCAGAACTTCCTTTTCAGGTTATGCGTCGCGAATCATGATGCTTTTCCTGTTTTCTTTGCCTTTGATATATCATGCTAGAAATTTCTCCGCAGCTGTTTTTTGAGACGCTTTGCCGACACTTTGTATGATATAATGCAACATCATTAAGTAAAATGCTATATTTTTGAAACTTTGGAATGGAGCTAAGAAAGAAATGAAAAAAACAACAATAATAGTAATCGCGATGATACTGGCGGTAAGTTTGTTGTTTGCAGCATGCAGCGTACCTTCCGGCATTGTACAGAGCGCAAGCGCAGATGCATCGGGACAGGCAAGCACGATCCCTACGCAGGAAGCAATCGAAAAAAAGTGGATCGTTTCAGAACTTGCCGGTGCTGTAACAGCTGATATGTCATTATCACCCAAGGACGATTTTTTTGCATTCACCAACCAAGAGTGGCTATCTACAACTAAAGTTCCCGAAGGACAGTTTCAGATACATAGTTTTATGCAAATCAAGAGTGATGTTCAAAAGCAGTTGTTAGATTTGATTGCAGATGAATCCCAAACCAGCCATGAGGCAAAACTTGTGCAAAAGTTCTATAACGACTTTATAGATATGGAAACACGTAATAGGCGTGGAGTTGAGCCAATAATGCCTCAGATCAAAGCAATACAGAAAATCTCAAGCATTGATGAATTAACCGATTATTATGTTACGGACTGGGAGCATAAATTGTCTTCTTATCCGATGCTTCTTACGGTTAGGCCTGATATGAAGGATAGCACAAAATATACCGTTCAAATTCAGTCACCCGACTGCTCCCTTGGCGATTCCAGTGAATATAAAACTCTGACAGCACGTGGAAAGCTTCAAAAACAAGCCACCACTTTGGTTTTTTCCACCATGCTGGAGCGGGTGGGTTATTCCAAAGAAGAAGCCGCAAAAGTGACAGAGCAGTTGTTTGAAATGGAAGGAAAGGTTCAAAAAGTCTCCGCGACTCTGGCAGAACAGCAACAACCTGGATTTCTGGCAACAATGTATCATCCTATAACCATATCTGAACTGAAAGAACAAAGCCCGGTCTTTCCCGTTGCAGAAATATTAAAGCCCTATACGGACCTAGGCATTGAGCAGTTTGACCTTTCGGAGCCTGAATGGCTGGCGAATATGAACAAGCTGTACGTGGAGGAAAATCTTGAAGGGTTTAAAGCGCTCCTGCTATATGAAGTAATCAGTAATTCCTTACTGTATTTAGATCAGGAGGCCTTTGATCTTGAGTCTCAAAAGCTAAGTATTTTGGCGGGCAGTGAAGTCAAGTTAAAGCTGGAAGACGTTGCATATAAGCATGTGGATCGTAATCTGAATAAGGCAATCGGAAAAATGTATGCGGAAAATTATGTTTCCCCCAAAACGAAAGCTGACGTCACAAAAATGGCAGATGAAATTGTTGCGGTATTTCGTGATCGTCTGAACAAAGCTGAGTGGCTGAGTGATGTTACGAGAGTGAAGGCGCTGGGAAAATTGGACACATTGAAATTAAGGATTGCATATCCGGATGATTGGACGCCTTACGCGTATACTGAGTTGAATTTTGATGAAGAAAACGGCACTGTGGAGAACCTGATTGACACTAAGGCATACGACGGATTAAACCGCGTGAAGCAAGCGGCAGGCAAGGTAGACAGGAGTTTGTGGGCTGAAGGACCGCAGACTACAAACTCTTCCTATTCACCCCAAGAAAATGCAATTGAAATCTATGGCGGGGTGCTAAGAGGTAATTTATATAATGAAAACAATTCAAGAGAAGCGAATATGGGGGGCATTGGCGTTATCATTGCACACGAGATTACCCATGCTTTTGATACGCAAGGAAGCCAGTATGATAAAGACGGCAATATGATCAACTGGTGGACAGAAGAAGATAGTGCGGCTTTTAAAGAACTTACATCGAAAGTGTCACAATATTATAGTCAGTTTGAAGTGATGCCCGGTGTCTTTATAAACGGCGATCTGACCATTGGAGAGTCCGTGGCCGACCTTGGAGCTATGTCCTGTATGCTTGAAATTGCAAATGGCATAGAAGATTTTGACTACAAGACATTCTTTGAAAGCTTTGCATATTCATTCAGAAGACAAGCACCGCCAAATGTTATCGAGGATCTGGTCAACACAGACGTACACCCTTTGTGCTATCTGCGTATCAATATAACACTACAGCAAAATCAGGAATTTTATGACGCAATAGGTATAAAAGAAGGCGACGGGATGTACCTTGCGCCGGAAGATAGACTGACTGTTTGGTAGGAGGGAGGGGCTCCCCTTACCTCCGTTGAAACAGCGGAAAAGTTTAATTATATCGATACAAAAAGCGAAACATTAGAGTGTAATCAAGGATGAACTGGAAGAATGAGTGCGCGACAGCCCAGAAGGAGACCCTGTGAAAAAAAGTCTGTAAAAACAGCTTTCGATGATAAAATATCAAAGGAGGCTATTACTTTTCTTGTGTGAACAGCTTCGCATATTCCGTTTTTGTGCTGGCAATAGAGACCGTTTCAAAAATTGTGTAAACCTCCAAAGGGATGTAGAATAGAGAACATCCCAATGGAGGTTTTTAAAAATGGGAAGGAAAACAATGACAGAAGAAGAAAAAG
>CAYVTZ010000009.1:0-96257 GCA_964454685.1 uncultured Christensenellaceae bacterium
TTTTATTCAATGTCCGTTTTTCGGGAGGCTGTTCAGTTGAAGGCAGCCCCTTTTTTTGTGCCGAATTCGCACCCGAATCTTGTGCTGCAAAGCGAACGTATCAAGAAAAATGAATGGGGCTACGCAATGCCTAGACAGCGCAGCCCCTTGGGGAGAATGGGAAGAGTTTGACTATTTTTTGGTATCCGTTGCTTGTGCGCTAGCTGTTTGCGCAGACAGCGGTTGTGTTTGTTCCGGCGGCGCAGGATTCTTTTTGCGCATAAAGTGATAAATCACGAAAGGAACAAAGACCACAACTACAAAGCTGATGATGAGTATGGTCAGATATTGCTCCGGCGCGCCCTTTTCTGATAACTGCGACGGCGGCACAAAGGAGATTGCCAAGGCAAGCAGGGAGATAATCAATCCACAGAATGCCCAGAACAATTTCAAACCCTTCTTTTTGGAGACTTCAAACGCACGTGGCAACTCCGTGGTGTTATGCTTGCGCACGAGTTTGATGTACGCAAGGAAGAAAATGATGTAGCCGACAATGTAGATGACCACAGTCAGCGAGATTGCGGTGAAGAAAGAAACGTTGCTGCCACCACCGCCAAAAGTTAAAACTGCCGCCCAAACGGTTACGATGACACCTTGCAGCAGCAAGAATTTGGTGGGAACGCCAGCCTTATTGGTTTCAGAGAGCTTTTTAGGCAGTAATCCCTTTTTGCCTGCAACCTGCATGCCCCACGAGGGGCCAACCACCCATGCGGAAACTTCCGCGATGACGCCCACTGAAATAAGGATGGCGATAATACTTACAATCCAATTCATGCCGGAACCAAAGTGTTGCACCAGCCCTTCAAAGCCTTGAATTACACCGGTGGAAAGCCCAAGCTGCGATGCAGGGACAACTGCACCGATTGCAGTGCCGCCAATGGTGTTCAGCACAATAGCGAGTATGACCAGCATAATGACAGCAAGCGGATAATCCCGCTTCACGTTAGTCATTTCGTTGGCATGCGATGCGGATGCCTCGATGCCGGCGTATGCAAGTATGAAGGAAACGAATACGACTAGTGTGTTGAATTTCGTGAAATCCGGGATCAGCGCCTTGAAATCCAATGGAATCAGGCTTTTGCCACCCGTGGAAAAATAAGCGATTACAAGCCCAAACAATATGATGGCAGGTATTAAAATGCCAAACATGAAGCCGATTTTAGAGATTTTTGCCGTTAATTTGGTTCCCTTGAATTGCGACAAGGTCAGCAGCCAAAAGATGACCAGCACACCGATAAACTTGATTGCGGGAACATTGTTGAGCGCATCCCATTTGAGGACGTAGGACAGTGCTCCGAGGATGAAATAAATCATGGTGACGAAGCCGACCGTGATTTGGAACCATTGGAAGAAGATATTGGCAAAGCCCCATTTTTCGCCCAGCATTTTGGTAGACCACGTGAAAACGCCGCCTTCATCCCAGCCTTGCACGGTTGCCATCTCTGCCGAGCATAACGCTACGGGCAAAAACCAAAAAACGCCGCCTAGAATCAAGAAAAATACCAGAGAGAAGCCTGACGATGCAAAAGTAGGATATTCATACACCGTCATGACCATTGTTGCGGTGAGGGCAAAAAAGCCAAATAAAGTAAGATGCTTCGCGTTGCCCCCTGCATTTGCGATGCTTTTCATAACATTACCTCCTTCAAGTCACATCCGGTTGGCAGTCGCGCGCAACCGGATGTTTAATATGACAAAGCTGGACACGCAGACATCAATGAGTGAATCCCTGTGCCCCTGTCTTTCCTTTTCCGGCGGTATCTGACTTGGTATTTTGCTCCAAATACTCGATGCCTGCCAACAGATCGCGGATCAAATCGTCTGCCAAATTCATAGAAAGATCGGCTCGTACCACAAAGCGTTGGATGACCACATTGGTCAGATTGTCCGGCAGTGTATAAGCAGGAACCTGCCAGCCTTTCATAGCAAGCCGATCTGCCAGTTCGTACAGCGTCCATTTGTGCGCATCCGGATTTTTGAGCTTATAGCAGATGACGGGAACGTTGTCTCCATCGTTATAAATCTCAAACAATCCTGTATCCACAACCGCTTTGGTCAGATGCAGCGCGACGTCGCGTGTGTGCCCTTGCACCAGCTTGAGCCCATCCATGCCGTAACGCAAAAAGATGTAGTACTGACCGATAATCTGGCTGCCCGAGCGCGAGAAGTTGATTGCCATAGTGGGTTGCTCGCCGCCAAGATAGTTGACATAGAAAATCAGCTCTTTGGGAAGATATTGTGCTTCTCTCCACAGAATCCATCCGATACCGGGGTAAACCAAGCCATATTTGTGCCCGGAAGCGTTGATGGAATGCACGTTCTTCAAACGGAAATCCCATGCGAGATCAGGGTGTACAAAAGGTACAAACAGGCCGCCGGACGCACCGTCTACATGGATGCCGATAGGCACTTTTGCGGTATTATTATGTTTTTCCACCAGCGCATCCAGCGCAGCAATATCATCGAATTTTCCGGTGTAAGTAATGCCAAGGATACCGATGATGCCGATGGTATAATCATCCACATAATCCATGACGGTATCCATGTTTAAACTCATGTGATGCTCGTCCAGTGGCACAAGACGCATTTCAATATCCCAGTAAACGCAAAACTTTTCCCAGCAGATTTGATATCCGGAAGAAATGACAAGATTGGGCTTTTTGGCGCCGACGTCTATGCCTGCCTGCTCTGCCAGTTTGCGCCAGCGGAACTTCATTGCCATGCCGCCCAGCATGCAGGCTTCAGACGAGCCGACGGTGGACGTTCCCATGGCAGCACCCTCTTGCGCATGCCACAAGTCCGCAATGATATTCACACAGCGGTTTTCAATTTCTGTCATTTTAGGATATTCGGATTTGTCGATTGCGTTGACGGCAAGCGTTTCCGCCATCAGCGCGGTAACCTCCGGCTCCATATAGGTTTGGCAGAAAGTGGCAAGGTTTTGCCGTGCATTGCCTTCGTCGATCAGTTCGTTGGAGATGAGCCGATATGCAACGTCGGCGGGGACGGACTCTTTGTTGAGTTGATTGATGGGCATTGCTCCGTCGACTTCAAATACAGCGAGGTTGGGCGCAGTGACGCTCTTGGTACTGAGTGTTTTGTTGGAATGTAACATGATCCATAAACCTCCCGTTGTTTTATGTATGAATCTTAACCGTTCAAGAATTTAGATTTACTTTAAACGAAATTTTCCACGTTAAACACAGAAACAAAATTTTAAATATGGCTTTGCAATGCGATTGCTACTAAAATTGGTATAAAAAAAGCGGATTCTAATGGGGAAATCCGCTGGTTCAACCCTTCAAAAGAGGGAACAAAATTTTAATATCCATACCGTGTCCGGTATTTGCGAAAACAGATGATTGCGATGATCAGAGCAAGACTTTCGGCGATGGGCACGGAAAGCCACAACCCATCCACTCCCCAAACAAGCGGTAGCACGAGTATCATGACTAAGGTGAAGCCCAATGTGCGCAGGAATGACAGCAATGCGGAGATCAACCCGTTGGAGAATGCGGTGAACATCGCAGAAGAAAATATGTTGAACCCCATAAACAGATATGCAACGGAGAAGATCGCAAACCCGCGTGATGCAAGCTCGAAAACCGGGGTGCCGGGGTCAGCAAACACGCCAACAATTTGTCGGTCAAACAAATTGGCGAACAGCACGACCAAAATGGAGGTGACCCCAATAAACAGCACACTGATGCGGAACGTCTTTTTGATCTCATCCCGCTCACCGCTGCCGAATTTATAGCTGAATACGGGAGCAACCCCTGAGGCATAGCCCATGAATACAGCGTTAAGCAGCATTTGCGTGTAAAGTACAATCGTGATGGCGGCAACACCGTCAGAGCCCAATGTTCGCATCATGGTAATATTGAAAAAATAAGTTGTGACTGCAACGGCAATATTGGTTACCAGCTCGGATGCGCCGTTGGAGCAGCTAAGCAGTATGGTTTTCAGGCGAAAGCGAGCCTTGCACAGCCACAGCGTACCTTTGCGATTGGTACAAAAAAAACAGATTCCGATGATGGATGGAATGCAATACCCAATACCGGTTGCCAGAGCGGCGCCGGCAATGCCCATGCCAAGCGGAACAATGAAGATGTAGTCCAGAACAATGTTGGCCAAGCCCGCCGCAATCACGCTCACAAGACCCATTACCGGTTTGCCTGCCGTAACAAAAAAATATTGAAACAACATTTGCAGCATGCCTGCCGGGATAAACCAAACCAGCGTCATCACATAGCTGTGGCAATACCTGTATACCGCATCGTTTGCGCCCAAAAAGCGGATGAGTGGATCCACAAAAATGACAGCCAGCGCACCTAAAACGACGCTGATGATGATTGCCAGATAAATAAACATGGAAAAGTTTCGCCGCGCAAGTTCGTCTTTGCCTTCTCCCATTTGCTTTGCCACAATGGCGCTGCCGCCTGTGGCGATCATGATGCCCAGCGCAACCACAAGGCTCAGCGCCGGATAGGTGATGTTAACTGCGGAAAGCGCATCGGTGTTGACAAAACGCGCAACAAAGATACCGTCCACCATGATGTAAATGGACATAAAAATCATCATAATAATTGTAGGCAATGTAAACTTCATCAGTGAAGAAAACTTTACCTTGGCAGATAATGGGTTAGACATGCGTCACCTCGTTTGCTGCTTGCACATAGTCGTCGCCAAACTGCTGCATGAGTGTGAAAAAATTCTCGACTTGCACGTTTGTGTGGCGCTGCTGAAAATGCTGAATTGCGCGAAGCAGGATTTCATCGTAATAATGGTTTTCCTTCTGTACATCAGGATGGACAGAGAGGTAGTAAACACGCTTATCCTCGTGGCTCTGCACTTTTTTGATCAAGCCTTTTTGCTCTAGCTCACGCACTTTGAGCGTAACTGCGGATTTTGCAACGTGTAATCGCTGTGCAAGTATGCTAGCCGTGCAATCCGGCGTATAGGCGATCAAATCGAGATACAGCCGACTGTTGTAGGAAAGTTCCCCGTAAGGATGATGTGTGTTCATGCGTCGCAACTCGTTTACGGTTAAATCGAAATAAAATTTGTTGAATGCCTGTATAAAGTCCATAAGTTCCTCTCTGCTATTGATTAAGCAAATATAATTATAATAACTTAACTATTATAGTGTTGTGTGTCTGAATTGTCAAGACAACACAAGATGAAAGTTGCTTGAGTTATACGCGAACATGATGTGAGTTTGCGCCGAGATAAAAGGATCCGGAACAAAGGAGAAAAAACAGGGAAAACAACAAACTGAAACTGTACTAGTACAATAAAGCCCTTTAACTGAGCGCATTGATCGGTTTCGAAAAACGAACAGCATCAAAGCACACGTGGCGGGGCAAAAGCTCAAAATAGTAAATATTTGAATATATCATACAAAAAAAAGCACGAAAAATGAAGGCTTAAAACGGTTACAATCCAATCAAGAGTGCGAGAATAATTGCATGGTATATGCAAAAATCAAACGGAAACTGCCTCGCCTAGGCGTAAAAAGAATAGGATCCGCTCTTTCACGGGAATGCCGGTGATTTCTGTAAGCGCACGTGCGTACAGCGCGAGTTGCACCGCATAGCCCTCTGCAGTCTGCGCGAGAGTAGAGGGTGTGACGCGATCTGTCTTGTAGTCAAGCAGCACCCATTGATTATTTTCCAAAAAAGCAAGATCCAAGATACCTTGCACGAGTGTTTCGCCTTGCGCAGCCAGCCCTAGTTCGGTGCTGTCCATGCGCAAATTAAAGCTTTGTTCCATGCAAACGCGAGAGGCAGAACGTATGCGGGAATAGATAGGATGATTCAAAAATTGATCGATTATATCTAATTTTTGCATAATAGATTCATATTCCTGTTCGTCGATCAAATGCCTATCTCGCATTTCCTGCGCTGCATCTGCGGGCTTGGAACCGCTTTGCAGGAGCCATTCCAAAAACGCATGCAGCAGTGTGCCCAAACGCGCGCCGCTGATTTCGTCATCCTCGGTGGGGCGCGAAAGGAATGCGTGAATGGTGTCCTGCTGAGCGCGCTTGATGGCACTGACAGAAAGCTTTGCTGCTGCGCTTTTTTGTGGCTGTAGCTCAAGCAAAGGCTTGGGCGGCACCGACTGAATCTCGTCGAGCAAGTATTCCATGCGCTTTTGTGCTTCGGGAGCCGGTTCCACATGAGGTACTTCTCCAACCATACATACGGGGATGCCACATTCGCTTCCCAGTACCCAGTCCATGACGCATTGCGCTTGCTCATATGCCTGTGTGATGCGCAGCAATTCATGCCGAGCTGCAGCCTGTTCGCGGTCTTTGATGTGCCCAACGAGATAGAGCTGATCCTGAGCACGCGTCATGGCTACATATAAAATGCGTAATTCTTCCGCTGTGTTTTCCTGCTGGATCAATCGCCCCAGAATGGCTCGTTCGACGGTTTCGCGTTTGATAAAGCTGACTTCGTCTACCAGTTTGGGCAGAATGCCGAAACGCGAGTGCACGAGGAAATCTTCACGCGCGTCTTGAACATTAAACTTGGTGTCGATGCCTGCAAGGAACACGATGGGGTATTCCAGTCCCTTGGAACCGTGCACCGTAACGATCTTCACGCAGTCGGCATCTTGCGCGGCCGCGGCAGCCTGCACATAGGCGCCTTCGCGCTTTTTAATTTGGGCGAGAGATTGCAGCAGATCATGTAGACTCGCGCACGAGGCGCACAGCTCTTGCAAGGTAGCAAGGAACTGCAAAAAAGCCGCCTGCTTGATGGTGCCATTGGGAGAAGCGGCAAAATATAACTCAAAATCGAAGCACGTGGCAACCGTTTCCAAAAACTGCGGGAGAGCAAGTGCTTTGGCTTGCAACGTCAAGTGATCAATTTGCTGTAAAAAATTCGCGCACCGCTCTGCTAAAGGGTTTTTATGTGATTGCGCATAGGTGTACACTGCATCATAGTACAGTTGCCTTTCTGCTGATTTTCGTATTTCCGCGAAGTCTTGCTCGTCAAATCCACCGATGAAAGAGCGCATCACACTGAGTAACGGAATATCCTGCGCTGCATTGCAGGCAAGATGCAGCAGATTTAAGAATAATTCCAGCTCGGGAAGATCGGCATCCTGCATGGCGTCTGTGGCGCAGGGGATGCAACGTGCGTCCAGCTCCTGCTTGAGTTGTGCGACAATGCCTGAGCGTGAACGCACCAACACCGCTACGTCACCATAGCGCATGGGGCGATGCTCTTGCGTTTTTTTGTCCCAGACCAAGGTATCGCGGCAAGCTTCAATTTGTTGTGCGATACATCTTGCGGTTTGCGTGTATTTATCCTCGCCTTCACATAGCAGAACCTGTGTGATGCCGCCAACGCGCTGCGCAATGAGACTTTCGGAGTCGTCATAGTCGATTTCGCCCGACATCACGCAGCGCATCAGCGCATTGACGGCATGCAGCACACCGTCGCCACTCCGGAAGTTCTCGTTCATCAGAACCAGTTCACCTTCGGTTTCGCAAGCGCGAAGATCTCGCGCCTGTTCTCGAAAGATGGTGAGATCAGCAAGCCGGAATTTATAGATGCTTTGTTTGACGTCGCCCACCATAAACAGTCCGTCATATTGTAAGGAGCGGATGATTTCGTTTTGTACGGGGTTTGTGTCTTGATATTCGTCAACAAACACATTGGAATAAGCGGCGGGTTGTTCACGCAGCGCGCGTAGCGCAAAATGCTGTAAATCTTCGTAATCCAGGACTCCGGCGCGGTCTTTTGCGGTGCGATAGATGCGGGAGAATATTTGAATTAAATTAATAATACTGTCGACATCTTGCTTAGTATTTGCATATTCTTGTAAAAAATCTATCTCGGCTTGCGGCTGCGATAGCGCGCGCTTGACGCATTCTTTTGCCTCGTTGCGCAGGGGAACGATTTGCGCATGGTATGCTTCATCCAGCTTGGGCTTCAGTCGCGGAAAAAGGGCAACACCGCCGTATTTTAGAGCCGTTTCTTGTGCGCCGCGTGTCACGCAATACGACAGCACTTCCTCGATTTGCTGTGCGGTTTGCGCGTCTGCGCCGGCCTGACCCTCGTGGTAAGGCTGCTCGGCGCATCGTTGCATGAGATGATGAGCCAAACGTAGGTCGCGCTCACACAAGGTGTTGAGGGCATCGATCAAGGAAGCGCACACTTCTTGCGCGTCGCGCTGTGCCACTTGAGCCAACCATGTTTCCGGATCCGGCTTGCTCATTGCCAAATTGAATATTTTCCAAATGTGCTGTGCAAGCTGCATGTCGTTGCCGCGCTTTGTGTAGCGCAGCAGCAGTCTCAAAAAATCCGCGTCCTGCCGTTCATACATGGTGTCTGCAAGCTGCCGGAAGGCGGCGGTTTTCATATTACGGGATTCGGTCTCGGAAAGAATGCGGAAATTTGGCAGAATGCCAAACAGTGGGTAGTTTTGCCGCACCACTTTTGCGCAAAAGCTATGGAATGTACAGATGTCCGCCAGTTGTACCAGCTCCGCCTGCTGCATCAATCGCGCATCGCCGCATTGCGCTGCTTTTTGCGTCAGTGACTGCGCGATGCGCCGCTTCATCTCGGCTGCCGCCGCATTGGTGAAGGTCATAACCAAAATGCGGTCGATGTCCACGCCGCTTTCCACCAGACGTGTTACGCGCTGGGAAAGAACACTGGTTTTTCCACTGCCTGCGGCTGCGGAAACCAGCACCGTTTTGGAATCGGTATGAATGGCATGTTGCTGCTTGTCGGTCAGCTTCATGATGGATCATCCTCCTTACATGCCTGACGCATTCCGCGCAACAGTTCATCCTTTTCCGCTTTGGGGATTTCCCGTGTACTGCTTTCGGCTTGGATCATGCAAATGCTGGCATAGTCGCAATAGGTGCAGGGGCGCTCGTTTCCTGCGCGAGCAGGCAGGATGCGGGTATCTCCCTGCTGCATTTTGTGCGCCGCCTGCTCCATGAGACGACGCGCGTATGCGATGATTACCCCGATCTCCTCCTGCGTATAGCAACGTTTTTGCGCATGGGCATCCGGCGTTCCATCTTTTTTGAAGTGTATGCGGAAGGAAAAAAGATCGCTGCCTGCCGTGCCATACAGGGCTTTGAGCGCTTCACCATCCGCCAATGCCAGCCCGCGCATGCGAAAGTCCGCATCAACATCCGTCGATTCCTGCGAAAGTTGAGGCAGGTGTATGGCAAAATACCCCGCGCCGCCAAATTGTGCGCCGGTCAGCTCCATCGCCGCCATCATGTAAACGGCAAGCTGCAGATGCAGACCGCCGGCCAGCATAGACAAGTCGAAATCTTGATCGCCCGTTTTGTAGTCTACGATGGAAAAGTATGGCTCGCCATCCAGCATTGCGGTGTCAATGCGGTCGATCACGCCGGACAGTGTGCAGCCGTTTAGCTCCAATTTGAAACCGTACTCGAAATGCTGCGGGCGCAGCAGCCCGCTTTGAACCTGCCGAAACATCACCTGCGCGGCAAGCTCTGCCTCCCGTTGCACCGCAAGTAAAACCGTTTCGTTGTGCTTATTGAGCATGTATTTAGGAGTTTCGCGCTTAATCTCCAACGCGCAGGCTTCTACGATGCCGCTTATCTGCTCTGCTTGCAACGTGTCCCAACCGATTTCACTCATTTTGATGCTGCAAAGCTCTAAAATGCGATGCGCAAAGTTTCCTGCGTCCAGCGCGTTGATGGTATACTCACGCAGCGGCTGCGCCTTGAGACCATAACGCACAAATTGCCGGAACGGGCAGGAATAATATTGCTCCATGCGGCTGGCACTGCCGTAGACTTTACCATACAATGCACCGGGGGCAAGGGGCTTGGCGGCAGGTGGCTGCAACGCATAGCCCATCACGCGGCGTGCTGTTTCATCTTGCAGTGCGGCTTGCACCAGTTCTGCATCTTCCAGTTCGCCGCACGCAAGCGCATTTCGCAAGTCATGCGCGGCGCAAAATACCGCGCCTGCGCGCAGCTCGTATGCCAATGTGCGTCCTTCCAAATGCCGAACTCCTTCAAACAGGGCATGAATGCGCTCCACAATGGGCGAAATCACGCGTTCGCCATCCTCCACATAGCTGAAGTAAATGCGGTGTGAAGGTTTTGCAAGCGCCTTGACAATAGCAAGCTTTTGTTTTTCCACGGTGCCGGTCAGGGTAAGCCCACATAGATCTTTGAGTATTTGCTCCCGTTCGTAATTGGATAGAAAATCGTCGTTTTGTGCATAGTTGGGTAAGATACCTTCGTTTGCCCCGATGACAAACAATACTTTAAGCTGTGCCGGACGGGTGTAGGCGATCTCGCCTGCCACGACTTCCTCCGCAGCGGGTGGGATGACGCGCAGAGAGGCTGCTTCCATGCCCGCGCGCAGCAAATTGACCAGCTCAAAACGCGGGATGATGCGATCGCCAAAGATTTCAGCCGCTTGCCGCAACAGCGCCAGAGTTCGATCTTTCGCTTGCAGCAAAAACGCGCTTTCTTCCGCAAGGCTTTGTGCTTCAGCTTGTGCGGCGAGCGACTGCACGGCGTCCTCCCAATGGATCTCCTGCAAATAGGAAAACAATCCATCCAGCAGTTCTCGCGCAGTGGTTGCCTTTTTGACGCGTGCGCGCAGCGTGAGCAGCGGAGACATCAACCGTGCGCGCGCTTGCTCTGCATCTTCGTCTGCAAAAGGTTTTAGGAAGGCAAAGCCATCCCGTATGTTTTCAAATACATAACGCTGCAAAACGCTTGCCTGGCGCGTATCCAAACCGCATAGACCGCACAGCACATGCGCGATCAGTGTATCTTTGCGTAGCCGTCCTTGTGAAAGTTCCAGCGCCGTCAATACGCTTTGCGCTACCCCGCACTGTGCCAGCGAGCGCTTCTCTCCTAGAAATACCGGAATGCCCGCCTGCATAAAGATGCGGCGGATGTCCGCTTGATAGGCGAGCATATTGCCGCACACAATCACCATGTCGCGCAGTGCGACGCCTTGGGTTTCGTGTAGTTTTACGATCTGTGCCGCGACGGCGCGTACCTCGTCTGACTGCGTCGGCGCGGAAATGGTGTAGAGGTGCTGCGCGGGTATGCGCGCGCAATCGGCATGCGCGAACAGGCACCGTTCCAAGTGCAGGAGGTCGGCTTCACCCTGAGGCTCGTCTACCTCAGTCACGGTCAGCCCCAGCTTTTGTGCATCGGCAGTGAATTTAGCGCGATTCTCGTCGCAAATGGCGTAAACAGCCGCATCTACAGAGCCGGGAGGCGCCCAAAGAAAGGTCATTACAGTAGAGCGGGCAGTGTGCATCAGCGCCTGAATGAAGCGCACCGTCTGCGCGTTATAGATATCAAAGCCCAACACAAACAGATGCGCTTCGCGTATGAAGCGAGCTTCGGGAATATGTTCGATTACGAGGTTGATCTGGTCTTCATGATCGAGTCGCCCTTGCATTTCCTGCACGTAACTTGCGTACAGGCGGGATATTTCCGAAAGTTTTGCATCCGTCAGGCTGCGCCCCGTTCGATATTCGGCAAGCATCTGCGGTGTAATATCCAGCGTTTTGAACTCGGAAAACAACTCTGCAAGCTGCATGGGGGTTTGTGCCTTTTGTGCGGTTTTCGCCAGTGTTTTGAGCGGCATATCCCGCAAGGCACGCTTGATCAACATGCTTTTTCCTGCACTGTCCACACAAACCAGCCCGCGACCATAGACTTGATCGAGCACTGCAGAGCACACTTTTTGCGGACTTTGCACGCTTACGCCCATCAGACCGCGCACTTCAAGCCGCGCCATTAACTGCTGCTCGGTGCTTAAAGTTGACTGTGGCGGCACCAAAACAAGAACCGGTGTCAGAGGATCGGTTTGAATCAACTGCTTTATTTGATTGAACACGAGCGCATCGCGTCCGCCGGACGTGCGGCTCAAAATAAATTCTACGGGCATGCAGTCTCCTTATGATCGGATCAGATATCTTATTATATCATGCGCAACCGGGTTGTAAAACAGACCCGTGTGAAAAGAATTGAAAAATTGCATGAAAGCCATTATAATAAGAAACACAGAAAATGCGTTTGCGCGGCAAACAAGCGTGTATCGTCTGCGCCGATCAGATCGGAAGGCGGGGCAGGGTGCGCCGCAGCCGGATGAAAAGCAGAGCAAGCGCCTATCTGAGAGAAAGATTTATCCGCGGATACGGGAGACAATGATGATCAAACTGGAAATTGGACAAGACTACGCCGGGAAGCCGCTTTCGCATTGCGCGATCGACAACGTACCCGCATTGCAGCAGTTTAATTTAAAAAAACTCTTTAAATCAGGTGAGATTAAGCTAAACGGCAGTTATATTGACAAAGATTATGAGCTGGAAGAAGGAGATTTGCTTGAGCTGTTTTTGCCAATCGAGATGGAACCCTTTCCGTTGCTCAACATTGCTTATGAGGACAAAAACATCATTATTGTGAACAAGCTGCCCGGACTGCCGGTAGAGCCTTTGCCCAAGCAGGAAGGGTCGAACCTGCTGGATGTTGTGACACAGCATTTGCAGGAGCGCGGGGAGTATTATGCCAAGCTGGGATACATTCCGTTGGTAGCGATGCCGCTGGATGTTTATACGGGCGGGCTGGTGTTGATTGCGAAAAATGCGGAGATTTTTGACGAAGTGCGGCGTGCTGTGGCAAGCAGACGTATCCGGCGCTTGTTCCGCGCAATCGTGTGTGGATGTCCCCGTTACGATTTAGGTGAATTACAGCATTTTTATGTGCGTGCGGGCGAGCGCTGCCGCATGAGTGACGCAAAACCTGCGGGTGGCGTTCCGGCGTATACCCGTTATGAAGTGCTGGAAGCGGGACGTGACTTCAGCGTGGTGGAGATAGACCCTGTGACGTTGTTGCCGGATCAGGAGCGAGCGCACATGCAGGTTGCAGGACACCCGGTTTTGGGAGATGTGAAGTATGGCGATGCCCGGATCAACAAACGGGTGGGTATACCGTATCAAATTCTGTGGGCAACGTGCATTGAGTTTGCGACCGGAACAGGGAATGTGCTGGGGTACTTAGATACAAAGGCGGTGCACACCAATCGCTATGATTTTCCGTTTGTAGATCTTGGTTAGGCTTGGGTGCGGCGCGTGCCTGCGGCTGCGCGTTGCAAATGTGGCGTCGGGCGAGTGAAATCCGGCGCGGAGTGTAGGGGAGCAGTCGAGTGTGCACTGCTCATTTTTTTACAAAAAATCAGAAGCATGATTCTGAAGTGCAAACATCGAATTCGCTATATACAAAGCGGACTTTCGCCGTGTGTATTATGATATATAGTACGGTTCAAAAATCCTGACCCGCAATAGAATCGTCCAAAAAAGCACGAAATTTTATAAGCCATTTTTGACGGCTTCGTACTATACTAATAGCGTATGGTTGGATGTGTATCCAAACTTCGTCATTTGAAAGGGTTTTCTATGGTATATTTGGATGTTATTTCCGGATTTTTGGGCAGCGGGAAAACCACGTTTGCAAACAAACTTCTGAGTTTTTATATTCGTCAGGGTGAGAAGCCCGTTTATATTGTCAATGAGTATGGTGAGGCGGGGCTGGACGCAACCATCATGCAGGCGGATGGATTCACTGCGGTGGAAATGACTAACGGCTGCATCTGCTGCACCTTGCGCGGGGAGCTTGCGACTTCTATGGCGCAAGTGATGGAAAAGCTGAAGCCTACACGTATTGTATTTGAGACATCGGGGATTTTTGTTTTTCACAATTTTTTTGAAATTCTGGATTTGCCGCTGTTGCAGGGGAAGTGTGCGGTCGGAAACGTGGTTACAGTCATTGATCCGTTGAGCTACAATTCTGCGCGGCTGGTGTATGGCAATTTTATTTATAACCAAATCGAGAGTGCGCCCACGCTCGTCATTTCCAAGCTGGATATGGCGGACGCGGATTTTGATTATTCCGAGGTTGTGGCGGATGTGCGCAATGTCAATCCTACGGCGCAGATTATCGACACGCCGCAAAGCAAATGGACGGACGAAATGATGCAGTGCGCCTTCATGGGCGGGATTTTGCCCAACGAGAGTATTGCGCATGAAATGCACGAGCATGAGGCGTTTGAGTCGATCAGCATTAAGCTGGAATGCGAAGCAGAGGACATCGAAGGGTTTGTGCGCTACATTCAAAGCGGCGAACTCGGCGAGATCGTCCGCGCAAAAGGCATTGTAATGCAAGATGGCAAGGCAAAGCTGGTGAATGTATTCCTCAGTGGGTACGAAATCAAGCCATTCCCGATGACGCAGACCTATACCTTCACGTTTATTGGCAGAAATCTGAACAAAGAAAAGATCATGCAGCTTGCGTGATGGAGGGCTCGGCATGAGAATCGTGGTATTGGACGGGCAGGGCGGTAGAATCGGCAAGACCATCATCGAGCAGATTCGAAAAAAGCTGCCTATGACGGAAATCGTTGCGGTGGGAACCAATTCCATTGCGGCGGCAGCGATGCTGAAAGCGGGCGCTACTGCGTGCGCATCGGGCGAAAATGCTGTGGTGTACAACTGCGGCAGGGCAGACATTCTTTGCGGTGCGTTATCCATTGTGTTTGCAAACTCCATGCACGGAGAGATCAGCCCGGTGATGGCACAGGCGGTCTCGCAAAGTGAGGCTGTGAAATTGCTGATTCCCTTGCGCGCAGGAAATTTGCGCGTGCTGGGCGTAGAGGAAAAGCCCGTCGTACAGTATGTAAACGAGATGGTGGACGTGATCGAAGCGATGAGCAGGGACTGCATGGAGCAATAAAGTAACCGCAGGGTGATAAGAAATGTAAATCTTGGTGAGCTGCAACCATAACAGTGGCGGCCCTTTGGGCGACAGGGAGAATGAGATGGGTAAAATTGTTGACATTTTGAAAACGGGCAAGTATTTGGTTTCGGATGGCGCCTGGGGTACATTTTTGTATCAAAAGGGCATGAAGCCGGGTGAATGCCCCGATGCGTGGTCGTTGAACCGCTTTGATGATGTGGTGGACATCGCACAGAGCTACATTGACGCCGGCGCAGACATGGTAGAGGCGAACAGTTTTGGCGGAAGCTGCTTCAAGCTGGAGCACTTCGGTCTGGCGGACAAAGTGGCTGAAATCAATGAAGCTGCTGCAAAGGCTTCCCGCAAAGCGGCGGGTGACAAATTCGTCATCGCATCCATCGGACCCACGGGCAAAATGCTGCTGATGGGTGATGTGACCGAGCAGGAGCTGTATGACTGCTTCAAAGAGCAGGCGATCGCTTTGGAAAAAGGCGGCGCGGACGCGGTTTGCATTGAAACCATGAGCGATAAAGACGAGGCCTGCATTGCAATCAAGGCAGCCAAAGAAAACACCAAACTGGAAGTAATCTGCACATTCTCGTTTGAATTGACGAAGAACAACGATTATCGTACCATGATGGGTCTGACTCCTGCTGACGCTGCAAAAGCGGCATTGGAAGCGGGCGCGGACATTGTGGGAACCAACTGCGGAAACGGGATCGAGCGTATGATCGAGATTGTGAAAGAAATGAAAGCAGCTTGCCCGGATTGCTACATCCTCGTGCATGCTAACGCCGGTTTGCCGCAGAACATCGATGGCAAGGACGTATTCCCGGAAACGCCCCAAATGATGGCGGATGCGGTAGGCGGTCTGCTGGATGTGGGCGCAAACATTGTAGGCGGTTGCTGCGGTAGCACGCCGGCGCATATTGCGGCAATGAAGAAGGTAATCGAAACTTACAACAACAAATAAGACGGAGGAGTTTGATAAATGGAAACAAAATTTTTAGGTACAGCGATTGGCTCTATGCCGTACGATGATCCCAAGCACGCGGTGGAAGTATCCCTTTCGACACTGGATGCCCCCATCTGGCCCCAGCTTGGCGCGTTTGGTCTGAAAGAGCAGATGGAGATTCAGTATTCTGAAGGCATCCCCTGCGCCGTGATTGATGAAGAAAAAGGCAGAATGTTTTTTGATACCAGCGTGGATTATTCGGATGCGTTTGCAGAATTTTACGAAACATATATGATGGCGATGGATCCCGATGAAGGCAATGGCGATTGCTCTGCAATGGCGATCAGCGAGGAGTTTTCCAAGGGCATCTATGCAATGGAGCGCGAATTGCAGGCTCGTGGCGGCGCAAAGCTGCCGTGGCTCAAGGTTCAGGTAACCGGCCCGATTTCCATCGCGCTGACCATCACGGACGAAAACAAACGTGCAATCTACTATAATGAAGAGTTCCGCGATGTTATCGTGAAGGCGATTGCAATGAAGTGCCGTTGGCAGATACAAATGTTCAAAAAGTATGCAGAAAACATCATCTGCTTTATCGACGAACCGATTCTTTCTGCGTTTGGTTCCAGCACCTACGTTTCCGTAAAACGTGAAGACGTGGTTGCGCTTCTGGCGGAAGTGATTGATGCAGTGCACATGGACGGCGCTTATGCGGGCATTCATTGCTGCGGCAACACCGAGTGGAGCATTCTGACGGATGCCGGCGTAGACTATGTCAATTTCGATGCGTTTGAGTTTGGACATACGATTTCGATGTATCCGCAGGATGTAAAAGCGCACATTGAAGCGGATCGTTGCCTCGCATGGGGTATTGTTCCGACTTCCGCAAAGGTGATGGATCAGACGGTGGAATCCTTGGAAGTCATCCTTGAGAAGAACATGGATGCGCTGGCGGAAGTGACGGGGCTTTCCAAAGACGTGATCGCACGTCACGCGCTCATCACGCCTTCCTGCGGTACCGGATCTTTGTCGGTTGCGGAAGCGGACAAAGTGTTCTCACTGGTGAAGCAGATGTCCACACACATGAAGCAAAAATACGGTTTCTGATTGCAAAGCAGAAATGTGCGGCTGTGTATCCGCCCCGCCTCACCAATGGGGCGGATGCTCAGACTCCAAAGACTATTTTGCAAGGCGGGCAAGGCACAGCCAAGCCCAAACAGATAAAAACAAGATTCTCGCAGATGGCAATCTGTTTATCGGAGGTATACAATGAAAATAGCAGTTTCGGGAAAAGGCGGCGTCGGGAAATCGACGGTTGCGGCTACGCTTGCGGTTTTGCTGGCGGAGAATGGCAATCGCGTTTTGGCGCTGGATTCGGATCCCGATGCAAATTTGGCTTCCTCGCTGGGTATATCGCACGAAGAGCAAAATAAGATCGTGACGATTGCACAGCAGATCGAGCTGATCGAAGAGCGGACAGGTGCCAAAGTGGGACAGTATGGGCAAGTGTTTAAACTGAATCCGGAGGTTTCCGATGTGGCGGACAATTATGCGTATCGTCATCGCGGAGTAGACCTTTTGGTATTGGGTGCAGCACAGCAGGGCGGCGGCGGATGTGCCTGTCCGGAAAACACCTTTATTCGTGCGCTGGTGACGGATCTCGTGCTGTTTAAGGACGAGACGCTCATCATGGACATGGAGGCGGGCATCGAGCATCTGGGGCGCGCGACATCGCGTGGCGTGGATGTTTTGCTTGTGGTGGTGGAACCGGGACAGCGCTCCATCGATTGTGCGTTGCTGATCGATCGCATGGCGAGTGAGATCGGCGTGAAGCGCATCCTGTTTGTTGCAAATAAAGTGACAGACGAAAAGGACATTGAGTTTGTGAAGGCGGCATTGCCGGGTAAAGAGGTCGTTGCCTTTCTGCCGTACACCAAGCTCATGAAGAATGCAGATCGCGATGGCGTTTGCGTTTACGACTGTCTGGACGAGGAAACACTTTGCAAATACGATGAAATTATTCGGAGGATCAACTGATTATGAGCAGACTTTTTGCCTTTTCTGGAAAAGGCGGTGTGGGAAAGACAACGTTGTCGGCCATGTTTTTACGTGCGCTGGTAGAAAACGGAAAAAAGCCTGTCTTGGCGATCGATGCTGATCCCAACAGTTGCTTGGACGCGCAGCTCGGGGTGACGGTGACGTCTACCATCGGCAGCGCAAGGGAGACAGTGCGCGAAGAAGCGCAGGAATCCGCCATGAGCAAGCAGGAATTGCTGCGCCTTAAAATTGCGCAGGGTATGGTGGAAGCCGAAGGATTTGACTTAATTTCAATGGGGAGACCGGAAGGCGCGGGCTGCTATTGCTACGCGAACAACGTCTTAAAAGGCGCGATTGGCGAACTTGCCGATCAATATCCTTATGTGGTGCTGGACAATGAAGCCGGGCTGGAAAATCTTTCCCGCCGCATCGTCGTCAAGCTGGATACGTTGGTACTCGTTTCGGACGCTTCGAACAACGGCCTCAGAACTTTGTTGCGTCTGTACGAGCTGACGAAGGAAATGAAAGTGGACTATAACAAGCTGGTTTTGATTGTGAATCGAACCAGAAGCGACGCACTGCCCACCATGGCGGAACAGGTCAAGCAGCAGACGGGCGCCGATGTGCTGCTGGCGCTGCCCTATGATGAGCAGGTTGCACGGTGCGCGGAAGAAGATGCGCCTGTGTGGGAACTCTCGAAGAATAATCTCGTCTATCAGGCTATCGAAGGCCTCATGCAGGAGATTACAAAATAATAATGGAGGTATACATGAATAACGATTTAGAAGTATTCGCGAATAAAGTTGATGACATAGCATCATGTGAAATGCTTGGTAAAGCGCAAACTGATTGTGTTGACACCTGCTTTGATCGTTATGAGACGCAAAAGGCTCAGTGTAAGTTTGGAACGGGCGGCATTTGCTGCCGCATCTGCTATATGGGACCGTGCCGCATCACGGCAAAATCCCCGAAGGGTATTTGCGGAGCAGACGCGGACACCATTGCTGCAAGAAATTTCCTGCGTGAAGTTTCCGGCGGTACGTCCTCTCACTCCGACCACGGCAGACACGTTGCCTTGCTGCTCAAAGAGATTTGCGAAGGAAAAGAAACGGGTTACAAGATTAAGGACGAACAGGCTGTGATGGACATTGCGGCGCTGTACGGCCTTGAAACGGAAGGCAAAGACGTGAAGGAAGTGTGCGGCGAGCTGGCTGACATCTTCATCGGCGACTTCACAGCGCAGACCGAAAACATGAAAACGCCTTATCTGGCACCCCAAAAGACGCGTCAGGTGTGGGAGAACCTCGGCATTATGCCACAGGGTATCGACCGCATGGTGGTGGAAGCCATGCACCGTACGCACATGGGCGTGGATCACGATTACAGAAACATTCTGATGCATGCATTCCGTCAGTCCATTGCAAATGGCTGGGGCGGATCGCGCATTGCCACCATGGCATCGGATATTTTGTTTGGCACACCTCGCGCGCTGCGTGCGGAGGTCAACCTCGGTATCCTCAAAAAAGAGAATGTCAACATCATCGTGCACGGTCACGAGCCGACGCTTTCGGATATGATCGCGATTGCGGTCAAACAGCCGGACATGATCGAATACGCCAAGGCTGCGGGTGCAGAAGGCATTACGCTGGGCGGCATCTGCTGTACGGCAAACGAAATCCTCATGCGTCACGGCGTCCCGATTGCGGGTAACTTCCTCCAGCAGGAGCTTGCGATTGTAACGGGCGCAGTGGAAATGATGATTGTAGACGTGCAGTGCGTATTCCCGTCGCTGCCTATGGTTGCGGAGCACTATCACACCAAGATTGTTTCGACGGTGGATATGGCAAAGACCATCGGCGCAGAAGCATTCGACTTTGATGAGGAGAAGCCGCTGGAATCAGCGAAAGACCTCGTGAAAAAGGCGATCGACAACTTCAAAAACCGCGATCAGGCTGCGGTCAAGATCCCGGAAGAGAAGCAAACGGTGATCGCGGGCTTCTCGGTACGCGAAATCAAATACATGTTGGGCGGTACATTCCGCGCTTCCTTCCGTCCCTTAAACGATGCGATCATTTCCGGTCGTATTCGCGGTGCGGTTGGCATCGTTGGCTGTAACAACCCCAAATTCAAAACAGACTGGTATTGCAACGAGCTGGTTAAGGAACTGGTCAAAAACAACGTGCTTGTTGTTGAGACAGGTTGCTGTGCGATTGCGTCCGGTAAGGACGGCAAATTGACGCCGGAAACAGCCTTGGAATACGCGGGCGACAGCCTCAAAGAGGTGTGCGAAACGGTTGGGATTCCTCCGGTATTGCACATGGGCAGCTGCGTAGACAACACCAGAATTTTGGAAACCTGTACGGAAATCGTCAATGAGGGCGGTTTGGGTGACATCCTGTCCGGTTTGCCGGCAGTGGGTGTGTGCCCCGAGCTCATGAGCGAAAAAGCCGTATCCATCAGTTGCTATTTTGTTGCTTCCGGTGTGGATGTGTTCATCGGACACCCGTTCCATATCACAGGCAGCGACAATGTGATGAAGTTCCTCACCGAAGATACCAAAGAGATGTTCAATGCTTCGATGCACTTTGAAGCGGATCCGCTGGAGGCAGCAAAACAGATTATTGCCATCATCGAGGAAGCAAGAGAAAAACTCGGCATCAACAAGAAGCAAGAGAGAAAACTTTTGGATCAGAAGGAAAGGAGGGAAATCGATGTCTAAGCTGATTTGTTCCAGTGCCATCAATGGCGCGATTGAATGGGTGCGCAAGGCGGATGCCGCTGTGACGGACGCGATTGCAGCGAAAGGTGCAGATTGCCCCGTAGCGTTCCCGAGTACCAGTTATTTCCTGCCCATCATCTATTCCTTTACGGGGATGAAGGTGCAAACGCTGGGCGATATGCAGGATGTGCTGGCGGAAGCTAAAAAACTGCTGCCCTCTCCTGTTGCAGACAAAAACTGGCTGCCTTACCTCGGCCAGACGCTGGATGCGGGCGCGGCTGCGCTGTTTGCCTGCGAGATCATTGAAGGTGTGAAGTATGTCATGGGTCCCAATCCTGTGGATGGCATCTATCTTGGTGCGGCAAATGACATCATCATGCGTGAGCGCGGCGTGGAATTTGTAGACGGCAGTGCGCCTGGCTTTGCGGCCATCACCGGCGCGGCGCCTGACAGCAAAACTGCGGTCAAGATTGCCAAGGAACTGCAGGAGAAGAACCTGTATGTTTTCATGGGCGGTTCCACAAACGGCGTGCAGTTTGCCGATCAGCTTGCGGAAGAAGGCGTTCAGCTTGGCTGGGAAACACGTCTGGTTCCCTTCGGCAAAGATGTTTCTTCGCTGGTGTATGCTTTGGGCTTTGCCAACAGAGCGGCGCTGTCCTTTGGCGGCGTAGCACCCGGAGATTTCAAGAACAACCTCAAGTACAACAAAAACCGCGTATTTGCATTCGTGCTGGCGTTTGGTGAAGTGGACGAGGAAAAATACGCAGCTGCGGCGGGTGCCATCAACTATGGTTTCCCGGTCATCGCAGACACGGATATTCCGGAAATCCTGCCCACCGGCGTTTGCACCTATGAGCATGTTGTGTCCAACGTTCCGCACGATCAGATGGTGGAAAAAGCGTTGGAAGTGCGCGGCTGCAAAATCAAGATCACCAAGGTGCCGATTCCCGTTGCTTATGGCGCGGCATTTGAAGGTGAGCGCATCCGTAAGGAAGATACCTATGCGGAATTTGGCGGCAACAAGACCAATGCGTTTGAGTTCGTGACCAGCGTGGATTTCGACTCCATTCAGGATGGCGACATCCAGCTCATCGGCAAAGACGTAGACGAAATCGAGCCGGGCACGGCGCTCCCGCTGGCAATTTGGGTGGAAGTGGCAGGCAGAAAAATGCAGTCCGACTTCGAGCCGATTTTGGAGCGTCAAATCCATCACCTCGTCAATGGCGCGGAAGGTATTTGGCACATGGGTCAGCGCGATATCGTGTGGACGCGTATCTCCAAGGATGGCTTCAAAAAAGGTCTGCGCATCAAGGATTACGGTGAAATCATTCACGCAAAGTTCCTGTCGGAATATCCGGCAATCGTAGACAAAGTAAAAGTTACGCTCATCACGGATGAGGCGGAAGTGGAAAAACGTCTGGCAATCGCGCGGACGACATACGACCAGCGTAACCGTCGCCTTGAGGCAATGACGGACGAATCGGTGGATACGTTCTACTCCTGCTTGCTGTGTCAGGCATTTGCACCCGATCACGTGTGCGTCATCACTCCCGAACGTTTGGGTCTGTGCGGCGCGTACAACTGGTTGGACGGCAAAGCGGCATACGAGATCGACGAGACGGGCGGCAACCAGCCCATCGCAAAGGGCGAGGTGATTGACCCCGTCAAGGGCGTATGGCAGGGCGTTAACGATTATGTTTACACCAACAGTCATAAGACACTGGAATCCTTCTGCGCGTACTCCATCATGGATCGCCCGATGACTTCCTGCGGATGCTTTGAAGCAATCGTGGCATATATCCCGGAATGTAACGGCGTCATGGTCGTCAACCGCGAATTTATGGATGACACCCCCATCGGCATGACCTTCTCGGCAATCGCCGGTAACGTGGGCGGCGGCACGCAGACACCCGGATTCATGGGTATTGGTAAAGTATTCCTCTCCTCGCGTAAATTCCTCGCGGCGGAAGGCGGATTCGCGCGTTTGGTGTGGATGCCCAAAGACCTGAAAGAGACGCTGAGAGAAGACCTTGAAAAACGCTTCAGCGAGCAGCAGCTGGACAACTTCTTCGATAAAATTGCGGACGAAACGGTTGCAACGGCGGCGGAAGACGTGCGTGCATTCATGGAAAAAGTGGGACATCCCGCGCTGGGTATGCCGGATATGACGGATTATGCACAGGCAGACGACGACGATGCTCCGGCAGCGGCGGTTGTTGTGGATGAAGAGGAAGAGGAAGAAGCGGCAGCGGCTGGCGAACTGACCAGCGTCAATGTGGACGCGTTGCGTGCACAGATCATGGAAGAAGCACGTGCGGACATCATGAAGGACGTGGTGAGCAGTATCATCGGCACACTGTCCGAGAAGTTCCTCGGCGTGGCTCCGGCAATGGGCAGCGCTGCGGCGGCTCCGGCTGCGGCGGCAGCGGAAAGCTCCGGTCCGAAAGCTGCGGACATCGTCAAGGGCATCAAGTCCTTTGCGGTGCAGAAAGACAAATGCGATTCTCCCGTGTGGGAAGTGAAGCTGGGCGCAACTGCTGAAAACGGCGGTACGCGAGGCAAAGTGCTGACCATCGGCGGCGAGACCTGCATGCCCTTCCATTTGTGGGAAGGCAAAATGCCGAACAAGCCTTTGGTGGCGCTGCAAGTATTTGACCTTTTGTCAGAGAAATACCCGCAGCCGCTGCGCGACGTGTACGGCGAAGACCTGCTGCGCAACCCCGCTGAGATGGCGAAGGTTTGCGTAGACAAGTATGGCGCGGACCTGATCAGCGTTTCGCTGATGGGCACACATCCTGAGAAGGGTGACCGTTCTGCGGCGCAGGCTGTGGAACTCGTGCAGTCCGTTCTGAAGGCAGTGGATGTGCCGCTGATTATTGCGGGACACAGCCACTTTGACAAGAACAACGAAGTCATGAAGGCTGTTGCATCTGCTTGTGCAGGCGAAAATCTGCTGTTCAACTGGGTGGAGCAGGACAACTACAAGACCATTGCCGGTGCGGCGATGGCGTATGGTCACTCCATTGTGGCACAGGCGCCCATCGACGTGAACATCTCCAAACAGATGGTCATTTTGCTGGGTAACATGGACTTCAAGAAAGAGAACATCGTAGTTGACCCGACCACGTCGGCAATCGGCTACGGCATTGAGTACACCTACTCCGTCATGGAGCGTATCCGTCAGACGGGTCTGGGTGGCGATGCAATGCTGTGCGCGCCGATGATCGTGACACCCGGTCAGGAAGTTGCGAACATCAAAGAAGCCAAAGCCTCCGCGGCAGATTTCCCGGCATGGGGCGACCTCGTGGATCGCGCGGTTGCGCTGGAGTATGTGACGGCGCAGTCCTACCTGTATTCTGGTGCTGATCTGCTCGTGATGTATCATCCGCAGGCGGCAATGCGCTTGCAGCAGACCATCAGCGACCTGATGGACGGAAAGGGAGGTAACTAATTATGGCATTAACAGGATTGCAGATTCAAAAACTGCTGCCCAAAACAAACTGTAAGGAATGCGGCGCAAACACCTGCCTTGCTTTTGCAATGAAATTGGCCTCCAAAAAAGCGGAGCTTTCGGAATGCCCTTATGCTTCCGAAGAGGCAAAACAGATTTTGGGTGCGGCTTCCGAGCCGCCCGTGCGCACGGTTTCCATCGGTGAAAACAAGATCGGCGGCGAGACGGTGCTGTACCGCCATGAGAAAACGTTTGTAAACCAGACCATTTTGGCAGTGAACGTGGACGATTGCGATGCAAACGCCAAAGAAACTATTGCGGCATGCAAAGACTATGTGCTGGAGCGCGTGGGCGAAGTGTTGACGATGGGTGCGGTTGCGGTGACACAAACGCAGGACGACGATGCGGCGTTCCTTGCACTGGTGCAGGCTTGTGCAGATGCGAAGATGCCTGCCATCATTCGTGCGAAAAACGAAGCTACAACAGCAAAGGCAGCGGCGATCATCAAAGAAGTCGGCGGCGTAATCGCCGGCGGCAATGCGTCAAACTCGACCGCATACGCAAAAATCGCGCAGGAGAACGGCCTTGTGCTTGCAGTGGCAGGCGCAACGGTGGACGAAATCGGCGCGCAGACAGCGGCGATCAAAGAAGGTGGCTTCAATGATATGTTGATCGAAACCAAACCGCAGAGCATTGCGGAGGCGTTTCAGATCAACTCCATCATGCGCCGTGCGGCACTTGCCAACATCAAACCGATGGGGTATGCGACACTGCACTTTATGAAGGATGGCGACATTCTTTCTCTGATGGAGCAGGCGACGAATGAAATCTGCAAATATGGCGGCATTCTGGTATTCCCGAAGTTTGACATTGCGGCGATTTCCACAACCATGACGTTGCGCCAAAACATCTTTACCGATCCGCAGAAACCCATTCAGGTGGAGCCGGGCGTGTACAAGATCGGCGAACCGGACGAAAACTCTTATGTGTTTGTTACGACAAACTTCTCGCTCACCTACTTCCTCGTTTCGGGAGAAATCGAGAACAGCGGCATCTCCGCTTGGCTCGTGATTCCGGAGTGCGAAGGCCTGTCGGTATTGACGGCATGGGCAGCGGGCAAATTTGGCGGCGACCACATCGCGAAGTTCTTCCGCGAAACAGATGTGTACAAAACCAACAAGAACAAGTCCATTGTCATCCCCGGATATGTTGCTCAAATCAGCGGCGAATTGCAGGAAGGCCTGGAAGGTTGGGAAGTGCTGGTCGGTTCTCAGGAAGCAAGCGACATCGAAAGCTTTGTAAAGGCAAGATTGAAGTAATGCCGACGCAAAAGAGAATTGCGTAGCCAAGCAACAAATGGTATACTATGTATACTGACCACCCGCCGACCGGAATGCAAACGGGCGGCGGGTGTTTTTTCAAGAAAGGGAGATCGGTGCGCGCATGTGTGCGAACCTGCTGAGCGCGGGACTGCATCGAAATAAGGAATCAGATTATGCCGAAGATAACATTTTTACCCGATCAAGTGACGCTGGAAGTGCCTGTCGGTACGCCGCTTGCGCAGGCTGCGGCGGATGCAGGAGTGCGTCTCTCCATCCCGTGTGCGGGTAAAGGCATTTGCGGAAAGTGCCTGGTGCTGATTACGCAGGGGAGCGTGGAGTTTGATAACAATGGAAAATTATCGCAAGAGCTGCAAGGCGAGGGTTATGTGCTTGCGTGTCGCTCTAAAGTAAGCGACAGTGATATTACGTTACAGCTTCCTTCCAAGCTCAGTGATGAGGAAGGAAGTTTTTCCGATGCGATGAGCCACATCGGTATCAAAGAAGAACTGTTTCCGGTTCGCGCGGATTTTGATCCGCTGGTCAAGCGGATTCGAGTGAGCGTTGCACAGCCGGAAATGCTGGACGGTTTGGGTGACTATGACCGTTTTGCGGCAGCCGTAACGCAGGAACTGGGCTTGGAGCACATGCGACTGCCTATGAATTTGTTACAGAGTCTGCCTGAAGTGCTGCGCGCGCAGGAAGGAGCCGTAAACGTGTGGTACTATCTGCTGCACGGTGTGGCGCATATTGCGGATATTCGCGCGGAGGAAGCGGCGGAGTACGGCGTAGCGGTGGACATTGGAACAACCACGGTTGCCGTGCAGCTTGTGGATATGAACACAGGAAAAATCATCGCAAGCAAGACGGGCTATAATGCACAGATTGAGCGCGGACTGGATGTCATCAGCCGCATCAGTTATGCCAAAAACCGTGAACGCATTGATGAAATGCGCGCTCTGGTGCTGCAAACGGTCAATGATTGCGTGCGGGGTGCGGCGCAAGCGGCAGGAGTCGCAACGCAGGACATTCGCAATGCTTCCGTAGCGGGTAATACGACTATGGTAGAGCTGCTGCTGGGCATTGTGCCGGACTACATTCGACTGGAGCCGTACACCCCTGCGGTGATGCACACACCGCTGTACCCCGCGTGGGAAGTGGGATTGCACATTTGCAACAACGCGGCGGTTTTCCTTGCGCCCAATGTGGGTAGTTATGTAGGGGGAGACATCACCTCCGGCCTGTTGTGCACAGATTTTGCGCTGGACAGCGAGGAAGTCAATTTGTTTATTGACATCGGCACCAACGGTGAAATCGTGTTTGGCAACAATGATTTTCTGCTGGCGTGTGCTTGCTCGGCGGGTCCGGCATTTGAGGGCGGCGGCATCGAATTTGGGATGCGCGCATCGGCAGGCGCGATTGAGTCAGTTTCTGTGGATTCGCAGGGTGTTTGCACCTATGGCGTGATCGGTGAGGAAGCGCCCAAGGGAATTTGCGGAAGTGGCTTGATTTCTTTGGTGGCGCAGCTTCTTGACGCAGGGGTGATTGATCAGCGCGGCAAATTCAATACATCGGGTCAATTCCCGATGGTGGATGCAACCGACGCGCGTCGCCCGCGATATTATATCGTTCCAGCTACGGAGGGAGACCGCGGAATCTACCTGACCGAGGCGGATATCGACAATTTGATTCGTGCAAAAGCGGCGATTTTCTCGGCTTGTCTGACGTTGATGCGCAGTGTGGAAATGGATTTTGATTGCCTGTCTAACGTGTACATTGCAGGCGGATTCGGGCGCTATATCGACATTGAAAAGGCACAGACCATTGGTCTGCTGCCAAATCTGGAGACAGAGCAATTCAAGTTTATCGGTAATTCGTCGCTTGCGGGCGCGCATATGACGCTGGTGTCTGCCAAGCATTTGGCAAAGGAACTGGAGCTGACCGCAAAGATCACTTATGTGGATTTGAGCACCGAGCCATCGTATATGGACGAGTATATCTCGGCGATGTTTTTACCGCATACAGACGAGCGTATGTTTGCAAAAAAAGGAGAATGACGCATGTTTATAGCAATTAAAATGCCAAAGCTGTCTGACACAAGCGATGATTACAAAATCATGAAAATTCTGTGCAAAGTTGGCGATCAGGCAAAGAAGGGCGATGTGTTTATGGAGGTAGAAACGGATAAGGCAACCATGCCGGTTTCCTTCTATAATTCCGGCAAAATCACAGAATTAACGGCGAAAGAAGGCGATGTGATTCGCTATAATTCGATGATCGGCGTCATTGATGAGGAGTAAAATGCGCAGAAGATTTTTGTGCCTGTGCGCGGCGATCTTATCGCTGGCGTGTGTGGCGCTTGGATGTGCGAAAAATGAGGATGCGCAGCCCGATGCGGGGCTGCGCATTGTTGTGTCCAACTTCCCGCTGTATGACTTTGCGCGTCAAATTGGGGGGGATGCGGTGCAAGTGAGAATGCTGCTGCCACCGGGCGCGGAAAGCCATACCTTTGAACCGACTCCGAAGGATGTGGCAGCCGTGCAAGATGCGGACGTGTTTTTGTACATTGGGGGGCATGCGGACGAGTGGGTGGAGCGCATGTTAAGCGGGCGCGACACAAGTAAAACAACGCGCGCATTGCAAGACGTGATTCCGCAGGAAAAGCGGGACGAGACGCAGGAAGATGAACACATTTGGACTTCGCCAAAGAATGCGATTTTGATGGTGCAGGCGATTGCAGAGGCGATGGTTGCGGCAGATCCGCAAAACGCGGCAGATTATGAGCAAAATGCGCAAGATTATATCAAGCAGTTACAGGCACTGGACGCGGAACTAACGCAGATAATGGACGAATATCCGGATGGCAAAGTGATTTTTGCGGATAAATTCCCATTTCGGTATTTGGCACTGGATTATGGTTTGCAGTATGACAGTGCATACGCAAGCTGTGAAGCATCTGCGGAGCCTTCCGGTGCAGTGATTGCACGGCTCATCGATGAAGTGAAGGCACTGAATCTCGCCGACGTGTTTACCATAGAGTTCTCAACGGGCAAGATCGCAGATGTCATTACAGCGGAAACGGGCGCGCAGCGGCGAGAGATGCACTCAGCGCACAATGTTTCCAAGGAAGATTTTGAGGCGGGAGTGACCTATTTGCAGCTGATGCAGCGCAATGCACAGCAGCTAAATGAAGCACTGGCAAGCCAGTAACGGAGACACGGATGTCAATTTTAACATGTGAAAATTTGGTCTTGCAATACGATCATGTCACGGTGCTGGAAGGCATCAGTTTCAACGTGGACAAAGGGGACTTTTTGTGCATCGTAGGGGAGAACGGCAGTGGAAAAACAACGCTGCTGCGCGCTATTTTGGGGTTGAAGCAGCCGAGTGCGGGGAGCATTACTTGTGGATGCGAGCGACGGGAGATCGGCTATTTGCCTCAGACGGCGCAATCCCAGCGGGACTTTCCTGCCTCTGCGTTCGAAGTGGTGGTATCCGGCTGCATGAACGAGCACGAGTTTATGCCTTTCATGCGACGGGAGCAACGGCGCGTGGCGCTGGAGAATATGGAGCGCCTTGGGGTACAGAATCTGAAAAACAAGTGCTTTCGGGAGTTGTCCGGCGGGCAGCAGCAGCGCGTTTTGTTAGCGCGGGCGTTGTGCTGTACCAAAAATCTGATGGTGCTGGACGAACCGGTTTCAAGGCTGGACCCGCGCGCAGGCCGACAGATGTATGAATTGATTGCCAAGATTAACAAGGAGATGGGCGTGACCATCGTAATGGTTTCACACGATGTAGAAAACGCCTTGAAATATGCAGATTTTGTGCTGCATCTGTGCAACAACAAGATGTGCTTTCATACGGCAAAGGAGTATGCGCGCAGCGAGGTTGGCAGCGCTTTTTTGGGAGGGCATCGGCATGAGTGAATTTGTGGCGATGTTTTCCTATGATTTTATGACTCGCGCTGTATTGGTCGGCATTTTGGTGGCGTTGTGTGCCGCGCTGCTGGGTGTGAGCCTGGTGCTCAAGCGATATTCTATGATTGGCGACGGGCTTTCCCACGTGGGATTCGGTACGCTGGCAATCGGTCTGGCAGTGGGAATTGCGCCCCTTGCGCTTGCCGTGCCTGTGATGGTGGCGGCGGCCTTTTTACTGATGCGGCTCAATCAAAACAGCCGGATCGGCGGCGACGCAGCGATTGCGATACTATCGACAAGCTTTTTGGCAGTTGGTGTAATCGTGGTATCGCTGTCCACGGGTATGACCACGGACGTGTATAGCTATCTATTTGGGAGCGTGCTGGCGTTGTCGGACACGGATGTTATGATGGCGGTGGTTTTGTGCATCGCTGTGCTGGTGTTATATCTATTGTTTTACCACAAATTTTTTCTCGTCACGTTTGACGAGGCATTTGCGCGAGCGGCCGGAGTGCGTGTGGGCGCGTACAATATGCTGTTGGCGATCATGACGGCACTGGTGATCGTGGTGGGGATGCGCATTATGGGTGCGCTGCTGATTGCGGCGCTGATTATTTTCCCCGCACTGACAGCGATGCGTGTGTTTCGCACATTCCGACAGGTGGTCCTGTGCGCAGCCATACTATCTGCGGTCTGCTTCTTCATCGGCGTGGCGCTCTCTTACGTGTTGTCTTTGCCAACCGGTGCAAGCGTGGTCATTGTGAACGCCGCTGCATTTGGTATTTTTGCGGCGATTGGCGCAGTTCGGGCGGGAAAGAACTGAGAAAACGCCGAGGCAGCATGAGATCATGACTGTATCGGTTCCGCGTATGGGGCGGAGCAAAACGTGTCAATCGTCCAGCGGAAAAGTGAGGCAGCTTCAGCCGTCAGTTGCCTTTGCGTAACAGCCGCTCCACGAGATCGTCAACCAGTCGCTTATCCGCTTCGGGGAGCCGATCGTAACCATACGGGCGCGAAAGTATGACGCGGTGTTCCTCTCGCCCCAGCAGATAGTCTGTGGTAACATGAAAATAATCCGCAACCTTAGCGAGGCGTTCGCCAGAGGGGGAAGCTTCGTCCCATTTGCGCAGTGAACCGCCTGCAAAGCCCAAAGCCTTTTCCAACTGTGCAAAGTTAGTTTGCTTGACCCGACACAAATCCTTGATTTTTTCCACCAATGTCATAAATGTTACCCCTGATCTTACTCCTTGCGATGCAAAAGGCATGTGGCGACACCGCCATTGTTTGCCTGTGCGGCGTGTGCGCTGTTTGCGTCGCGTGATATTTGATTATAATACAACTATCATAGAATATCTTCGTAGATTTGTCAAAATGGGCATTGCAAAAGCGTGCAGCGGGGTAGTACAATAAACCTATCCCAATTACTATAATAAAATCAAGAGGAGCGAAAACGGATCATGAAAACAATATTGGTTTACGGAGATTCAAACACTTGGGGCTATCATCCGGATGGCAATGGACGCATCCCATACGAGCAACGCTATACCACGCTGCTGCAACAGATGTTGGGGGAGGGTTATATTGTCATTGCGGAGGGGATGAACGGCAGAACAACCAGTATGGATGATCCTGCGGAGGAATTTCGCAATGGCGCGAAGCTGATTGCGCCGGTGATGATTACCAACGCGCCCATAGACCTCGTCATTATCATGCTGGGAACCAATGATTTGAAGGATTATTTTTCTGCGTCTGCGTTCTCTATCTCAAAGGGAATGGAGCGCCTCATCAAGAAGATCAAGGATCCGGAATATGGAGTGGACGGTGCTCCGAAGGTGCTGGTGGTGTCGCCGATCAAACTGCATGCAGACATCAAAAATAAAATCTTTGGCGACTATTTCAACGAGAACAGCCAAAAAGTTTGCGCGGAACTGCCGAGGTACTTCAAGCAGATTGCAGACCTGCATGGCTGTGCGTTCTTCGACGCATCTACGGTGGCGGCCCCCAGTGATTTGGACGGGCTGCATTTGGACGTAGATCAGCAGCCGAAGCTGGCAAAAGCGCTGTGCGAAAAGGTTCGTGAGATTCTATAAATGGAAAATGCAAGGGGCGGATGCACTGAGATCTGCCCTATTTTTGCGTGCTTTTGAGTGAAAACAGAAGCGGATTTGCTGTATGCGTAACCGGTGAGGCGTGGTAGAGTTGCCGGGTGAGTTGATGGTGCAGGCCGAGCGGAGAATTGGCATGGGTGTGGGTGAGATGGCGTGTGATTTAAACCTTGCGGGGTGCGGCGAGACATCCGCCTATCAGTGGTAAAAAAATCCCCCGAGAACCACGAAGGCTTCGGGGGGTAATAATTGCTGAATGAATGATTATACCGCTTTGACACTCATAGCGGGTGTGCCTGCCGTCTTGGAACCTAAATAATCCAAAACATCCTGCACGGTGTTCATGAGCCGCAGATCACGGTCCGGAATTTCGATTTTGAATTCGGATTCAAATTGCAAAACCATTTCCATCACGCCAAAAGAATCCAGTTCCAAATCCTGCACCAGATTTTTTTCCGGAAGGATTTCGCTTGGGTCTTTTGGGCAGACCATTGCAAGCAGCGTTTGCACTTTGGACAGATCAACCATTTTGGGTATTACCTCCTTTCCTGTGAAGCCGGCACTCAATGCCCAGTTGCCGTGGATCGTGATTGCGCGTATTTTGATATGCGCGATGCTGCGTACATTTGGGCATCTGCCAGCCTGTAAATTACTTTACGTTCTATACAACTTCATTATATGATAACACAAGCATATCACAAAATCAGCCAACAGTAAAACGTTTGATGGATTTTTTTGTTGTTTTTGGAAATTCCGTGTCACGAATGTGGAAATCCCGCACCTGCTTATAAGTTGGCAGGGTTTTGTTCAGCTCGTTGAGGTCTTTGCGCAGCGTGGCTTCCTGCTCCTGCGGCGAATGTGCGGCGCTGAACTCCTCTGCGAGGAATACCTCGGCGCACAGCTTGTCCTCGTGGACGCCATCACGCAAAGGAGAATAGACCACGACCTCTTTGAGATAGGGAATGCGCATCATATAATCCTCGATTTCTTCGGGGTAGATGTTTTTCCCGTTGGAGAGCACGATCAGGTTCTTTTTGCGTCCCGTGATAGACAGGAACCCTTGCGCATCCAGATTGCCGATGTCACCGGTGTTGAACCAGCCATCCTGCAATACTTCGGCGGTTGCCTCCGGATTTTGATAATAACCAAGCATGACATTTTCGCCTTTAACCCAGATTTCACCGTCGCCGTTTTCGTCCTTTTCGCGGATTTCTACGGTGCAGCAGGAAATGGCGGGGCCGACCGAGCCGTCTTTGTAAAACAAAGCGCGGTTGACGGCGACCAGCGGCGCGCATTCTGTGATGCCGTAGCCAAAGATGAACTCAAAACCAAGCTCGCGGAGACCTTGGATGATGTCTGTGGACAGGGGCGCGCCCCCGCAAAGGATCATCTCCAGATTGCCGCCGAATGCTGTGCGGATATGACCGAAAAACTCTTCCCGCTTATCGATGCCTTGAGCCAGCAGCTCGTTGCTTTTGGCGATTGCCGCACGCATTTCGTCCTCTTTGCCTGCGGCACGGATGCCCGCCCAAATTTTTTGATACATCATGGTTGCAAACAATGGTACCACACAAATCATTTTTGGTTTAAATAAATTCAGGTTTGGTAAAAAATTACGTAGACTATCGTTAATACAAATGGTGGTGCCATGCTGCATCATGCACAAAATGCCGATGCAAAATTCAAACGAGTGGTGTACGGGCAGCACGGACAGGCAGACATCCCGGAAGTTGAGCATACTGAGCGCGCCAACTGCGGAAGCACAGAAGTTGTGGTGCGTGAGCATCACGCCTTTGCTTTTGCCGGTGGTGCCTGAGGTGTAAATGAGCGCCATCAGTGCGTCGGGATCGATGGTGCGATCAGTGTAGCCATGATCTTGCGCGTTTGCAATCAACGCGTACATGCTCAGCGCATCTTGCGTATCTGCGGGCAGCATCATGCCGATATAATGCGTGACCTGCGGCAGACCAGCGCGGATGTTGGGGATGGTCTGATCGAACATGGACGAATAAATGACGGCGGTTGCGCCGCTATCACGGATGACATTTGCAATTTCGTTGTCCGGAAGCTCTTTATCCACCGGCACGGTTACGCCTATGCCGCAAGCGACTGCGAAGTATGCAACGATCCATTCGTATGTAGTTTCACCCACGATGGCAATTTTCCGGTCTGCAAGCCCCAACGCAAGCAGCGCATTGCCTAACGCCTGATAATCCTGCACAAACTGTGCATGCGATTTGCAGACGATCTGCTCGCCCTGCTTATAGCGAAACATGTCGCGGCCCTCATACCTTGAAGCGCTGTTTAAGATCAGCTCTCTCAGGTCTTTTTCTTGTTTTACTGGTAGCAACGGATAATTTTCCATTCCTTTCCTCCTCGTATTATATATTTATGGTGTTTTAAGCAAGTACACCACATAAAACTTGTTGTCCCATAAAGCTTAATATGGGATATTGTTTTACAGACGCTGTGGATTAGTCTTTTCCTTTCAGAAATTTGGTACATTATAACACAGGTAGGCACGTGAAACAATGCACAATCGTGGGATTGCAATGTGCAGAGCGATATTTGAAAGATTAAGAAAACCGTAAGACACGCGTATTGTTTTTTCGTGTATCATAAAACCCATAATTGTAATAGGCAAAATATGCTGCAACACATCCGGTAAATATGTGTTAATTTTTTGTAAACTGGGAAAAATAATGCCATTTTGCAATGAAATATGTTATACTGATTAAGGTATGCTTTTATCGAAGAAACGCGCAAGAATCGCGCTGTATCAACAATTATTAGCAAGTGACGTGCGGAAAGGATATCCATGGAGGAGAAGCAGTTTCCCATTATCGCATCACGCGGTTTAAAAAAGATTTATCGCATGGGTGATAATAAAATTCGTGCACTGGATGGGGTTGATTTGGACATTTATCCCGGCGAGGCATGTGCAATCGTCGGCACATCCGGCAGCGGCAAGTCCACATTGCTAACCATACTTGCAGGGCTGGAAAAACCCAGCGGGGGCAAGGTTTATATCAAACGCAGACCCACTTATAAAATGACGGAAAATGAACTGGTGAATTTCAGATTGAACCATGTGGGATTTGTGTTTCAATCTTTCAACCTGATGTCTACCATGACGGCGCTGGAGAACGTGGCGCTGCCATTGATGTTTCGAGGTGTTCCCAGAGGCAAACGCCTGAAGCTTGCCAAGAACCTGCTGGTGGAAATGGGGCTGCAAAAGCAGTTGCACAATCTACCCAAGCAGATGTCCGGCGGCCAGCAGCAGCGCGTATCCATTGCGCGCGCAATCATTACCAAGCCGGAGATTATCTTTGCGGATGAACCGACGGGGAATCTGGATTCGACGACCTCGGTGGAGATCATGGACATTATTGCAAACACTGCGAAATCGCGTGGGGCGACGCTGGTGTTTGTAACACATGATGTTTCCAAGGCGGAGTATGCGAACAAGATTGTTCATATTATAGATGGAAAAGTTGCGAAAATTGAGGAGAAATGACGAATGAAGAAACGGGTTTTATTGATTGTTTTGGTAGTGTCGATCATCTTTGGTCTTGCTGCGGTATCGCAGGCTGCGGATCAGGCACTGGCGATCGACAACAATTATGATGTAGAGGTTGCGCCGGGGCAGTACACGCAGTACCGCAACGGATATTTGCCGGAAAGCGATAAATTTGCTACCGACATGATGGTGGTGGAACTGCCATTGCAGCCGACAGCGGGGACATCGATTGTGGGACGTTGGATCAATGTATCCATTGATCTGGGTACGGCAGAATCCTCCCCTTATGTATTAAACAACTATGATAAATCAGTCAAGATGTTTGAGAGAAACGGCAAGGAAGCATTCTTAGCGCGTTTTGATTTACAGCTTTTGCCGGTGAACGCACGCTATGCGGGGACATATCCGGTGACCATCACGGCGCAATATGTGGTGACAGATCCTTCAACGGGTTTGGAGGTCACACAGTCGCAGGATTTCACGGTGAACACGCGTGTGCTGACCGGTATTCCGCCGGAACCCAGTGCGACGCCGGAGCCAACCATGACGCCATCTGTGCCAAAACCGGAAGCAAAGATGATGCTTTCCAACTATGAGATTTCACCCAATCCGGTGTATGCGGGCGAAGAATTTACCGCGGTATGCACTTTGGAAAACACCAGTAAAACCGAGAGCATGAAGAACATTGTGGTGAAATACACCTCGCAATCCAAGGATTTTGTGCCGGTGGATGGGAAATCTTCCGTTTATATCGATAAAATTGATGCGGGGGCGACCACAACCGTTTCGTTCAAAATGAACATTCGGGCGGACGGTGATGCCGGGCCGCAGGCCATTGCGATTGAGGCGACCTACGAGGACTCAGAGCTGAAGGCGCTTTCGATGTCGGGCGAAATTACGGTGCAGGTGCGCCAGAAGATTCGCCTGGAGCACGAAAAACCGAAGTTTGCGACGCAGGTTTATGAGGGAGATACCATTCCCGCAACGCTGAAATTGCTCAACAAGGGAAAAAACACATTATACAATGTTTCGGTTGCAGTCGATATACCGGGGGTTACGCCGGAATCTGATTCCTTTCTGGGAAACATGGACAGCGGCGCAAGCAAGACTGCGGAAATCTACTGCACGGTGAACAGCAGCGGCGCGAATTCCGGCATGATTGAAGAAGAGCTGACCACGGAAGGTGGCATGGCGGGCGCAATGGCAAAAGATGGCGACGCGGGTAGTGCCGCGGCTGCCGACGGAGCAGCCACCGACGGCACGGGTGTGGCGGAAGAAGAAAACACAGCGGGTAATGCACCGGTTTACGGGCCGGTGGAGGGCAACTTTGTCGTAACCTATGAGGACGAATACGGCGAGCAACTGGAACTGAAAATACCGATCAAAACCAACATCCAGGCAATGCAGCCGGTTCCTGACGTTATGCCGGACGTACCGATGGAGGAGGAGCCGCAGGGTATGCCGCTTTGGGGATGGATTGCGATTGCGGCCGGCGCTGCAGTGGTTGTGATCATCATAGTGGTACGTGTGCGTAAGAAGAAGCGCGCGCAGGAGCTGGAGGACATAGACGACGATGAGCTTTATTGATCTGGTTGTACTTGCCGCCTCGAACCTTTGGCGGCGCAAGCTGCGCACCATTTTGACGGTGCTGGGCGTGATTATCGGTACCGCGTGTATTGTGATCATGGTTGCGCTTGGCTTGGGCAATCTCGAACAATTTAATCAAAGCATCATGCAAAACACAGACCTGACACAAATTCAGGTTTATCAGCGCGGCAACGATCCAAACATGAAGTTTACGGACGCCAAGCTGAACGAGTTTCGCGCAATTCCCAATGTGAAAAGCGTGACGGGCACCATCAATATTCCTTCCTACATTTTGATGGGGAAATATGAATATGATGGCGCGATCACAGCGGCAGACCCGGAAGCGATGGGGCTTGAGGTGCAGGAGGGAAAGCTTTTTTCCAATTCTCCCAACCTTGAATTTGTTGTAGGCGCGAATGCGCGGCAATTTTTTGTGGATCCCAACGACCGTACCGGCGGCATGGACGGCATGTTTATCGGGGGCGCGATATCGGTCGGCGGCGAAGAAGAATATGTGACTCCCACAGGGCCTGATGTGGATTGGGCGGGGTTGACCGTCAAATATTATCCGGCGGGCGGCTATATCATCAATGCCGAGGACGGAGAGGGCGATCCGGATACGCCTAAGCCATCGCAGTATCAGGCGGTGATCACCGGCGTACTCAAGCAGGCAGAGGATCAGAATAGCTATTCTGTATTTATGAGTCTGGAAGCGGCAAACAAGCTGATCCGTGAGAACCGGAAAGTGATGCAGAATGCCGGCGTTAAAGAGGGGGAATACCAGAATGTCTACGTCAACGCGATGGACGTGGACAGCGTACAGGGAATTCTGGACGTGCTGAAAAGCAGTGGATATGAGGTGTACAGCCCGACAGAATGGATTACGCAGATGCAGACCGAGCAGGCGCGGCAGCAATCGCAGTTGGTAGCGATTGGATTGATTTCGCTGGTGGTATCTGCGATCGGCATTGCAAACACCATGTTGGCAAGTATTTTAGAGCGCGCGCGTGAAATCGGCGTAATGAAGGTAATCGGGCTTTCCATCGGCAAAATCAATCTGATGTTTTTGATTGAGGCGGCGATGATTGGCTTGTTTGGCGGATTGGTCGGGCTGGGCATCAGCTTTGCGGCAGCGGGCTTTACAAGCTTGACCGGCGGCAGCGTCAGCCTGTTTGGCATGTATTTTGACAATGGGATATCGTTGCTGATTCCGTGGTGGCTCTCTTTGGGGGCGATTGGGATTGCGGTGACGGTAGGCATTGTGTCCGGCATTTATCCGGCATGGAAGGCGACCAAGATGAGTCCGCTTGAAGCGATACGAAGCTCGAACTAAGTGGACAGCGATTATTCACACACAACGATGACGGAGGGAATGAAAATGAAAAAAAGATGGATGGCAGTTTGTATTTTACTCACGCTTTGCGTGGTAATGCTTTGCTCTTGCAGCGCGCCGGTTGCGCCAACTGTAATAGAAATGAGCGTTTCCAAGAATTATGACACCGACGATCCTTTTGTCAATGAAAAACTGATTTATGTGTCTGAGGACATCGACGATGCGAAATTAGACGTTACCTTTCAAATGAAGGGTGAGAGCGGAAAGCTGGAGATTATGGAGCGCGAGAGCGAGGAAGTTCTTTGGAGTGACGACTGGAGTGGTGACGTTGCAAAAAACACGTTTGTCATATCGCTTGATTCCTTGAAAAAGGAGAAAGAATATGTGGTGCGGTTTACGGGCACCGGAATAGAGGATGCGAAACTTTCGATCACTTCGCAAAGCAGCTTGGTGAAAGAGCGGGAAAGACCGCAAAAGTCGAACAAAGGAGCATAAGGATTTGTTTACACAAAAGGGCTGTTGCAGGGCGCAACAGCCCTTTTTGATGGGAACGGAGAAGGGGTGAAAAGCGTTGCGTTCGCTTAGGGCTGTTCGACCAGAACGGGGATTTCCCACGCGCCGGTGAGCACTGCGGACTGAGGCAGATAGATGCGCATGGTCAGCGAGAAAGAATCCCGGCAAACCGGCAACCAGTTTGACTCTTTGAGTGCGCCCGGATGATCGAACTGAATATACAGATCCACAGAGCCATCCTCGTTTGCTTGCAGGCTGCTTTGCTCGTTGAGATTATAGCGACGCAGTGGATTTGCAATGAGGTATCCCGGTTCGTCGTAGGCGGTAAGCGACCACCAGCCGTATTCGTGGTGTGGCGGTAACCCGCGATCGAAGTGCAGCATATATTTCCTGGAACCGGTTAGAGGGTGACCGTTTATATCATGCGACATGGAGGGGTAAATTGCCATGCTGGTGGGATTGACAAAGCCACCGAACGCGACCACGGCGCGGAAGGCATAATCCGTGCCGAAATGCCCGGCACGATCACTCATGAACGCCCAGCCATTGCGCATGGTGACGCCTGCGTGGTGCACAGAAAAATCCTGATCCATCAGCCGGTTGAGCGTGTTTGCGTGTTCGCGCAACTCTTCCGGCAGCGCGCTGAAGCGAAAATTTTGCCCTGCGCCGACGCCCAGCTCCGCAAAGCGCTTGAGCGCGGGTGCGTCCTCCGGCGTTCCCGGATTGCGCTGTGCCAAACGATTGAAGCGATCGAAAAATTCCTGAATGGGCATTGCCTGAATTTTTTCCATCGCGATGAAGTCGTGCTCCCGCTGATAGCGCCCGGGAGGCGGCACAACCGTTTTTCCATGCGCGGACAATGGATAAAGCTGCATTTGTTGTTGGATGGCGTACACATTGGGCAGATCGTCCGTGCCGAAGCATTTTGTTCGAATCAGCAGCCACAGGAAATCTGTGGATATCTTGATTTGCTCAACGCCTTCAGGCAGCGTTCCTTCAAAAAAAGGACCGGTAAACGCAAAGGTATGCGCGCTGCTCCCGCCTTGCGCGCCCGTACCCAGCACCACCGGTGTGTTGGAATATCCATCAAACAACTGTACCGAGCAATATCGCTCTGTTTGCGGCTTGAACAGGAGATAAGGCTGCTCTCCTAAATCGATATATGCCTGCGAATACACGGTGTCCACATTGGGGCGTGTGAGGCTTACCATTTCCGGCGTGGCAAGCGTTTTCGCGTGGAACAACTGCCCTAGCGGCGCTTGCGTATTGGTGGGGTGCACAGTGTTGGTGACCATGTCTTTGATGAGATCCAGCAGAACGAGTGGATAAGCATATAAATAGGCCTGCTCCAAGCACTCTTTTGCGGTAGGATTCAAAAACGCATTTTGCATGATTGTTTGCTCCTCTCAGCGCTTTAAATATTGCGTTTGTGCCTGTGGGGAATCGAAATTCACAACAGATCAATAGTATTATAACCAGATGGCGGCATCAAAAACATGTTCAAGGAACAGTTCTTGCAAGCTGTCTCGTTTGAGTGCAACCAAGGGAATATCGCAGCCGGAATGTTGAAATCCGCCAATACGCATCAATTAAATCTGTTCAAAACATACGGAATTGCATGAAAAAAAGCGCGGTACAAAGTGAAGAAATGCAACGCGAAAGAGAAGGGGGATAATGAAAGATAGATCAAAACACACGGTGCAAAGGTGATTTTTTGCGGAAAATATTCCGGATTTTTTCTAAAAGAAGGATGGAAGAATGCAAGAATATCTGACGGGACAGCTCAATATTTTATGCGCGATTGAGGGCGTTTTTACATTGATTTTTCAACAGAAATACCGTATACTATTTTACAAATAGTTTACAAATGGAGCGTAAAGAAAGATTGAATATTGTATTGGTAGAACCGGAAATTCCGCAGAATACAGGGAATATATCGCGGACATGTGCGGTGACGGGCAGTGCGCTTCATTTGGTGGGGAAGATGGGATTTTCAATTACGGAGAAGCACGTTCGCAGGGCGGGGTTGGACTACTGGGAGGACTTGCGGCTTTTTCGCTATGACAGCATGGAAGCATTTTACGAGGCGCACCCGAATGGAGAATTTTGGTATTTTTCAACCAAGGTGGATCGTAATTTTGACAAGGTTTCCTATGCTTCGGACGCCTTTTTGATTTTTGGCAAAGAAACCGCGGGCTTGCCGCGCGAACTGATTGAAGCAAATGTGGAGCGCACGGTGCGCATTCCCATGAAGCGGGATCAACGGTGTTTGAATTTATCCAACGCGGTGTGCGTTGCGCTTTACGAGGCGCTGCGCCAGCATCAGTACTTTGATATGGTTTAAAGGTTTTATAGATTTTTGGGAGGTTGTATGGATTTTTTTGCGGTCATTAAGCTACTGGGTGGACTTGGGCTTTTCCTGTTTGGCATGAAGATCATGTCGGAGGGACTGGAAGCGGCAGCAGGCGAAAAGCTCAGAAACGGGTTAGAACTCATGACCAAAAACCGCTTTCTGGCGATGGGACTCGGCGCGGGCGTTACCGCCGTGATCCAAAGCTCGTCGGCAACGACGGTGATGGTGGTAGGATTTGTAAATGCCGGTCTGATGACGCTGATGCAAGCGATTAACGTAGGTATTGGCGCAAACATCGGTACGACGGTGACGGCGCAGATTGTTGCATTCAAGATTACGAAACTTGCGCCGCTGGTATTATTTGTGGGCGTACTGCTCATGATATTTGTAAAAAAACGCTCTGTGCGTCGGGTGGGTGAGATCATCGGCGGACTGGGCATTTTGCTGTTTGGGATGGAAATTATGTCTGAGGCGGTTTCCCCGCTGAAGGACTATGCTCCCTTTATTGAGGCGCTTTCTTCCTTCCAGAATCCGTGGGTCGGCGTGCTGGTGGGCGCGGGCGTTACCGCGATTATTCAAAGTTCATCGGCGACGATGGGTATTGTACAGGCGTTTGCCATGCAGGGTGTGATGGGGCTGGACAATGGCGTATACATCGTACTCGGTTTAAACATTGGTACCTGTATCACCGCGATTTTGGCGAGTATTTCCGGTACGAGAACCTCTAAACGCTTTGCGGTTGCGCTTCTGTTTTTCAATGTGATCGGTTCGCTGATCTTCATGCTGCTGATGCAGTTTCTGCCGATTGTGGACTGGGTGCAGTCATGGTCGCCCGGAGATCCGGTGCGGCAGCTTGCAAACTTCCACACCTTCTTCAACTGTGTGACTGCGGCGATCTTTATTTGTATCCCGTTTGTGTTGTCCAAGCTGGCATACTTCTTTGTGCGCGGCGAGGACAAGCAGCTGGAGGGCAAGCGGCTCAAATATATCACCAAGGATTTGGATGCACCGCCGATCGTGCTTGGGCAGGCAGTGCTGGAAGTGGAGCGCATGATCAAGATTTCCGCGGAGAATTTTCAGCTTTCCATCGAAAGCTATGTGGATAATGACGAGAAAAAGGTCAAGCAGGTTTTGGAGAACGAGAAGGTGGTCAACTATCTGAACCATGAGATTACAGATGTGTTGGCACGGCTCAGTCAGGATGCGCTGTCTGAAGGGGATGCGCACATTGTAACCGCGCTGCTGCATGCCGTGATGGACATTGAGCGCATTTCGGATATTGCCGAGAACATTTCAGACATTGCGCAAGTAGGCATTGACGGCAAAGTGAAAATTTCGCCTGTAGCGAAGGTGGACATCGAAAAACTCAGTCGTAAGGTTTGTGACGGGTTTGATGCGCTGATGGATGCGATTCGCGATCACGACGTTGAGAGCGCTGCGAAGGTTGCCGTGATCGAAAATGAGGTGGACGTGATGGAGAAGGAAATCAAGAGCCAGCATGTCAACCGCGTCAGAAGAGGAGAATGCACGGCGAAATCCAGCACGTTGTTTACCGATGTGGTGACGATGTGCGAACGTGTTGCGGATCACGCTGCCAACGTTGCAAAGATGATCCAGTCAAGAGAGATTCACTAAACGCGTGCTGTGCATGCCTGATCCGGAGATTTGGCTGCTGCTGCCGGCATCGGAAACACGCATCGAAAGTGATTGATGTGAAATTCGGCTTTTGCGCTTGATTATTTGGACAGGATTGGGTAAAATAGAAGCAGTATATATTTTGCGAGAATTTATAGTTTTGATACAAGTAAGGAGAGAACAGTATGAAAAAAACAATCGAAGACATCAACGTCTCAGGAAAGAGAGTGCTCGTCCGCGTGGACTTCAACGTTCCGCTCAACGACGCGCGTGAAATCACTGACGAGACGCGTATTCGTGCGGCGTTGCCTACCATCCAGTATTTGCTGGGCAAGGGGGCGAAAGTGATCCTGTGCTCGCATCTGGGCAGACCCAAAGGGGAAGTCAAGGAGGAATTCTCGCTTGCACCGGTCGCAAAGCGGCTGGCAGAGATTTTGAACACCAAAGTGACCTTTACGGCCGACTGCATTGGCCCGGCTGTCAAAGAAGCAGTGGACGCGATGCAAGATGGCGAAGTGGTGCTGCTGGAAAATCTGCGCTTCCACAAAGAAGAAACGGCGAACGATGCGGCTTTTGCCAAGGAATTGGCCTCGGTTGCGGACGTGTTTGTGAATGATGCGTTTGGTACGGCTCATCGCGCGCACGCTTCTACGGCGGGCGTGGCAGAATACCTGCCGGCAGTGGCGGGCTACCTGATTGGTAAGGAACTGGAGTTTATGGGCAAGGCGCTGGAAGATCCGGAAAGACCGTTTATCGCAATTTTGGGCGGCGCGAAGGTTTCGGATAAGATCGGCGTGATTGAAAACCTGCTGGCTAAGGTGGACTGCTTGATTATCGGCGGCGGCATGGCGAACACGTTTGTCAAGGCGCAGGGCTTTGAGATTGGCAAATCGCTGGTGGACAACGAAAGACTGGATTTGGCACGAGACCTGCTGGAGCAGGCAAAGCTGAAGGGCATCAAAATACTGCTGCCTTCCGACTTTGTGGTTGCAAAAGAGTTTAAGGCGGATGCGGAGGCACACGTGGTGCCGGTGGATAACATTCCGGCGGACGCGATGGCGCTGGACATCGGGCCATCCAGCCGGTTGATCTTTGCGGATGAGGTGAAGCGCGCCAAGACGGTCATTTGGAATGGGCCGATGGGTGTGGCGGAGATGCCGGCATTTGCAAACGGTACGAAGGCAGTGGCACAGGCGCTTGCGGACACGGACGCGATCACCATCATCGGTGGCGGCGACAGTGCGGCGGCGGTGAAGAAACTGGGATTTGCGGATCAAATGACGCACATTTCCACGGGTGGCGGCGCTTCCCTCGAATTTTTGGAGGGCAAGGTGTTGCCGGGTGTAGCGGCACTGGAAGATAAATAAGAGTAATGGCAACCGCACGAGTTCTGTGCGGTTGCTTCGCGTTTTGAGAAGAAGGAGGCACTATGAGAAAACCAATCATTGCAGGCAACTGGAAAATGAACAAGACACCGCAAGAGGCGGTTGCATTGATTCGTGAATTGAAGCCGCTGGTGGCGGACGCGCAGGCACAAGTGGTGGTATGCCCGCCGTATGTATGCCTTGCGGCGGCGCAAGAGGCGCTGAAGGGCAGCAACATTGCGTTGGGCGCGCAGAATATCCATTTTGAAGAAAGCGGCGCGTATACGGGCGAGATTTCGGCGGATATGCTGCTGGCGTTGGGAGTGGAATATGTGATCATTGGTCACTCTGAGCGCAGAGAATACTTTGCGGAGACGGATGAAACCGTCAACAAGAAAGTGAAAAAGGCATTGGAAAAAGGATTGGTACCCATCGTGTGCGTGGGTGAAAAGCTGGAAGAACGCGAGAACGGCATTACGGCTGAGCTGGTAAAGATGCAGACCAAACTGGCGTTGCAGGGCTTGAGCGCACAGGATGTAAAAAAAGTAGTGGTGGCTTATGAACCCATTTGGGCGATCGGCACGGGCAAAACCGCAACCAGCGAAGATGCCAACAACACCATCAAAGAGATTCGTGCGGCGATTGCGGACGTATTTGGCGATGTGGCACAGGAAGTGCGCATCCAGTACGGCGGCAGCATGAACCCCAAGAATGCGTCCGAATTGATGGCGATGAGCGATATCGATGGCGGACTCATTGGCGGTGCGAGCCTGAAAGCGGAAGATTTTTCAAAGGTGGTAAAGTATTAATATGTTCACAGCACTGATCATCATGGACGGCTTTGGGCTTTCCAAGGATATAAAGGGTAACGCGATTTACTCGGAGGGAACCCCCAACATCAGCAAGCTGATGCAGCAATATCCTACATCCTCATTGGGCGCTTCGGGCATGGCGGTAGGTCTGCCGGAAGGGCAGATGGGCAACTCTGAAGTAGGACATCTGAACATTGGCGCGGGGCGTGTGGTTTATCAGGAACTGACGCGCATCACTAAGTCGATTGCAGACGGTGACTTCTTTCAGAAAGCGGAGTTTTTGGATGCGATCGCAAACGCGAAACAGAAGGGCAGCGCGCTGCATTTGATCGGTCTGGTTTCAGATGGCGGGGTGCACAGTCATCAGGAGCATTTATATGCGTTCCTCAAGCTGGCAAAAGAGCAGGGCATTGGCGAGCGCACCTTTATCCATTGCCTGATGGACGGGCGCGATGTGCCGCCGGACAGCGGAAAAGGCTTCATTGAGCAGTTGGAAGTGAAAATCAAGGAGATTGGCGCAGGCAAAATTGCGACGGTGATGGGTCGCTATTGGGCGATGGATCGTGACAATCGTTGGGAGCGCGTACAGAAGGCATACGACGCGATGGTAAACGGCATCGGCGCAACGGCTGCGGATGCGGTAAGCGCGATGCAGCAGTCATACGACAAAGAGGAGTACGACGAATTTGTGCAACCGACGGTGATCGAACAGGCTGGCAAGCCGATTGCAAAGATTGCCGCGCAGGATTCTGTGATCTTTTTCAACTTTCGTCCCGATCGCGCGAGAGAGATCACGCGCAGCCTGACGGAGCCGGATTTTGACGGATTTGCGCGGACTTACTTCCCCACATACTACGTGACATTGACGCAGTATGACAAGACATTCCAGCATGTGCATGTGGCATACAAACCGCAGACGCTGGAAAATACGCTGGGTGAATACCTTGCCAAAAATGGCAAGACGCAATTCCGCATTGCGGAAACAGAAAAATATGCGCATGTGACATTCTTCTTCAATGGCGGCGTAGAGCAGCCAAACGACGGAGAAGAGCGCGTGCTGATTGCATCGCCAAAGGTTGCGACGTATGATCTGCAACCTGAAATGAGCGCTTACGAAGTCGCGGATAAGGCGGTGGAGTTGATCCGCGCGGAAAAATATGATGTGATGGTACTCAACTTTGCAAACTGCGACATGGTGGGGCACACCGGTGTGTTTGACGCGGCGGTGCAGGCGGTTAAGGCAGTGGATGAATGCGTGCAAAAAGTGGTTGACGCGATTTTGGCGGTGGGCGGTAACGTGCTGATCACGGCTGACCACGGCAACGCCGAAATCATGGTTGACCCACAGACGGGCGGACCTTTTACGGCGCATAGTACCAATCCCGTGCCGCTGATTTTGGTGGGCAAGGACTATGTGGGCAAAAAGCTGCGTGACGGCGGCAAGCTTGCGGATCTTGCGCCGACGATGCTCAAGCTGATGGGACTGCCACAGCCGGAAGAAATGGAAGGAAACTCTCTAATCTAATTCATTTGGAGGTTATTTGTTATGATTCAACTGATCTATGCCACAAAAGGAAGCGGGAAAACAAAACGACTCATCGACTTTGCGAATGCGGAACTTAGCGTGACCAAGGGCGAGATTGTGTTCATTGACGACGACAAACGGTATATGTACGATGTGCCGCATCAGGTTCGTTTTGTGGATGTGCGCGATTTCCAGATCGAGTCCGGGGAAGAACTTTACGGTTTGCTGTGCGGCATGGTTGCGCAGAATTTTGATATTGAAGCGATTTATATTGACGCATTTTTGAAGATCGTGGGCAAGGATGTTGCGCAGATTGAACCGCTGATCAAAAAGATCATTGATTTGTCCGAGAAGAACAACTTCAAGGCGGTCATCATCATCAGCGCGGATCCGGCGCAGGCTCCGGAATATTTGAAGCCTTACATCATTTAACTCGGGTAAGGCGGAGTAAGACGAGGAAACATACCGCTCAACGGGCTGCGATGGCGTGGCTATGTTTCGTGCGGTATGTTTTTATGTGGCGCAGGTTTGGCAGATCGGATGAATGCAAGGCGTGAAAGATGCCTTTGAGTGGCAAAAACAGGGTTCTGTTAATGCCGGAAACAACAGATTCGGCGCATCGACAGAATCAAGGAGGAATTATGCAGGTTTTAAGTACGAGAGGGAAGCAGGCAGCGGACGCGATGCTGGCGGTGCTGCAAGGCATTGCACAGGATGGCGGACTGTTTGTACCGGAGCGTTTTCCCAAGCTGGATTTGGCATACGCAGTATCGCTCTCGGGTGATTACGCGAAATTGTCCGCGTATGTGATGGGACAGTTTTTTGACATGAGCGACGCGCAGATGCTGGAGTTGACGCAGCGCGCATACGCGACATTTGACGCGCCGGAGGTGGTGCCGGTACGTAAGCTGGCAGAACGTGAATACGTGATGGAATTGACGCACGGCCCGACGCTGGCGTTTAAAGATATGGCGTTGCAGGTGCTGCCGCGTCTCATCAGTAAGGCACTGGATGTGCATGAGCAAAATGAAGATGTGCTGATTTTGACGGCGACTTCCGGCGACACGGGCAAGGCGGCATTGGAAGGATTTAAAGATGTGCCGCGCACGGCGATACAGGTGTTTTATCCGGTGGATGGCGTGGCAACCATGCAGAAATTGCAGATGACAACGCAAGAGGGTGGTAATGTGTCCGTTTGTGCGGTCAAGGGGAACTTTGATGATGCGCAGACCGGCGTGAAGCAGCTTTTTGCGGATGAAGCGCTGCGCAAAGAGGTTGCACAGTGCGGGTTTACTTTCTCGTCTGCTAATTCCATCAACTTCGGACGGCTGATTCCGCAGGTGGCGTACTATGTATTTGCTTACGCGCGACTGGTATCCGAGGGGACGATCGCGCAGGGCGAAGCGATCAATTTTGTGGTGCCGACAGGGAATTTTGGGAATATTCTGGCGGGATATTATGCGAAACAAATGGGCTTGCCGGTGGCGAAGCTGATTTGCGCATCCAACAAGAACAATATTTTGACCGATTTCTTCCACACGGGTCAGTATGATGTCAACCGCGATTTTCACAAGACCATGTCGCCATCCATGGATATTTTGATTTCCAGCAACTTGGAGCGGCTGTTGTTTGAGATTGCAGGGCGTGATGCGAGTGTGGTTTGTGACTGGATGGAAGCACTGAAAGCGAGCGGGAAATATGAGATTCCGGCGCAGACGCGCACACTGCTGGAGCAGGGATTTTACGCGGATTTTTGTGCGGAGGAAGAAACATGCGCGACCATTCGCGGCGTATTCGAGCGATCGGCATATCTGATGGACACGCATACGGCAGTGGCGCAATGCGTCTATGAGAAATATGTACGGCAGACGGGAGATCAGACGATGAGCGTTGTGGTTTCCACGGCGAATCCGTATAAATTCACACAAGACGTGCTGTTTGCCGTGACAGGTGAACGCGAGGAGGACGCTTTTGTGGCGGCGCAGAAGTTGTCAAAAGCGACAGGCACTGCAATACCGCGACAAATCAGTGAGCTGGACGAAAATGCTGTGCTGCATGATGGCGTGGTGGACAAATCGCAGCTTGCGGCGGCGCTGGAAGGCTTTTTAAAGCAGATGGAGAAATAAAAAATGACAAAGCAGACGATATTCAGCGGCATACAGCCGTCGGGCAGTCTTACACTCGGCAACTATTTGGGTGCGGTGAAGAACTGGGCGGCGTTGCAGGAGGAATATAATTGTTATTACTGTGTGGTGGATTTGCACGCGATCACCGTGCGCCAAAATGCAGCGGAGCTGCGCAAGCGCACACTGGATGTGATGTCCTTGATCGTGGCGGCGGGGGTTGATCCGGAGCAAAACACGGTGTATATGCAGTCGCACGTTTCTGCGCATGCGGAGCTGGCATGGCTACTGAATTGCTACACTTACATGGGCGAGCTTTCGCGCATGACGCAGTTTAAAGAGAAGAGCCTTAAAGTGGGGGACAACATCAATGCGGGGCTGTTTACCTACCCGGTGCTGATGGCGGCTGATATTCTGCTGTTTCAAGCGAATCTGGTGCCTGTGGGTGTGGATCAGAAGCAGCATTTGGAGCTGACACGGGATGTGGCGGCGCGCTTTAACAATCTTTATGGTGACGTATTCACAATTCCGGAGCCATACATTCCCAAGGCGGGAGCGAAAATTATGAGCTTGCAGGAGCCGGAAAAGAAGATGTCTAAATCGGACGAGAACGAAAACGCGTACATTGCGTTGCTCGATCCGCCGGAGACGATCGTGCGCAAGATCAAGCGCGCTGTGACAGACAGCGATGGAGAAATCCGCTTTGCCGAGGACAAGCCGGGCGTTTCAAACCTGCTGAACATCTATGCTGTGATCACGGGGCAGACGGCCGAGCAGGCCGAGCGCGAATTTGACGGGCAGGGGTATGGCGTACTGAAGCAGCGCGTCGCGGACGCGGTGGTATCAGAGCTGGAACCGTTGCAGCAGCGGTATGCACAGTTGCGCTCGGACAAGGCTGCGCTGGAAAAAATCATCAACGAAAACGCGCAGAAAGCGGATGTGGTCGCACGTAAGACGCTTGCTAAGGTGCAGCGCAAGATTGGCTTGGCGCCGAGAAAACTGTGAGGTTGTGCGGTCTCGGCGGGCATATTGTGAGCCGGACTGATTGCGCGGCATGCGCGAGTTGGCTGTATTGCGCGATACAATACACGCGAGAAATGCGAAAAGAGCGGCGATTGCCGCTCTCTTTTGTTGAGGGGGGTTCTTGACTTCTATCTTAGGTATCATTCACAGCAAATGATACCTAAGATAAGGGGCTGCAATAGATGGCAGCGGGAAAAAGGCGACATGCGTGATACAGGTTTATTGAAGGCATATTTTTAATGCGAAATATGAACATTCTATAAAAAATGCGCCGCTCGTGCGCGTTTTTTGCGTAATGCGGTGGAAATTTGGGGCGAATGATGTTATAATGCCGTTATGTTTGGCGCGATTGTTCCGCAGGTTTGCGAGCTCAAAGTGCGGGAACTTAAAACCTATCAGGCGTATTACTGCGGATTGTGCAAGGTTCTGAAAGAGCGGTATCACAGGCAATCCGTGCTTTATTATGACTGCGTGTTTTTGTTTTTGCTGTCGGACAGTCTGGCGCACGAAGCGGGCGAGGCAGCGCCTTGCAAGTGCATTCTGCACCCGTTTGAAAAGCGTATCGCTCTGCGTGGCAGAGGCGCGGAATATGCGGCGGACATCAATATACTGATGGCATACGCCAAGGCGGACGATGATGCGCACGACACAGGCAAAGGCGGATTTCGTCGGCACTATCTGCGCAAGGCATTTGCAACAGTGGAGCGGACGCATCCCGGCTTATTGCGTGAGGCGCAAGACATGAAAGAAATGCTGCACACATTGGAAGCGCAGCGATCGCCCGATACGGATGCGCTGGCGCATACCTATGCACAGCTTTTGGGGTCTGTATTTGAAAATGTGGATGTGCTGCATTCGCATATACTGCGAGATTTGGGGTATAACCTAGGCAGATGGACCTATTTGCTGGATGCGCTGGAGGACTTTGACGAAGATGCAAAGAGTGGCGCATTCAACGTATTCGCGCACAAATACGGTGCGATGACAGGGGAAACGAAGCGGGAGATTGAGCGCAGCTTATATTTTTCGCTGGCACAGGCGGCAAACGCGTTAGAGCGACTGCCCATACAGCATAACAAAGAGATTTTGCAAAATATCGTGTATTTGGGACTAAAGGCGCGGACGATGCAGGCGCTGTCCGGCGAAAAGCCGCAACAGCAGGACATCGGCGGTATGCGCATCGGATAGAAAAGCCCAGACAAGGAGTAAGATGAATCCATATCAAATTCTTGGCGTGAATGAGAACGCGTCCGAGGAGGAAATCAAATCCGCATATCGGAAGCTGGTGAAAAAATACCACCCCGATCGTTTTGCGAATGATCCCGCGCAGCAGGCGGCAGCAGCCGAAAAGCTGAAATCTGTCAATGCAGCGTATGACATGATTGGCAAGATGAAGCAGGGCAATTACCAGTGGAGCAACACGCCGCAATTTGCGCAAGTGCGAAGCTATATTCAAAGCGGAATGATTGCCCAGGCGGAGGATGCGCTGAATCGTATGAGCGAGCGTCCTGCCGAGTGGCATTACCTGATGGGGATTTGCATGATGCGGCGCGGCTGGTATGACGGGGCGGCGGCGCACTTTGACCAAGCGCATCAAATGGAACCGAACAACGCCGAATATGAAAATGCGTGGCGCTCTATGCATGAGCCGGCAGGGTCTTACATGGACTTTGGCGAGGGCGGCGTGAAAATGGACATGTCCAGCAACTCTTGCAGAATTTGCTCGATTTTGGGATGCGCACTATGCACGGGATGCTGCTGCTGCTCACGCGGCGGCTGGATTTTCTGTTGCTGATGAGGAAAGAAAATGGTTCGTGGAAATAACGCCGGAAAGACTTCTGTGGTTGTCATGTTTGGCGTGCTGACTCTATTGTTTTTGTATTTGGCAAACGTTGCGCCGGCATTCCGGATTTTATTATACTTTCTTACATCCATGTTTGTGATGGGAGTTGCCGTGGAGCGGCGGCTGGCAGCGTGCATCGTATTATTTTTATGTGTCACATTTGCTGCATTTTTGCTGCTGCCGGACAACACCGGTGTATTTCCTTATCTTTTCTTTTTTGGACACTATGGCATTTTCAAATATTTTGTCGATCAAAGCCGCGGGAGAGCGGCAGCGTGGGTATTGAAATATATCTATTTTAATGTTGGATTCTTTTTGATCTTCTTCCTGACAGGTGGATATATGCGTGCGCTGATTTCCGTTACGTTGCCAAGCTGGCTGATTATCCTGCTGGCACAAGTGATTTTTGCGGTGTATGACATGATTTTTACGAAGCTGACTTCACTTTATCTGACATGCTTTCGCAGTAAGCTGTTGGGGACACCGAGGTATTAAGGAGGACGACTGAATGGGCGCTGCTGCTTATGAACTTGCGGCTTATGCCATGCGGTATTGGTTTATCTTTTTGACCGTGGGTATCTTGATTGCATTGATTTACATTTCTTATAAAGAATTCCGGGAGAAGAAATTTGTATTCACACAGGTGGAAAAATACGGCGGCTATCTGGAAATTGTGGACGGGCCGGAAGAATTCATTGGAGACCAATTTGGATTAACCGAGCAAAACACCATCGGACGCGCGCGCAAGTGCAGCGTTTCCATTCCGGACGACAGCATTCTAAAAACACACTTGTTGATTGAGCGGGAGGAGGACGAATTTTACGCGATTCCGATGTCCAAGCGCTCTACCATGGTGAACGGACGGGAGCTGACGCGCAAGCAGCGCATCAAAACCGGCGATGTGCTTTCCGTGGGCGTTGTGGACTTGGAAGTACACTTGAAAAAGGCGAGGGTGGAGCATGACATTTAGACGATATGGCGCAGGCATAATTCTGGTTTTTATGATGCTGTTTTTGATGTCGGGCATGTTGCTGTTGAGCTTTGCGGGCGGGACGCTTGATCCGACACCATTTGGCATGGGTTTGCTGCTGATGCTGGTGATCCTGCTGCAGTACAATGTGCTCAAGCGGATATTTCGACACTTGGAGCGGTATGCGCTGCTGGTGGCGGACTTTTTATGTGTGATCAGTTTGGTGATTTTATATCGCTTGAACGCGGATGTGGCGCAAAAGCAACTTTTGTGGATTGTGGCGGGCAATGTGATGATGATCGTGACCATGCTGGTGATCCGCCGCAGCGGAAATTTTGCGCGGGCAAACTTGTTGTTCATGATTCTGGCGGTGGGGTTGTTGTGCAGCGCGCTATTGTTTGCGCGCACGATTGGCGGCGCGAAGAACTGGCTGTCCATCGGCGGGTTTAACTTTCAGCCCAGTGAGTTTGCGAAGATACTGTTTTTGATTGTGACGGCGTTTTTCCTTTCCAGCAAGAACAGGATTCGGGATATGTGGCCGTACTTTTTATTCACGATTGCGTGTGTGGGGGTGCTGGTGCTGTCCAAAGATTTGGGCGCGGCACTGCTGTTTGCGGGAACATTTATCATCGTTTTTTTTGTGGCAACGGGCAATCTGGCGATTACACTGGGCAGCCTTGGAGCCTTTGCGGGCGGCGCGTTGATCAGCTACAAGCTGTTTTCACATGTGCGGGTGCGCGTGGAGGTCTGGCGTGACCCGTGGGCGACCTACAACGACAACGGTTACCAAATTGTGCAGGGACTGCTGGCGATTGCGTCCGGCGGGCTGTTGGGCAGCGGGTTAGGATTGGGCATGCCTAACGTGATCCCCGCCAATCAGACGGACTACATTTTTGCCTCGATTGCGGAGGAATTTGGCATCATTGTAGCGATTGCGGTGATCGCGTTGTATTTGGTGTTTATTGTGCGTGGAATTCTGATTGCGATGGATGCACACAGTAAATTTGACAAGCTACTGGTGTTTGGTGCGACGGTAATGCTGTCGCTGCAAAGCTTTATCATCATTGGCGGCGTAATCAAGCTGATTCCGCTGACCGGCATCACCATGCCTTTTGTGAGTTACGGCGGCAGCTCGATGCTGTCTGCCATGATGCAGCTGGGCATCATTGAAGGCGTTGCGCTCAAAAACGGGGAATATGAGGAAGCGGCGCTGGCAGAGATGGGCGGTGGCATTGAATGAAGCAGAATGTGAACATCAAAAAAAATATGAAATACATTCTGGCGACGTTCTGTTGCCTGTTTGTGCTACTGGGCTCCTACTTGCTGTACAACACGGTGACCAAGGGCGACCAATGGTTTACTACGCCATACAATCCGCGCATTGCGGCGGCGAAGAACATCGAGAATGCGGGCGCGATCTACGACCGCAATGGGGTGCCGCTGGCATACACGCAGGATGGGGAACGCAAATATGCTGCGGATGGCGATATGCGGCGGGCGGTCAGCCATGTGGTGGGAGACAGCTATGGCAAATCGCTGGGCGCGGAAACATATTTGGCAAAATATTTGTACGGTTATGATCAGGGCGTTTTGGACAAGGTGGCGAGCGCCGCAAGCGGAAGCAAAGGCGGAGATGTTTACCTGACCATCGACGCGGATCTTTCGCAATATATTTACAACAATATGGAGTTTGATGGTTCTGTGGTGGTGATGGATTACAAGACGGGAGAGATCCTTGCAAGTGTAAGCGTTCCGACCTTTGACCCATACAAGATTAAGGACGACGAGGATGAGACCGGGTCTAAATATCTGGATCGCGCCACGCAGGGGCGGTATCCGCCCGGATCCACCATGAAAATTGTGACCACTGCGGCGGCGCTGGAAAACGGCAAGACAGACTTGGTCATTGAGTGCGATGCGGAGGAAGTCATTGACGGGCAGCGCATTACCTGTCCTTCCGAGCGTGGGCACGGCACGGTGGATTTTACCAAGGCGTTTGAAAAATCTTGTAACATTTATTACGCCAAGCTGGCGGTGGAGCTGGGGAAATCGCGTATGTTGCAGGCGGCGGAGGGCTTTATGTTCAACCGGCCCTTTAATTTGCCGGACTTTACACTGTATCGCAGTTCGTTTGAGGTTTCGGACAGTGACGGCGACCTTGCGTGGGCGGGCATTGGGCAATACAAAGACCTTGTGACACCGATGCACGATATGCTGTTTTCTGCGTCGGTGGCGAATGGCGGAACGATGATGCAGCCCAAGATGTTGCTGGATGTGACATACGGGAACAAAAGTGGCTATCGTTATGCGACGGATACAATCACACGCGCCATGGATTCCGCGACGGCAGAGAAGATCAAGGAATTGATGAAGGGTACGGTTCAGCAGGGCACGGCGACGAGCGCGCAGCTTGGCTCTGTGACGGTGGCAGGCAAGACGGGTACTGCGGAATATTATGAGGATGGCGGAATCAAGAATCATTCGTGGTTTACGGGGTTCATTGAGGATGAGCAGCATCCGCTGGCAATCGCGGTGATTTTAGAGGGCGCGGGGTTTGGATCACGCTATGCGACGCCGCTGGCGGCGAAGGTGTTGCAAAAGGCGTTGGACATTGGATATTGAGAGGGATGCTGCACTTTTCTTTTTAGAGAAAGAGAAAAGTCAATTAGTATGATGTGGGTTGAGCGTTGCGGCGGGCTTTGAGGTGCGCTGACGCGCAGGAAAAGGCACTGAAAAATCGATTTAAATCAGGGACTGTTTTTAAGTGGGGACGTGCAGGATTTGTGAACAAGAGATGTGATCGGGTGCAACGGAACATAGGCGGATAAGCGCGAGGGTAGCCACTCCGGGAGATTTGGACGAAGTGTATGTAGATTTGAGCAGCATGGACGGTAGGCGGGCAATCAATGAATATGAACGATAATTTACAGAATAAAATCAAAAATCTGCCTACGCAGCCGGGTGTTTACATCATGCGGGATGTGCGGGGCGAGGTCATTTACGTAGGTAAGGCGCGCATTTTGAAGAATCGTGTGAGCCAATATTTTCGCGCGGAGGCGCAGAAGCACCCCAAAGTGGCGGCGATGGTCTCGAACATTGAGGACTTTGAGTATATCATCACGGACACCGAATTGGAGGCGCTTATTTTAGAGTGCAACCTCATCAAGCAATACCGCCCGCACTATAATATCATGCTCAAGGATGATAAACATTACCCCTATGTGCGCATTGATCTTAACGAGCCGTACCCGCGTGTGCGTGTGGTGCGCAGCATCAAGCAGGATGGCGCAAAATACTTCGGTCCGTTTTTGGCGGCGCATATTGTCAACGATTTGCTGGATCATCTGATGCGGCTGTATCCGCTGCGCAGCTGCAACAATGATATTCCGCGCATGATCGCGCGCGGGGAGCGTCCTTGCCTCAATCATGCGATGGGGCGATGCGTGGGCGTTTGTACGGGGAAGATCAGCCAGCAGGAATACGACACGTTGCTCAAGGAAGTGATGCACGTGATGTCCGGCAATCATACGACGCTGCGGCGAGAGCTGAAAGAAAAAATGGCGCAGGCGGCGGAGGAGCTGAACTATGAACAGGCGGCGTTGTTCCGTGACCGTTTGGCGCTGATCGATCGCATTTATGAGAAGCAGCGCGCCGGCTTTCCCAACTTGGACGACAAGGATTATTTTGCAGTGGAAACGGGGAAAAACAATGCGGTCATCCAGTCTTTTCTTTTTCGAGATGGCAAGCTGAACCATGCGCAGAAATTTTATTTTCCCTTTGAGGGTGAAGAAAAAGAGGAAATTTTAGCCAGCTTTTTGGAGCAATACTATTTGGAAAAAACCGGGATTCCGCGGGTGATTTATACGTTGCCGCAACCGGCAGACAAGGAGCTGCTCATGCAATGGCTTTCCGAGCGGCGGGGCAGCAAGGTGGAGATCCGAGAGGCGCAACGCGGCGACCATGCGAAGCTGGTGCAGCTTGCGGCAAAGAATGCGCGAGACGCGCTCAAACTCAAGGAAGGCGCGCAGGCGCGGCAGGAGATGGCGGCGGTGGGATTAGCCAAGTCGATTGGTCTGGATCGAGAATTGCAACGCATTGAATGCTATGATATTTCCAACACGCAAGGCACGGACAATGTTGCCTCAATGGTCGTTTTTACCGATGGAAAGCCGGATCGAAACAAGTACCGGAGATTTCGCATCAAAGGCTTTGAGGGAGCGGATGATTTTGCGTCGCTCAATGAGGCGCTGACGCGGCGCGTCCTGCACGGGTTGCAGGGCGATGAGAGTTTTTTGCCGATGCCCGACCTCATCATCATTGACGGCGGTAAGGGGCAGCTGCACGCGGCGCAAGAGGCGCTGTTTTCCACAGGATGTGAAGAACTGCCGATTGTGAGCCTTGCAAAGAAGCAGGAAGAGATTTTTTTGCCTGATCGATCTGAGAGCATTTTGCTTAAAATTGGAAGTCCGGAGTTTCGGCTGGTGACGAGTATCCGTGACGAGGCACACCGATTTGCCGTGACTTACCACCGTAAATTGCGCGAGAAGCGGCACCACAAGAGTGCGCTGGATAGCATTGAAGGGATTGGGGATGTGCGCAAACGTGCGCTGCTTCGGCATTTTGGCAGCCTCAAGAATATCAAAAACGCCACGCTGGAAGAACTGATCGCATCCAAGGTGGTGCCGGAGGGCGTGGCGAAGCAGGTGTATGAAAAATTGAAAGATTGATTCTTTTTAGAAAAAAGAATCAAAAGAAAAATCCATTCAATGAATTGCTGCGGAGAAAAAAATGTAATGGGGAGTCGATGCAATGGATGAGACATGTCTCATTCATGCTGATACCGTTACATCGAAACAAGGCGCATGAGATCATGCGCCCGATTTATTTGATTTCAAAAAACAGAGGGACTATTCGCCGAAGTTATTCTCTACCAGCTCGGCAAGCGCCGCAACCGCTTCCTTTTCATCTTTCCCGTTTGCAAACACGTAGATGGATTCGCCGGGTTTTACGCCCAGTGAAAGCAGCCCCATGATGCTTTTTGCATTGATCTTCTTGTTGGAAAACTCAATCAAAATCTGGGAATCGTACTGATTTGCAACCTGCACAAAGCTGGCAGCCGCCTTCGCTTTCAGGCCGTCGGGGTTGTTGATGACAAGTTCTTTGTAAATCATAGTCTCTCCTCCTTTTATCGCTTCTCCCGAAACGAAGCGCGGTTTGCGCAAGGTTGCGGGGGAATTTTGTTATGGTGGCAGTACAAGCATCGAGCGCTTTACAGCTCTTGCGCGATGGCCTTGAGCTTACGCATGCGGTGGTTCATACCGGACTTGGTGGCGTTTGCCAACTCGCACAGCTCTTGCAGTGTTGCTTCAGGATGCTGCAAACGCAGATTTGCCGCCTCGCGCAGTGGCGGACTGAGTGAGTCCAACCCCGCTTTTTTCTCGATGGTGCGGATGCTTTCCAGTTGCGCAAGTGCCGCGTTGATCGTCTTATCCATATTTGCGGTTTCGCAATTTATGGCGCGATTGACATTATTGCGCATTTCTTTGAGGATTCGTACATTTTCGAACTGAAGAATGGAGGAATGTGCTCCAATGAGTGCAAGCAGGTCGACGATGCTGTCCCCTTCATTTAAGTATACCACATAATTCTGCTTCCGAACAAATTTTTTTGCTCGAATTTCAAATTTTTGCAGCAGTTGTAATAAGAAATCTGCAAATGCGCCGGAATTGATGACGAATTCCAGATGATAACTCTTTTTGGGATCGGACACGGTGCCACCGCCCAAAAAGGCGCCGCGCACCAGAGAGGCGGCACAGCAATCGCGCTGCGTCATATACGCGGGGGGCGTTGCGGTCAAAAAAAGATTGCCTTCCATGCCCAGTGCCTGCAGCAGCAGCGCACCGTCATGCGCAACGATACTGTACGTCCGTTTTTTTTTGAGTGCGTTTTCCTTGACTTCGATATTGGATTCGATTTTCAGAACCTGCGTCAGCGTCTGATAAATGCGCTTCGCTACCACGATGTTTTCAGAATTATAACGAACCTTGACACCGCCCGACGAGAGGTTGACATTGCCGCATACAAAGGTGACGGCACATAGCTCTGCCATCACGCAGCAATCGTCAAGATGTATGGCGCAGATTTCTTCTTTTGCGGCCGAGGAAAAAGACATAAATTACCTCAAAATGTTAGATGAACGCATTGCTTGATCAGGCTTTACCGGCAGCCTGAATTACTTGCTTTTTTCAAGATTCATATCGCGGTGCTCGATGGTAACGCGCATATCCGCGGCGTTTAAACGACGGAACAGCTCTTGTGCGACTGCGACGCTGCGGTGCATGCCGCCCGTACAGCCGATGCCCACGACAAGCTGATTCTTATCTTCTTGCACAAAGCTAGGGGAGAGGCGCACGATCATGCGCTCCAGCTCTTCTAAAAAGAACTGCGTTTGCGGGAAAGAGAGCACGAAATCGCTGACCTCTGCACTCATGCCTGTTTGATAGCGCATCTTTTCGTAATAGAATGGATTTTCGATGAAACGCATATCGAACACCATATCTGCATCCAGCGGAATGCCGCGCTTGAAACCGAAGGAGATGATCGAGATTAGCAGACGGTTATCAAACTCGCTGCAATAGATTGCGTCGATGCTCTTATTGAGGCGCAACACGCTGGAGGAGGAAGTGTCGATCACGTGATTTGCCATATCCTTGATGCGCTGCAGTTTTTCGCGTTCGATGGCGATGCCCGTCAGGATTTCTCCGCTGCCCGAAACGGGGTGGCGGCGGCGCACTTCCTTGAAGCGCTTGACGAGTACCGCATCCGAAGCATCCAAGAAGAGGATTTCCAGTTGCAAATCCATTTCCTTGAGCTGTGAAATGGTTTCGTAGATGGAATCGAAGAAGCTGCCCATGCGCATATCCACCGCGACCGCGACCTTCTCGCGCGTGAGCTCATTACCCATGCAGATGCGCGCAAAATCCGGAATCAGCGCCGGCATAAGATTGTCGACGCAATAGTAGCCGAGGTCTTCCAAACGCCGAAGCGCAGAAGAACGTCCTGCTCCAGAGAGACCGGTGACGATTGTGAATTTCATGAGAATTTCTCCTTCCATGATGCAAGCATTTACAGTTTAGTCTAAGGTAATCTCTCGCGCATTGATGATCTGCGAAGCGGGGATGCCCGCCTCGTTGATCTTTTCCAGTGCGGCTGTGAAATCGCCCACGCGCTGTGGGCTGTGCGCATCGCTGCCAACGCAGAATAAAACGCCGGTTTCGGCACACGCTGCAAGCTCTTGCACTGTGAACTCCGGGTGCTTGGCATTGATTTCCAGCGCTGTGTTGCGCTGCTGCGCGAACTTAGCAACGGCAATCTTATCCACCGGTAATCCGTATCCAAGATGCGTGATGACATCGACATCGTATTGTTCCAAAATGTGCAGATAGGTCTGCGTATTACGCCGGATGGATTTTGAGCCAAGCAGAAAATGCGTCCAGTTTCCCAAACCATGATATCGCACCATTTTATGATATCCAAATTGACGAATGTCAAACGCATTTTTGTATGCGTCGGGCAGATCGATGCTGCCGTTTTCCGACAGGATATTCATTTCCATGCTGGACAGCACTTCAATGCGCCCCGCATACTTTTGGTTGATCTGTGCGATTTCTGCGAGGTAGATATCCAAATGCTTGATGTTGTAGAACATATGCCCCACACCGTGATCGGCGATGGCGATGCGCTCAAGACCTTTTTCCAAAGCGACGAGGACGTTATCCTCGATGCTGCCGCTGCCGTGGCTGTGGCGCGTATGTGTATGATAATCTGCAAAAATCTGTATCATTCAAACCCCAATAGTTTCACTTCGCATTCCAGCGTTATGCCTGTTTCCTGCTGTACAATCTGCCGGATGTGGCAGATGAGCCGATGAATGTCGTTTGCGCAGGCGCCGCCTGCGTTGACGACAAACCCTGCGTGTTTTTCCGAGACTTGTGCGCCGCCGATGGCGCAGCCCTTGAGCCCGCACTGCTCGATGAGCGCTCCCGCGTAATATCCGGTCGGGCGCTTGAACGTGCTACCTGCGCTGGGATAATTGAGCGGCTGCTTACCGGTGCGCAACGCCGTGAAGCTGTTCAGTTTTTCCATGCCGGCATCGGGGTCGCCCGTTGGAAGGGTGAACTCTGCTGCAAGCACGATTTGACCCGCGTCCCCAATAGAACTGCCGCGATAACGGAAAGTAATTTCGTCCGCGCGGAGCGTTTGAGGTTGCAAGTCTGCATCCAAAACGGTTACGGCGGTGATGTAGTCCTTGAGCTCGCCGTCGTATGCGCCTGCGTTCATGATGACACCACCGCCCACACAGCCGGGGATGCCACCCGCAAACTCCAGCCCCGCAAGTCCGCTGCGGATTGCCAGCAGCGCAACGCTGCGCAAAGAGGCGCCTGCAAGCGCGCGTATGGTATTGCCACGGACAGACAAGGCGTCAAAACCGTCCGCGATGCGCACCACGCATCCGCGTATCCCTGAATCCGATACAAGCAGATTGGAGCCGCGCCCGATGACGACATGCGGGGTATCCGTTTCGCGCAGCAGACGAAGCACGGCAATAAGCTCGTTCGCATCATGCGGGCAGGCCATACAATCTGCGTTGCCGCCCACCTGAAAGGTGGTGTAGCGAGACATGGGGACTTGTTCCAACACCTGCGAGGCGGGCAATATTTGATGCAGTTGTCTGATTACATCCTTCATCCTTGCGCAATTACATCCAAAATATTCTGTGCGAGATATTCGCCGCCGCCCTGCCCGATGCTTTTGAGGCGGAAGTTCATTGCCGCGACTTCCATGACGATGGCAAGGTTTCTGCCGGGACGAACGGGAAGCGTGATTTGCGGCACCTTGATGCCCAGCAGCGTAATATGATTGTCCGCTGTGCCGATGCGGTCGATATCGCGGACATCGCCCGGCTCGAGATGCACGGAGAGTGTGATCGTTTTTTCCCGCATGACTGCGCCCATGCCGTACAGTACGGACACATCAATGATGCCCAGTCCACGAATTTCCATCATGTGACGGATGATATCGGGGGAGCGACCCACGAGGGTATCGTCAGAAAGCTTGTGGATTTCCACCACATCATCCGCGACGAAACGGTGACCGCGCTTGACCAGTTCCAGCGCCGTTTCGCTCTTGCCGACGCCGCTATCGCCTGTGATGAAGATGCCCACGCCGTATACGTCCATCAGCCCGCCGTGGCGGGAGATGACGGGGGCGAGTATCTCGTCCAGATAAATGGAAGTCTTATGACTCAATTTGGTGGTGGTGAGACCGGACATCAGCACGGGGACATCATAGCGTCGCGCGCACTCTAAAAATTCGTCCGGCGGGGTGAGGTTACGACCAATGAGAACGCAGGGGATATTGTGCGAAAAGAACGCGTCCAAGCGCTGCATCCGCGTTTCGGAATCCAAGGTTTGCAGATAGGTCATTTCCACCATACCAAAGAGCTGCACACGATTCATGGCGAAATATTCGAAAAATCCTGACATTTGCAGTCCGGGACGGTTGAGATCGGAGGAATCCACCTCCATATCGTCACGGTTGCCCATGTAGACGATATTCAAATTGACGGCCGAGGCCAGTTCGTTCACTTTAATGACGCGCTTCATACTTTTCTCCTTATAGGTAATGTTGAATGGCGTATGCAACGCCGTCTTGATCGCAACGCGGCACGATGACATCCGCGATTTGTTTGATGGAGGGAACCGCATTTTCCACTGCGACCCCTAAACCGGCATACTCCAGCATGGCGGCGTCGATTTCGCTGTCGCCGATTGCTATGATCTCGCTGCGGTCGATGCCCAGATGCTGCGCGAGGAATGCAAGCGCATTGCCTTTGGAAGTCTGCGGGTGCATGACTTCTAAATACTCGCACTGCGAGGTTAGAATACGCAGATCGGGGAACAGATCGGACAATTCGCGCTTATACTTTTGCACGTTTTCCGGCGTTTCGATCATGAGTATTTTGGCGGAACGCACTTCCTCAATCTGCATCAGATCGGGGCGCTGTGTGCCGGCATAATTGCACCGCCCCGCGTACAAATCGGTATAGGGGGTGTGCCGGGTATAATAATATCCGTCGTTAAAATACAACTGATAATAGACCTGTTTGTCCGTCGCCCACTGCATGACTTGTTTTGCCAGATGCGGGGGAACGCAATTATCGTAAATCAGATTGCCGGAATCATCCAGCACCTGCGCACCGCCGCAGCAGATGGTGTAGTCGTGATTCCCGAGCGCCACATTGCAGGGGTGCACACCCTCGAAAGCGCGACCGCTGGCAAGGATTACACGCACACCTTCGTGCATGGCGCGCAACACCGCTTCACGATTGGCGGGAGAGATGTCCTTACCGGAATCGAACAGCGTATCGTCAAGATCTAAAGCGAGTAGTTTGTATGCCATAAAAGCTCCTTTGCTTTAAATGATATCTATGAAACATTATACAATAAAAGAGGGCGGTTTGAAAGCGGAAAAGAGGGGGCGGCGAAAGTTTTCTATGAATTTTTTCGGGAATACTGTCCGAACGGGGTCGGATAAGATATAATAAAGTAACGAAATTAGAATTGAGGAACGCGGATGTTTTGCCATCTACATGTACATACGGAATACAGCCTGCTGGACGGCGCAAGCCGCATCGATGATTTGATCGATCGCGCGGTGCAACTGGATATGCCTGCCATTGCCATTACCGACCACGGTGTGATGTACGGTGTACTGGATTTTTATTCCGCCGCGAAAAAGGCGGGGATCAAGCCGGTGATCGGGTGCGAGGTGTATATCTGCCAAGATCGCACGGAAAAGACATCGCAGACCAAAGAATATGCGCATTTGGTGCTGCTGTGCAAGGATATGACGGGTTACAAAAATTTGATGAAGCTGGTTTCAGAAGGCTGGCTGACGGGGTTTTATTACAAGCCGCGCATCGATTATGATTTACTGGCGCAACACTGCGAAGGGCTGGTCTGCCTTTCGGCATGCCTTGCGGGAGACGTTCAGCGGGCGTTGATGCGCAATGATTACGATGGCGCAAAAAAGACGGCGTTGCTTTTGAAGGGGCTTTTCGGTGAAGATTTTTATTTAGAACTGCAAGACCACGGCATTGCGGAGCAACGGCAGATTAATCCGATGCTGCTCAAGCTGGCGCACGAGGAGGGAATCAAGACCGTAGCCACCAACGATGTGCACTATGTGCGGCGTGAGGATGCGTTTGCGCAGGAGGTTTTACTGTGCCTGCAAACGGGAACGACTCTGGATTCGCCCAACAAAATGACATTTGAGACGGAGGAATTTTATCTAAAATCCGAAGCGGAGATGCTGGCATTATTTGAGCATGTGCCAGAATCGCTGGAAAACACGCGCGAGGTGACGGACAAGTGCAACCTCGATTTTACCTTTGACAGCAGCCATTTGCCGCAATTTGTGGTGCCGGAGGGATATAACAACTATGAATATCTGCTGCATTTGGGGATGCAGGGGTTGAAAAAGAGGTACCCCAATGCGAATGACCTCATTGAACAGCGGTTTATTTACGAGCTGGAAACCATCCGCGAGATGGGCTTTACAGATTATTTTTTGATTGTGTGGGACTTTGTGAACTTTGCCAAGGAGAACGGCATCATGGTGGGGCCGGGGCGGGGCAGCGCAGCGGGCAGCATCGTAGCATACACGTTGGGCATCACCAACATTGACCCCATCAAGTATTCGCTGTTGTTTGAGCGGTTTTTGAATCCGGAGCGCATCAGCATGCCGGACATAGACATCGACTTTTGCTATGAACGGCGGCAGGAAGTGATTGACTATGTGACGCGCAAATACGGCAGCGATCACGTGGCGCAGATCATCACGTTTGGCACGATGGGTGCGCGGCTGGTGATCCGCGATGTGGCGCGGGTGTTGAACGTTTCCATTGCGGAGGCGGACAAGCTTGCCAAGATGGTGCCATTCGAGCTGAAAATGACCATCGATAAGGCGCTTGCAGGCAACGAGCGCTTGCGGCTGGAGTACGAAAACAATGAAGAAGCCAAGCGCATTTTGGACATTGCGCGGACGCTGGAAGGCATGCCACGGCATGCCTCCACGCATGCGGCGGGTGTGGTGATCTCTGACTTGCCCATCACGGAATATGTGCCCTTGCAGCGCAATCCCAAAGACGACAGCATCATGACACAGTACACGATGAACAAGCTGGAAAGTCTGGGGCTGCTCAAGATGGATTTTCTGGGGCTGCGCACGTTGACGGTGATTCGAGATGCGGTGCAGATGGCGTTATTGAACCACGGTGTGGTGGTGGATCTGGATGCGCTGGATTACGACGATCCTAAGGTGTATGCGCTGATCGCATCGGGGGAAACGGACGGGATGTTTCAGTTGGAGAGCCCGGGCATGCGGCGTTTGATGCAGGACTTGCAGCCGAGCGACCTCAATGAGATTATGGTGGGCATTTCGCTGTATCGACCCGGCCCGATGGACAGCATTCCGGAATACATTCGCTGCAAGAAGAACCCCAACATGGTGCGCTATGCGCATCCGGTGCTGGAGCCGATTTTGCAGGAGACATACGGGTGCATGGTGTATCAAGAGCAGATCATGCGCATTGTGCGTGATGTGGCGGGATATTCGATGGCACGCAGTGATTTGGTGCGGCGTGCCATGAGCAAAAAGAAGCAGAGCGAGTTGGAAAAGGAGCGCCGCATCTTTGTACACGGCGAGGAAGAAAACGGGAAGGCGACGGTGGAGGGCGCAGTACGGCGCGGCATGGATGAACGAACGGCAGAGCAGCTTTTCGATCAGATGATGGCGTTTGCAAACTATGCGTTTAACAAATCGCATGCGTGTGCCTATGCGGTGGTGGCATACCAGACGGCGTATTTGAAACGTTATTTTGAGGCGGAGTTTATGACTGCGCTGCTCAACAGTTTTTTGGGGAGCAAACAGAAGCTGGCAGAATACATCCAATGCTTGAAAAATGCGGGGATTGCCATTTTGCCGCCGGATGTGAACCGTTCGGATATGCGGTTTTCCACCGAGAATGGCGCGGTGCGCTTCGGGCTGTCCGCGATCAGCTATGTCGGGGACGCCATTGATGAGGTGATCACGCGGCGGGGGAGCGGATATGTAAGCCTTTCGGACTTTGTTTCCAAGAATGTGGATGTGCTGAACAAAAAGAGGCTGGAAAGCTTGATATTGTCGGGGAGCTGTGACTGCTTTGGGCTGCGGCGCGCGCAGATGATGGCGGTGTACGAGCAAATTTTAACAGAGGAGCAGAACACACGAAAGCGGCAAGCAACGGGGCAGATGTCGCTGTTTGATCTGGGCGGTGCGGAGGAGATGATGCAAACACCCGTGCCGGATATCCGCGAGTTTGACGAGGCGCGTAAACTTTCATATGAAAAAGAAATGACGGGGCTATACATCAGCGGACATCCGCTGGACAAATATGCGACGCAGATTCGCGCTCAGAAAATCAGCATTTCGGACATTGCGCAGAGCGCACAGGAAGAAGTGACGATGTTTGAATACGACAGCGAAAAGGTGGACGTGATCGGCATTGTATCCACGCTGCGGGTGCGACCCACCAAGACCAAAAAGTTGATGGCAAATGTGGTTTTGGAGGATTTAGCGGGGCAGATCGGCGTACTGGTGTTCCCCAATGTGTTTGTGGAGTGTGAACGATTTTTGCAGCCGGATGCGATTGTACGCGTTGCGGGGAAAATTGTGGTTTCTGCGCAAAACGGCCCAGAGCTGCTTGCCGAGCGCGTGACAGCCTATGTGGCGGACGAGCCGCAATATGCGGGGAAACAGCTTTATGTGAAGATTCCGGCGGGTGCGCGCGAAGCACTGCTGCGCATTTTGGCGGGGCATCCGGGAGCGAACAGCGTTGTCGTCAAGGAGGCGGAAAAGACCTTTCGCCTGACGGGAAACCGCTGTGTCTGTTACACGCGGGCGCTGATGGAGGAACTGGAAGCGGCATATGGCGCGGAGAATGTGGTGGTGAAGTGATTGCCCGGCGCGGGGGAACGCATCCCCACTCATGACGAGAAAATGACCGTTTATTACAACTGCTCCCGATTTTGAGCGCGGATGTGAGATGATTGCCTTGGCGGGGCAGGGGCAGGCGGTACAGATTTTGCTTACATCAAAAAAACCGGACAACCAAGCCTTTGAAGCGGCGGGGTTGTCTTTTTTTGATATGCAGGCGGACGCGATGAAACAAACAGATTTTGACAACAAAACAAAACGAGGAGGTGATTGATATGCCTATTGAAGCAATGAGTGGCAGCACCCCGTTGGCGATGCGTGAGATGCAAGGGCCGCAGGGCAGAGAGCAGATTACGACGGTTACGACCAAGTGCGATAAAAAGCACAATCACAATCAAAGTTGCCCACATACGGTTTCAACAACGAATGCTCCCAAATTTGGTGAAAAGGGATATTTGCTCGACCAAGAAGCGTAGGATGCGGCTGCAACACCACAAGAATACACGGACACAAGTTTGCCGCGGTATGCCGGTATGAACAGCCTGCCTGATGCGCCCGCATGAATCGAAAAACAAGGGGGAACCAATATGGAATCGGTGAAGGAAGTGAAAAACAAAATACGTGAGCTGTACTGGGAGAAGCAGGGAAACTGCGCGCATGCAATGCTGCATTGCCTTGGAGAGCTGATGCAGATTGAACTGGATGCGCAGGTGTTTGCAAGCGTTGCGGGGCTGCACGGCGCGGAAAAGCTGGGGGCGCACTGCGGCCTTGCGTTGGCGGGGCAGATGTTTATTGCGATTTATGACCGGCAAGCGAACAGGGATGAGGCTTCCGTGATCGCGCATTGCACACGATATGCGGAGGTTTTTCGAAACACATTCACTACGCTGGTGTGCAGAGAACTGCGGCTGAACGGATATCGCTCCACGGACCCGCGTCACTGCTGCGAACAGCTTACCTGCGATGCGATTACAGTCACGTACAATTTTTTACAGCGATCTGACATAATATGACGCCCGAATGCCATTGCGGAATGTGCCTGACCGGGTCGATTTTCATAAAATCCATCCAATCGAGTGCAGGGATTTCGAGCAGTTTGGTCTGAAATCGCTGCACTGAAACAAGGAAAAAAGCGCGTAGCGGTTTAGCTGCAACGCTGCTTTTTGTTTGTGCGCACACGAAGCGCTGAAACGACAGGAATGGCGGACTGCGCGCAATGCATACCGAACGCCCGTATGAACTTTTTGGCAAACTATGGCAAAAGGGAGAGTTTGTGTAAGGTTAATTCGGAAACAAAAATCACATTTGTCCTTGAAACCGTGGGATTTTTTTGGTAAAATCATATACAGAATCAAAATTAGAATGGGGGAGTGTTGGAATGGAGAATCTGGAACGACAGGACTGCATTGTCATCAAGGCGTTGCAGCATGGCGTGAACGTAATCGGCATGACGCGCGGGAAGGACACCCGATTGCAACATACCGAGAAGCTAAATAGCGGCGAAGTGATGCTGGTGCAGTTTACAGACAACATTTCCGCCATTAAAATAACGGGACAGGCACGGATTCTGACCCAGCATGGCGAGATCATGTCCGGCGACGAGGAATGAGCGGGGATTACGCCCTTAGAACAAACTAAATTAAAATTTTGACATACGGTGGTAAGAGCAAATGAAAAGAAGAATCGGTATTTTGACAAGTGGCGGCGATACGCCGGGTATGAACGCATGTATCCGCTCGGTTGTGATGGCGGCGGACGCGGCGGGCTTTTCCGTCATGGGCGTGATGAAGGGATATTCCGGACTGATTGAAGGCCGGGTGGAGCGCATTAAGACGGAGGATGTGGACGGCATTGGCGAAAAGGGCGGCACCATTCTCAAGACGGCGCGCTGCGAAGAATTTAAAACCAAAGAAGGACAGCAGAAGGCCTTGCAGGTGATTAAGGCGTTTGACATTTCCGGCATGGTGGTGATCGGCGGCGACGGAAGTTTTCAAGGGGCGAAGGTTTTGAGCCACCTGAATGTGCCGACCATCGGTATTCCCGGCACCATCGACAACGATCTTGCGTATACGGATTTTACCATCGGCTTTGACACGGCGGTCAACTGCGTGATCGGTGAGATGTCTAAGATTCGTGACACGATGAATTCGCATGAGCGCGTGGGCGTGATTGAAGTAATGGGCAACAAATGCGGTGACATTGCGCTATACGCGGCAATCGCAGGTGGTGCGGAGCACTTGATCATTCCTGAGATCGATTTTGACATCGACTATATTTGCGAGAAAATCGTGGGCAGCCGCATCAAGGGCAAGATGACAAGCATTGTGTTGATTGCAGAAGGCGCGGGCAAGGGCGAGGCCATTGCAAACTATATGCGCGCGAAGGCGCATTTGGACGCGAAAGCGATTGTGCTGGGATACATTCAGCGCGGCGGCGCACCGTCCTCCATTGACAGAATCCGTGCGACACGCATGGGGATTCAAGCCGTAAAGCTGCTTTCGCAGGGCATCGGCAACCGTGTGGTAGGCATGCGCGATCATCGCATACTGGACGAGGACATTGACGCGGCACTTTCGAAAGAGCTGGTGTTCCGCAGAGATTTATACGAAGAATTTAAGATCGTTTCTGAAAACGTAGATCGCTGATCTACCCAAACAGAAAATGCCCGCAGGCGCCAAAGATAGGCGTCTGCGGCTTTCTTGTTTTTGCTGATGCGGAACAAGGGATTATTTTTTTCACGGGGGAATGGATGAACACATTTGCAGTGCCCAACGGGGTCAAAATCGGTCAGAACAATCTATACGAGGAGCTGGCACACATTCTGAAACCGGAATCGCGCGTGATGCTGCTGGTGGACCGGACGGTGGATGAGCTGTATGGGAAGGATGTATATGCGTTTGCGGGCGGGCGCGTGGACTATCTGAAGCGTGAGTTTGTACGGACGGGCTCGCTGCGCGAGGCGCTGTTGAATGCGTATTACATTGTCAACAAAGAGATCGACATTGTGATTGCGATGGGCGGCGGCAAGGTGCTGGATGTGGGGAAATATGCTTCCTCTATGGCGGAGCAGACCTTTGTGAGCATTCCTACCTCGATTTCGCATGACGGTGTGGCATCCCCGATTGCTGTGTTAAAGTGCGATCAGGGTGATGTACGATCTTTGATGTGCAAGATTCCCGAATACATTGTGATGGACCTTGAAATCATTAAGAGCGCGCCGCGCAAGCTGATTTTAGCGGGGCTGGGCGACTTGATTTCCAATATCACCGCGCTGCGGGATTGGCAGAAATCCGTTGCCAAAGGCGTTTCTAAGATGGATGACTTTGCGTTTATCATTTCAGGAACGGCGGTGCGCGCCATTTTGCAGTATACGAACCCGAGACTTGAGGACATTGAGTTTTTGACGCAGCTTGCGGAATCGGTGGTGCTGAGCGGTCTTGCCATGAACATTACGCGCAACACCAGCCCATCAAGCGGCGCGGAGCATTTGATCAGTCACGCGATTGACGCGATGGGCAAGGGTACGCTACACGGGATTCAGGCGGCGACGGCAACCATTTTGATTGAGTATTTATACGGCGGCGATTACCGGTGGATTCGCAGCTTTTTGAAATCTTTTGGCATTCCCGTGACCTTTGAAGAGCTGGGACTGACAAAAGAGGACTTTGTGCGGGCGGTGCGGCTGGCACCTTCTACACGCAAAAATCGTTATACCATCCTCAACGAGATTTCGATGGAGGAAAAGGACTTGATTCAACTATATGATAAAGTTTATGGAGGATAAGGGATGCAACACGCGGCGCACAGCGGTATGACACCGCTTGGAAAGCTGAAAGAGATCGATTGTTTTGTGCTGGATATGGACGGCACGATCAATTTGGGATACACATTGATTGATGGCGCGAAGGAGTTTATCGAGCATTTGCAGGCCTCGGGCACGGATTTTTACTTTTTTACGAACAATTCTTCCAAGGCGCCTACGGACTATGTAAATAAGCTGGAAAAGCTTGGATTTACCGGCATGACGCGCGAGCGTATCATGACATCGGGTGATGTGATGATTCATTATTTGAACACGCATTGCACGGGCGTGCCGCGTGTTTATCTGGCGGGAACGCCGGAACTGGAACGGCAATTTGTGCAGGCGGGCGTTGAACTGGTGCAGTCTGACGGTCATCCGGTGGATTTTGCTGTGCTGGGATTCGACACTACGTTCAACTTTGAAAAGGCGGATATGCTGTGCCGTTTGGTGAGCCGGGGGGTGCCCTTTGTGGCGACGAACATTGACCGCGTTTGCCCTTTGGAAGGCGGGAAATTTTTGCCTGATTGTGCCTCGATGGCGAGTATGATCACAGTGGCGACCGGGGTGGAGCCAAGATTTGTGGGAAAGCCTTTTGCAGAGACGGTGGAGTATATTCTTGCCAAGACAGGACATGAAAAAACGCGCACCGCGATGGTGGGAGACCGTGTTTACACGGATGTAAAAACTGCCGTGAACGGCGGGCTGGTGGGCATTGCGGTGCTGTCCGGCGAGGTGACATACCAAGAGATTTTGGAGGGGGATGTGGAGCCGACTTACATTTTGGACAGCGTAAGGGATATCTATGACGCGATCCGGTAAACAACTGTATTATAACAAGTGATACGGATTTAAAAACCGCATGGCTGTGGGGATGTGTGGATCAGAATATAAAACAGTGGAAAGACACAGGAGGTTTTGGAACATGCAATACATTTTGGGAATCGACGTGGGAACCAGCGGGGTCAAGTGCCTCGTGATGACAGAGCAGGGCAAAGTGGCGGCATCCGTGACAAAGGGGTATCCGCTGTATACGCCCAAGCCGGCGTGGTCGGAACAGGATCCTGCGGACTGGTGGAGCGGCACCAAGGAAGCCATTGCGGAGTTGCTGGCAGATATGGGGAATATCAATATCACGGCGGTGGGATTTTCCGGTCAGATGCACGGACTGGTGGCACTGGACTGCGACAACAACGTGATTCGCAATGCGATTTTGTGGAACGATCAGCGAACAGGCGAGGAATGCGAGCAGGTGATTGCGGCGGCGGGCGGCATTGACGGCCTGGTATCCTACACCAACAACAACATGCTGACCGGCTTTACGGGCGGCAAAATCGTGTGGGTGAAGAACCACGAGCCGGAAAATTTTGCGAAGATCGCAAAATTTTGTATGCCCAAAGATTACATTCGCTTCTGCCTTTCGGGAGATGTGGCGACAGACGTTTCCGAGGCTTCCGGCACGGGCTTTTTCAATGTGAAGGAGCGCGCGTGGTCGCAAGAACTGATTGCGAAGCTGGGATTGCCGATGAGCATTTTCCCCAAGGTGGTTGAATCGGACGCGCCAACAGGCGTGGTCAGCGCGCAGGCGGCGGCTGAAACAGGGTTGCCGGCGGGCATTCCCATTTATGGTGGCGGCGGCGACGCGGTGATCCAAAACACGGGCATGGGCATTGTGAAGCAGGGTACGCTGGGTATTGTGATGGGTACATCCGGTGTGGTGGCGACTGCAATGAACAGCTTTGGCGTGAACGAGGGCGGTAAATTGCAGTTTTTCTGCAACAATGCGGCGGGAAAATATATGGCATTTGGCTGCCAGCTTTCCTGCGCAGGCTCAATGGAGTGGTTTAAGAACACTTTTTACGCGAATTTGGAGAAGCCGTTTGGCCCCATCAACGAAGGTGCGGAGCAGTCCGGCATCGGCGCAAATGGCGTGGTATTCTTGCCGTATCTTTCGGGAGAGCGCTGCCCGTATCCGGATCCGAATGCGCGCGGCGTATTCTATGGTCTTTCCTTGATCAGCAATCTAGGCGATATGGCGCGTGCTGTTATGGAGGGTGTGACATTTGGCCTGTATCAAATGTATGAATTGATTATGAAAACCAATCCCTCGCTAAAATTTGATGAGATTATTTTGTCGGGCGGCGGCGCGAATTCCGCGTTGTGGAAGCAGATTGTTGCGGATATCTTTGGCTTGCCGGTGCGCATTTTAGCGGGAGCCGCGGAGGGCGGCGCGTTTGGCGCGGCGTTGGTTGCCGCGGTAGGCGAAGGGATATTCCCGAATCTTGAGGCGGCGGCAGATGTGCATGCGACGCAAGAAATTGTACAGCCGAATGCGCAGAATCATGCGGCTTATGCACCTGTGAAGGCAGTATATGACAAGCTGTATTTTGACCTGAAAGACACATTTGAGATGGCGTCGAAGTAAATACGATCCAACGAATAGAAATCCCTGCGGCGCTTGCGGGGATTTTTTTGTTGTGTGACTAAACGAGAGGATAGTGGGTTGACCTAGCAAATTGGGAAGTGACGAAACTTCTAATCGCCATCAGGCGCAGCGAGCAAGATGCTCTTAGGCTTGCGCAAGCTGCCCGCTAAGCTGATGGTGCCTGACGAGCGGGCAGTTTTTAATGTTCAAATTGTTTGACATATTAGATCAACGGATATATAATAAGTATACATAATATAAGTAAACATATGAAATTTGTTTATGAGATGTGATTAAAGAAAGGATGCCAGAGCATGAAGCTTGAGGCTCAGCATTGAACACACTGGTTCATAAGAAGAGGCGCCTGTTGCTTTGCAAATCTGACCTCAATGCGGGCTATCTGATCGAAGCCTGTATAAAAAATAAGTAAACTTAGAATCAAAAGGAGTAGAATATGTATCGATATGAAAAGACGGTTGCAGGCAACATCAACCGTAAGAAATTATGGGAGTGTTACGCGGATGTATCGCGCTGGAAGGACTGGGATATGGATGTGGAGGAGGTGGTGCTGCACGGCGCATTTACGGACGGAACCGGTGGCGTTTTGACCATGAAAAACGGGCAGGCACTGCCCTTTACGCTGGAGGATGTGGTAGATGAGTGCGCATTCACCACAAGATCGCGCATGGGAGAAATCTCCATTGCGCTGATTCATCGTATATCCGAGCGCTCTATCACGCATGTGGTTGTGGTAGAAGGCGGGAGTGATGCGCAAACAGCAGGGATCGGCGCGGGTATTACGGCGCATTTGCCTGCAACGTTGGAGCGCTTGCTTGATTTGGTGGTGCAATGAAAGGGTCAAAATACCGATCGCATGAGGAAAGCGTCGGGCTACTGTTTTGGCAGGTTTCCACGCTTTGGCAGCGCGCAATTAAAAGTGTGCTGCGGCCATTTGATTTGACGCACACGCAGTATGTGATTCTTGCTGTGATTGCAGAATTGAGTGATGCGAATGCGTACATCACGCAGAAGAAAATATCTGATTTTTCGATGATCGACCCAATGACCGTTTCCTCTACGCTGCGTCTGTTGGAGAAAAAAGGTTTGGCGCAAAGAATCCAAAGCAGGCTGGATAGCCGCGCCAATACGATCTGTAACACAGAGCAGGGTATGAAACGACTGAAAAAAGCGATCAAAGCTGTGGAAACGGTGGACACACATTTTTTTGTAGATGCAAACATGGATGTGAAGCGGTTTCAAAAGCTGCTTTTGAAGTTGAAGGATGCGAATGAGTAAAGCGAGACAAGAAAGGGCGCAGGGCGATCAACCATGAAAACATGGCATGGATAAAAGGAAAAGAGATGCGAGCTTGCATCTCTTTTTGCTGCACGACTGCGTTATTGCGGCTGCGGCGTGACTTCCGTTACAATGCGGCTATCCGGCTGCGGCGCAGCGGAGGAAACCGAATCTGGAGCGGGCTGCGTGGCTGCGGGTACGGCGGAGGGGGCGACGGCGCCCGCTGCTGCGGGGTCGGGCGTGACCTCTGTTACGATCCTTTGCTCCGGCGCCTCGCCCGCTGTGGCTGTCGGCGTTTGCGCGACAACGGCATCGGTTTGCGCAAATGGCGTGGATATTTGCAATACATAAGCATGCGGTTTATTCGTTTTTACTTTGATCCAGCTCTTGATCTGTTCCATTTCGCCGTCACTGAGCGGGGTGGGCGCATAGAGCAAAAGAAGAACGGTATCTGTGGAAATTACGTTTTGATCGGTCGGCACTTCCAAAATCGCGCCTGCAACAGAGCCGACTTGCGGATACAGTGCCTTCAATTCGCTTTGAATGCCTGTGACATCCAACACCTTTGCCTGATACTCCAACAGCTGCTGTTGATAGCCCTTGATTTGATCCTGCAATGTAGCGGAGGATGCGGCACCTGCGGCTTCCTGCGGCAGGAGGTTTTGCACATCTTCTTTGGTGATTCCGATATTTTGCGTGGTCTGATTGACGCGCAGTGTGATGCCGTTTAGGTTGTAGTCGGACATTTTCGTGGCGAGCGTTTGGATTTCCGAATCGCTGAGCATCTTTCCCACAAGTGCGACCTCGATCAGCTTTTGATCGGGAAGCAGCTTGGAATTGACGACTTGCGTTTCGGGGAAGTCGAACGCGCCTGCGACGTAATTTTTGTAATCTTGTTGTAACACGGCATCCGAGACCATCTGTGTTGCAAAATAAATGCTGGGTACGACTGTGACAATCATAATCAACATCAAAATCAGGCGGGAACGCCGTTGCGTTTTAGGGTTTTGATAGCTCTTTACCGGAACCTTGAGCAGCTTAAAGCCTACAGCGGCGGTGAGGCAGATGAAGATGGTGTTGATGGTGAACAGGTACATTGCCCCGCCAAAGTATGCCAGAGAGCCGCGCGCAAGACCATAGCCCGCGGTACAGAGCGGCGGCATCAGCGCGGTGGCGATCGCAACTCCGGGGATGACGTTTGTTTTGGAATTGCGTGTGATGCCGATGACCCCTGCAAATCCGCCAAAGCAGGCAATGAGCACATCCCAAACGGTGGGGGTGGTACGCGCCAGAATTTCGGACGAGGCATCCGTCATCGGCGAAAGCTTAAAATAGACGAAAGAGGTTAGCAGCGAGATCACGATCTGCAACGCGAATTTGAAAAACGCGTTTTTGGTGTGCTGCGCGCTGCCTGAGGCAAACCCATAGCCCATCGCAATGATGCCGCCCATCAGCGGAGAGATGAGCATGGCGCCGATAATGACGGCTGTGCTGTTCATGTTTAGACCGATGCTGGCGATGAAAATGGCGCAGATCAAGATGCACATATTTGCACCCTTGATGGCGGCGCCCTCCTTGACTTCCAGCTCGATTTCCGGCAACGGCAGACTGCCGGAGGTCAGGCTGAAGGTATCTCTAAAAAATTTTTTGGCTTTTTCCATGCTGATAAACCTCAATGTAACTCAAGCGCTTCACGCTGCGCCGTTTTCTTTTAATGTAACATATTTTATGCGATTTTGGAATAACAATGACGAGAGGCAAAAGCGGCGTATCACAAAAAGGATGGTGCAGAGCAAAAAACGGATTGCAAGAATCGTGTATTTTTTGATATGATAAGAAAAAATGTACTGAGACGTTTGAAGAGGGGGGGAGACGCATGTGGTTCGATGAAAAAACAGGCTTTTGGGTTGGCATGGCACTTGGGGTCGGTTTGGCGATGTGGGGCGGACTGCTCGCTGTCTATGGACAAAGCTACGCCAAACGCAATGTGCACTATGTGTCGGTGCTTGCCTGCGTTGCAGCGTTGCTGCTTGCCGGAGGGATCTGCCTGCTGGTGGGCACGAATGCGGTGTTCGAGCTTCAGGAGCGGCACGTATGGTATCCGTTTATGATTGCGGGAGTGGTGGTTTGCTGGTATGCCCCGCTTTTGTTTGTGCGCTTACGCGGGATTTACCGGGATGCGGAGGAACGAATCAGGCGCATGGAGGCAGAGCAGCGCGCACAGAAAAAAACGGAAAAGGCGCGGTTGGAGCGCCCGAAGTGGTGGGGCGGCTGAACTTTCAATTTTTTGAGCCAAGTGCGTGGTGCAAAGGAGCTGCCGACGATACTGCGTTTGCGTGCAGTATCAGAAATCAAGCGTGTAAATCGCCCATGCCTGATGGCACTGCAAGAATGATGTTTGCCACGCTGTGGGGCGTTTACATTAAAACGAAAAGAATCAGACCACACTTATGATAGATAGGAGATCCGGCAACGGCGAAACGGCTTTGCGCGGATTCTGTGGCAATATATTTTTGGGGAGACTGCCTTTATGGAGAACGTTTATCTGTTTTGTATCGTGATTGGTGCGATTCTTATTTTGTTTGTACTCGCAAAAAAATTCCCGTTGTGGCGAAAGGTTTATATCGTTCTCGTGATTGGTGCGATGGCGGGCTATATTGTATGGCGTATTGTTTTTACGCTGAATTTTAGCAGCGCTGCATCGGGCGTGTTTTCCATACTGCTGGTGGCGGCGGAACTGCTGGGCGTGATGGTAGCGACTTTTTTTGCGGTGCTATTCATGCGCAATGATACATCGAGGAAACAGCCCCCTGCGTGGAAAGCGGATTTTCAGCCTTCGGTGGCCGTATTTATTTTCACCTATGACGAGCCGTACAGCCTCGTTGCCTCCAGCGCTTTGGCGGCAAATTCTCTGCCTTATTCCAACAAAAAAGTGTATATCTGTGATGACGGACACCGCATGGAGCTGAAAATGGTGGCGGACGAGCTGGGCGTGGAGTATATTACGCGGGAGGGCAACGCACACGCGAAAGCGGGCAACATCAATCATGCCTTGGCGCAGACGCAAAGTGACCTGGTGGTGTTTTTGGATGCGGACTTTATTACGAAGCCTTACATGCTCAGCGAGGGCATTCCATATTTTCAGGATGAAACAGTTGCGATGGTGCAATATCCCCAGACTTTCTACAACAAAGATCCGTTCCAGATGCTAAGCAAGCGATTTTATAACGAGCAGGATTTCTTTATGCGCTATATTGAGCCGGAGCTGGCGGAGCGTAACGCCATGGTGCATGTAGGCACCAACGCGATCATCCGCCGCAGCGCTTTGGAGCAAATTGGCGGCGTTCCCACGAAAAGCATCACGGAAGATATGGCGACAGGCATACTGCTGCAAAATGCGGGGTATCGCACGGTGTTTGTCAACAAGGCGTATGCGTTGGGACTGGCACCCTTCAATATCAAGGATTTGAAAGCGCAGAGACAACGCTGGGCCAAGGGAACCTTGCAGATTTATAAATCCATCAAGCCGTTCCGTTTGAAGGGATTGCGTCTGGGGCAGAAGATGCTGTACTTGCAGCTTCTGTTGTACTGGTATTCCTCCTTTCAAAAGCTGGTGTACATCATATCGCCAACCATTTTTATGCTGTTTGCGGTACCCATTGTAAACATGACAGCGGCAGATTTTTTATTGGTGGTGATTCCCACGCAGATTTTGTTCGGATTGAGCTTCAACGTGCTGATTGGGAATGTGCGATCGTATTTGAGTTCGCATATCTACGATACGTTGATGGCACCTTACCATGCGGCGGCGCTGTTAAAAGAGACGTTTCGTACAAGCCGTGTTTTTGCGGTAACGCCTAAGGAGGTTAAGACAGCGTCCAAGTGGGATTTGAAATCGGTGGCACCGCACATTGTTTTGCTGATTTGGGTTTGCGCTGCGCTTGTGGTGGCGATCATAAAAATGACCAATCCTGCCGTGTTGCTGCCATTGTTGGTTTGCGCCGGTTGGAGTATATACAACCTTTATGCGTTGGTCTATGCGATCCGTGCCGCGCGGGTGAGCAATTTGGAAACTGCGGGAGAGGCGATGAGCATTGACATTCACGAGATGATACGCGTGGAGGGGCAGGAATTTTTAGCGGATCACATGAGCTTTGACGGATTTTTGATGCGCAAAAGTGACACACAGCGCGAAACGTTTGAACAAGGAAAGCTGTACGAATTTCAAGGTGTGCGCACCGGGCTTGTGACGACCGCAGTGTTTCGCGGAGAGTGGAATGGAGAGTGGGAATTTAAGTACATGAACACGAAACGGGATGCAGCGTATCGGCTTTCAAAGTTTTATGTGGAAAAGCTGCATGCAGCGAAAGTGATGAACTTTGAGGTGGAGGACGAACGGAAAAGGGCGAAATTCTGACCTGCTATTTTAGAGGGCAACAGAATCAGCCGCTTGCATCAGGCGGCTGATTTTTTGTTTACATGAAATTTTTAATTCATCATCTTGCATCATTGCGCGGAAGGTCTCGCAATAAAATTGCGTCAGCTGCGCCTAATTTCTTGACGCTCTCTGTGAAAAATGATATCCTATTATGGTAGGTTTTTAAAGATTAATGCAAAGTAAGGTGAAAAAGTATGGCAAATGTGATTATTTCGACGGATGAATGCAAGGGCTGCGGTTTGTGCATCGCGGCATGCAAGAAAAGTTTGCTCCAGATCGACAAGTCCACAATCAACGCAAAGGGATATCATCCCATTGGATCGACAGACCCTGAGGCGTGCATCGGTTGCGCGGCATGTGCGCGGATGTGTCCGGACGTGGTGCTGGAAGTGGAGAAATAAGGCGCGTCAGCTTGCGGAGAGACGAGGAAGTTTCTGCCCGTAAAACATGGCAGGGATGCGCGATTTTTTAGTAAAACAATAAAGTAAGGTGGAACAATATGGCGAAAGTATTGATGAAGGGAAACGAGGCGATTGCCGAAGCGGCGATCAAGGCCGGATGCACACATTTTTTTGGGTATCCGATTACGCCTCAAAATCAGATTCCGGAATATATGTCCAAAAGAATGCCGCAGGTAAACGGCGTTTTCGTGCAGGCAGAGAGTGAAGTTTCGGCGATCAACATGGTGTATGGCGCGGCGGGCGCGGGGGCGCGCGTGATGACGTCCTCCTCCTCTCCGGGAATCAGCCTCAAGCAGGAGGGAATCAGCTATATCGCGTGTGCGGAGCTGCCCTGCGTGATTGTGAATATTGTGCGCAGCGGCCCCGGCCTCGGTGGGATATTGCCGTCGCAGGGCGATTATTTCCAAGCGACAAAAGGCGGCGGACATGGCGACTATCACATGGTGGTGCTTGCCCCTGCAAGTGTGCAGGAGGCTGCCGACATGGTGATGGAGGGCTTTGACATTGCAGACCAGTACCGTATTCCGGTTATGGTGCTTGGGGATGGCGTGATCGGGCAGATGATGGAACCGGTGGAGTTCACGCAGCCGAAGCAACGCGCTTTGCCGCCTAAGACATGGGCGACAACAGGCTGGAAGGATAAATCCAGACCGCGCGCAGTGGTCAATTCGCTTTATATTGAAGCGGACACGATGCAGGCAGTCAATAACGTATTGCAGGCGAAGTATGCCGAAATTACGAAAAACGAGACGCGTGTGCAGGAATTTATGTGCGACGACGCGGATTATATCATTGCGGCATTTGGCACAACGGCAAGAATCGCTCGTAATGTGGCGGTGCAGGCGCGTAAAGAAGGCATCAAGGTGGGCGTGATTCGTCCGGTGACCATTTGGCCCTTCCCCAGCGCAGCATTTGCAAAGGCAGCAGAGCACGTGAAAGGCATTCTAACGGTGGAAATGAACACCGGACAGATGGTGGAGGATGTGCGGCTGGCGGTGAACGGCAAAGTGCCCGTGACATTCTATGGCGTACAGGGAGGCAACATTCCCGAACCCAAGAACATCATGGCGGCTCTGATGCAATTAAAGGAGGGCAAATAAGATGGCGAAGGTTTTTGAAAAGACAAAAATGCTGACGGATGTGCCCTTTCACTATTGCCCCGGATGCACACACGGCATCATTCACAGACTGGTGGCAGAGTGCATTGAGGAAATGGGCATGGAGGACAGCTCTGTTGGCATTGCGCCGGTAGGCTGCGCGGTGTTTGCATATAAATATTTTAACTGTGACATGATGGAGGCGGCACACGGTCGCGCGCCTGCGGTGGCAACGGGTGTGAAACGCACCAATCCCGATAATCTTGTGTTTACATATCAAGGGGATGGAGATTTGGCATCCATTGGCGCGGCAGAAATCGTACATGCGGCGGCGCGTGGCGAGAAAGTGACGACTATTTTTGTAAATAATGCGATCTACGGCATGACGGGCGGGCAGATGGCGCCGACGACGTTGGTGGGTCAGGTGACGACTACGTCGCCCTATGGGCGCAGCGTGGAAGCGCAGGGGATGCCCATTCGCGTGGCGGAAATGCTGGCGACGCTGGACGGCGCGTATTACATCGAGCGCACCTCGGTGCACGACGTGGCAAACGTAGTGAAAACAAAGAAGGCAATTAAGAAAGCGTTTGAATATCAGATGCAGGGCAAGGGCTTCACGATGGTGGAGGTTTTGTCTACCTGCCCGACCAACTGGGGGCTGGGGCCGCAGGAGTCCATTGAATGGCTGAAAGAAAACATGATTCCCCAATATCCTTTGGGCGTAACGAAGGAGGGAAACTGACATGACAGAGCAGATTATTTTAGCGGGATTCGGCGGACAGGGTGTATTGCTGGCAGGGCAGATCTTAGCGTATGCGGGATTATCCGAGGGAAAGAATGTTTCGTGGCTGCCCTCATACGGTCCGGAGATGCGCGGTGGTACGGCAAACTGCAATGTGGTGGTTTCGGATGATGAAGTTGGCTCGCCTGTGGTGGTGGAGGCAGACTGTGCAATCGTGATGAACCGTCCTTCGCTGGAGAAGTTTGAAAAAGACATCAAGGCGGGCGGATTGCTGATTATCAATTCGGATCTGGTTACCATTGAACCGACACGCACTGATTTGAAGGTGCTCAAGGTGGCGGCAAACACGCTGGCGGAGCAGGCAGGCAGCCAAAAGGCGGCGAACATGGTGGTGCTGGGCGCATACAACGCGTGCAGCAATCTGGTGCAAAACAAGACCATCATTGAATGTCTGAGCAAGATTATGGGCGAGGGAAAAAAGCACTTGATCCCGCTCAATGAAAAGGCGATCGAGCTGGGCGCGCAGGCGGCAAAATAACAAAAGACAGGCAAACAAGAGCACCCAAAGCGATTGCGTGGAGGGTGCTTTTTTGATGTGTATAAAATTTGGCGGGATGGTGTTTTTTTTGCATTTGTGATACAATGAGTGCAACCAAACAAGATATGGTACTACTACTTCGCAATTCAAAACATACAATGTTTTGAATCCGGCAATATTGTTGCCGCTGCGACGGAAGCGCAGGCGAAGTGCGCGGCACACGCGTGGGATGCAGCTGCCGCACATGTGTAGGCAAATTAAAAAACGTAAACGTAATTTAACGCGGGTTCGTACAAGCAACGGGAGATATTTACATGAAACCGATACTGGAGCAGGATTATCAACTGCGCGCGCTGGATGTCGATCTGAATGGAACATGGAGGCCTTCGGCAATTCTTACGCGATTGCAGGAGATTGCGGAAGACCATGCCGTGGTGCTAAACTGTGGCAGAAAAAAGCTGGTGGAGGAGCAGAACATCGCGTGGATGCTGACGCGCATTCATGTGAAGATGCTGCGATACCCAAAAATTTGTGATAACATTCGCGTGGTGACGTGGCCGGCGCAGCCCACGAGGTTATACTTTATCCGTTATTCCATGTTTTATGACGAGGCGGGGGAAGTGCTGGGTACGGCTTCCAGCCAGTGGGTGTTGTTTCACATGAAGGAGCGCTGCCTGTGCCGACCTGCAAACGTGGATTTGGGCGATTATACCGTGGATGAATCGCTGGTGCCGCCGATTGATGCGCCGGGGAAGATTCATTTTCCCGAACAGATGGAGCACAAAGCAACGCGCGAAGTGTTATACAGCCAGACGGACATGAATCGGCACATGAATAATGCGCGGTATGCCGACTGGGTGTGCGAACTGTTTGACCACGAAACGCTCAGCAAAAGGCAGGTGGACACCCTGCGCATCAATTATGTACAGGAGATGATGATGGGGCAGCAGGTGGAGTTGCAGTATGCCGAGCAGGACGGTGTGCATTATGTTTGCGGCAAAAGCGACGACAAGGTGACATTTGAGGCAAGCCTGACTTGGAAGTGACGGTGGATGCGCGTGAGAGACGATTTGCCGACGCGACAACAGGCGTGATTTGGGCGCGGTAACGCATAAAACGAAAGGATAGACGATATGGCAAAGCGAATTGGAATTTTGACCAGCGGGGGCGATTGCCCCGGACTGAACGCGGCGATCCGCGGGGTGGCGCGCGCTTGCTATGAACGCATGGAAGATGTGGAAATCATCGGCATCGCGGGTGGGTATTCCGGGCTGATCAAAGGAGAATATCAAACCATGCAGCCCTCGGATTTTTCCGGCATTTTAACGCTGGGCGGCACCATTTTGGGAACGGTGCGCACGCCCTTTAAGAACATGCGGCGCATCGAAGAGGACAACGTAGACAAAGTATCCTCCATGATTCGCACATATGAGACATTGAAGCTGGACTGCCTGTGCACACTCGGCGGCAACGGCACACACAAGACGGCAAACTTGCTATCGGAGGAGGGGCTGAACATTATTGGGCTGCCCAAGACCATTGACAATGATATTTGGGGCACCGACGTGACGTTTGGGTTTCATACCGCAGTAGACATTGATACCGAGGTGCTGGATCGTCTGCACACGACGGCGGCGAGCCATAGCCGCGTGATGGTGGTGGAAATTATGGGAAATAAGGTGGGCTGGCTGACGCTGTACGCGGGACTGGCAGGCGGCGCGGATGTGATTTTGATTCCGGAGATCCCATACGATCATACGCTGGTCATTGAGGCGGTACGCAAACGCGCGGAGCGTGGAAAGACATTTTCCATCATTGCGGTGGCAGAAGGTGCGCTGCGCACTGACGAGACGATGCTAAAAAGGAAAGAACTGGCGGAGCGGCGTAAGCAGGAAGGGACGACCAGTGTGGCGGCGCGGCTGGCACGCGGTATCGAGACGGAGACCGGGATCGAATCACGCGTGTGCATTCCCGGACACGTGCAGCGTGGCGGAAGCCCCAGCGCGTATGATCGCGTTTTGGCGACCAAATTCGGCGTACATGCCGCAAAGCTGATTTACGAAAAACGCTATGGGCATACGGTTGCGATGGCGAAAGGGAAACTGGTGGCGAATCCGCTTGCTGAGGTTGCGGGGAAGACCAAATCTGTGCCGCCGGACAAAGACGTCCTGAAGGTTGCCCGGCAGTTGGGCGTGCGTTTTGGGGACTGAGTTGCCGAGACGCAAATTACAGAATGAATCAGAAGGATTGTTTGGGAGAAAGAAGCCATTGTGGGTCGTGCAAAATGCGGCAAAGCAAGAATCATTCGCCGTTGCAGGATTCTGAATGGCACACTTGACGAGGCGACCAAGCAACTGTGCAGATACGACAAAAAACCTCCTGCTTTGGTGGAAGCAGGAGGTTTTTGGTTTCCGATATCGTTCGCGTTACCGGAATAAGGAAAAGAGGGGTAGCTCTCTTTTGTGAATTATACGATGCCCTGTGCGAGCATTGCGCGCGCGACCTTTTCAAAGCCAGCGATGTTTGCGCCGACAACAAAGTTATCTTCGTAGCCGTACATTTTCGCCGCCGAGGAGCACTGTTTGTAGATGTTTTTCATGATGCCGTTGAGTTTGGCATCCACTTCTTCAAACGTCCAAGGCAGCCGCATGCTGTTCTGGCTCATTTCGAGTGCGGAGGTTGCAACGCCGCCTGCGTTTGCCGCTTTGCCCGGGGCAAAGAGCACGCCGTTCTTTTGGAATACTTCGGTACCTTCGATGGTGGTGGGCATGTTTGCGCCTTCGCCAACCGCATAGCAGCCGTTTTTCACGAGTGCCTGAGCACCTTCAACATCCAATTCGTTTTGCGTTGCGCAGGGCAGCGCGATATCACATTTGACAGTCCAGATGTTTTTGCAGCCTGCCACATATTCTGCGCTTGCCACCGCATCCGCGTATTCCGTGATTCTGCCGCGACGCACTTCCTTGATCTCTTTCATCACATCAAGGTTGATGCCGTTAGGATCAAACACATATCCGCCGGAATCAGACATTGCAAGCACCTTGCCGCCGTATTCCATGACCTTTTCCGCCGCGTAGATCGCCACGTTACCGGAACCGGAAACCACAACATTTGCACCTTGGAAAGATTTCCCTTTGGCTTCGATCATTTCTTTCATGAAGTACACAAGACCATAGCCGGTTGCTTCCTTACGCGCGAGGCTGCCGCCGTACTCCAGACCTTTTCCGGTGAGTACGCCGTGATATCTGTTTTTATATTTTTTGTATGCGCCATAGAGATAACCGATCTCTCTTGCGCCGACGCCGATATCGCCAGCGGGCACATCCCAATCCGCATCAATGTGCTTGTACAGCTCGCTCATAAAGGACTGGCAGAAACGCATGACTTCGCCGTCTGTCTTGCCTTTCGGGTCAAAGTCCGCGCCGCCTTTGCCGCCGCCGATGGGCGTGCCGGTGAGGCTGTTTTTGAAGATTTGCTCAAATCCAAGGAACTTGATAACGCCGAGATTGACGGACGGATGAAAACGCAAGCCGCCTTTGTACGGCCCGATCGCACTATTAAACTGTACGCGCATACCACGGTTGACATGCACGACGCCTTTATCGTCTACCCACGGAACACGGAAGATGATCTGACGTTCCGGCTCGCAAATGCGCTCCAAAATGCCTTGCTCTTCATACTGCGGATTTTTTTCGATGACAGGCGCAAGTGCAGGAAGCACCTCGGACACCGCCTGAATAAATTCAGATTCATGTGCGTTCTTCTCTTTGACTGCATCGAGTACATTTTGTACGTAAGACATAACAAACCTCCAGTGAAATATTTTGGCGAGATTTCCAATCAGACCGAAACCTCATTACAAATGACATTATATCATCAATGAATTTCAAAAACAAGAGGAAAATACAATATTTTTACGCGAAAAAGCAATTATTTTGAAATTTTTAAGTTTTTGAATTTCATTTTTGTGTTTCGTGCAGTGAAAATGGCATGCGGCTTGAAAAAAAACAGCGAGTGACATATAATATCATTATAATAAGGCGTACTGAACAATGAAAAAACACAGCTTGCTACGGCAGGCGGGTGTAGCAGGACGAAAATGAGGGAACTGCATGAGCAAGTATGAACATAAGGTGCAATATTATGAGACGGATCAGATGGGGATTGTGCACCATTCCAATTATATCCGGTGGTTTGAGGAAGCGCGGGTGGATTTTTTGGATCAGGCGGGGCTGCCCTACAAAGAAGTGGAGCAGCGCGGATATGAATCGCCTGTGATCGGCGTACAGTGCAGCTACAAAAGCCCTGCAAGGTTTGGCGATGTTGCCGTGGTGGAGGTGACGCTGCTGGAATTTGGTAACTTGAAGTATCGATTTGCCTACCGCGTGTGGGATCGCACGACACAAGCGGTTTTTGTGACGGGGGAAAGCGAGCATTGCTTTATTGATGAGACGGGGAAGCTGATTTCGTTGCGCAGGAGCGATCCGGCACTGTTTGAGAAAATGAGCGGATTTGTGCAACAGAGCGACGAAGCGTGAATGAAGCGTATAGAAGAAAAGGCGTGAACCGTGTGGATTGCGCTTTTTTTGATGAAGTATGCTCGTCATCAAAATAATGCTGTGGGCGGGTGTTTGCTCCGGACACGCGACGATTAGTATCCCGCTTCTTCCAGAATTTGTGCTGAGCTTATCACCGCATCCAGGCAAATGGTGGTAAAATACTGCCCTGCCAACGCTTTTTCTTTGCCGTGAGCAGTTGTAATATCACAACCCAAAATATCCCGACACACAATGCTTTTATGTTTTTGCTGAAACAGCTTGATGAATTCTTCGGTTTTTGTATTGCATATTTTTTGCGAACGATCGTCCTGAACGCCATATTTTAGCCCAATGACTAGAACTGCTCCGGAAACTGCCCCGCACAGCTCAGCGCTTCTAGCGCCACTGCCCAAACCGCAGGCGATTTTTAGTGCGGTTTTTTTCTCCAGACCATACCCCTCGCAAAATGCCCCCAATATTGCCTGAGCGCAATTAAAACCATTTTGAAATAATTGAGCTGCTATTTCGCTTTTTCTTTCCATTGTGATTTGCTCCTTCCATAACACAGCATGCAGACAATTTCGATTTCTATGCAAAAGAGATTTTTTCGTGAGTCGCGGTTAAAGCGGTTCCGCGAGGCGGTGAGCACATCAAAAGATACTTGGCCATGTTCATAGCAAATTAGTCCTTCTCGATGCGGAACTCTGCTGCGGGAACGGGCTTTGCATAATAAAACCCCTGCACACAATCGCACTTGACTTCGCGCAGAAAATCTACCTGATCTTTGGTTTCGACACCTTCTGCGACCGTATAGATATCCAACGTTTGCGCCATTTGCATCACGCTGCGAATGACTGAGCGCGCTCGCGCCATGTTCTTTTCTTCTGAAAAGAAACTGCGGTCGATTTTGATGACATCCACAGGCAGGCTTTGCAGCATGCCCAGCGAGGAGTAACCGGTGCCGAAATCGTCCATTGAGACGGTGAAGCCCAACTCGTGCAGATGGTGCAGAATCTCTTCGAGCACCTTTTCGTTGTCGAAAATGGCGGACTCGGTCAGCTCGATTTCGATGTGCCGGCGCAGTATACTGTACGGCTGCGTGATGGCGGCGATCTCTTTGACAAAGTTGGGATTGGCGAGATGCAGCCGAGAAAAATTCACGGAGATGGGAACAATGGGAATATCGTGTTCCAGCCAGCTTTGCAAGAGCTCGCAGACGCGCTCCAGCATATAGAAGTCCAGCTTGATGACGAAACCATTGCGTTCAAACAGCGGAATAAAGTCGCCGGGCATAATCAGATTGCCGTTGCTTTCCTGCCAACGTACCAACGCTTCCGCGCCGATAACGGTTTCGTTTTTGATCTCATATTTTGGCTGCAAATAGACCTTGAATTCCTGACTTTGCAACGCGGCATCCATTTTGTTGGTCAGCTCGGTTTCGCGGACGGCGCGCTGCCGGAAAGAATCGTCATAATCACAAATGAGATCGTCTTTTTGCAATTTTGCAAAGCGATGCGCAAGGTTGACCTTCTCGATTGCACCATCAATGTTGGTTTCACTTAGCGGGAGATAAAAACGGCCATAGCGGAAATCGACGCGATGCCCCCCCAGAAAACCAACGCGCTCGCGGAACAGTTGCTCGTATCCCTCGCGGTCGTCCCGCAAGGTGGAAAACCATTCGAAAGTGCCGAAGAAAAGAAATTCGTCGGTGCCGACGCGCGCTTGCAAGAACAGCGGCTCGCTAAGGATGCGCCCAACGTCCGCAATCGCCTGGATGACCCGGTCTCCGGTTGCGTAATCGAACATTTGATTAATCATTTTAAAGCCTGCGATGTCCATTTTAATTAGGCAAAAGCGCTGATTGGTGTGAGAGTGGAGCATGGCGTTTGCATCAATTTTAAATTTATACAGATTGGGGATTCCGGTGAGCTCGTCGTAATAGGCGATTCGCTCGATGGCAAGCGTGTGCCGCTTTTGCTGCCAGAGCAGCAAAAATATAAAAAGCACAAAGCCGGCTACGATGAGCACCGCCAAAAGTGTGGCGTTACGGCTGATGACATTGGCGTCTTCGGCAATGACTTCGGTAGGCACACTGACGATCAGAGACCAATCGTTGACGGAGAGGGGCAAATGCTCGGCAATTCTTGAGGAATCGCCGAGGGTATAGCGCATCATGCCGGTTTCTTTGGCAGCGATGGACTGCATGACCTGATCCAGCGAGGCGCGGTTTTCAAACTGCGCGCTTTCCCATGATTCAAACAGGTTTGCGGTGCCGGAAAGCGAGGGGTCGATCTGTGCGCTGACAATGATGTCGCCTTTCTGATCGATGACGAACGCATAACCTCGACCGCCAAAAGAAGGCAGCAGAAGCTGATTGAGAAATTTGGCATTATAGCTGCCGACCAGGATGCCGGAGAAGTCATCGTTCTGGTAGATGGGGGTTGCCATCGTGATGACGGTAGAATTGCGCAGCAGGGAAGGCCCCGGCTCACTGATGACGGTATTACCCTGCAACACATCCTGAAAATAAGGTGCGGACGAGATATCGATGGGTTCATTTTCACTGGAGACCCCTCTGCCGTTTAGCGCAGTGACCGCCATGTTTTCGAACTTGGTATCTTGCTGCAACTCTGCCAGTGTGTCTACCACGATTTCTCGATTTTGCGTGAAGCGTGACATGGTTTTGGCGATGCTTTCCAGCGACATCTGCTCGGCGGCGATTTCCATATCAAAATTAAACTGCTGCTGTGTAGCAATCTCGCTTAGCGTTTTTTCGGTTGTGGTGGAAAGGAGCCGATCCAAGCTCCGGTTGTACTGCCACAAACCAATCAGCATGAGGATAACAATGAGCGCAAAGGCGATGACGATTAGGCGGCGTTGCTTTTTATTCATCGTGCTCTCCCTTTACATAAGGCGTAATATCCATGCTGGAAATCAGGCAGGCACGAATGGAATTGGACCAATGCAGCCATGTGGCGTCGGTGTGCACATAAAGATCAAAGACGGAGTTATGGATTGTTGTGGTGTACCGCGGCACAGTATCGCTGAGGTATTGCATCGGGCAATCGGGGCAGGGGGCATCCAGATTACGGTAAGACCGGTGGCATTTTTTCCCCAACGACGACTGTCCAACTTGCGCGACTACTGCCTTATTTTCGAACAGCACCGTATAATCCGAGCGGCTGATTACATAGGCAAAGCTGCTCAGATGATCTATGACATTTTCAATCGCAACATGGTGCTGCTGCTCCATATCCTGCACGGTTTGCTTTTTGAGGAAGGTAGAAAGCACCTGACAGATGGTACGGATATCGTCCATTTCGTCACGCGTGGTATGCAGATAATCGTGCACACAGTCATGAAAGGTGATACAGCCTATGACCTTGTTTTGATCGAGGAATATGAAATACACCAGCGATTTGATGCCGAGCTGCTCACAAAATATGCGTTTTTCGGGCGCGAGATCTGCGACGCGCATGGAGTGTATACCGCCTTGCGCGATGATTGTGTCAAACAATTCGTTGCAGGATTCCATAGGGATTTCCTGCTGAGAATCCATAATGGACGAAAACCCGCTTGCGCACCACTCGAACGTGCTGGATACGGACGAATAAGATTCGTTGGGGGTATAAACATTGACGCGCGAAAATTCGAAGTGCTCGGCAATCAACTGTAACACAGATTCGATTGCCGATTTCGGATTGGTGGACTCGTACAGCATACGGAACACGTATTCGATGCGGTGATCTTTGAAGCTTTTTTGCTGTCTGCCATGATCATCGATTGCGGTACGGTAAGACTCGTAGACGGCGCTGGCGCCGTTATTGTAGATTTCATAATGATTTTTTCCCTGCGATTTTACAAGGTAGAGGGCGTGGTCTGTTTTTTGATAAAGATCGTCAAACTCGTGACCGTGCTTGGGGAACAACGCAATGCCGACGCTTGCAGAAATGCTGACGGCGGTGTCGTTTTCGGAGTAGTCTTTGCGGAATGCGTTGCAGACTTCTGCCGCTTTGCGCTGCACAAGATCGACCGTTTTATAATTGCGCAGCAGCACAAAAAATTCGTCGCCACCGGCACGACCGACGACATCTTCCTCACGGAAAATGTGCTTGAGTAAATCGGCAAGTTGCGTCAGCACAATATCACCGCGCAGATGTCCGAGCTTATCATTGATGTTTTTAAAATTATCGACATCAATGAGCATGAGCGCGTGCATTTGCGCTTCTTCGTCATCCAGCAGCTCGCGGATCAAATATTCTGTGGTGGCTTTGTTATACAATCCGGTCAGCTGGTCGGTTTGCGCCTTCATACGCAGCTCTTCCTCCTTTTTGACCTGACGATCAATGCTTTCCAGAGAACCGATTACGCGGTAGGGCTTGCCTTTGCGGTCTTTGATCACGACTGCGGAGAGCAGACACCAATGATATAAGCCGTCGGCATCCAAAATACGGAAGGTTACATCGGTGATGCTTTCACCGGATAAGATCTTTTTGAACACGCGTTCAAAAAGATCGTGATCGTCCGGATGAATGGCGCCTGCCGAGATCGCGTCCGCTGCGCTTGTTTGCGTGAAGGCATCCCGTCCGAACAGTTGCTTGAAATTGGAAGTGGTGGAGATGATGCGATCGGAAAAATCCCACTCCAAAATAATTTTATTTGTTTGATTGGCGAGTGCCTTGAAGCATTTGGCATTGAGCTGTGCGTGATTGCGCGCGGACACTTGCACGACTATGATAAACACAAAGAGTATGGCTATGCACAGAATGATGACCAGCAGCAAATGAAACACCGATGTTTTGATGTAGCCCGACTGCTCTTGCACGACAGTGGAGGGCACGATGGAGACGATGTGCCAGCCGTTGTCAGGCATGGCGGTGATATTGATGTAGAGGGGTTCTCCGTTTAAGTTTTCCGTTAAATTGATGCCGGGCGTGGAATCGCTGGGCATGTGATCGACCAAAAGATTTTGCAAAAACTGCTGGTTACCTTCGTACATCCAGCCGAGTGTTGGAGTGGCAACGACCTCGCCTTGCTCATTTGTGACAAACACCGTGCCGCTGCCGCGAAATAATGACAGATTGAACAGCCGGTTCAGCTCGCTCAAGGAGTAGGTGGCGGTAAGGCTGGCAATGGTTTGACCGTCTTTTTGTATGGGGGTGCTGAGAATCATGACGGGTGTCTCCGGGTCTAAAATGCCCGCGCTGGGCGCGATGACACAGGATTCCCCCTGCATGGAACGCACAAAAAACGCACGGTCAGACACATCATCGACTCTTTCGCCCGTGTGTGCAACGCTGCTGCCGTCGGGGAAATTGACATAGACATGCTTATATTCTTTAGAGGCGGCAAACGCATCCAGAATGCGGCGCGAGACTTCGTCGTCCAGACGATCCAGCTTACCGAGCTGGTTGGCAATTCCCTTTAGCGTGCCCATTTGTTCGGACAAAAAGGAGGAGGCGGAAATACTGCATTGCCCCGAAACCAGCGACAGCTGATGGAATACATTTTCTGTGACTGTTTTATCCAATGTATCTGAAAAAGCCAGTGTGCTAATTAAAATTGCCACCAATATGATGGAGAGAACCAATATAAGTAGAAAGTTTTTTTTCTTCAACCATTTATCCTCATTTTCTCAAACCTGATTGCGCAAGGCGGTGTAGAGCGTATCTATGAGCTTACCATTCAAGTATAGGAATTTATTCTAACAATTTACATATCAAATATAATGCGTATGCTATTATTATACATGATGTTGTATCCGATTTCAAAGGGAATTACGTCGGACGGGTGTATTTTACTGCGCCCCGCGCGGCGCGAACGTTTACAAAACGATAACGTTTTTCCGGTGAGGGCGTGATATAATTAAAAAAAGAACTTTGATGGCAGGGTGGGGAAAGAGAATGGCAAAAAATCGTATTTTAGTGGTGGAGGACGAGCAAGCGATCTCGGATTTTATCTGCATGAATTTGGATGTGGTTGGGTATGAGGCGGTTGTGTTTGCGGATGGCGCGCAGGCGGCGGCTGCCTTAGAGGAGGAGCACTCCTATGATCTGGCACTGCTGGACGTGATGCTGCCGGGCATGGATGGCTTTGCGCTGTTTGAGCGCATGAAAGAGTATGGCATTCCGGTGATCTTTTTGACGGCAAAGGCAGATGTAGAATCAAAAGTTAAAGGATTGAAGCTGGGTGGCGAGGATTACATGGTCAAGCCCTTTGAAATGATCGAATTGCTGGTGCGCATGGAAAAGGTGCTGCAACGTGGGGGCAAGCTGGAAAAGGTGCTGCGCTTTGGAAAGCTGACTGTAGACATTGAAAATCGCGCGGTGATGAAGGAGGGGGAGAGCATCAGCCTAAAGCCCATGGAATTTGAAGTGCTGGTGATGCTGATGCGTTATCGCAACAGAACGTTGCCGCGGGAGCGCTTGCTTGGGGAACTTTGGGGATATGAATATTTTGGCGAATCACGCACGGTGGATGTGCACATTGCCAGCTTGCGCAAAAAGCTGAGCCTTGCCAAAGAGATTGTGACGGTTTCAAAAATCGGATATCGTTTAGAGGAGTCGACATGAAAGCCAAGATATCCTTAATCTGCATCGCGGTTTTGGCGGCTGCGATACTTTTGTGTTGCTTTTTTTTCTACCAGCAATCGACGCAATCTATGCTGGAGGTGACGCGCGTGAGCCTAGAGCGGCGCAACAGCGATTTGTGCAACTCTGTGACGAGGATGCAGCAGTATTATCGGGATGACATCGGCACAAATACGGTAGCGTACGCGATGACGCTGTTTGCATTCGACCAGTTTGCGAAAAGTGGTGACGCACTGATGGCTGACGGAACCATATTGCGCGGAACAGCCGAGTTTGACCCGTCCAGCGTGCTGGAAGTAATATACGATAAGCAGGATGCCGTTTTGGCGGAATATGAAGGAAAAAGATACTTGGTGGCGGGCACCAGCCTGAATGCCTATGGAAAAACCTTGATGCTGTACAGCGTACAGGACATCACGTTTATTGAGGAAAAATTGCAGAACATGCTGCATCGTTTTATGCTGCTTGCAGGGGTAATCCTTGTAGCGGGCGTGGCGGTAATCGTGCTGTTTATGGGCTTGGCGCTGCGTCCATTCAAGCAACTTCGGCAGACGGCAGAGGAGATTGCAAACGGAAATTTTGCGATGCGCGCCAGGGTGTCCGGTCGAGACGAGGTGGCGGCGCTGGCACAGGACTTTAACCGTATGGCACAGGCAGTGCAGCAATACATTGATGTGCTTACGGAGCACAACGAGCGGCAAAAGCTGCTGATTGGGGCGATCTCCCATGAATTTAAAACGCCGCTGACCTCAGTGATCGGGCATGCGGAAACACTGCTGATGACCAACCAGCCAGAGGAGAGGCGCCAGCGATCGATGGAGCACATTTACGATCAGTGCCGATGGCTGGAGCGGCTCACGCAAAAACTGCGCGGGGTTTTGCTGGAAGGCGGCGCACTGTGCAAAGAACGGCTTGACGCGCGGGAACTGCTGGAAAAGGCACGGGAGGGTGTGGCACAAGTGTATGCGCAACGGGGCGTTGCACTGGAAATCCGGTGTGATGCGGAGCACTATGAGGGCGACGCGGATTTGCTGTGCGCAGTGCTGGTCAATTTGCTGGACAATGCCGTGAAAGCATCGGAACGCAATCAGACGGTTATCGTGATTGCGCGAGAGGGAAGCATTGAGGTGAAGGATGAGGGCAGAGGGATTCCCCCGGCCGTATTGGAGCGAATCTGCGAACCGTTTTTTATGGTGGATCCGTCACGCAGCAAAAAGACAGGGGGCTGTGGGCTTGGGTTGGCGATTGTGCAGCGGATCGTGCGGCTGCACGGTGGGGCATTGAGCATTGAGAGCGTGGAAGAGCAGGGAACAACGGTGCGCGTGACGTTTACAAAACATTAACGGGTTGATGATGTTTTTGTGCGCCTGATTCGAGATAATGGCATCAGAGTTCCCCATTGCGGCAGCAAAATATTGTGGGGAAGGAAAGAGGGAGACGATGAAAAAAGAGATCATGGCGATTGCGATTACGGCTGCTTGCCTGTTTACAGGGTGTGCAAGGGGTGAGGTGCGCATTGTGGATTTTGCACAGCCGGCAGAGGCGAGAGCGCTGGCTGCGGAGCCGATTAAAGCCTCCAATGAGCAAGCGGAGCAACCGGCGGCGCAACAAGGAGCAAGCAAAACGGTTGCAGAGATGGTGCAGGCACCGGAGCGCTTTCAGACTACGATTGAGCGTGGCAAGCTGAAGGTGCAAGTGGATGCGCCGGTAAAGGTGCCGCAGGTGCAGAGCATGTCTGTGCTGGAAGTGATGCCCGCAGACTTCACGCAAGAGCAGGTGACGGCATTTTTGAAGGCGTTTGATTTGGAAGACGGGGTGTGCAGTGATGGACGGAGAACGAAAAAGGATTTGCAATGGGATTTGGAATTCTACAAAAAAATGAAAGAAACGTCAAAAAATGCTGAGCCGAATATGAATTATGAATCGCAGGAATTCTATGACGCGCTGATTGCTGAAATTGAAGCGGAATTACTCACCGCGCCGGAAAAAAACGAGTACACGCCCACAACCGGGAAATTGCAGACGATTAATACGGAGGATGAGTGGTACATCTATCGTGTGGACAACAAATTGAAGGGCGTTCCCTTTGTGACATATACGGCATTGAATGCGATGGAAATGGGGGAAAACGGACAGTATGCGCGCTGTTTTTCCGTCCAAAACAACGATGATCGGGACAAGCGATATGTGTTGCAAGGGGATGCGTCTGATGGCAGCTTAGTTCAGCCGAGAAAAAATGCAATGATGATGTATGATGTGCTGGAGACGGTGAACTATGGTTTGACGGGGGCGATAGAGGTACAGCGTGACGAGCAGCTTGACGCAGACCTGCTGGCAAAGGTGAAATTGACTCCCGCACAGGCGGCGGACATGGTAGAGCAGATTTTGAAGGATACCAACACGCCGATGGAAATTTCGAAAATCACCATCATCGACGATGAACAGAATGGCCTGGTGGATGATTTGGTGAGCCCTGCAAAAAACTATCGCTATCAAATTTTCTGCGAGCGCGTGATGGATGGTGTGGCGCTGGACGCGGTGGTGCAGATGATCGATTATGCGAACAGCGATCCGACGATGGCGGACTGGTACCCTGAGCGCATGAAGTTTATGCTGGATGACACGGGTATTCGATCCATGAATTGGGATGCGCCGGTGACAGTGGGTGCGCCCATGGAGCAAAACGTGGAATTGCTGCCCTTTGAAGAAATCAGGCACGTGTTTGAGACGATGATGGCAGCAAAATATGATTTGGATGAGCAGGATACGGCGGTGGAAAGTATGGATTTGGACATAACAAGTGTACAACTGGTGCTGATGCGCACCACACAGGACGGGTGCAACGGCAAACTGGTGCCGGCATGGAGATTCTCCGGTGTGCGGGCGGTGAAATTTTCGGGGGAGGAGAAGATATACCCCTCGGAAGAATCAAGTGTATTGATCTTGGACGCGAGGGACGGGAGTGTGATGGATGCAAAATGAAATGCGTAAGCGCATTGGAAAAGAGTAATGGCACTAAAAAAAGCCGGTAAACGGCTTTTTTTAGTGCCAACCACTGCTACATTACGGCTTCAAAATGCACAGTGGCGGTTGCCGATGCAAACAACAGCACAGCTTACATCGTTATCATATCGAAATAGGTTTTCCGATAGGCGGGGGCGATTTCATTGCCATTTTCGATTGCATCTTCGCGCAGAAACGAAAAATTGATTAAACCGGAGGGAGTGACATTGGTAATTGCCAAGGTGTGCTCAAAGGCTTTGGAGGCAGAACCATTTTCTGCAACTTGATTTTCATCGACCAATCCGGAAACCTCACTCAAGGCCTCTTCAGGCAACATCAACTCGTGCAGCCGCAGCAATGCGGGCGCAAAGTGGGCATAATAATCCGATGGTCTCAAGCTGACTGAGGTGGCTTGCACGATTCCGCTTTCATCTGTAATGAAGAAAAAGTCGGAACCTTCAAACGCAAAATGGTAGAGACGCTCGTGACCTTCCACCATATTGGGTGCGGCGGGGAAGTTTTCTTGCAGGATGCTCTCTGCCAGCTTTGTATCGCCGGTCAATGTTCCGATTGTGTCCGACAACAACACAAAATAGCATTGCGCGGCTTGCACGGGCGTTCGATTGCTGTCGCCCAGGACTTCAAATGCACGTTCTGTGTCGGCGCCCGGCTCGGGAGCAGGCTTCGGCTTTGGTGTCGGGCTTGGCGTCGGCTTGGGAGCAGGCTTTGGCGTGGCGCGCATGGTCGGCTCGGCAGCCGCTTGCGTTGGATCAGCGGCAGGATGCGCGCATGCGGCGCAGGCGATGCACCATGCAAGAGCGAGTGAGATGATTAAGATTTTCTTCATGTGTTCCTCCTGTAAACTAACAGGCAAAACAGAAAAAATGAGGGGATTTGGGAAAAACTGGGAAAAGGCGTGAGAACCCTAGAAAATGGCTATAACATGGGGAAAAACGAGAGAGTGTTGTGCAAGAGCGCGGCACTTTTTTTATTTTGCGCGTTAATGGAAATGGGCAGATTTTGCCCCGAAACACGGTGGATGGAATTTTGGGAGTGCGGGGGCGGCGGGGGCGTTTTAGAACATGGGAAACAGCGTTTTAGAAATGCTTTTTAGCGTTTTAAGAATTTGAAAAAGGCTTTAATATGGGGCTTTTGGCGTTTTAGAAAAGATGAAAATTAAAACGTGCGCGTTTTAGAGCGGCGGAAACAGTGGGCAGAATGCGAATAGATTCCCGCAAAAACGATACCGCAATAGCGCAACTAGTTGATTGTGATACCGCAACTGGCGCAAATCAGGTGGAAAAGATGCCAAAGCGCGCCAAAACACGCAGGCAGATTAAAACACTGCGTGTTTGAACTAAAACGCAAATTTAAACGCCT
>CAYVTZ010000010.1:0-95084 GCA_964454685.1 uncultured Christensenellaceae bacterium
GTTCGTTCTCGTATTTTTTTCTTTTGACTATTGACTTTTAATAGTTAGTCTTTCATCTGTGCGATGAGTGAATCATCGCCAATAAGTCCTGCTCATTGAACTCCGCGTCACCGCGGTTTACCTGCCCCGTTACCTTGCCGTGTTCCACGATCACAATGCGGTCGCAAAGGTTTAGCAGCTCGCGTATCTCCGGCGAGGTCACCAGAATGCCTTTGCCCTGCATCTTCTGCCCCAGCAGCAAGTTGTATATCTCATTTTTCGCTTTGACGTCCACGCCGCGCGTTGGCTCATCCACCAAAATGAGATCCATGTTCCGCATCAACCATTTTGCTATGACCACCTTCTGCTGGTTTCCACCGGATAAAAACTGCACCAACTGCTCCGGGCCCGCTGTCTTAATGTCCAGCTTCTTGATGTAACGCTTCGCCTCCTTGCCTAATTGCCGCGATTTCAAAAAACCAAGTGGCAGTTCATACAGCTTTAACGAGCTGACTACAATGTTTTCGCGTACCGATCTGCCCAGCGCAAGCCCTTCCTTTTGCCGGTCGTTGGTGATCATGCCAATGCCTTGCTTTATGGCGTGGTTGGGGTTCTTGATCTCTACCGACTGCCCGCCCTTGCAGATGCTGCCCCCATCATGGGGAAGCGCTCCGAACACACTCAACAGCATTTCGGAAATGCCTGCCCCCTTCAAGCCCGCCATCCCGACAATTTCGCTTCGGTGGACGTCCAGCGTGATATCCGAGTAAAACCCTTGCAAGGAAAGATTCTCCACATGCAGCAGCACTTCCCCGTTGTGCGTGCCGCGTTCCTTGTCGCTGTATTCGCTTTGCCAGCCTTCTGTTTCACCCAGCATCAGGTGAATGATTACCTTTTCATTGAGCTCCTGTTCCTTTTGGTCCAGATTCCCCACATTGCTCCCGTCACGAATAACCACCACACGGTCGGAAATCTGCGTCAACTCCTTGATTTTGTGCCCAATGAAGATGATGCCCAATCCCTTATTACGCAAGTCGCGGATGATTTCAAACAGATGTTCCACTTCCGCCTGATTCAGCGGCGCAGTCACCTCATCCAAAATTAAGATCTGCGGCTCCAGCAGCATTGCTTTTGCGATCTCTACCACTTCTTTTTCCACCAGCGTCAACTGTCCGATCTTGCTGTCTACATCAATATGAAACCCGATGAATTCCAAGATGCGCTTGCTTTCCACCCGCATTTTCTTTTTGTCAATGCTCATGCGTCCCCGCAGCAATTCCCGATTTAGGAAAATATTCTCCCATACCGTCATGCCGTGCACCAACGTCGGCTCCTGATGCACAATGCCGATTCCCAAATCTTCCGCTACTTTGGGCGACGCAATTTTCACTGCCTCGCCTTTGACGCGAACCTCGCCCGAATCCTGCGGATAAATGCCCGCGATAATGCTGGAAAGCGTCGATTTCCCCGCGCCGTTCACCCCCACCAGCGAAACGATCTCTCCGCTAAACAGATCAAAATCTGCACCGCGAAGCGCCTGCACGCCGGAAAAGCTCTTGACGATGTTTCTCATTTCAAGCAGTTTCATTTGTTCCACGATCTTCACCCGCCCTTCCTAAGCAATCACAGCCACTTTGGACTTTTCCGTATAGGTGTGCAGCAACGCCGCCAAAACGATGATCAAGCCCGTGATGATCGTCTGATACCAGGAAACCAGCCCCACCAGCGACATGATATTCAGTGCCATGCTCAAGATCAAAGCCGCCAAAATCGTACCGCTGATTTTCCCTTTGCCGCCTTCCAGCGTAATGCCGCCAATCACTGCAATGGCAATCGAAAGCAGCTCATAACCCTGCCCCTGTATCGCCTCCACCGATTCCAGCCTCGAACTGTAAATGACGGCGGCGATCCCGGAAAAAAGCCCGCTGAGTGCAAATGCAATAATCTTCCACTTCCCCGTATTGATTCCGGAAAATATTGCTGCCTTTTCATTGCCGCCCGTTGCATAAATGCGTCTGCCAAACCGCGTTGCGCTCATCAGCCAGACCATAAACAATCCCAGCGCCAGATATACCAAAAAGCTAACAGGCAAAACGCCAAATATTGTTGTCGTACCAATCCAGTTTGCGTTCGGAATCTTCGTCAAATATCGTGCATACCCGCCCGAAAACAGATAAGTCAGACCCGCCAGTGTATTCAGCATACCCAGCGTCGTGATCAGCGATGGCACTCTAAGCTTCACTACAATCGCGCCGTTTGCAACGCCCACCAGCATGCCGATCACAATGCTCAACACCACGATCCCGGCAAATTCTGTCTGGATATAGTTTCCGCCCACCACCACGCCGCTTCCCGTTGCCGCCGTGCTGATGCGGTCAATAAGCGCAATCGCCGTCACAGGGGCAAACGCTACGATAGAGCCTATGGAAAGGTCGATCTCCTTGACCAGCATGACCATTGCCTGTCCGAGTGTGATGATGCCGTAAATGCAGCAGCTAAACAAAATATTCTGCACATTCGCCGTCGAAATAAATACGCTGGGCGAAGCAATGATTCCGATCACCACCATCCCGATCAGAATGATCCACAAAATATTCCGCTTTACAAAATCATGATGCTTGCTTGTGTTGTTTGCGTGCTCCACCAAATCAATTTTGCTCACTTTTTTCGCCTCCTTTTTGCATTGCCGCACGTTTGTTGACAAACGTAAGGAGTATCACGATTCCAATGATCAGGGCGCCTTTAAGCACCAATTCCGCATATGTGCCAATCTTTGAGAGTGACAGTGCGTTCAGCAGGAATCCCAGCGTCAGCGCGCCCAGCAGCGTTCCAACCACCGAGCCTTTGCCGCCATCCAATGTCGTACCACCCAGCACCGCAACCGCAATCGCAGTCAGCTCATATCCTGCTCCTTGCGTGGGAATGATGCGGTTGGTCTGCGATGCAAGCAGCGGCCCCGCCATTGCAGCGCAAAGCCCGCACAGCATGTACACCGCAATTTTGAGCTTGTTTACTTCAATGCCGCACAGCCATGCCGCCTTGGAGTTTGCGCCTGTATAATAAGCCCTTCTGCCAAATGTCGTCTTAGACATCACGATAGCAAACACAATCACCACCGCCAAAAAGATAATGACCGGAATAGGCAGATAGGCAATATAACCCTTCCCAAGATTCAGATAGGCTTCTGATTCATACAAATATACCGCCTGTCCGTTCGAGATTACGTTCGCCAATCCCGCATAGACAGATAGCATCCCCAGAGTTACCATCAACGAAGACATCTTCCACTTTGTGATGATCAGCCCGTTGATGAATCCCAACAGCAGCCCTACCGCGCAGGTGATGATCAGCGCCACTGCCGACCCGTGCTGCAAAAACAGTCCGCCCGCCACCAGCGAAAAGGACATGATAGACCCCACGGAAAGGTCGATTTCCCCCACAATGAGTACCATCGTCAGCCCCACCGCAACAATCCCGCTGATGGAATTCATGCGCAACACATTCAGTATGTTGATCGGCTGTAAAATCGCCGGTATGATGATGCTCGCCCCCACAAAAACGCAAACCAGTATAATGCCGCTGATGATCAAATTGTTGCTCATGACCGCATGGGCGAACGAATTGCGCTTTTTCAGACTCGTTTCGTGTCGCATGTTCTGCTCCTTTGCTTCTGTTAGCTGCATCTCCCGCCGCCGGATTGCTCAAAAATCCGCGCGTTGCGCATTTCCCGGCAATCCGGCAGTTTCAGGCACTGTAACATCAGGCGGGAAGATGCAAACAAATAGATCGATCCATGGTTTTAATTAGCTGATCGGCGGCCCAAAGGTATATTGATACCATTCGTCCGGCTTCTGCGACTGCAATCCGAATATTTTATCTCCATTGGTCGTGACCATGGGAATGTTCGGCGTCGTCACATCCTGCGGCATACTTTCACCGGCAACCACCTTGAGCAATACGCGCATTGCGATATCCGATTGCAAAGGCGTATAAGGCGTATTCACTTCAAAATTGCCGTCCTTCACCTGCGTAATGGCTTCCTTGGAGTCGTCGATGCTTAGGAAGATGATCTTCTTGCCATCGGCGCGGCTGTTTAGGCGGTTTGCCGCCACGGTCGCTTCGTACGCCGCCAGCGCTTCGTGGTCACCCGTTCCAAAGAACGCATCGATGTCCGGATACGCCTGCAATGCCGTCTGTGCGTTGATAAACGCTTCTTCCCGGCTGTCTGTATCATGGTAAGACTGTAAAATCTTGATGTCAGGGAAATAGCTGATTACTTTCAGGAAGTGTCCGGTACGCACCGCGTCTGCCGTGCTGCCCAGCGGTTTTCTTAGCATAATCACATTACCCGCGACGGCTCCGTTATTCTCCTGTGCCAGTTTCCACACCAGATACATTCCCGTTTGAGCGCCGTTGGCAGGGAAGTTTCCGCTTACCCGCGATGTCACATCGGTCGATCCACTCAAGCGATCGGAAGTCACCACCGGAATACCCGCTTGCAGCGCGCGGTCAATCGGCGGCCCCGTGGGCGCTTCCACCATAGGCCACACCAGAATCCCATCCACCTTTTGAGCGATCAGGGTGTCGATCTGGTTCGCCATTGTGTTGTTGTCAAATTCGCCATCCAAAAATACGGTTTTCACGTTGGTAAACTGGTCTGCCGCATATTTCGCGGCATCTGCCCAGTTGATGAGCCACGGATGGCTGAACCCATGGAATGCCACGCCGATGGTATATGTCTTATTTGCATCGCCAATGGTTGTGCCATCAATCGGAACATAATCGGTAAAGGGCAGCTTCAGATTGTTTTTGCTGAATTCCCCTACGATTTCCGTTCCGGAGCCTTTCTCCCACACAAAATTGTCATAGGGATTTGGCTTGGGATAAGATGCTCCATATGTTTCAAATCCTTCATCTTGATACAGCTTATAAATATCCGCATTCGCCTGCGAAACCGGCAAATCGATGAAGAACTGCATGATTTCGTCATCCGATAATCCCTTGTCTGCCAGCGACTCAAAATATGCCAGCGCATCTGCTCCCGAAAGTGCCGCGCATTCTGCCACCATTCCCGCAACATCCGTCGCCGTTGATTCCGCCTGCGGCTTCTCCTGCGCAGGCGCACTTTCTTGCGCCGGGGCTTCGGATGCCGGAGCTTCCGACGCCGGGGCTTCGGATGCCGGAGCCTCTGCGGGCGCACTCTCCGCCACCGGCGCTCCCGTGCATCCCGTAAGCGCCAAAGAGAGTATCAGCATCACTACTACAATCAGTGCAATCCATTTTGCTTTTTTCATGATTTCTTTCTCCTTTTTTTGTTGATTCGATCTATTCGTTCCTTGTGTTAGTCAATTTGAATCGGATAAGTACAGCTCTCATACACAAAGTCAAACACCGCAAACAAGCTGTCCAAATTCACGCTGTCCGGCACCACATGCGTCGGCGCAAAGATAAATCCGCCGCCCGGCGCGTATGCTTTTACAAGGCGTTTGCAGAAACTCAATGCTTCTTCCGGCTCCTTTTGCAAAATAAACTGATGATCCATGCCACCCATAAAAAACAGTTTCCCGCCAAAGTCCTTTTTCAAGCGCTCCGGTTCCATGTTTTTGGCAAAGGGCTGCAAGGGGTTGATCCCGTCATAGCCGCACTCAATCATGTCCGGCAGAATGCTGTGGATGGAGCCGCAGGAATGATGAAACAATTTCGCATTTGTTCTTTCCTTAATATAATCCGCGCGTTTTTTTACCCACGGTTTGATCTTGCTGCGCCACATGTCCTCGCTGATCAGCAACTGCTCCTGCGCCCCAAAATCATCCGAAGTCCAAACCCAATCCAGATATTTCCCCGTTTTCGCAAAATATGCTTCAAACATCTTGGTTTGATAGTCAAACAAATTCGACATCAACGCATCCGCCATATCCTCATTGATGTACAAATCTACCAGAAAGTTCTCCATGCCGCGCAGCCACTGGCAAAACTCAAAAAAGCTCCACATCGGCTCGCCTTTGACCGCATAGCCGGTCTTTTCATACAGGTATTTCGCATCTTCATCCAAATATAGCGCGCCATCCTCTCCCACCAGCGCAGGATCGGGCAATGCGGCAAAGTATTTTTCGATATCCCCCACGTTCTGTGCGTTGGAAAGCGGGTTTTCGATCATATTGCTGTAACAGCCATCCTTCACCACGTAACGAATCCCCCAAAAATCCTCAAAGGATCCGTCCGGATATATCTTGCTTGGCGTCCACTGCTTTGCGCCGCCTGTCGCAAAATATAGATGGCGCGAATCCACGTGCATACGCTCCAACACGCGTTCATCAAACTTAAACGCCGCCCAATTACTTGCCCACTGCTTCCAAAATTCGATGCCGCAGCGATCTCCGATTTTTTCATACAGTTTCAAATAACAACTGGTGATTCCGCCACCCAGTTCAATCGGCACACGGTCGGCTTCCTGATGGTTCATTGCGAGTCTGACTCGTTCTCTTGGCGATAATACTTCTTTGCTCATGTTCTGTTCTCCTTCTATTGAATCTTTGGCATTAAAAACAATGTTTGCACCTGCGCCACAACAACCGTTGCGCCGGACACACACGCAAAGCAGCGCGCTTCACACTTATTTCATTCTTGTTTTCGATATTTTGATTATACGGCAGAGCACAGCACAGTTGTACACGTTTGTGCATCACTTTTTTGCTATTTCTTTCTATATCTTGCTGTGTTTCATCACTTTTTGCTACCGCGATATTAAAATTTTGCGGTATTTTTTGCTGTTCTTCCCTCAGCATAGCTAAAAAGCCGGGCGCAGCCACTCACGGACACCCTTTTCCACACGCATGGCACTTCTTTCGCCACGTCACTTGATATATTCAAAAAAATCCCGCCATTGCTTGAATGGTGCGTCTAAATCCCATCCTTACAAAAATTCAACAGAAAGTCTGCGCGACATGCCATTCAAAAATCCAGCGCTGTAGTCATTTTAGATCTACGCACCTGTCCACCGCCCATTTTGCCCGTTAAAATGACCTTTTTACATTGTCACTTCTTTTCTGAAATGTGCTATAATCAAACTATCGTAAACTCTAAGGAGGTATGACACCATGCCACAAAGCTGTGCAAAAATTTTCCCGACCTTGGCTCACCTGCTGGGAGAGCATCAGGTCTGCTCCAATACCATTTCCCACGCACTGCAAGTGTTATGTGATGAATTTTCTTTTGAATATGGTCTGATGTACGAGTTGGAATCCCCACTGCAATTTCGTATGACGGAGTGCTCCACCGATTGCAACGCAAGCATTCCTGACCCTTTTTCGATCTCCGACCTGACCGGCGCGGAGCGTACCAATCTTGCGCAACGCACTCTGCACCTCTTTCAAAACGACAAGCAGAGTCAGCCCTTGGAATCGCGCTTTTTGCACCAGTTTCAAGCCGAGAGTGCCGTCATATTCCCCATCGCAGACGAGAATGCGTACATTTACGGATTTATGACATTACTGCACAGCTCTGAAAAGCTGTCACTCACGCAAGAACAGCAGGAAACGCTCTCCGCCGCCGCCTTTATGCTGGTGCATTATGTGCGTGGTCGGCTGTATCAAAAACGCATTGCGCAAAGCAGGGCCACGCTGGAAAAAATACTGGATAATACAGGAATTGATATTTATGTCAACGATTTTTATACACACGAAATTTTGTATGTCAATCAATCTATGGCGGCGCCATACGGCGGTTCCTCTCTTTTTATGGGGAAAACGTGTTGGAATGTGCTCTTCCCCGGACAGAATGCACCTTGCGAATTTTGCCCGAAAGAACACTTGGTAGACGAGGAAGGTCACCCTCTGGACGTCTATTCCTGGGACTATCAGCGTCCCTTTGACGGCTCGTGGTTTCGCGTGTTCAGCGCGGCGTTTTACTGGGATGACGGTCGTCTCGCGCATATTGTGAGCAGCGCAGACATCACCGAAAACAAGAAAAATGAAGCATTGATTGAAAATCTGGCAAATTATGATCAGCTGACCAAACTTCCCAATCGCCGCATGCTGGTTCAGGAGTGTGAGCGCCGCATACATAATGCTACCGCCACCGAACAAGAATATTTACTGTTTTTTGATATTGATGGCTTCAAGGCAATCAATGACCAATACGGGCATGACGCCGGCGATGATTTTCTCATTCAGCTCGGTGCCTTCTTTTCCAGTATCCCGTTGCTCGCCAATGCAACCTATCGAAACGGCGGCGACGAATTTGTTGCCATCATTGGCGGCGAATCCGTCACGAAAAACAACATCCGCAGTCTGGCGCACTTCATTCACGCTCGGTTTAAAAAGGTGTGGCATTTAAAAAGCGGAGATGTCTATTGCAGTACCAGCATCGGCGTCGCCTGTTATCCGGAGGATGGTGTCACGGTAGAAGCGCTGCTGCAAAAGGCAGATATGGCAATGTATCAAGTAAAAAAGCAAGGTGGCAACAATCTCTGCTTCGGCTATCAGCTTGATGTCGGCCAGAAAAAATGATGCAGACACAAATACGAGGACTTCACATTGAAAATCATTATAGTTGACGACGATGCACAAGATACCCTGCAACTTGCCGGGCTGCTCAAACAGTATGCGCAGGATCGGTTTGTTTCTGCCAGGCTTTCTGCCTATCACAGCGGAGAGCAGTTCTTACAAGAGGCAAACCTCAATGAAATCGATATTCTGTTTTTGGATATTTATATGACCGGCTTGACCGGCATAGAGGTCGCGCGGGAGGCACGCGCGCGCGGTGCAGATTTCCCTATCGTTTTTTTGACGACTTCGCAGTCGCATGCCATCGAAAGCTACGAAATCAGAGCGTTTGATTACATTCTAAAGCCCATTGAATATACTCGTCTCAGCCGTGTGATGCAGTTGTTACAATCAAGTCTGCGCGATCGCTTCATCATCGTCAAGCAAGGGCGTGAGCCCATCAAGGTGGTTCTCTCCGAAATCATTTTTGTCGATCATCATAACCACTATTTGCAGATTCATACGAAAAACAGTGTGATCAAAACCTACCGGAAATTCAGTGATTTTGAACAGGAAATGCTACTGCACGAACGCTTCCTGACCTGTCAGCGTTGTGTGATGGTCAATATGGATCAAATCGAGCGCATCGAAAAAAACAATTTCGTTATGCGGAACGGAACGTACGTCCCCATCAACCGCAATCAAACCAAAACAATCAAGGCACGCTATTTTGATTATATTTTTGGAGAAATGGAACACAGCGCCGATGAATAATTCGATCATTTTTCTATATACAATTCAAGCATTCCTGCATGTTTTTTTGTGCGTGTTCATCGCGTATAAGTGTTTCGAGCACCGCCTGCGTTTCAGTAAAAAAAACAGCATCATCGTCTCCGCAACCTTTGTGATTGCCTGCGTCGCAGATATCGAGCTTTTTTTGGAACGCACCGCCCCCTTTGGCGAATTCCGTTTGTTCGGTGGAATCTGCATGATGTCCATGGCAGTTCTGTATGCACTCATTGTGATTCGCGTCGATATTTTAAAGCTTATGTTTCTCGTGTTTTTTTTGCTGTGCGCAACACTCAAAGTCACCGCCATCACTTATGTCATTTACAATCTTAAGCTGTTTCCCCAGACGGAAATCAGCTACATCATCACCTCCATCTGCGTGCTTGCCGCCGTATCGCCCTTTATGTGGTATCTTTGCGTCAAGCTGTTTGCGCAAGTCGTAACAATGGACATGCAGGGCAATCATCTCAAATGGCTCTTTGTGCTGCCCTGCGCCAATTATCTCGTATATCTCAGCTCCGGCAACAAATACATGACAGAATCCGGCTGGTTTGTGCTGCTGGCTCTGCTTGCCTCCAGCCTCGTCTCCTACCTCGCGTATGTTGCTGTGCTGCAAATGTTCCTCAAGATGCACGACAGCATACTTGCCACCGCAAAGACGCAGCTCGCCGAGCAAATGATCCATACGCAAAAAGAACAATACGACAAGATCGCCGAATATATTCAGCGCACCGCGCGCATCGAACACGATTTCCGACATAATCTAATTGTGATCCAGGGCTTTTGCAATCAGCAGAATTGGCAAGGTCTGAATGATTACCTGCGGCAGTATGAAAGCACCGCTGCCCACGATACGCAACCCCTCAGCAACAATCACTTTGTTGATCTGATATTGCGTCATTTTGTCTCGCGCGCACAATCGGAGCACATCACAATTCACGCATCCGTGCTCTTCCCCGAAGGATTTCGTATGCCGGATACGGAAAGCGTGGTTTTGTTTGGCAACCTATGTGAAAACGCATTGGAAAGCTGCATGCGTCAGTCCGGCACAGAGCGCTTTATCGAGATTCAAACCAAGACACTCAGCCAAAGTATGCTTGCCGTGCTCGTCACCAATAGCTATGACGGTACAATCATCCCAAAAGGCGATCTTTTTGAATCCAGCAAGCACAGCGGCTCCGGCATAGGCGTCTCCACCATCCGTTACATCTGCGAAAAAAGCGGCGGGAATTGCAATTTTTCTTATGAAAATGGCATTTTTTCTGCGCGGATTCTTCTGATGAGTACACAAGACAAGTTGAAAAAATAGCCATGTAGCACAGTTTGTGTAAAAAAGATGCAATTTAGGTAAGATTGCTGTTTTTTCCCTACTGATTTGGTATAGTCTAGAAAACGCGTGTGGTGCATCGATCTTGTGCGCCGCGCACGAAGCATACCAATTCAGAAAGGCAGGTGAGGGATATGAAGCAAATTTTTGCTCTGTTCGCATTTCTCTCGATGGTGTTATCACTGATGTCCGGCGCAGAACCACATGCCCGCCACGGCATGGCAGCCCAAAAGCACGGCGCTCGGCGCGTTGGCTCCTCAAAGTAATACGGTTTCTCTCTCAATCGCAGGTTTTTGAGCAACAGCATGCGTACATCTTAATTGATATATATCCTCTGATAAAGCAAGAATGCCGCGCTGATGCGCGGCATTCTTGTTTGCTTTAGGTATTATTCTGCTTGCCATTTCTCACGCCCATGCGTGTAAGTTGGCAGTAACAGCGGCGAAACCACATCTGTCTGAATCCCCGCTTCTTTCATCTCGTTTGCAAACTTTTGAACATGCGACAGCGTCAGCTTGCCCGTCTTGGTCTGCTTGCATTTTGCCGACGCATTCACGCCTGCATTACGCCCAAACACGATGATGTCCAAAAGCGAGTTCCCCATCAAACGGTTCCGTCCGTGGATGCCTCCCACCGCTTCTCCCGCGATAAACAGGTTTTCCACACCACTCATGCCGTCCGATGCAATATCAATGCCACCATTCTGGTAATGCAGTGTCGGATAAATCAAAATGGGGGTCTTGCGCATATCAATGTCATACTTCATGTACATACGTAGCATTGCCGGCAAGCGCGATTCTAGCGTGCCTTCTCCATGAATGATGTCAATCATAGGCGTATCCAGCCACACGCCAAACCCTTCGGGCGTCACCACGCCTTTGTGTCGCTGATTGCACTCACGGATGATCGCCGCCGCCGCCACATCGCGTGTCTCCAGCGGGTGCATGAACGCATCCCCGTCCGCATTGATCAGCATTGCGCCCATCGAGCGTACCTTCTCCGTGACCAGCGCACCAAAAATCTGATTGGGGAACGCCACGCCTGTGGGGTGATATTGCAGCGTATCCGCATAGAGCAGCTTTGCTCCCGCACGATACGCAAGAATCAGCCCGTCTGCCGTTGCGCCATAGTGGTTGGATGTCGGAAATCCCTGATAGTGCAGTCTGCCTGCGCCGCCCGTCGCCAGCACCACCGTCTTGGCACGCGCAATGCGATATTCGCCCGTCTCCATGTTTTGCAGCACCGCGCCCGCCGCTTTGCCGTCCTCGTCCAAAATCAGCTCCACTGCCGCAGTGAAATCCACCACGGGAATCTCGCGGTTCCACACCTCATCGCGCAGGACACGCATGATTTCCGCACCGGAATAATCCTTTGCAGCGTGCATCCGCTTGCGTGAGGTACCGCCGCCGTGCGTGGTAACCATCGTGCCATCCGGCGCTTTGTCAAACATTACGCCAAAATCGTTCAGCCACTGAATTGCCGCAGGCCCCTGCGAAACCAGCTTTTTCAGCAAATCCGGCTTGTTTGCATAGTGTCCGCCACCCAACGCATCCAAATAGTGAATGGCGGGGGAATCATTTGCCTTATCCGCAGCCTGAATGCCACCTTCTGCCATCATGGTGTTCGCGTCGCCCATGCGCAGCTTGGTCACAATCATCACGCTTGCGCCGCCATTGTGTGCTTCGATCGCTGCGGAAGCACCCGCGCCGCCACCGCCGATCACCAGCACATCCACATCGTACGCCACATCCGAAAGGTCCAGATTCACGTCTGAAATGCGGCTGTTTGCCTGCAACAACGCTGCCAGCTCCACCGGCACTTTATCCCCTTTGTTGGGGCCAATTTTCAAATCTTCAAATCCCACCGTCCGGTAATCCGGGTGAAATTCGCGCAACAGATTTTCTTTTTCCTCGGCGCTCATGCGTTTTGGCTCCACGCCGATTCTCGCTTGTCTGCTCGCGTCTACCTTCGCAGCGGACGCAAGCATTTCTGGTGTAAACATAGGCCCCTCCTATTTCTCGATTTCTCTGTGGTTGTACAGCTCTTTCAGCTCTTCCAACGGCTTTCCTGCCACATCCTCCAAGAGCTGTGTGAAATCGCCCTTTTCGATGTCCGCCACACGCAACGCCAAATGCTCGGATTTGGGCGCGAGATATTTTCCCGTCAGCCGACGTGCAAGCAATGCCACCTGCGGATGCGTAATCTCGGCAGGGCAGCGTGCGCTGCATGCGCCGCACATCACACAGTCAAAAGACATTTCTGCGCAAGTCTCATATTGCGCGCGCTGTGCATGCGCAATATACTGCATTACCTTCAAATCCTGCGTACAGGCCTTGGTGCAGGCATTACACCCGATGCACTTGTAGATTTCCGGATAAAGCTGCATCATGATCTGCTCATCCGCGCGCACCTCTTCCATATCATACAGCGGCTTCACCGTCGGGAAATACGGCAGTGTCGCCACATACATATCGTTTTCCACCGTAGTCTGGCATGCCAGGCAAAAGCGGATTGTGTTATCACCCTTGATGCGGTATATCGTGGTACACGCGCCACAAAATCCGTTACGGCAGCCACAGCCGCGCACCAGTTTATATCCCGCGTATTCCATTGCCCCCATGATGGTGAGGCCTGATGGGACACTATACTGCTTCCCCATCAGAAAAACGTTTACCATTTGTTCCATTGTCTAACTCCTCTCAATCACAAATGTCCAAAATCTCTCATTCCTGCTCAAGCTGGATCGAAACCGCCGTTGCGTTTTCGGACAGCGTGATTAATATTCATCCGGCAATTCATCCAGCTCGTCGCACCGGAATACCGGACCGTCCTTACAAACATACTTGGAACCGATGTTGCAGCGTCCGCATTTGCCAACGCCGCATTTCATACGCAGCTCCATCGTCGTAAAAATCTGCGTTTTGTCAAAGCCCATCTCCATCAGCGCCGCCAGCGTAAATTTGATCATGACCGGAGGCCCGCAAACCAGCACCGTTTTATCCGTGGAAAAATTCAGCTTTTTAACGTATGCGGGTACAAACCCCACATGACCGTCCCAGTCCTCCTCGCCGCAGTCAATGGTCAAATGCACCTCGGTATTTTCCGCACCCGGCCACACATTCGTAATGTCGTCATAGTCCACCAGATCCGCTTTGGTGCGCGATCCGTAAACGATGTCAACCTTGCCGTATTGCCCGCGCTTGTCCAACACGTAGTTGATTACGGAGCGCAGCGGCGCAAGTCCGATTCCGCCCGCAATAAACAGCAAATCTTTGCCCACCAGATCGGTTTCCACAGGGAACGCATTGCCATACGGCCCTCGAATGGTGATCTGCTGACCCACGTCCATTTGGTGCAGCCAATCCGTCAGGCAGCCACACTTTTTGATGCTGAACTCCATATATTTCGTGTTGGTAGGCGATGAGGTGATGGAAAACATCGCTTCTCCCACGCCGGGGATGGACAACATCGCGCACTGTCCGGGCATATGCTCAAAACATTTCCCGCCGGAAAGCGCCTCCGCACGGAATGTCTTAACATCCGGCGTATCCTGTCTGATGTCTGTGATGACCCCCACATCGGGAATCAGCACGTCGTTTCTATTGCTCATTTCGTGTCCCCCAACGTTCTGATTACTTTTGCGATATTCATGGAAATGGGGCATTTTGCAATGCACCGCCCGCATCCCACGCAGGAATACATCCCGTCATTGTTGGCAGGGAAATATACCAGCTTGTGCATAAACCGCTGGCGGAACCGCTCCACCTGCGAGGTGCGCGGATTCCCGTGCGCCATGCGTGTAAAGTCGGAATACATGCAGGAATCCCAACAGCGATAGCGCTGCACATCCTTACCCGAATCAAAGTCCCGAATGTCATAGCATTGGCAGGTCGGGCACACAAAGGTACAGGTGCCGCAGCCGATACACGCCTTGGAAAGCTCCGCCCACTTGGGAGAATCGAAAAACTTCTCCGTCGCCGTTCCGTCAAACTCAGTCAGATCAAGGTTCGAGAGCGGCAGCTTCTGCAAAATCTCTTTGATCTGTGCCTGCTGTGCCTCCACCGCTGCACCGTCCGCGTCCTCCAGCATAGGAAGCGATGACAGCAGCAATTCGCCTTTTTCCGTGATTGCCTGCAAATACAGCGCATCCTGCGTCAGCCACGCGCTTACATCTCCTTTGGGCTGCGTCGCATCGATCCCAAATGCCGTGCAAAAACAGGTTTCTTCCGGCTGCGCACATGCCAGCGCGATCACCACACCATGTTCGCGGCGCGATGCGTAGTAGCTGTCCACCGGCTCGCTTAAAAACACGCGATCCAGCACTTCCATCCCCATCACATCACATCCGCGCATCCCGAACACCACAAAGGGTGCGTCCGGCGCATCCGGCGCGCTTACTTTGATCTCCTTGCCCTTCATTTCAAAGGACACCAGATCCTCACTCTGCGGAAAGAACAAATCCTTACCCGATTTCACCGTGTTCAGCACGTTTAAATTCACACGCGCTTCCGGCGTCCAAGCCGCAAAATCCACTTTGCCCTTTTGCGAAATAGGCAGATATAAGGTCTTGTCGCTTGCGATGGCTGCAAACAGCTCATTCAAACGATCCCGCGCAATTTGTTTCATCATTGCGCACCTCCTTTGATCTGGCCCGGCTCCGTGTCGCCTTCTGTAAAGCTGACCAGCGGCCACGGCGATTCGTCGTCCGAGCCGGCCTGATAATCTCCGTAGTTCTCGTTGATATCCTTGATAAACTTGCGGTTCAAAAGGTGCAGCGGAATCCCCTGCGGACAAACGCGAGAGCATTCGCCACAGTCTGTGCACCGCCCCGCCACATGAAATGCGCGGATGATGTGGAACATATTTTCTTCAAAGGTGTCCACATTCGCTTTCGCCGACACGCCGGAATCGTCGTTGTCAAAGATGCACTTCAGACAGGAGCACGCAGGGCACGCATTGCGGCAGGCATTACATCGAATGCACTTACTCAGCTCCCCGCGCCAGAACGCAAAGCGCTCGTCCGGCGTCATCGCCTCCAGCTTCTTCACCATTGCAAAGCGATCATGTTTGCGCAGCTCAAAGGGTTGAGTGTCTGCGATCGTATCATCACTGACCATGAATTCTTCGCTCTTGCAGCATAAGCAGCGCTCGATCAACACATCTTTCAGCGCGCACTCACGGTCGCCGTACAGTGTTTCCAGCTTGAGCATACCGTCCACTTCCTGCGCCGAAAGTACGCCTTTAATGCCTTTTGCGGCAAGCTTGCCCATATCCACATTGCCGTGGCTGGGCACACCCAGCACATAAACCTTTTCCCGGTCAATGCGGTGTTCCTTCACCAGTTGGTTAAAACTGTATGTGTCGCAAGGCTTCAGCAGCGCCAAGATGCGCCCTTCCTTCTTGCTTTCCTCAATCAAATATTTGCTCAGGTTTGCGCCGCAAAAGCAGTCGTAAACCAAATTGTCCAATGTATCCGCCGTAAACACTGCCGGTGTGGTATCATAGCAAAACTCTCCGCCCTGCCAGCCCAACACGCGGTTGACTGTGCCGTCCGCAAGCAGTGCGCGCGCTTTTTGAACGATTGCGTCTCTGATTACTTGCATCGCAAATCCTCCAATCTCTTGTTCTCTCCCAGCTCGCTCACCGTCTGCACAAATTCATTCATCACCTGCGCAAACTTCTGACCTTCCGCCGCAGAAACCCATTCCACACGCATTCTGCCGCGTTCGATGCCCATGTATTCCAGCATGCTTTGCATCAGCGCAAAGCGGCGGCGGGCATAATAGTTACCCGTGGAATAATGGCAATCACCCGGATGGCAACCGTTTACAATCACACCATCCGCGCCACGTTGGAATGCGCGTAAAATAAACAGCGGATTCACCCTGCACGAGCAAGGCACACGGATAATCTTTACGTTCGCGGGATAATCCAATCTGCTCGTCCCGGCAAGGTCGGCGCCCGCATAGCTGCACCAGTTGCAGCAAAAGGAAACGATCAGCGGCGTATATCCGCCCTGTTTGGTCAATTCCTGCATATCGCGTCCACCTCCGCCATAATTTGTTTGTTGGTAAAGCCCTTCAAATCCATCGCGCCGGACGGGCACGTCACCGTGCACGCGCCGCAGCCTTGGCAAACCGCCTCGTTTACCTGCGCCACCCGCCGCACCTCGCGCTTGCCATGGTCGTTGACTTCGGTTTCAGTATACGTGATCGCGCCGTATGGGCAAACATTCGCACATGCGCTGCAGCCATTGCACAGCAGGCAATCCGATCCCGCCACACACGGGTTGCATTTGAGTTTGTCTTTGGCAAGCAGACCAATCACTTTTGCCGCCGCCGCGCCCGCCTGCGCCACGGTCTCCGGAATGTCCTTCGGCCCTTGGCAGATGCCGGACAGGAACACGCCCGCCGTGGGACTTTCCACCGGACGCAGCTTGGGGTGTGCCTCCGTGAAGAAATCGTTGGTGTCCATGCTCGCCGTGAGCATCGTTGCCAGCGGCCTTGCCGATGGGTCAGGCTCCACCGCCGTTGCCAGCACCACCAAATCCGCATCAATGTTCATTTGCTTGTTGCTGATGAGATCGGAAGCCTGCACATGCAGCACTCCGTCCTCCTCTGCCACCTTACCCACCATGCCTTTGACATAGTTCACGCCGTATTGCTCCACCGCGCGGCGTTGGAATTCATCAAAGTTCTTGCCGGGGGTGCGCACATCAATATAGAATACATACACCTGCGTGTCGGGATATTTTTCCCGAATCATCATCGCGTGTTTCGCCGTATACATGCAGCAGATCTTAGAACAGTAGGATTTTCCGCAGCCCTCCGATTCACGCGAGCCCACGCACTGCACAAACACAATGGTATGCGGGTGTTCCTTATCCGAAGGCCGCAGCAACACGCCCTCCGTCGGTCCCGCGGCATTCATCAGGCGCTCCAGCTCCAGTGATGTGATCACATCCGGGCACTGCGCATACTGAAATTCGTCATAATCCGCAAGATCGATGGTTTGAAATCCTGTCGCCGCAATGATCGCGCCGTATTGTTTGGTCACGATTTCGTCCTCCTGCTCAAAGCGAATCGCCTTGGAGGGACAAATCTTCTCACATACACCGCATTTACCCGTTTTATAGTGGGTGCAATGCTCGTGATCGATGACCGGCACATTGGGAATCGCCTGCGCAAAGGGAATGTAAATCGCACCGCGATTTTTAAGTCCCATATTAAATTCGCTCTTCGCCTTCTTGCTGGGGCATTTCTCCGCACAAACGCCGCAGCCTGTACACGCTTCCTCGTCCACATTACGCGCCTTTTTGCGAATGTCCACCGTGAAGTTGCCCACAAATCCCGAAATCTTATCCACCTCGGAATAGGTATACAGATTTATTTTTTCATGCTGCGCCGCATCCACCATCTTGGGGGTCAGAATGCACGCCGCACAGTCCAGCGTGGGAAATGTCTTGTCCAGTTGCGCCATCTTACCGCCGATGGTCGGCAGTTTCTCCACAATGTCCACTTCATAGCCCGCATCCGCAATGTCCAGTGCGGTTTGAATGCCGGCAATGCCGCCGCCAATCACAAGCGCGCGCTTCACCACAGGGCTCTCACCCGCAGTCAACGGCGCATTCAGGTTCAGCTTGGCAATGGCAGCTTTGGCGAGGATTATCGCCTTTTCCGTGCCTTCCTGCTTGTCCTTATGAATCCACGAGCACTGCTCACGAATGTTTGCGATTTCCACCATATACGGGTTCAACCCCGCCGCTTGTGCTGTTCTGCGGAAGGTTGCCTCGTGCATACGCGGCGAACACGCACAAACCACGATTCCCGTCAGATTGTGTTCCTTCACCGCCTCGATGATGCGTGATTGGCCCACCTCCGAGCACATATATTGGTATTCCATCGCATAGACCACGCCCGGCTCACTCTTCACCGCCTGCGCGACTGCTTCTACATCCACTGTTGCCGCAATATTACTGCCACACCAGCAGACGAAAACTCCGATTCTTTGCAAAATAATCACTTCTCCTTATACGATACAAGCTCCCTTGCAAGCAGGCGCTTGCGATCCGCGTTCATTACGGCGCGCATGCTTGTGTTTCCCGCACGTCTGCGCAAAGCTTTGATGATCTCTGCGCCGCGTGCGCCGCACCTGCGCTCCATCTCCGGCTTCACAGACAAGCCCTCGGCTGCCCCAGATCGGGATTATTTCCAATACTTCCGCAATGCGCTGATAATCGCCTGCTGTGGCAATTCGCCGTCTACAAGCGGCGGCACATCCTGTGCGTTCATGTGGTCTCCGCCTTTTTCACGGATCACCATCAATCGCACTGCCTCAATCAGCTTTGCGGGCTCCACATTACGCGGACAGCGTTCCATACAGGCAAAGCAGGAAAGGCAACGCCATAGCGATTCCGATTCCATCAGCTCGCGGATGCGCCCGTCCTTCACCATGACCACAAATTGATGCGGATGATATTCCATCTCGTCATATGCAGGGCAGGTGCCGGAGCATTTTCCGCACACCATACACTTTTTAGGATCTACCCCGCTCACGCGCAATACGGTTTCTTTGAGTTCATTTTGGGAAAGATTGCTCACTTTGCGCCTCCTTCCGCCACGCCCAGCGCTTCTGCCAGCAGCTTCGTGAAGTATACGACTTCCACGCCGCTTTCTGCGCTGTTTTCTTCTAAATTATAGCGGCACAGCGGACATGCCGTCACCACCATCTGTGCGCCTTTTTTAGATGCCGAAGCAAGCGCCTGTTTGCACAGACGCGCCGTGTCCTCTTTGTTTTCCATCACCACATATCCGCCGCAGCATTCATTGCGGTAGGGATAAATGACCGGCTCTCCGCCCAAAGCACGAATGAAATCCTCCATGATTGTGGGGTTCTCCGGCTTGTCAAACTGCATCTCTTTGCCCGGACGCAGCAGCAGGCAGCCGTAGTATGCGCCGATTTTTTTCCCTGTCAGCGGGTGCACCACGCGCTTTGCAATTTCATCGAAGCCTACTTTATCGCGCAGCACTTCAAAATAGTGCAGCACCTGCGTCTCACCGGCATACGGTTGTTCCAACTGTAAATACTGATTGACCTTGGTGCGCATTTCCTCGTTTTTCTGCATGTCGTTGTTCACGCGCTTGATTACGTGATGGCATGCCGAACACAACGTCACCAGCTCCCCACGCTCCGCGCTCTGCGCCAGTGTGCGCACCGCCGAAAGCTTGGTTGCATATTCGTCTGTCGCCATGGGATACACCGCGCCGCAACACTGCCATTCTTCCAGCTCGCACAAATTCACGCCCAACGCCTGTGCCGCGCTGCGCGCATAAACGTCCAGCTCTTTCGCCTGCGTTTTGAGCGTACAGCCCGGATAATAGTTCAAGTCCATAGACATACTCCCTTGTCCTGTGCTCCGGCATCAAACAGCTTGATGCCGGAGCGCTCTCGTTTAAATCATCTCTTCGGGGTGGAACACCTCGTCGAACTTTTCTTCGGTCAGGAATCCCAGCGATATGCAGGCCTCCTTGAGTGAAATGTTCTCCTTGTGCGCCTTCTTCGCTGTTTTGGCAGCATTGTCATACCCGATGTACGGGTTCAGCGCCGTCACCAACATCAAAGAATTATGCAGGTTGTGTTCCATCTTTTCGCGGTTTGCCTCAATGCCCACCGCACAGTTTTTGTTGAAGGACGCGATGCCGTCCGCCAGCAACCGTACCGACTGCAAGAAATTGTAAATGCACACCGGCATGAACACATTCAGTTCAAAGTTGCCCTGCGATGCCGCCATGCCCACCGCCACATCGTTTGCCATCACCTGTACGGCAATCATCGTCAGCGATTCGCACTGCGTCGGATTCACCTTGCCCGGCATAATAGAACTACCCGGCTCATTTTCCGGAATGAAAATCTCTCCAAGGCCGCAGCGCGGGCCGCTTGACAGCCAACGCACGTCATTTGCAATCTTCATGAGGTTCGCTGCCAGCGCTTTCAGCGCACCATGTGCGAAAACCAGTTCGTCCTTGGAGGTCAGCGCATGGAATTTGTTCTCCGCCGTCACAAAGTCTTTGTCGGTCAGCACGCCCACTTGCTTTGCAATTTCTTCGGCGAATCCTGCCGGCGCATTCAGCCCCGTGCCCACAGCCGTGCCGCCCAGTGCCAATTCCTTCAATCCGCCCAGCGAATCTTTCAGCATCTGTTTGGTCTTTTCGATCATGTTGCGCCAGCCGCTCACTTCTTGCGAAAACGCAATGGGCGTCGCGTCCTGAAGGTGTGTGCGTCCGCTCTTCACGATGCCTTCGCTCTCCTTCTCAATACGCGCGAATGTGGCAATCAACTCATCCATCTGCGGAATCAGCGCATCCTCAATGCCAATCACCGCCGCAATGTGCATCGCGGTGGGGAAGGTATCGTTGGAGCTTTGCGATTTGTTTACATCGTCGTTCGGGTGCAAGATCGCCTGTCCCGCAATCTCGTTGCCGCGATTTGCGATCACTTCATTGGCATTCATGTTGGACTGCGTGCCGCTGCCCGTCTGCCAAACCACCAGCGGGAAATGATCGTTGAGTTTTCCGGCGATCACCTCGTCACACGCCGCGCTGATCGCATTTTTCTTGGCTTCGTCCAGCTTGCCTAAATTGCAGTTTGCAATCGCCGCCGCCTTCTTTAAAATGCCAAACGCATGTGTGATCTCGCGGGGCATCACTTCCCCGCCGATTTCAAAATTTTGGAGGCTGCGCTGTGTCTGTGCCGCCCAATATCTGTCCGCGGGAACCTGCATTTCCCCCATCGAATCGCGTTCAATCCGGTATTCCATCGCATTACCTCCCTCAAACATTCACTTGCTTGATTACATTTTTCAGCACTTCTGCGCTGTGATGCAACTTCGCCACTTCATCGTCCGTCATGCGCGGCATGACGTTGCCGCAAATACCTTTGGGGCCAAAGATGAAGGGAATAGACAGGCAAACGTCCTCGATTCCATATTCTCCATGCAGCATGGAGGAAACCGTCATCACCCGGTTGGAGCTGCCAAACAGGCAGTCCACGATGTGGCATACCGAGATTGCAATGGCGTAATAGGTCGCACCCTTGCGCTCAATGATCTTGCCACCCGAAGTGCGGATATAGTTTTCGATCTCATCGGGATTCAGCTTCGCTTTCACACGTCCGTTGAAGTTAAAGCCACCCTGCTCGTCTAGGATTTCCACGCTGCCGACGCGCGCGGTGGACCACGGCACAAAAGAGCTGTCTCCGTGTTCGCCCATGACATAAGCATGGATGCTCTTCTGGCTGATATCCAAATACTCCGCTAAACGCGAACGCAGGCGCGCGGTATCCAAAATGGTACCGGAGCCAATGATGCGGCTTTCCGGCAGTCCGGAAACCTTGCAGAAGGTGTATGTCAGCACGTCTACAGGATTACTCACCAGCAGATACACCGCATCCGGTGCATATTTTACGATTTCCGGCGCAATGGACTTGATGACGTCCACGTTGGTCTGCGCCAAATCAATGCGCGATTGTCCTACTTTTCTCGGGATGCCCGATGTGATGATGACAACATCCGAATCCTGCGCATCTTGATAGGTTCCTGCATAGATCTGGATGGGGGAGCAAAACGGCGTGCCCTGACGGATATCCATTGCTTCGCCCAGTGCTTTTTCGGTGTTTACGTCGATCATCACGATCTCAGACGCAAGCCCGTTTACCGCCATGGTATAGGTGATGGTAGCCCCGACGCTGCCCGCGCCGATGATGGTTACTTTTCTGCTCATTTTAACATCCTCCTAAGGATTACGATTGGTTTACTGTATGGCTTCTATTTTGTAATCTGCGGGAGCAAATGCCTCGCCCCCGCAAAAACAGTTTAAGCCTCGCTGCGCTGCGCGATCGCGCGCTTGACCTGCTCGGTGAAGGCCGGAACGATCTTCATCACATCCCCCACCACGCCATAGTCCGCCACCTCAAAGATGGGCGCATATTCGTCCTTATTGATGGCAATGATTACATCGGAATCCTCCATGCCCGCCAAATGCTGAATCGCGCCGGAAATTCCGCAAGCAATATACAGATTGGGGCGCACGGTCTTGCCGGTCTGTCCCACCTGACGATCCTTGTCTACCCAGCCTGCATCCACGCAAGCACGTGAGGACGCAACGGTGCCGCCAAATGCCTCCGCCAAATCTTCCAAAAGTTTGAAGTTTTCGGGGCATCCCATGCCGCGTCCGCCGGACACCAGCACTTTTGCGTCTTGAATGTCCATCTTGTCGCTCACTTTTTTGATGATGTCCAAAATCTGTACATTCACGCACTCTTTGGGCAGGTTCACCGGGAATTTCTCCACCTTTGCGTGGGACTCGATGGGGTGGATGCGCTGCATCACGCCGGGGCGCACCGTCGCCATCTGCGGACGGAATTCCGGGCAAATGATGGTCGCCATGATGTTGCCGCCAAACGCAGGACGCGTCATGCGCAAATTCTTACTTTCCTCGTCCACCTCAAGTCCGGTGCAGTCCGCCGTCAAGCCGGTGTGCACACGCGCAGAAACGCGAGGCGCAAGGTCTCGCCCGATTGCGGACGCACCATACAGCACGATTTCGGGTTTCTTTTCTTCCACAATCTGTGTGAGCACATGGGTGTACGGCTCCGTCATGTATACTTCCAGTTCCGGTGCATCCGCAAGGATTACATTGTCCGCACCATAGCGTCCGAGTTTTTCCGCCAAAGCGTCAATGTTATGTCCCAGCACCACTGCCGTCACTTCCGTGTCCAGCGCTTTGGCAAGCTCCGTCGCCTTACTCACCAACTCCAGCGCAACGCCGGAGAGTTTTCCGTCTTCTTGTTGGGCAAAAACGAATACGCCCTTATAATCCTGAATATTCATGCAACAAACCTCCTCAAATAATGAACTTGCTGCGGAGGCTGTCCATCAAAAACTCAACCGATTCCGCTATGTCCGTGTTGACCACCGTGCCCGCCGATTTCAGCGGCTTGGTGAAGGATTTGAACACGCGCGTCGGCGAACCCTTGAGTCCGATGTTCGTGCGATCCACGTCCAAATCTTCCAGCGTCCAAATGAGGACTTCCTTCTCACGATATGCGTCCCAAACACCCGCGGGTGTCATGTAACGCGGCATATTCAGCTCCGCCAGCGCCGTAATCAGGCAGGGAAGCTGCGCTTTGATGATGTGGTAGCGATCCTCATATTGGCGCTTGACCACAATGCTCTTGTCCTGAATTTCGATCTCCTCCGCATAGCTGATGTTCGCCAGCTTCAGATGCTCCGCAATCTGCGGCCCCACCTGTGCGGTGTCGCCGTCAATCGCCTGTCTGCCTGTGATGATGAGGTCATACGGCAGTTTTTTGATGGCGGATGCCAGCGTGGAAGATGTCGCCCACGTGTCTGCGCCGCCAAATGCTCTGTCCGTCACCAAAATCGCCTCGTCTGCGCCCATCGCAAGCGCTTCACGCAGTGCGAGGTCAGCCTGCGGCGGCCCCATGGAAATCACGGTGACCTTTGCGCCGTGCTTATCCTTTAAACGCAGCGCCGCTTCCAGTCCCGCTTTGTCGTCGGGGTTGATGATGGAGGGTACTCCCTCACGAATGAGCGTTCCTGTTTTCGGATCCAAACGCACCTCGTTGGTATCCGGAACTTGTTTGATACATACAACAATATTCACTGAGTTGTCCCTCCTGTTATTTCAGCAAGTCAGCAGAAATAACCATCCGCTGCACTTCGCTGGTGCCTTCGTAGATTTCCGTGATCTTCGCGTCGCGCATCATGCGCTCCACCGGATATTCCCGCGTGTAGCCGTAACCGCCCATCAGCTGTACGCATTTGGTGGTCACTGCCATCGCGGTTTCCGCCGCATAAAGCTTCGCGGTTGCGGATTCCACGGAATACCGATCCTTGGTGTCCTTTGCAATCGCCGCACGATAAACCAGCAGTTGTGCCGCATCAATGCGCGCTTTGAGGTCTGCCAGCGCAAACTGCGTGTTCTGGAAGTTTGCCAAAGGCTTGCCAAACTGCTTGCGCTCTTTCACATAGGCAACCGTCTCGTTGAACGCGCCTTCCGCAATACCCAGCGCCTGCGCCGCAATCCCGATGCGCCCGCCGTCCAGCGTCGCCATCGCGATTTTAAAGCCCTGACCCTCTTTGCCCAGCATGTTTTCCTTGGGTACGATGCAGTTTTCCATAATCAGCTCTGCCGTCGCACTGCCGCGGATACCCATTTTGCGCTCTTTTTTGCCTACCGAGAATCCGGGGAAATCCTTTTCCACAATGAATGCGGAAATGCCGCGTGTACCCTGGGATTTATCCGTCATCGCAAAGATGATGTAGATGTCCGCATAGCCCGCGTTTGTAATGAAGATTTTGCTGCCGCTGATGATATAATTGTCACCCTCCAGCACCGCCTTCGTCTGCTGTCCGGAAGCATCCGTGCCCGCGCCCGCTTCGGTCAGTCCAAACGCGCCGATCTTTTCGCCCTTTGCCAGCGGAACCAGATATTTCTGCTTCTGTTCTTCCGTGCCAAACTGCTTGATTGGGTTTGCGCCCAGCGAGGTATGCGCGGAAACGATTACGCCCGTGGTCGCGCAGACCTTGGAAAGCTCCTCCACGCACATCGCATACGCCAGCGTATCGCAACCCTGTCCACCGTATTCTTTGGGGAAGGGTATGCCCAAAAAGCCGTATTGTTTCATTTTTTCTACCGTCTCTGCCGGAAAGCGTTCTTCTTCGTCCACTTCCTCCGCAAGCGGTTTCACTTCCTGCTCGGCAAACGCACGATACAGCGTTTGCAGCATTTGATGTTCTTTGCTTAATGTGAAATCCATATCTTTCTCCTAAAATATTATTGTGCGGTGTGGGTTGCCCCATCTCGCGTTTTTTATATGACACAGCACGCAAGGACTTGCCCCGCGCGCCGTCACGTGAACTCTCGTTATGCCCAGATCTCGTCGTCCGTCGGCACCTTTTTGTTCGGATCGAACAACGCGATGCGCGAAATGTTGATCAGATGCGTGTAGTTGAGGTTCTCGGAGATACTGTTGTTACCCCAGGAACCGCAGCCCAGCGTCGTTGTGGGCGCCAGACCGTTCGTCAGCGCGCCGCCCGCCGTTGTCGAGGAAGGCTGGTTGACCACAATACGGCTAACCGGCATCTTCTCTCCCACCATGCGGATGTGCTCCTGATCATTCGAGTGAATCGCGCAGGTGTGCCCTTTGCCTTCGTAGTCAAGGTTCTCGTATGCAATGTGCATCGCGTCCTCGAAGGTGTCATAGGGGATTGCCACCATGAAGGGGCACATTTTTTCTTTGCACAGCACGTCCGCACGGCCAAAGCCACGGCCTTTAAGAATCACCACTTTGGTATCCTCCGGCACTGCAATGCCTGCAAGCCCTGCAACCTTCTGCACGCTCTGTCCAACCACATCCTTGCCGATCACCCCGCCGGGGAACAGCGTCTGCGCAAATTTTTCCACCTGTGCCGGATCGTCGATATAGTATGCGCCGTTTGCTTTAAACGCGTCAATTACCTTGTCAAATTCATCCTTGGGCGCAATCACGCTCTGCTCGCCCGAGCAGATGATACCGTTGTCGAATTTACGACCTGCGATCACTTTCGCCGCAGCGTCATTGTAGTCAATGCCCTTGTCGATGATGACCTGCACATTGCCGGGGCCAACGCCGAGTGCCGGCTTGCCGCTGGAATATGCGGATTTCACCATTGCGCCGCCGCCTGTTGCCACCACAACGTCCGCCGCACCCATCAATTCCTGCGTGGTATCCAGCGAGGGAGTTTCGATGGTCTGGATCAGATCCTCCGGCAACCCAAGCGCCTTGAGCTCCGCGCGGAACAAATCTACCACGTATTTGTTGAGCGCCGCCGTGCGCGGATGCGGCGCAACCACGATGGCATTCTTCCCTTTCAGTGCAAACATTGCGTTGCACATGGGGGTCACAACCGGATTGGTCACCGGCGTTACCGCGCCTACAACACCCTTGGGTTTCGCTACTTTGATGATGTTGTTTTCTTTGTCCTCTTCAATGATACCGTAGGACTTTTTGCCTTTCAGGCTGTTCCAGATGCACTTGGACTTGCCTTTGCACTTTGCCACTTTGTCCTCATAGACGCCCATGCCGGATTCGTCTACCGCACGGCGCGAAAGCTCTTCCGCACGATCATAGACCACCTTGCCAATCGCCCGCACCGCAGCATCCACTTGCTCCTGCGTCGCGTTTTTCTCGTATTCCGCCTGCGCCACCCGTGCGCGTTCGATCAATTCTGACACTGTTGCCATTCTTTCAAATCCTCCTGCAAACTTTTTTATTTTAAGATCAAACATCTTTGTTTAAAACTTCACAATACTATTATAGGCTCTTTCCCGCGCGATTCAAAGTTATGTAAGTAAAAAAACTTGTCAAACTTTTGATTGCAGTAGAAAATTATGTCCGGCGGTGTATAATATAAGAAATAGTGAACAAAATTTCTTTTCATACGCAGTGCAGTTTGATAGATTCCGGACAACACGGGTCTGATTTCGGCGGCTGCGCATCAAAGATGACGGAGGTTTCCAAATATGAATGACAGAATTAAATGCGAAAAATTTTTGAGCAAGGTGATGAGCGCAGAGGACGCTGCCAAACTGGTGTTTCCCGGTGCGACCATCGGCATGAGCGGTTTTACTCCCGCAGGACATGCCAAGGCGGTGCCGCTTGCGATTGCAAAACGCGCTGAGGCGGGTGAAATCCGCGATCTCACCGTTATGACGGGCGCTTCCGTCGGCGATGAGATTGACGGCGCACTGGTGCGTTCCGGCGCAATGAAGCGCCGCACCCCCTATCAAACGCACTCCGAGCTGCGCAACGCCATCAATGCAGGAAAAATTGACTATTATGATGTACACCTCAGTCAGGTTCCTGTCTGGGCAAAAAGCGGCTTCTTCGGCGAAATCGACTTTGCCATCGTGGAAATCTCCGGCATTGACGAGCAAGGGCACATCATCCCTTCCACTTCCATCGGCGCGGCAAACACCTACGTGGATTGTGCCAAACAGGTGATTTTCGAGCTGAATGTCTCGCAGCCGGAAAGCCTCAAGGGGCTGCACGACATCTACACCGTCGCACCCGCGCCCAATACACTCCCCATCCCGATTGTGCATGCGGATGATCGTATCGGCACAGAATATTACCCCTGCGATTTTGACAAAATCGCGGCAATCGTCATTACAGACATTCCAGATCGCGGACGCGCCGTGCCGCCGGTGGACGAGATTTCACAGAAAATCGCGGACAACATCATCGAGCTGATCACCAAAGAAACCGAGGCAGGCCGTTTGCCCGTGCCGCTTCCCCCGCTGCAATCCGGTGTGGGCGGCGTTGCAAATGCCGTGCTTGCAGGACTGGAAAAGTCTTCCTTCACGGATTTAGTGGTCTACTCCGAGGTCTTGCAGGATGCCGTGTTCACACTCATCGACTCCGGCAAGATTGCTTTTGCATCCGGCACAGCGCTCACCATTTCGCCGGATTTCGAGGAGCACTATAATGCGCACTTTGAGGAATACCGTTCCAAAGTCATGTTGCGCCCTCAGGAAATTTCCAATCATCCCGAAGTCATCCGTCGCCTGGGACTCGTTGCCATGAACACCGTCATCGAAGCAGACATCTATGGCAACACCAACTCCACGCATATCAACGGCACGCGCATGATGAACGGTATCGGCGGCAGCGGCGACTTTGCGCAGAACGCAGGGCTTTCCATTTTTATGACGCCCTCCACCGCAAAAGGCGGCGCCATCTCCTCTATCGTGCCTTTTGTGACGCATGTCGACCACACGGAGCATGATATCCATTTCCTTGTCACAGAATATGGCTATGCGGACTTACGGGCAAAAACACCGAAGGAGCGCGCGCATCTCATCATCGAGAATTGCGCACATCCCGATTTCCGCCCCATGCTGCGCGAATATGTGGAGCTTTCCTGCACGGAATGCCGCAGCGCCAGCCAGACGCCGCATGTGCTCAGCAAGGTGTTCAACAAATAATTGCAGATTCCATCCAACCGCCTCAGATTCTGAGGCGGTTTTTGAGGAAGATGGTGTTTTCATGAAACCGCAAAAACACATCAGCATTGACGACGCAGTATGATCGTGTTGAAAAGTATGATGCTCGCTCTGCCGGTAGGCAAATCGTGTTTCTGATTCATCATTGCATCCGAGATTTCGAAGCCCGGCACGACAAGATCGCATTGGAGGAAACCAAACAATCTTAGGAGGAATCATGTCCTACGTGAACGAAGTATTAGAGTTCAATCGGGAATTTGTAAAAAACAAGGAGTACGAGCAGTACGCCACCACCAAGTACCCCAACAAAAAAATCGCCGTGCTATCCTGCATGGACACACGGCTGACAGAATTATTGCCCGCCGCATTGGGTTTTAAAAACGGTGATATCAAAATCATCAAGAATGCAGGCGGCGTAATTTCCCACCCATTTGGCAGTGCCATGCGCAGCCTTCTTGTGGCGATTTATGAGCTAAATGTCGAAGAGATTTTCGTGGTCGGGCATTATGATTGCGGAATGCAGTCCTTGCAACCGCAACGCATGATCAAAAAGATGAAGCAGCGCGGCATCAGCGAAAAAGAACTGGATATGATCGAATACTGCGGCGTGGACCTTGAGCACTGGTTCAAAGGTTTTGAAGATCCTGCCGAATCAGTCGCCGCAACCGTAGGCGTGATTGTACATCATCCCCTCATTCCCAAAGATATCAAAGTTGCCGGCTTTGTCATAGACCCCTTAACGGGGCAGTTGGATGTGGTAGAATAATCGCACATCGTTCCCTTTAGTTTCAGCAATTCCAAGCTGCTTGAAAACGCTTGCAGACCTATTTTTTATACTTGACTTTACATGTAAATGTGATTTATTTATCACTTTTCAGGAGGTTGCTGTGAAAGCGTTGTACAAGTTTTGTCCGTTTCAATTTGGATATTTGGGTTTTCTCGGTTTTCTTGGCTTCTCCTATTACAGCGCTCCAATGCAGTCTAGTGCATTGCTGTTGTTCTTTGCACTGTTTGGCTTATTCGGCTGCTTCTTTGTACAAAATGTAAACATTGGCATTCTTGCGTTGGGCGAGGAAGGTCGCTTGCTCGCAGAAAAGAAAGATGAGCGTTATCTGCGCAATAGGCAAAAATCCATGCGCAACGCTTTTTTCTGTTCATTAATACAACTTAGCGTACTATGTATTTTTGCAAGCGCCACACATCTAACGCAAGTGCAGCTTGTATTACTCTGCGCATTTGGCATCGTTGCAATCAGCCTCACCTACTGTATTTCTTTCTACTGCTTGGAAAAGAGGTAACCGCATATGGGCAATTTCCAGTGCAATTTGAAAAAATATCGCGTCTTGAAAGAGCTTTCTCAAGAAGAACTCGCCGCAATTGTTGGCGTGCGGCGCGAGACGATTGTACGGCTGGAAGCAAGTAAGTATAATCCATCACTCAAACTCGCCATGGATGTTTCCCGTGCTGTGGAAGCCCCGCTTGAGGAGTTGTTTTGCTTCGGCAGGTAGTTCACCCAAACACATTCTCCCGATATCGGTACACCGTGCAGGGGCGCCCCCCCGTGCAGTCGTCTTGCGTCTGCTCCAGCTCTCCTATCGCGCTCAAATATGCTAAATAGCGCTGCACCGTGATGCGTGAAACGCGCACCTTCTTCACCAGTTCACCACAGGTAAAATGCGTGTCCGGTTCACGCGCCAGCACCGCGCGAATGGTTTCCAAGGTCTTTTGTTGTAATCCTTTGGGGAGCATCGGCGCATCCACGATTCCTTTTTTGACGCTGTCAGCCATCTCCTGCGTCAAAACCGGTCGATCATAAATCTGCAATCGCCGCAAAAAGCGTCCAACCGCCTGTTCAAACCGTGTACGATCAAATGGATCGATCAGGCAGTCTGCTACGCCCAAACGCATGGCACAGTTCAGCGTCTCCCGATCCCCTCGGGCAAGATATGCAATCGCCTCCACCGGCTCTCCTGCCAAACGCAGATCGCGCAACAGGGTCAGCCCGCGTTGCGGCTGATGACGCAAGTCCAGCAATAGCAAGTCCGCTTGCGCCAGACGACTGATTTCCGCACCTTCCTGCAAAACAGTCTCGAAATAAAATTCGCTGCCGCGGATCATATCCATCATCGGCTCGCGTGCTTCTCCTTCTCCCGATTTCACCACTGTCATGCGATACATGGATAGCCTCTCCTCTCACGCCAGATTTTCATTCCTACCTGCGATCGTGCGCTCCGCGCGTACCTTTATTCTACATTCTGCATTTTCTGCCGCTCTTGGGGCATTCCAGCCCTCTATCGCTCCACAACGCAGTAGCTTTCAGCCAATCGCTCGTCGTCGCAAAGTTCGCTCCGCTCCGCTTCACGCTCCCGCGCAAAGCTGCACACGCTCTCTTGCGTCTCCTCTACCCCACAAAACCCTATTCCCTCGCCACTGTCGTCAGAAATCAATCGTTTTTCAAGGTCAGAGACCGACGAAAAACATCTTCTTGCTGGGGGATTCTCAAAGGGGTGAACGCAGTTTCCCCTTTGAAATTGCCGATAGGCAATGCCAGCGGGAACCCCTTCTACGCGCTCTCGGGGCATTCCAGCTCTCTGTCACTCCTCAACGCAGTAGCTTTCAGCCAATCACTTCGTTCTTGGGAAAGCCTTGCGTGCGTTTTGCCAGCCAATCGCTCCGCTCTTGGGGCATTCCAGTCCTCAATCACTCCTCAACGCAGTAGCTTTCAGCCAATCACTTCGTTCTTGGGAAAGCCTTGCGTGCGTTTTGCCAGCCAATCGCTCCGCTCTTGGGGCAAAACGCAAAGAGCCGCACCACGCGGCACGGCTCTCCATGTTCTAAAATCAATACAGCGATTTGTAAATCCCGTACACCGCGTCTTTGGACAGTTCCACATAGTTATTGCCCATCAGGCGTTGCTGTTTTTCCATCACATTCTGTGTGAAGGTGTCCAAATCCTGCTCGGTCACGCCATATTCCCGCAACGGCTTACGCTGGATGATCCGGTTGAGCAGCTTTTCCATCTCCACATACACATCTGCTTCACCGCAGCCCAAAATCTGCGCGATAAAGCGGTTCATCTTCTTGATCTTGCCTTCGGAGTCAATGCTCATGTATGCTTTAAACACACCAATCAGCAGGCAATAATTCGCCTCGCCGTGCGGCACGTGATACATACCGCCCAGCGGGTAGCTCATTGCATGCACCGCAGCGCAGCCCGCATTGCCAAACGCGATTCCCGCATAGTTGCTGGCAATCAGGAAGTCTTTCAACAGCGGAATACGCGCCTCTTCACCGTCCTTCGCAATCACCTTGTAACCTTCCAGAATCATGCGAATCGCTTCGTAACCGAACAGCTCCGTATATGGTGTCGCCTTCGGGGAAAGCGAGGATTCCAGCGCGTGGATCAGCGCATCGATCGAGCTGGTCGCAAAAAATTTAAACGGCAGACCCTTCAATAGTTCCGGAATCAGCACGGCGCTGTCCGCATACATCTCGTCAACTGCAAGACCCATTTTTGTATGGCGGCTTTTCAGCTCTAAAATCGAGATGTTGGTCACTTCACTGCCCGTACCGCACGTCGTAGGTACCAGCACAAGTTCCTTCGCCTTGATGATCTCCGCCTTGCGATCATACAGATCCAAAATCGGCGCAACATTTTTCAGCGCAAAAATCTTGGAGATATCAATGATGGTGCCGCCGCCGATTGCGATAATGCGCTTGTAATTGCCCTTCATATCGGCATACATCGCCTCCGCCATTTCGTCAGACGGCTCGCCTGCTCCGTATTTTTCCTGATACATCACGTCCGCTTTCAGGTTCATTGTCCCAAAGTACGGCTGGTAGATATACTCATTGGTGATGATGAGGTCTCCCTCACCGATTTTGTATTCCTCCGCAAACTCTTTGCAAGTGTCGAAGGAAAAAATGTCCGGTTTAATGGTCAATGCTTTCATGGTTCAAACTCCTATCTTTCACCGGCGGCACATTGCCGCTTACAAATTGCGTGTCGAAAAACGGCGCATTATTTTTTCGGTCGCATTACGCATCATAAACGCAATGGAACTTTTTCTCAAAAAACTCAATCAGCTCCGCACGGAAATCGGGGTGCGCAATCGCAATCAAGCGTTTTGCACGTTCGCGCAGCGTGATGCCGCGCAAGTCCGCAATGCCGTACTCGGTAATCACATATTGCACATCATAGCGTGTGGTGGTCACTGCCGCGCCTTCGTCGATAATCGGCACAATCTTAGAGACCTTGCCCTTTGCCGTGGAGGGCATTGCCATAATGCTGCGCCCGTTTCGGCTCATTGCCGCGCCGCGCACAAAGTCGACCTGTCCGCCCACGCCGCTGATCTGGTTGTGTCCCACTGATGTGGAAACCACCTGCCCCATCAAATCCACCTGTACACAGGAATTAATGGACACCAAATTGTCATTCTGCGCGATGACCAGCGGATCGTTTACATAGTCCACCGGATAAATTCCCACCGCCGGGTTATCGTCTAAGTAATCGTACAAACGCCGCGTGCCCATGGCAAAGGTCAATACGCTTTTGCCGGGATGCAGCGTCTTGCATTTGTTGGTAATCACGCCTGCCTCAACCAGCTCTACCACGCCGTCTGAGAACATTTCGCTGTGGATGCCGAGGTCCTTCTTATCCTTCAAAAACAGCAATACCGCATCCGGAATCGCGCCGATGCCCAGTTGCAGGCAGTCGCCGTCATGGATGAGCGATGCGCAGTTTTCGCCAATCGCCTTTTCCACATCCGTGATGGTCGGATTAGGCAACTCCAGCATAGGCAGATCGCACTCCACAATCGCGGTCAATTCGCTGATATGCACGAAAGAATCCCCGTGAATGCGCGGCATATTTTTGTTCACTTGCGCCAGCACGATGTTCGCCTGCTTCACACCTTCCATCGTATAGTCCACCGAAACGCCCAAGCTCACATAGCCATGCGCATCCGGCGGCGATACCTGAACCACCGCAACATCCGGTTTGCAGTTGGTGCGCAAACGCTCCGGCTCTTTGGAAAAATATACCGGCGTGATATCCGCACGCCCTTCCGCGCAAGCTTTGCGGGCGTTTGCCCCCAAAAAGAACGCATTGTGTCTAAAATGTTTTTCCATTCCGGGTTCGCAATACCCCGCTTTTCCCAGACTAACCATGTGGATGATTTCCACATCTTCATACGCCTGCGCGTTCGCAACCAGCGCGTCTGTCAGCGCAACGGGTTCTCCTGCCGCGTGCCCAATCACAATCCGGTCGCCCGGCTTGATGAGCTTCACCGCTTCCTCCGCACTCGTCAGTCGTTGTTGATAGATTTCCTTCCAATTCGTCATATTGCCTCTCCCATCTGTTTGATTTCTTCCAGCAATGTGCTGTATGCCTCGTCATGTGTCAGAATGCTGCGCCCGTGCTTGCCCATTAGACCGTCAATCTGCGCGCATGCACTGTTGCAGCCGCACACCACCACCACATAATCAAGTTGGTCGTCTGGCTGCGCCGATACGATCTCGCTGTCCGGAAAATCATTCCGCAGACGCTGTGCGATATCCGTTCTGTCAAAGCGCGGGTTGCATCCCCCGCAGTATTTAATCCCGATCTTCACGCCGTTCCCTTCTCTGCCTCAAAATCTGTTTCGCCATGCCGATGGTTTCGTCGCTGACGCCCGTTACCAAAATCACATCGGCAATTTCGGGAATCGTGTCTTTCACTTCCGCACTCACGATGCCTTCCAGCGTTGCAGAGGCGGAAGGGCAGTTTTGGCACGCGCCCAAAAAGCGTACCTTAAGTACGCCGTCTTCCAAACTGACAATCTCTAAATCGCCGTCATGCCCCGCCAACGTCGGGCGTACTTTTTCCGCAATCACTCGCTCCACACGCTGCCGTAAATCCATGTTCTTGTATCACTCCGTTCTTTTCTTTTGGAAAAAAGAAAAGAACCAAAAGAAAATCAATTTGTCTTACTCTGTTCTACCCATTCTCGCGTCAGCGAAAGGGGCACAACCCCCACAGAACGAACACAGGCGCGCATCGCGCGCCCTCATTCCTTCTTCGTCGGGGCAACCTGCGGTCGCCCCTTATTTCGCGCAGTTACGCGCGCCCTCATACTTCTTTTTTAATCAAACTTCTCAGTTGAATTTTATTCCTCAACGTGCGCAATCGTCTTTGCCAGCTTCTTCTTCATTTCCAGATTGCCCTGACGCGCGATCATGATACGCTGTGCCTGCGGGCTGCCCGCGCCGTGCATGGATTCTGTGCGGTATCCAACCGCCGCCGTACCCAACGCAAGGTTTTCAATCAAGCGCAGAATGCGCAAACGGTTTTCTGTCGAAACGCTGGAAACGCCCTTGAGGTATTTCTCCACATACTTGCCCAGCTTCGGATCGCGGAAGTCCTTCTCGGAAGGAGCCGTAACCACCACTCCACCTGCAATGTCCTCCGCAAGCCGCACGATCTCGTACGGGAAGCGCGTCACGTTCTGTTTGCAAACATTCGCCAGCAAAAGATCGATCATGTAGTTGCCCGCGGGCATCTGATGCCCCTCAGCCGAGCACGCGATTCCGCATGCGAACAATGTCTCGTTCAGATGTGTCATCTCGATCAGCTTGTCCTTGATGTGCGAAGCCTTTGCCGCGCCATTGTAGTCCGCCGCAACCGCAGCCGCGCCGATCAGCACATCGCCCACGCCAACTTTGCAGCCGCCATAGCTCTGACGGTGATATCCCGCAAAGCGCTCCACCAGCATGCCGGCAAACTCGGTCTCGCCATTCAAGAAGATACGGTCATTGGGCACAAACACATCGTCGAAAATGGTCAGTGCTTCTACGCCGCCAAACTCCGCGTTTCCTACATCAATATCGCCGCCTTCCAGCTTGCGCGTGTCGCAGGACTGACGCCCGATGATCATAAACAGACCTTCCGCGTCCAGCGGCACCGCAAAGGAAACCGCATAGTCCTTGTCCTCCGGGCGCATTGCCACTGTGGGCATCACGATGACCTCGTGAGAGTTGAGCATACCCGTCTGATGCGCCTTTGCGCCGCGCACCACGATGCCGTCCGGGCGGCGTTCCACCACGCGCAGATAAAGATCAGGATCTTCCTGCTGGTGCGGTGCCAATCCGCGATCGCCTTTCGGGTCCGTCATTGCGCCGTCAATGGTCAGGTCATTGTCCTGACAATATTTCATAAACTTCAAGAAATTCTCATGATAGTTCGTACCACAAGCCTTGTCCGTTTCAAATGTCGTGCTGTAAACCGCATTAAATGCGTCCATACCAACGCAACGCTGGAAGCACGCCGCCGTTTTCTGACCCAGCAAGCGCTGCATCTTCACCTTTTTCACAAGGTCGTCCGTGTTGCGGTGAATGTTGGTAAAGCGGTTGATTTTACGGCCATCCTCCAACGTGACGGTCATCAAATCTTCATATTCGGGCATCTGCGCCAAATCATACGTCATGCGCACCGAATTAAGCGACGGTCTCAAAATCGGATCGTCCACCGGATTTTCGATTTTCTCGCCGAACATGTAAACCTGCATGTTGATTTTGCGAATACTCTCGATGTACTGTTCCCCTGTCATAAGTGCCATAATGTTCTTTCCTTTCTTGGTTCCAATCTATCCTGCGCGGAACATCCCGCCACCGTGCGGCGCGCATTCCTTCGCATATCTTTACATCTTTATTATACTACCAATGTGCTCTTCTGGCACTACTAAATTGTGGATTTTTTATAAATTTTCCTAAATTTTCGTGTTGATTCGCCGCAAATCAACCACTTTCACACATCATTTGATCAAAAAGGCAGCATTTCACGCACCTTCGTTTTCCACGCCGTGCCATTGATATACCACGGCGGGATGCCCCCCTGTCCGGTAATCCACCTTGCTCTGGATATGTCCCGCATCCAGCAGCTGTTTGAGGTATCGCCGCGCCGTCACCACAGAAATATGCAGCCGTTGCGCCAGCTCCTTCACTGTAAATGCGTGCCCCTTCGCCTTGCGCAAGCATAGTAGTACCTCCTGCGCCCGTTCGTTCAGCTCCGACCACCCGCACGCCTCACGATCAAAGTGCAGCAGGCAATCCGCCAGTTTCTGATCGGCGCCGCGCGCACCCGTGCGAAAACGCAGCCGCGTCTGGCAAGCGTCCAGACATACCCGAAACCGTTCATATTCCAGCGGTTTGATCAAGTAATCCACAGCCCCCAGCTGCAACGCGCCGCGCATGGTCTCCCCATTGCTGTCCGAGGTCACCGCCACCACATCCAGTTCCATGTCCTCACGCAGCAAGTCGCGCAGGAATGTCTCTCCCTGCTCATCCGGCAGCCGCATTTCCAAAAACACAACATCTGCGTGGTGCTCGCGCAAAAACGCAAGCGCCTGCTTTCCCGCATCAAACATCGCCGTCACGATAAAGCGTCCGTCCGCTTCCAGCAAGGCGCACGTCCGCTCCCGTCCTTCCGGCGAGGCATCCACCAAAACTGCTCGATACGTTCCTTCCATCACGCCTCACTTATGCGTCAAAAACGCGAATCGCATCCACAATCTGCTTTTCCATCGCTTCCACGCCGTATTTATCCACTTCGCGCTTATCTTTCGCGCCATGTGTCAGGCAACCCGCGCCACCGATGCAGCCGTCCTTGCATGCCATACCCTCAAAAAAGTTACCGTCCGGCACCCCTTTCGCCAGCTTGAGCAGTGCAACGCGGCATTCCTCGATGCCATCGCAAACCACCGGCTGAAAGTCAAAATCTTCCAGCTCCTGCTCGCGCAAGCCTTCCTTCACCGCATCCTTCAAACCACCGCTGCGCGCAAAAATTCTTCCAAAGTAGGAGGCATTGTTCAGCACTCCTTCCTCCAACGTCGTAATGTCGATATCCCGCGCGTCAAACAACGCCTGCAATTCCTCAAAGGTGATCACCGCATCCACATAATCGGATACCAGCCGCTGCTCCTCTTTTTTTGCAATACACGGCCCGATAAACACCACTTTCGCTCCGGGCGTCGTCTCCTTGATCTTTTTTGCTATGGTCGCCATAGGCGAAAGATTATGCGAGATATGCTGCGCAAGCTGCGGAAACTGCGTCCGCACATACTTCACAAATGCCGGGCAGCACGAACTGGTCAGCAATCCCTTCTCCACCAGCTCCCGCGCCTCGGCATACGCCACCATGTCCGCGCCCAGCGCCGCTTCCACCGTATGAAAGAACCCCAGCTTTTCCAAGCCGGTAATCACCTGCCCCAGCTTTGCATAGCTAAATTGGCTGGAAATGGACGGAGCCACCACCGCATACACTTTGTATTTGGTGTTGCTTTCGCTCTTTTTCAGTAGGTCGATCACACGCAGCATATACGATTTATCCATGATCGCGCCAAACGGGCACATGTAAACACACGCGCCGCACGCCGTACATTTTTCGTTGTCGATGCTCGCCACCTTGTCTTTGTTCATGGAGATCGCCTTCAGTTTGCAGGCCTTTTCGCAAGGTCGCTTGTTGACCATAATCGCGCTGTACGGACAAACATCCGCGCATTTGCCGCATTCCACACATTTTGTCTTGTCAATGTGCGCCTTCTGGAAGCTGTCAAAAACGATCGCATCCTTCGGACAAACGTCACGGCAACGGTGCGCAATACAGCCGCGGCATGCTTCGGAAACCGCAAACCCTGCCACCGGGCATTCGTCGCAGGCAATGTCGATGACTTCCACCACATTGGGATTCTCCGTATCGCCGCCCATCGCCAGCTTCACGCGCTCCGCAAGAATCGCCCTCTCTTTATAAACACAGCAACGCATCGTCGGCTCGTTGCCCGGCACGATGATTTTAGGGATATCCGCCACTTTTTCCAGCAATCTGTCGTCAAACGCATGCCGCGCCACCTCGCGCAGCACCTTATATTTCAAATATTGTACATTGGTATCAAATTTATGCATTCCATTTCCTTTCGCATCTAAAAATAACTCACCTTAATCCGTTTCCCCATCGCCCGCAAGCATGTGGAAAGCTCTTCCACTAAGTTCATCTTAATGTTGAACTGAATGGGCAGGTCGGGGTTTTGGTGCGCCGGGTTCACCGCGCGCCCCACAAAAAAATTGATGTCTGTCGCTTCCTCAAACAGCAACCGCGCAATGCAGCTTGCGCCATCCTTTTTATAGCTCCAATATTGATAGCTCTCGTTGTCCTTTAAATAGTCCTGCGCATAGGTCAGTACCTTGCTGAGGGTGATTACGCCCTCCGTTACAAGATCCACCCCTTCAATGCTCGCCATGGGCGGAATTTCTTTGTCGTAATATTCCAAACTCGGGATCAGCGGCTTGCCCAACGTTTTCGCCACCAGCGTCGAGGTAGAACCTCCGCACACCAAATGCTTCCCCTCTTTCGCAAAAAACAGCGAAATCATGCGTTCATTATCGTCATGGCTGCGCGGCGGCCCGAACATCAGGTTCATGGGTACGCGCCGACGCACGCGCATGGTACAAACCGTGGTGTCATCCCCCGGCTGTCCTCCGTAAAGTGTGTTGCATTCATCCAGCAGCATGGTCGAGAGCGTCTTGGCCGTGTACTCCGCGCGCGAAAGCGGCTCAATGAAGTCGATCACATTGTCCCGCTCCCATCCAAAATTCAACGTGCGCCCCGTTCCGGCATAAATCGCGCCGTCGCTCATGGCAATGATGCAATCCCCTTCGCGCAAAGTCGTCTTACTGTGATAAATGGTCTTACCGTCCAAATTCAGCGTAGTTGCGGGCAGCTCTGTGTGCTCCCCCTCGCGCAGAAAAATCACGCGCGGGTTGTCATATTCAATGATCTGCGCTGTGTCGTTGTCCTCGATCTTGATGATCGTAAAGGTGGAATATGCCACACCGCGCACACTGCACACCGGCAGGGTCGCCGCCACGGTCTCCACACACTGATCGATGCTCATTTCATTTGCCATCATCGTGGCAATGATGTTCGCCGTCAGCGTAGATAAAATGCTCGCTTTCACTCCGCTGCCCATGCCGTCCGCCAGCACAAGTACCGTGCTGTTCTCCGTAGGATTCACGATCTGCACCGTATCGCCGCACAGCAGCTCCCCGAATTTATTCATGCTGCTGCAACCGATATCCACACACAAATTATTCATCCCGCAGCGACTCCTTCAGCTTGGTCAGTGCCACCTTGGTCTCGGAAACCGTCTCTCCCAGCAGCGAAGCGATTTCCTGCACCACACGCATCTGTTTTTCAATAACCTTGTCCGTCACCTCAATGGTCTGCTGCGTCATCTGCTCCCTGTTTTCGCGGCTGATTTCCTCCGCCGTCACATCGCGCATGATGCAAATAAAAATATGGTAGTTCGGATCATAAATCGCCGTTTCATCCACAAAAATATTGTATTCTGCTAAATACACGCGCCGATCTTTGATCGTGCGTCCCGTTTCTTGCACCGTCAAGAAGTCTGTCGGATCCAAAATGCGCACCACATTCTCGCCCAGCACGTCCGTTTCCCGTGAAAGGTGCATCATACGCAGCGCCGATGGATTGATCTGCTGCACCTCCAGCGCATCGTTGAGCACAATAATCGCATTGGGCGTATTGGAAAAAACGTTGCTGGAAAAAGACTCCGCCTTCTCCTTCAAGAAAGGCAGGCACATGGAAAGATCCGCCTTGCCTTGCAGCACCGCAACCGCCTTCTCGCGGCAGGTGTCATAGCCGCAGCTTCCACAATTCAGCTCTTCTTCCGCTCTGGTCTTGCCCATCTTACGCAAAACGTCCTCAATCGCCTTTTCACCGGGGCGCACCTGTCCGGCGCCCAGTCCGGCATAACCCGCATCCAGGTTTGCTGCTGTTGTGATGTCAAACTGCGTTTCACTCGCGTATCTTCGCACCGCCGCCGTGTTGCGCAGCGTAGAACGCCGCTCCATCAGCGGGCCGCCCACACAGCTGCCGCTGCATGCGGACATCTCGATAAAGCAGTGCCGCAACGCGCCGTCCTGAATCTCTCTCAATGCCGCAACGCAGTTTTCCAAGCCATCCACACATAAATAATCGTATTGCTTCTGCGTCTGCCCCATTGTTTCTAAAATGCCGCCTACCGTAGGGAACATCGCAGCCTTCCCGCTGGAATCCGGCGCATCCTGCGCGATCGTCACGCCGGCTTCCTCCAGCCAGCGACTCAAATCCTCAAAGGTCAGCGCGCAGTCTACCTCGCCCGCATTGCGCCGCGCTTCGTCCTTCTTGGCAACGCACGGACCGATAAATACGGTCTTTGCCTCCGGTTCCTGCTCCTTTATGATGCGGCAGTGCGCCAACATCGGTGATGCCACCTGCGCTAAATAAGGCAGCAGCAGCGGAAAGTGTTTTTGAATCATCAGATTCAGCGATTGGCAGCAGGATGAGATCAGCACGGGCTGTGTGCCTGCTTCCAAAATGCGCGCATATTCACGCGCAACCACCGTCGCGCCGATCGCCGTCTGCTCCACACGCGCAAAGCCAAGCTGCTTCAGCGCCGATTCCAGCGCCTCAAAGGATACGCCGTAGTTCGCTACAAAGGAGGGCGCAACACTCGCCACCACCGTTTCGTTCATGGCAATCAGCACTTTTGCCGTTTCCAGATCATCTTTAATTTCCTTCGCGTCCTGCGGGCACACCAAAAAGCATTGTCCGCACAGCACGCAGTCCTCCGCCACAATATGCGCCTGATTCCCTGAAAACCGGATAGACTTCACCGGACAGTGGCGAATACATTTATAACAATTTTTACAGTTGGCCTTTTTCAGCCTGATCATTTCGGGCATACACAACTCCATTCATTTTCCAGCATGCACAGCGGGTTACACACGGCTTAAAATACGTTCCTCAAAGAACCCTGCCGTATCCTGCGGGCTTAACGAAAACACTTCCTCATCCACCTTGACGCACACGCCGTTTTTACAGGTACCCATGCAAAAAGTTCCGCTCAACTCCACTCGATTTTTTAAATCATGCTGCTCAATCAGCGTCTGCATCTGCTCCACGATCTCGCGCGACCCCTTCAAATGGCAGGAGCTCCCGATACATATCACAACATTCATTCAACATTCTCCTTTTTCGTCCAGATGTATGCGCGCACAGCGCCATGTTTGGTGCAGGCATATCCCGCGCGATGATATCATTTGTGAATATTTTATCATTCTTTCACATCCCACACAACGCATCACTTTAATATGCTGCTATATCATTTATGATATACCCCTATGGATGATACTCCAATAGGTTTGCTGCTGTCAACTCACCTGCGCAAAGTCCGCGCGTTGCTTTTCCTGTCCTAAGCAAAAAAACAGCAGTTCTCCCAACCAAAATCATCTCCATCCCGCCACAAAAAGCACCGCCCTGCTCATGGCATATATCATCACACCTCTGATTTATCTATCCCTCCATCTCGCTCCCCGCAAACATGAAAAAGCGTCCCTTCCATTCTTGCCGGAAGAGACGCTTTCCCGATTTATTGTATCCTAAAGCCGAAAACCGCCGTCTCAGCTTTGTTCAGCTTTCCTGCGCTAGGCGCCCGCTTTCATACCCTCAGTTCGGCGCGGAAAGCGCCGCCATCGTGATATAGTTATACGGCTGGTTAAAGTGCGGCAGGAAGAAGATGTCCAGCAATTTAAGCTTATCAATGGTCACGCCCTCCTCAATGGCGAGCGAGAACATATGAATGCCCATCGAAATATCTTGACGTGATGCCATCTGCGCGCCCAATACGCGGCGTGTCTTTTTGTCAAACACAATACGCAGTTTCACCTGATAGTTGTTCTCCTTGATGAACGCCGGCTTCTGGAAGTCCTCAAACTGCGTGTACGCCGGTTCAAAGCCCGCTTTTTGTGCCGCCGCCATGTTAAGCCCGGTGGAAACCATGTTGTATCCATAGATGGAAATGCCGTTTGATCCCTGCACGCCCGCAGACTCCAGCACTGTGCCACACGCGTTGTGCGCCGCCACAATGCCGCTGCGTACTGCGTTGGTTGCCAAAGCAATATAAGAGGTTTCCTGCAACGCATTGCTGTATACCGTCGCACAGTCGCCGATTGCATACACATCCTGCATGCTGGTGCGCTGGTTCAGGTCTACCTTGTATGCGCCGTTTCCAAACAGTTCCAGCCGGTCCGCGCCCAGCCCTGTATTGGGCTTAAATCCAATGGACAAAATCACCATCTGCGCCGGGTATTCTCCCTTGTCCGTCACAACCGTCTGTACCAGACCGTTTGCATCGCCTTTCAGCTCCAAAACGCGCTGTCCATATTGCAGCGCAATACCATGATCTTTCAGCACGTTGTCCATATCCTCCGTGAACCACGGATCGTAGTAACCGGCAAGGCAAGTGTCCGCCGCTTCAAACAGCGTCGCATTCTTGCCTCTGCGCTGCGCTGCCTCGGCAATTTCCACTCCGATATACCCCGCGCCAATCACGGCAACATCCTTGACCAGCGCGTCATTCATGCACAAATTGGCCTTCTCGCCATCCTGAAACAGTTTCACAAACTGTACGTTCTGCAAGTCTTTACCCGGCAGCTTCGGCTCAATGGGCAGCGATCCCGTCGCCAAAATCAGCTTGTCGTAGTCCGCAACCACTTTTTCGCCATCCTTTGTGGTCGCATAAACCTTTTTGGTGTCAAAATCGATGCGGTCTACCTCTGTCTCCATGTAGATGGTCGCGCCTTTTTTGGCAAGCGCTTCTCTGGACGAATAGAACAGACCCGCATAGTCGTCAATCTGTCTGCCCACCCACAGTGCCGTGCCACAGCCCAGATAGCTGATGTTCGAGTTGCGATCAAAAACCGTCAACTCATTGCCCGGATACTGATCCAAAATGGTGTTCGCGGCAGCCGTACCCGCATGGTTCGCCCCAATCAATACAATTTTGCTCATTAAAAGTAACCTCCGTTTGATAAAGTTCGTGAGAAAAATAAAATCAAGGTATTTTTGATAAACATAATATACACCGTTTGCGCGCGCCTTAATCAAAAAGCGTTCTTTCTCATATCTTTTTTTACAATTTTTACAGAGCCTGCTGCCACGCGATTTTCGCTGCTTTCGGGCATCAACTTTTTGAGCGGGCTTTGCTTCCTTGCGCCATCAAAAAAGGCTGCCGCGCTTCCTCGCACAGCAGCCTTGCCAATCATACGGTTACTCTTATTTCTGCGTTTTGTTCTCTGGCTTTGTTCCCTCTCCCGCCTGCTTTGCAAGGCGCGATATTGCCACCCGCGCGCGTATCCGGCGCACCAGCCATACGATCACCCATGCAATCACGCCAAACACCGCCAGCAGCAACAAAACCGGCACAGCAGCCGCAAAGAACACCGCCATTCCATCCAAAAATTCTCCTACGCCCGTCATCGACATCGAAAATGCCTCCGACGCACGATCACCCAGCGGCTGGCCGTCTTTGCCGATGGTTTCCGGCGTAATCAGCTCTATCAGCGTCACATCCACCGTTGCGTAATCGACCAGTTGATCCAGTTGCCGTTTGTTTCCCTGCAGCTGATCCAATTCATACAGCACATCCGATAATTCCTTTTCAAACGCGATGATATCCTCGGCCTTTGTAGCACTTTCCAAATATCCCATCAAGCGTTCTTTGCGCAGCTCCAGCATGTCGATGCGCGCAGTTGTGTCATAATATTGCGAAGTTAAGTCCTCTGTGGTCTTGTTTTTGCCAATCAACTCTCCTATGCCGGATATTCCGTCCATAAAAGCATTCAGCCGATCCGCCGGAACGCGCAGCGAAAGCCGCGAATTGCGTCCGTAGTTCCTACCCGATTGCGAGGAATATGCCGAGGTTTCCTCATTCGCTACATATCCGTTCTCCCGCTCCATAAGCTGCATAATTTTGGTATAATCCGCGTCATATTGCTTGGTGTGTATCTCAAAATACGCACTTTGCGTCAGCTTGCGTCCACTGTCGGGCAGGTCGGTGTTGGGCAACCCCGTCAACCCCGCATCCCCCGTTGATTCGTTTATGGATGCGGCCGCTTCACCGGAGACCGCCTCTGCCGCCTCCTTGGTTCCCGCAAACGGTGCCGCACACGCCACAAGGCTGGTCAAAAGGAACACAGCAATAAGTAAAACAACAATTTTTTTCATGATATATTTCCTCCATTTTATCTGAAATCAAAGATAAGATGCGGGTGTTCACTTGTTTTGCCACGCATACATCCCCTCCGCAGGCAATTACATGCCGTGGCGAATCACCTTGCTTCATTATACTCAAAAACCCGCTCAACCAAGCGGTTGTTCACAGGTTTTTTACAAAGAAACAAAGCCGTAACACAATGGTAAAAGAATGTTCATATCCCCGCCCGAAATCGTCATACAGTCTTAAAAAAGAAGACCGCAGTTGCTTCATATCTGTTTTTCCAAAGCAATCTCCGCACACTGCTTGCTTTACATCAGCGAAAACAGCGAGGTTAACGCGCCGCGCACCGCGGACGAAATGGCAATGGAAACAATCGACTTGAAAATCCCCATCACAATCGCCACAATGGCGATAATGCGTGCGGCTCGCAGCATGGGATTACGCGCATCCGTCTTTTTCGCCTCCCCGCCAATGGCAAAGGCAGCGACCCCCAACCCCAGTGCAACAGGGCCATAGATAAAGAACGCGACAACGCCGCAAAGCGACAGTACAAATGCAGTCACTGTATTACGGCCCACCGGCGGCGTATGCTTTTTGTCGGCATAAATCGGCTGACCGGCCACCGCGCCAAACGCCTCGCACAGGCGGCGGCTGAGGTTGTTGTTCACATAGCGATCCAGCCAGAGGATCTCCTTGCCTTGCTCTTGCATCGCGCTTGAGCAGGTACGCTCCATCAGCAGCGCATCTGAGTGGGTCGCAGGCATCGTTTCCCCCTGCTCCTCTCGTTTCTCGTCAGGAGCTTCAGAGGCAAACGGCGCGGACGAAGCAGGCCTTATTTGCTGCATCCCCAAGCCCGCCAGCAGATCCGCCGTCATCAGCAACGCGGTCTTTTTGCTCATGAAATTTTTGGAAAAAGGAACACGCGAAGCCGTCTTGATTTCGGCTCGCAAAAAATCACCCAACAATTTTTGTGTCGGTTCCTCTGCCACATGCAGCGGTATCGCCTTTTTCTCTGCCAGGTCATGCAGCAGTCCGGCGCACACCAGAGCATCCTCACAGCCCTCCTGCGCCAGCAGAAAACCGGTTTGCAACGCATGCTCCAAACCCGTCAGTTGGTTGCTCGAATAATACTCTGTTAAAAATGGAATCAACTGTTGCGATGTCATGAGAATCTCCTTCCAAACACTTCAAGCGCTTTTACCCGGACAAAAGCCGACGTAAAAAAACAAGGGATGTGATACCACCGTATCACATCCCCCTTCAAAACTCAAGCGTTTAGGTTTGTGTTCCCTTTTGTATTCAGCACATTGTATCTGCGCTTAATGTCTGAAAGATTCCCGCGATCACGGCGGCTGACCAGTGTGCAGGCGACTCCTTCATTGCCCGCGCGCCCTGTTCTGCCAATGCGGTGCACATAATATTCCGCCTTCTCCGGCACATCATAGTTGATCACGAGGTCAACGTGCTTGACGTCGATGCCTCTGGCGGCAACGTCCGTCGCAACCAGAATTTTGCTTTTCCCTTCGCGGAATAACTGCATCACCTTATCACGTTCCTTCTGCGTGAGATCGCCATGCAGACATGCGGTCTGCTCTCCGCTTTCGCGCATACTCTGTGCAACGTGCTTGGCGCGTCGGCGTGTGTTGCAGAAAATCAGAGTCAACCGCGGCGCAATCTCATCCATCAACTGATTGATGGCGGGCAGCTTCGCGTGATCCTCCACTTGGATGCTCATTTGACGAATCAGCTCGATCGGCTGCGTCTTGGATGCGGTTTGAATGGTTTTCGGCTCGGTCAAAAATTGCTGCGCCACCTCCGAAACCTTCTTGTTCATGGTCGCGGTAAACAGCATGGTTTGGTGTTCTCCCGTCACATGCGAAAGGATGGATTTAATATCCGGCAAAAATCCGAAATCAAGCATTTCGTCCGCTTCATCCAGCACGGCAAAGCGTACATTTTTCAGCTTGATCACATTGCGCGCAATCAAATCCTTCACGCGCCCCGGCGTACCGATCACAATTTGTGCGCCCGCACGCAGCGCGCGAATCTGTATGCTGGCGGGTTGCCCGCCATATACGCTGATCACACGCAATTTTTTGTGTTCAGTCAACTGCTTGAACACCTCTGTAATTTGCAGCGCCAGCTCTCTGGTCGGGCAAAGTACCAGCGCTTGAATTTTTTTATTATCATTGAATACCTTCTCGATAATCGGAATGGCAAACGCCGCAGTCTTGCCCGTGCCCGTCTGCGCAACCGCAACAATATCCTCGCCTTGCAGCGCGGGAGCCAGCGTTTCAGACTGGATGGGCGTGGGTTTCTTGTAGCCATTTCTGGCAAGCGTCTGCTGCATTTCCTTGGTCAGTTGTTCGTTATAATTCATAGTTCCTCTTTCTGTTTTTTTCATAAAAATAGACTGGGCACAGAAAACGTGCACAGTCCTACCATTGCATGCTCCGTCCGGTTACATCCTTCTCACGGAAAAAACGATCCGCTCTTTGGCAAATCTCGATTTTTGCCAACGTGTATCTTCGATGTAACAGACAAATCAATAAATATTACATAAACATACTCAAGCATTGTAACACGTGCTTTGAGAAATGTAAACTGAAATTTTTTGAGACCACCTCATTCTCTTTACTTCTCCCGTATAAAATGATATAATATTTCACATTGTGTAACCGAAGCATATAAGGAGAAACACATGAACTTTTTTTTGGAAATGAACGCCGCAAAAGGCATCGGGCTGGCGCTTGTGATCGCGGGCGCAATCGTGACATTTTCGGCAAAGCGCATCACAAAAAACGGTGCGTGGCAGCATCGGGAGCTCGTCTGCAAAATTTGCGGACTGGCAGCGGTGATGGCCGGGCTACTGACGATGATATCGGCATAACAGCCGTTTGGATGAACCAAATTGGACGATGTGGGAGGAAACCATGGCAAAAGAACTGAGTAAAACCTATGACCCGAAATTAACCGAAAAACGCATCTATCAAAATTGGATGGACAAAGGATATTTTCACGCGGAGGTGGATCAAGATAAGCAGCCTTTTACAATCGTGATTCCCCCGCCAAACATTACAGGGCAACTGCACATGGGGCACGCGCTGGATAATATGATTCAGGATGCGATCATACGCACCAAGCGGATGCAGGGCTATCAAGCATTGTGGATGCCGGGCACCGACCACGCGAGCATCGCAACGGAAGTCAAAATCGTAGATAAACTGGCGGAAGAGGGAATCAAAAAAGAAGACCTCGGCCGCGACGGTTTCCTGGAGCGCGCATGGGAGTGGAAGGCGCAGTATGGCGGCAGAATCGTTGAACAGCTCAAGCAGTTGGGTTCCTCGCTGGATTGGGAACGCGAGCGCTTTACCATGGACGAAGGCTGTTCGCGCGCGGTGCGCGAAGTCTTTGTGCGCCTGTATAACAAAGGATTGATTTATCAGGGCAACCGCATCATCAACTGGTGCCCCAAGTGCCTGACTGCGCTCTCGGACGCAGAGGTGGAATACGAAGAGCAGGCAGGGCATTTCTGGCACATGCGCTACCTTGCAGAGGACGGCGGCGAAGGGATTGTGGTCGCAACCACACGCCCCGAAACCATGCTGGGCGATACAGCGGTAGCCGTACACCCCGATGACAAGCGTTATGCGCATCTGGTCGGCAAAAACGTAATTCTGCCGTTGATGAATAAGCCCATCCCCGTGGTGGCGGATGCGTATGTAGACATGGAGTTTGGCACAGGCGCGGTAAAGATCACACCCGCGCACGACCCCAACGACTACGAAGTCGGTATGCGGCACAATCTGCCCATGATCCGTGTGCTGAACGATGACGGCACGGTGAACGAGCTGGGCGGCAAGTATGCGGGGCTGGAACGTTACGAGGCTCGTAAGCAAATTGTAGCGGATTTGGAAGCGCAAGGCCTGCTCATCAAAATCGAGGATCATCCGCACAATGTCGGGCAGTGTTATCGCTGCTCCACCGTGATTGAGCCGATCATCTCCAAGCAGTGGTTCGTCAAAATGAAAGATTTGGCGCAGCCGGCAATCGAAGCAGTGGAGAGCGGCGCGGTACAGTTCGTGCCCGAACGTTTTTCCAAGATCTATTTCAACTGGCTGTACAACATCCGCGACTGGTGTATTTCCCGTCAACTATGGTGGGGGCATCGCATTCCGGCGTATACCTGCGAGGATTGCGGACACTTGACGGTTGCGACAGAGGCGCCCCAAACCTGCGAAACATGCGGTGGGCATCGTTTTGCGCAGGACGAGGACGTGCTGGATACGTGGTTCTCGTCGGGCTTGTGGCCCTTCTCTACATTAGGCTGGCCGGACAAAACCCCGGAATTGGAATATTTCTATCCCACCAGCGTGCTCGTAACCGGCTATGATATCATATTCTTCTGGGTCGCACGTATGATGATTTTCGGCATTGAAATCATGGGTGAACCACCGTTCAAAACAATCGACATCCACGGTATCGTGCGCGACCGCAACGGTCGCAAGATGTCCAAGTCGCTCAATAACGGTATCGACCCGCTGGAAGTCATCGAGCAATACAGTGCCGATGCGCTGCGTTTCTCGCTGGCAATCGGCATCAGCGCAGGTAGTGATATGCGCTTTTACGATGAAAAAGTGGAAGCGGCACGCAACTTTGCCAACAAGATTTGGAATGCCTCGCGTTTCGTCCTCATGAATATCAAAGACGACGCGGTTGCCCCCATTGACGAATGCAAGCTGGACGTAGCGGATTGGTGGATTCTCTCCCGTCTGAACCACGCCATTCAGGAGTGCACCGAAAACATCGAGCGCTTTGAGCTGGGTCTGGCGGCACAAAAGGTTTACGATTTCACGTGGAGTGAGCTGTGCGATTGGTATATCGAAATGGCAAAACCGCGGCTGTATGAAAGTGACGAGGAAACCAAGTCAGCGACGCTTAGTGTGCTGGTATATGTGCTGCAAAACACACTCAAACTGCTGCACCCCTTCATGCCGTTTATCACGGAGGAAATCTACACCAACCTGCCGGGCGCTGAGGAAACAATCATGCTTTCCGCATGGCCGGAAATTGCCTTCGTAAGCGATAAAGGGCAGATGATGAACGGTGTCATGGACATCATCCGCGCCGTGCGAAATGTGCGCGCCGAGATGAACGTTCCGCCGAGCGTCAAAGTGAAGCTGACTGTGCTAACCAAGGAAAAAGAAGCCGTGGCAGCATGCACCGAATACATCAAACGGCTGGCATTTGCAAACGAGGTGGAGGTCATTGCCGATAAAGCGATGATTCCGCAGGATAGCGTTTCTGCGGTCTGCGCACTGGGCGAGGCATATATGCCGCTCGCAGAGCTGATCGACGTGGAAAAAGAGATCGCGCGTCTGAGCAAAGAAGCGGCGTACAACGATGGAGAAATCGCGCGCGCACAAGGCAAGCTGTCCAACAAAGGATTCACGGACAAAGCGCCCGCCAAAGTGGTGGAAGAGGAACGCAACAAGCTGAATCAATATCTTGAGATGAAAGAAAAGCTTGCCGAGCGTATTGCTTTTCTGAAAGGACTGAAATAGATGGATTTTTTTCAGGTCGCAGGCACGAACGCCAAAGGTTCTACGGCAACGTATCTTGCGCACATCCTGATGTACGAAAAAAGCACAGGACTCTTTACCTCGCCGCATTTAAACAGTGCGTGCGAACGGTTTTGGATGGACGGTCTGCACATGACGCAGGCGGAATACGCATTTTACGCACACCGCTTTTCAGAGGAAAAGCGTAGCTTTGCGCGTTGGACCAAGATGGCGCTGGCATGGTTTGAAGATTGTCAGGCAAAGGCAGCCGTGATGGAAACAGGGCTGGGCGGGCGGCTGGACCCCACCAATGTGGTTCCGTCCCGCTGGCAGATCATCACCCCGATCGGCATGGATCACACACAGCTTCTGGGCGACAGCATCGGGCAAATCGCCGCAGAAAAGGCAGGCATCATCAAGCTGGGCAGCACAGTGGTTTCCCACCCCCAGCATCCCGAAGCGCTGGAAGTCATCCAGCGGGCAAGCCTGCAAAAAAATGCAAAGCTGTGCGTACTGGATCCTGCGCAGATCTCACTGGATTTTGCCGATGAAGAAGGGCAAACCTTTGATCTTGATTACGCCGGACGAGTATACAAAAACTTGAAAATCCGATCCAATGCGCCTGTGCAGGTGCAAAATGCGTGCGTAGCAGCCATTACCGCAATCGAATACGGCGCTCGCGCGGAGAGCATTCGTTTTGGGCTGGCGGCAGCGCGCTTTCCGGCACGCTTCCAAAAAATCGGCAATGTTATCATCGACGGCGCGCACAACACCGCAGCAATACAAACGCTGAAAAACAGTCTGGAAGCGGTATATCCCAACAAAAAAATCGTCTGCTTGACGGCAATGATGTCAGATAAAGATTGCCTCGGCATGGCACAGATCATCCAGTCCTTTGCGCAGCACGTAGTGTGCACCTGCGTCGATCAAAACCGAGGGCTGGATGCGGAAAAACTGGCAGGGCTATTTCATAACGCCGTCTGCGTGGAAGACCCCGTGGCGGCAATCCGTCTTGCAAGTCAAAATACACCGCCCGACTGCCTGCTGGTGGTCTGCGGATCATTTTATCTTGCAGCGGAAGCATTGTCCGTGCTAGGGGAATCATTCGTATAAGATTGGTGATATTAGATGCAACGCTGCGACTGCGACTCCGGCCGGAATCAACGGCTATACCAGCCGCGAAAGCACCTCTTGGTATAGCTCCACCGCGTGGTCACGCCACTTTTCCGTCATAATTTGCGCATCGCGCTTGGAGTACATCAGTAAATTGATCTCGAACACCGTGCGGTCATGCTCTAAAACCTTGAGCGTCACGCGATACTCGGAATCAGATAACTTAATGAATTCCCCAACGTATTGCGATTCTTTTTCCAGCTCGCTCTTGTTGGCGGTGATGTAGGTCTGAATCGCCTCGCGAAAAGAATGTCGCAGATCGTTCTGCAGCACATACACCAGTTTCGAGCCGGCCTCTGTGATGCAGTATGTGGTACCCTGCGGTGTCGTGGTCTCGGTGATGTGGTTATTTTGGGAAAGCTCAAACAGGCATTCCTGCATATCAAAAAACTGCATGAAGCCAAGCTCATCCATAATGCGGATCAGCTGCAATTCATTTAGACGCATTTGTGCGCTGTCCAGCAAATACAGCAAAAGCAGCTTGTTGTGCGCCATAGTTTGTTTGGGTTTGATTTGCATTCGGTTCACCCCTTGCTTTGCTCTATAAAAATAGTATACCATACTCCGGCAGGAAAAAAAATCCGTGATTTGCAATTTATTTGCAGCAAAAGGCTTGAAATCCTCAACCAAAAACGGTATAATTTATACTCGTAATGTATGGGACTGTAGCCCAGCTGGTTAGAGCGCTACGTTGACATCGTAGAGGTCGTTGGTTCGAGCCCAATCAGTCCCACCAGCGGGTGCGACCCGCCGCAAATGTTGCGCTTCTGTGTTTGCAGGAGCGCATTTTTTATGCCGCATTTTAGGAACTCTTTGCCAATCCACCGCCGTTGTGACGCTGGATCACGTTTCACAATTTACAAGGTTGCGATATTTTATTGTCCAAAATCCTTTTTGCGGCATAATAATCAGTAAGATGTAACCTCTCGCACCATTTCAAGGTCTAATCATTGAAGGCGCCTACAAGATAAGGTCTCTAGGACCTCGAAGGGAGAAATATCAATGGATATGGATCAACTGGAACGGTTGTTTTTACAATCCTACCAAAAAGCATATCGCGCAGCAAAATGCATTTTGTTTGACAGCGCTACAGCGGAGGACGCAGTTTCAGAAGCGCTGATCCGCATGTTTCGCGCGCTGGAGCGCGGCAAACCAATCGAGAATGCAGAAGCATATTTTATGCGCATCACCGTAAATGAAGCAAAGCGCATCTGTAAACAGCACAAGGAGCTCCCCTGCGACAACGTGTTGGATTATCTCGAAACAGGCTGCATAACGGAAGAGCCAAATGCGGAGGACGCTGCGTACAATCTGCTCATGGCAGTCAACCGCTTGGGAAGCAATCTGGCTTTGCCCATCAAACTGCATTATTACGGCGGTTTTTCCGAAAAGGAAGTGGCACAGCTGTTGCACGTCTCCTATGGGGCTGTAAAAACACGTATCTCACGCGCAAAAGCAAAATTGAAAATTGCACTGCGCGTACAGGATGAAGAAATAAGAGGTGCATATCATGAAAACTGTAATGGATAAAATGCTGGAACATGCATATAAAAAAGAATATTTCCAAACCGCATCCCCTCAAAGAATTTGGGACAAAGCACGCTATGCAACCCTGACAAAGAAAAAGCGGAATTTTGTTCCCGTCCTCGCCTGCGTCGCGGGTGTGGCGCTAATGCTTGTTGCAGTGCCGCCTGTGCGTGCGGCGGTGCAAGATTTTTTCACAAGCGTGGGGCAATATATGTCCACGCCGCAAGAACAGCGACCAAAAGTGGAAGATGTACCCATTCAAACTCCAAAAAATCAGGAAATGCAGGTTGTAGAAACGGACGCGCCACCACAGGAAGTACCCGCAGCGATTGGACTTCCCGAAAATTGGGCGGATCAAATCAAAATCGAAATCAAAGAAGCCCTGTATGACGGCGAAAAAGTCTATCTAACCTATACGATAGACGGCTCCGCACTTGGGCTGAACGCATTCAAGGATTTAGGCGGAAATATGCCCTACGGCGAAAATGCCTACAAACCTGTTTTTGTAGGCTCCAATGTCGCGTTAGGCAACGAGCCGCTTGAAAACAGCGCCGTCGGTTACGAATGGTCGGTGGAAAACAACGGCGGTTTCATCACAGCAACCAGTGAATATACAGGCGAAATGCTCTCCGGGTTGAGCGACGATCAGCAAATGACACTTTATCTGCAAATTCCGCAGGGCGTGGCCAGCCCGGAGCTTGCAACAGAAGCGGGACATCCCTATCCCTTCAACTACAATAAGCAATTCGCCGTGTCCTTTACCATCAACGCGCAGAATAAGATGAAGGTTTTTGGGGAACAGGTATATGAAATCAACGGCTTCCCTGTGACCTTCCGCAAGGTCATATTCAAGCCCACCGAGATCGCCATTGATGTGTTTGCCCCCTCCAGCCCCGAATGGCAGGAGCTGCACAGGAAATCAAATGACATCTTTGAAAAGTATAAGGACGACCCCGCAATGATGGAATCAGAATCCGCCCGCCTTCTCGAAGAATACGCCCAAAGCAATGTCGATGAATTCGCCTTTGAGATTGATTTCCATGTGTTCGCGGATGGGCAGGAAATCACCACACCCGGCGCGGCGGGCTTCATGGAATTTATGACGCAAGATTTCACCGGTTATACGGGCAGATTCTCCATCCCCTTTCCACAATCGGGCATCCGGCAGCTTACCTTAGTTCCCTACAACACCACGACCGGCGAAGAATATACCGCAGATAAAATTGTCATCGACTGCTAACGCAATATCCTAATCACACGCGCACCGCTACAACAAAAGGCTACAAGCATCATGTGTTTGTAGCCTTTTCCGATGAAGTATCCCACAAAATTCTTATGCAAAAGCACTAAGCTTGTCCTGTATTGCTTATCGATACACCTCTTTTACCGCTTCATACAAACGCAAGTAACGTTGGAAGTTGTCTTGATAGCGCACGCTCATCGCTTGCTGTGGTGTATACACGTGCTCTATTTTAGTAAAACGATCTTGTGCTTCTTCTAAATTGGCAAACAAACCCAAGTTCACATAGCATAAAATCGCACTCGCTAATGTGCCCGCCTCTTTGTTCTTTGTGGTGCAAATCTCGCGCTCAAAAATGTCCGCTCGAATCTGCATCCATGCAGCCGAAGTCGCGCCCCCTCCAACCGCAATCATCCGGTGGATCGGAATGCCCACATCGGTCAAGCAATTCATTGCGCGCTTAATTTCATAGGTTTCATTCTCCAAAAACGCCCGAAAGAGTTCTCCGCGCGTTGTGTGGAGTCTTAGCCCCGCTAAAACCGCAGGGGTAACGCCATCCATCCCCGGCGTACATCCGCCCCCAAAGTATGGAATCATCAGCAGGCCGGTCGGGTCGGGCGGGATCTCCGCATTCAGGCGCATGTACGCATTCGGCAGATGCGCAATGTCCTTTGCCAATGTATCCCGAAACCACTTGATGGTGCACCCGCCGGACATGCTGAACGCAGAAGTAACATAAGTTTCCTCTGTTAAGTATGGAATGAGCGGCAGTCTGTATTCCACCATCTTATCCACATCCAGTTGCGTCGCATCCATAATGGGCGTCAGCGCATCTACTGTGCCCATACCGTTTGCCATGTCGCCTTTTTTTGCTCCGCTTCCGCACGCCGCCAAAATCTGGTCATGCCCACCCACAATGAGCTTGACGCCTTCTCCCATTCCCAATGTTCGCGCAATACGGCGGCTCATATCGCCCACCACGCTCCCGCCGGGTACAGGCTCCGGCAAAGCGCTTGTTTGTATCTGGGAGAACGCTACTGCATCCTCCCACCACTTCTTTGTCCTGACCTGAAACATCTGGCTGCGCGCCGCCAACGAGTAGTCACATTGATGCTCCGCCCCCAGCCGATATGTGATAAAATCAGCGACAAATGAAATGCGCTTCACCTTTTCCATTACCTGTGGTCGATGCTTGTGCATCCATCGCATTTTGTACATCGAGAACATCGGGTCGTTAAAACCGCCGGAGTTCATGAATACATCTTTTTCGGTATGCTGTTCTAAAAACTCTGCACATTCCTCCGTTCCACGCCGGTCCATATAGATCATAGTGTGCGCCAGCACGTTGTCCTGCTCGTCCATGCACACAAAGGACTCTCCGAACGATGTAACACAAATGGCGCGCACCTGCTTTCGATTGCAGGACTTTGTGGACTCCGCCAACACCTCCAGCGCCTTTGCAAAAAGTAATTCTGCATCCAGTTCAAACCAGCCATCCTGTTCACAAATCAGGTTGTATTCCCGATAAGCATGATTCAAAACATTTGCCTGATCATCGAATACTGTACTTTTGATGCCCGAAGTCCCCACATCCAACCCAATCACATACATCTGCGCCACTTTCCTTTGCTAAAACATTATTTCCCCGCCCTACGGAACCAATACCACCTTGATCGCATCCGGGTCTTTCTCCGCTACCTCAAACGCCTTTTCCCATTCATCCAGCTTGAATACATGCGTCACAACGCCGTCCGTTTGAATCGATCCATCCGCAATCCCTTTGATCACCGGCGCATAGCAGTTCCCGCTCAAATGCGCACCCAAAATATCCATCGCTTTTGTATCCCCAATAATATTCCAATCAACCGTGATGTCAGCCGGAAATACGCCAAATTGCACATAGCGTCCCATATTGCATACCATATCCAGCCCCTGCTTTACGCTGATCACGCTGCCCACTGCCTCTATGTATACATCGCATCCATATCCGCCTGTCAATTTGCGGACTTCTTCCACAACATTCACCTGCGTCGGATCCATCACCAAATCCGCACCGAAGTCCAGCGCTTTTTGGCGGCGACTCTCTTTCAGGTCTAATCCAATCAGCAGCTTTGGAGACGCCTTGCGGATCGTATTGATCATTCCAAGTCCAATCGCTCCCAAACCGCTTACCACCACCACATCCGTATGCTTGGTGTTTGCGCGTTCCGCGGCGTTCATGGCGCAAGCGTATGGCTCAATGATCGCGCCTTGCTCCACGGTAAAATCATCTGGCAAATGATGGATCAAGCTGCCTTTTTGGAATTTCATGTACTGCGCAAAACCGCCCTGTGCATCCTCTTTAAATCCATAAATGTGGTGCGGCTGGCACATCCACGGCGCACCCTGCTTGCAATATCTGCATTCGCCGCACGGTAAAATCTGCTCCGCCGTAATCTTCTGCCCGATCTTGATCTCCGGCAGCCCCGCGCCAACTTCAACGACCTCTCCATAAAATTCATGCCCGCCGATGCACGGCGCATCGATATAGGATGTTTCACCCGGCTTTCCCCAAACGCGCTCTCCGCCATGAAATGTTTTTACATCTCCGGCGCAAATGCCGCATCCCAATACTTTGATCAAAACTTCCCCATCCGAGATTTCCGGGACCGGAACCTCTTCAACCCTCTGGTCATACGGCGCATACACGCGCAACGCTTTCATTGTCTTTGTCATTGTTTTCTCCTCCATTATTTAGTTGTTCATAAGACTTCATCACAATCGAATCACTGCGTTGCAATGCTCGACGTCATACAGTTTCCGTTTTTTTACTCGTTGCAACTTGCAATAATACCGAAGCAATAATAATGAATCCTTTGATAATGTCCTGAGGGTAAGACGGTACCGCGAGCAAATTCATTATGTTGCCTATGAGTGCCAAGATCAGCACACCTACAAGCGTTTTTACTGCCGATCCTTGTCCGCCGGAAAGGCTGGCTCCGCCAATCACGCAGCTTGCAATTGCATCCAGCTCTAAACCTTCTCCCACAATCGGCGATCCCATCGCAGTGCGCGAAGCAGTTAAGATCCCTGCAAAACTGGCGCATAATCCTGAAATCAAGTATACGGAAAGCTTATAGTTCTTCACGCGAACGCCCGCTAACGAAACAGCCGTTTCATTACTGCCACACGCAACCACCAAACGCCCGAAAGAAGAGTATTTCAGCAAAAACCAGAAGAGCAACACCGCACATGCCGCAATAAAGACCAAAACCGGCAACCCGCCAAACACCACACCCGTCCCCAATGCGTCCAGCGTACCCGCAGGAGTCTTGAGCGGTGTGCCATTTGAAATCAGCAATGCTGTTCCTCTCGCAATCGTCATAACAGCAAGCGTCACAATAAACGATGCCATACGAACGTGAGCCACTAAAAATCCGGCAAATGCGCCCAACCCTGCGCCTACCAAAAGCGTGAGCGTAATGGAAGCAGCCATCCCCAAGTTCAATTTCGAAAGAAAAATCGCAACCAGTACACCGCCGAACGCCATAACCGATCCCACTGAAAGGTCAATGCCTCCCGTCAAAATCACCATCAGCATGCCCATCGCCACCACAATCAGCGCCGCATATTGCCGACCAATGTTGATGATGTTGTTCAGCGTGAAAAAATCCGGCGAGATACAGATACATATGATGACGAGCGCCGCAAACATCACATAGGTACTGTTCGCAACAAGAAATTTTGAAAATTTCGCTTTGGAGTTTATACTCAATTTCTTCTCCATATCATTTTACCCCCATAGATAGTTGTATCAGGTTTCCTTCTGTCAATTCGTTTTTGTCCAATTCCCCCACAATTCTGCCTTGGCGCATAATCATCACGCGATCACACATGTTGATAATCTCTTCCATTTCTGAAGAAATCATGATTATGGCAATCCCTGCCTCCGCCAGTTCGTTGATCACGCTATATATCTCCGCTTTCGCGCCAACGTCAACACCGCGCGTTGGTTCATCTAGAATAATGCATTCACAGTCTGCCGCCATCCATTTTGCAAGCGCAACCTTTTGCTGATTTCCACCGGATAAGCTGGAAACTTGATCCTCCAGCGATGCGTATTTCGTCGCCAGCTTTTTCAGGATTTCCCTTGCGTAAATACTATCCTTCTTGTGGTGTATGATGCCCGCTTTGCTCACTTTCCTTAGTGAGGTCATTGTTGTGTTGATTCTAATGGATTGATCCAGCAATACACCTTGGTTTTTTCTATCTTCGGGAACCAATCCAACGCGCATTTTAACTGCCTGTGCGGCCGATTTCAGTTCCGTTTTTTCGCCATTCAAGAAAATTTGCCCATCTTCCAGCTTTTCTACGCCAAACAATGCCCTCATTGTTTCCGTCCGTCCGGCTCCCACCAGCCCGGAAAATCCCAACACCTCTCCACGGCGTGCATAAAAGGACACATCCTGCACCAAATGCCCAGCATTCAGGTGCTTAACTTCCAACATAACGTCACCAATCTGTGCGTGTCGTTTCGGAAACAAGGTCGATAATTCCCGCCCTACCATAAGGTTGATCAGTGCATGCTTGTCCGTATCCTGAATGCTCAGTTCTTTTACAAGCGCTCCATCTTTCAGAACGGTAACCCTGTCACAAATCTCAAATATTTCATCCATCCGATGTGAAATATATACAATCCCAATTCCTCGGTCTTTCAGTGTTTTCAGCAATCCAAACAGTTTCCTGATCTCACTGAATGTTAGCACTGCGGTCGGCTCATCCAAAACCAGTGTTTTCGCATCTTTTGATAAAGACTTGCATATCTCAACAATCTGCTGATACGCCACCGGTAGTGTTCCTACCACGGCATCCGTATCAATGTCCTCAAACCCCAATTTTGCCAGCAAATCTTTTGCGTCTTTTTTGAGTTGCTTCCAGTTAATCAATAGCTTGCCGTTGGACAGCCGGTCAATAAAAATATTCTCCGCAACTGTCAGGTCAGGCGCCAACATAAATTCCTGATATATCACAGAAATCCCCATGTCCTTGCTTATTTTCGGGGAAGTGATCCGTTTTACATCCCCATTGATTTTTATGCTTCCGCTGTCTGCCTGTAATGCGCCCGACAATACTTTCATCAACGTCGATTTTCCTGCTCCGTTTTCACCAACCAGAGCATGGATTTCCCCCGGGCGTATTTTAAAAGATACATCGTTCAGCGCATAAACGCCGCCGAATGTCTTTGTAATCCCTTCCATTTCTATGGTGCATTGGTCATTTTTCATGGAAATACCTCCATTTTCTGTGCCACGCCGGTTTCCCGGCATGACACAGTTTTTATCTTAGAACAACGAATCAGGATCATAGAACTGGTCAACATTTTCGGGATTGACGCAGTTAGCCTGTGTAAATGTTTCCTGCGGGTAAGAATACGGGTCTTTTCCATCTTCAATAATCTCTGCCGCGCATTGTACCGCCAATTCAGCAACTTTTACAGGGTTGTTTTCGCCGGTTGCCTTGTATGCCGAATCCGCTTTAATCAATTCATAAGCCTCTTTCTGCCCGTCAGCAGAAGCAAAAATCGCAACGTCCTGAAGTTTGTTTGCATTTTCCAGCGCAGTCATCGCGCCCAGCAGCATATTGTCATTTTCTCCAAACACCGCATTGATGTTCGGGTTTGCCACCAAAAGGTCTTCCATTGCAGGCAGTCCGCCATCTGTTGTCCAGCCGCCCCAGCCTTGACCCACAATGGAAAGCTTCGCTTCCGCGTCAGATGCCTTGCCGGTGTCGGTAAGCTGCTGCTCAAATGCCAGCGCACGATCCCATGCTTCTTCTTTGCTCAAACCCAACCGCGCTTCCATAATGCCCGCGTAAATGCCGGCTCTTCTTAAAAGACCGGTCGGATGTCCCTTTGTTCCGCTGATCTGCGCTGCTGAAATCTCCTTGTCTCCGAAAAACTTTGCACAATATTTCCCTACTTCAATGCCATTATTCACGTTGTCCGAGGAAATCGCCGTTGCCGCACCAGCCTCCGGGTCAATACCGCTATCGATCACGATAGTGGGAACGCCCGCTGCCTTTCCTGCCTGCACTGCCGCCGCACACGAGATCGTGTCAACAGAATCCAAGAAAATCATGTTCATTTTTTGTGCAACGAAGGTTTCGATATTTTTGATCTCATCATTGATGTCATTTTTTGCATCCAGTACCGTAACCTCCCAGCCACGTGCCTTGCAAAGGTCCTCTACCGTTTTAGATAACGCGATAAAATACGGATTATCCAGCGTCTTCATTGCCACGCCAACTTTCACAGCCTTTGCGGCCGCAGGCTCTTCTGCCGCCGGTGCCTCCGCTGCGGGCGCTTCTGATGCAGGAGCTTCTGCCGCCGGTGTTTCCGATGCCGGTGTACTTGCCGCCGGAGCGGCGCACGCCACCATCATGCTGCATACAACAAATACCGCAACCAAGGCGACCAACCATTTACTTTTCTTCATGTTTTTCTCCTCCTATAAAAGTGTGATAGTTTATTTCTATGCGCCCTGAAAAAAGGTACGCTAATAGACCTACACGTTCCATGCTTATCATTCAAATGCTGATCAAGAAATTTTTACTTCGATTATCTTTTAATAGTATACTTGTGTTAATTGGTATTTATTTTGTTTGTATTTCCATAGCGCATCCTCACCCCACGAGACATTATGGCGTCGTATCCCTTACAATCAACTCAGCAGGTATAAAGTAGGTATAATCCTTCTCATCCGTCTTTTGTATCTTATTCTCCAAGTTCTCAATCGCAGTCCGGCAGATTTCCTCCATGGGTTGCCGCACGGTTGTAATGGGTGTTTGCGCCAGTGCTGAAAACATCGTATCGTCGAATCCCGCAACCGCAATCTCTCCCGGCACCTTGACCTCCCGCTCTCTCAATCGCTTCATTACGCCAATGGCCATGATATCATTGATGCAGCAGATCGCATCCGGTTTCTTTTCCAGTACCCGATCCGTTGCGGCATACGCCGCTTCAAAATTCGGATATTCAATGTTTACGATCATGTCATGATCAATCCGAAGTCCTGCTTCTGCAAAAGCCTGCTTATACCCTTCTAAACGCAGCTTTGCAAAATTGAAATCAAAGTCCGCCGTCATCAGCACGATCCGTCTCATGCCCTTTTGCAATAGATACCTCACCAGCTCATATTCTCCCTTTCGGAAGTCACACAGCACACACGTTTCCGTGCATCCCGGGTAAGTATCGGTGCAAAATACAAAGGGGATTTCCAAGTTTCTTAACGTCTCAATGTGCGTAAAATCGGGGTTTTTTTGAATGGACGGAACAATGATTACCCCCTGCGTTCTGCGCGATACAAACATTTCGATGTATTCCTTCTCGCGCTTGCTCTTGTCGTTTGAGATGCCCAGGATCATTGTATATCCCATGTTCTCCGTCATTTTGTTAATAATGTCTACAATACTTGCAAAAAACGGATTGGTGATCTCCGGTACAACGAGCCCGATCTCTTTGCTCTTTTGGTTTACCAGGCTCTGCGCCAGCGGATTTGGCGTATATTCCAGCCGCTTCGCTATGGATATCACCTTTTTTCTGGTTTCTTCACTGATACCGGGTCTGCCGTTCAATGCCATTGATGTCGCTGCAACTGATAAGTTGGATGCCTTTGCCACATCCTTTAACGTTACTCTCATATTCCTCCTGAAACGTTTCATCAGCTTTTCAGCATCAAACGTTTCTCCAACATTAAATTACAGTATATTCCGTTTTTATCTGTGAAAAATCTCATAATTTATCGTATTTTATTACTAAATCGTTTCAGTTTTCACACGCTTTTCTCATGGATTCCGTCGTTCTTCAAAATAGTCTGAAACGTTTTAGTTCTTTATATTGCTATCCTATCACAGATTATAGTATACTGTTATAAATATAATATCATTTTATATTAAAATAATCTAGCATTGGAGAATTTTTACATTGTTTTTTTCTCCGAAAATAATTACTGAACTTTTTCAGTCGTTTTTTGCCGTCACAGGAATCTCCTGCTTGATCGCAGATCATACATTTTCACTTTTATCTTGTTTTCCCGCGGAGTCTACCCTGCGCGCTGTGCCCTCGCGCGCGTATGTTGAAGCGCACCCCGATTGCTGCATATCCTTCCGGGTGGGTGCGCATGCCTTTCATCTGTTGTTCGCTCCGCCGCCCGACTCCCGCGCATCTAAACACGATTGCAAAACAATCGTACAACTCCTTTGCACCCGCTTAAGTTTATTGCTATCTGAAAGCACCACTGCGCCCATCGATCAAATCCACCTGTATATCCTAGACCATCTAAGCGAGGAAATCTCAGCCGAAATGATTTCCGATGAACTTCACATTCCGCGCAGCAGTCTGTTTCGCCTGATTAAGAAATATTGTGACTGTACGCCGGGTGCATTTGTTTTGCGCTGTCGCATTCACCGCGCAAAGCAGCTGTTACAGGAAACCGATTTACCCGTGTCCGATGTCGCACTGCAATGCGGTATGATGGACGCTAATTATTTCACGTATTTGTTTCGCAAGTCCTGCGGTCTCCCACCATCGCGCTATCGCAGGCAGTTTGGCTCTTTTGCCGACTAACCGCCTTTTCGCAAGACGAACCAATCCTTTCAAACAACCGGAAAAATTCACCGCAGACTATCCATAACTTGGTGGCGCAAAGCAAACCTTTAGGGCTCTTTTTGCGCCACCGTCTGTAAGATTCGCCTCAACAAAAGCAGACAGGTGTGCTATAATAAAGCGAGAAATGCAAACAGGAGTGCTGTGCAATGGCTGAAAAGCGTACCAATTTGGTTCTCAATTATATCAAGCAGAATAAGGAGGTGACACTTCGTGAATTGTGCCGCCTCTTTCCCATTTACAACGAAATGACGCTGCGGCGCGATCTGATTCTTTTGGAAAAGAACGGCTACATCAAGCGATTTCGCGGAGGTGCGCGTTTGTGCGAAGACTCCATGACTGAGTTTTATCACTATCAGCGACGCAGTGCATCCTCGCTTGCCGCCAAGCAATATATTGCCCTGCGCGCCGCGCAGCTTTTAGAAGATTCTTCATCCGTCTATTTTGACGCAGGCACCACAATGCTTGAGCTTGCCCGCATCCTGCCGGATATGCGCCTGTTCATCACTACCAACGATCCTGCCATACTCTTTGAAGGCTTGCACAAAGACCATGTTGAAGTTCTTATGACCGGCGGCTCTCTCAATAAGTCCGTTCATTCGCTTTCCGGCCCTGTTGCGCTTGGCACATTGGATCAAATCAATATTGATACCGCTTTTGTCGGCGCAGCCGGTTTCTCTGCAACGCACGGCTTTACGAACGCACTCTATAATGAATGCGAATTGAAAAAAAAGGTCATTTCCGTTTCCAAAAAGGTAATCATGCTGCTGGACAGCACAAAGTTTTCAAAAAGCCTACCCTATACGTTTGCACTTCCACAGCAGGTATCCACACTGGTCACAGATCAGCCCCTTCCGGAGGATCTCGCACAAGCTGCAAAAGCAGCGAATATTGAAGTCATCTGCTAATTGCCTGCCACAAGAGTTTATTTATTTGCTTGACATTATCACTAATTAGTGATAAATTGAATCTATGGAAGCAACAAACAACGACGGAAAATTTATCATTGCACTCAGTCGCGCACTCAGATCGGCGCATCAAAAGAGCCTGGCGCTTTTGCGTCAGTATCGCTTGACACAGCCGCAGTTTGAAGTGCTGGAGGCACTGTATCACAAAGGCGCGCTCACCATTGGCGCACTCATTCAGGCGGTGCTGTCCACCAGCGGAAACATGACAGTAGTTGTGCGTAATCTCGAAAAAAACGGATTGGTTCAATGCGAAAAAAACCCGTCCGACCTCCGTTCGGTCATCGTATCCCTGACACCTGCCGGTCAAGAATTGATTGCCGATGTATTCCGGCAGCACATGGCTCTGATTCGTGAAAGCCTCGCCCCCATCACCGAGGAGGAAAAACAAACCATCATCCAGATTTTAAAAAAGCTGTGAAAGCGCAGCTTTGAAGGGAGCAAATTATGGATTTTTACAATGCAATCAAGGTACGACGGAGCAATTACAGCATTACAGATCAATCGACCATTTCGGATGAGCGAATTGAGCAAATTCTCGCGGAGGTCATCACGTATGCGCCATCCGCGTTCAATTCGCAAAGCGCACGCATCATCCTGCTGCTAAACTCTTCTCACAAACGACTTTGGGAGATCGTCATGGACGCGCTGCGTGCCATCGTTCCCGCCGATCAGTTTGCGGAGACTGAGCAAAAAATAAATTCCTTCGCAGCAGGGCACGGCACCATTCTCTATTTTGAGGATATGGATACCGTACAGGGTCTGCAGCAGCAGTTCCCTCTATATGCCGATAACTTCCCCGTCTGGTCGATGCAAAGCGCGGGTATGTTGCAATATGCCGTGTGGGCCGCGCTGTCCAGCGAGGGTCTAGGGGCTTCCTTGCAGCACTATGCACCCCTCATTGAGGAAACAGTACGCAAAGAATTTGGCGCATCCGAAAGCTGGAAGCTGCTCGCACAAATGCCGTTTGGAACGCCGTCTCAGCCGCCCAAGCAACTGACGCGTATGCCGATCGAGCAGCGCCTGCAGGTGCAGAAAGGAGCAAAATCATGATTCGAGTGATCGACCATACCAGCATGGGGCGCAGCGAACTTGGCTGGTTGCACAGCCTGTTCCACTTCTCCTTTGCAGAGTATTATAATCCTGACAACATCCAGTTTGGCAACCTGCGCGTCATCAACGACGATATCGTAGAACCGGGAGAAGGCTTTGACACGCACCCACACCGGAATATGGAGATTGTCAGCTATGTCGTGGAGGGTGCGCTCACGCATCAAGACAGCATGGGCAATAAGCGCACGCTCACACGCGGTCAGGTACAGTATATGAGCGCGGGAACCGGCGTCATGCACAGTGAGTTTAACTTAACGGATCAGCCTGCACGTTTTCTGCAAATCTGGATTCTTCCCGATCAAAACGGGTACCAGCCCAATTATGGCGACGAACAGTTTCCTTGGGAATTGCGCGAAAACAAATGGCTGCACATTGTTTCGGGACAGGAAGGCGGCGCACCCATACACATCCATCAGGATATGGATATCTCCGTGTGCTTCCTCAACGCCGGCAATCAGCTGAAGTACGATCTTGCGGCAGGTCGCCAGGCATATCTCGTGCAGATCGAGGGAGACGGCAAAGTCAATGGATCGCAGCTGCATACGCGAGATGCAGCAGAAATCACACAAGAGCAAACGATTTTGTTGCAGGCAGACACGGATGCACATTACATCCTGCTGGACATGAAACAGGCGGAAGCACAATAGCTCGCTCGTTGTAACCATATAAAAAACGGCGTAAACTGCTCAGTTTACGCCGTTTCTTTTGTGCATTGCTTATTTGTAAAGCGGGCCGTAATTCTCGCAAGCGCGGTAATCCGCACCTTCGCGGTCGTTTGTGCCAAACGCGTTCCACGCCGACGGACGGAACAGCTTTTCTTCCGCTACGTTGTGCATATTCACCGGAATGCGCAGCATCGCCGCCAATGTGATGAGGTCAGCGCCAACATGCCCATAAACGGATGCACCGTGGTTTGCGCCCCAGTTTGCCATCACGCTGTATGTATCCGTGAATGCGCCCTTGCCGGTCAGGTTGGGTGCAAACCATGTGCACGGCCAGCCCGGATCGGTGCGATCCCACAAAATCTGGTTCACGTCATCCGGCAGCTCCACGGTATACCCTTCCGCAATCTGCAACACCGGACCCAAGCCCTTCACAAGGTTCATGCGCGCCATCGTGATAGGCATTTTTGCCTTGGTTGCAAACGTAGAGGAAAATCCGCCGCCACGGAAATATCCAAGGTTGCCGGGTGTCCATTTGGTTGCGTCAAGGCACTTCTGCGCCTCTTCTTCGGTAATCTCCCAGAAGGGCTTCATCACCGGCTGACCGTCGCGCTTCTGCTCTCCACAAGCATCCAGTGAGGACGCGCCGGAGTTGATCAAATGGATGATGCCATCCTTTGCCACGCCGTCCAGATCATAGCCCGTCACGCGCTTCACCGCCGAGGGGCTCCAATAGGTTCTAACATCACTGAATACCGGAGCCGTGTTGGTCACAAGATGGCCAAACAGCATTGCAACCGCGTTCATGCAGTCATTTTCCGTCGCAACCACAAGCGGCTTGCGAATACCGTTCCAGTCATAGGACGAGCACAGGATGGCTTCCATGAAGTCGCCGTTGGGCATAAAGTCCGTCCACTGGCGCTGACCTTGGAATCCCGACGCGATCGCGTTGTTGCCGTTGCCTTCTTCATTCCAGCCGGCTTTTTTCACATTCTCGTTGCCCTGCATCATATCGCGCATGATGAGCGCCATCTTCACGCTGTATTCCCAGTCTGCATCAAGCTGCTCGCGCGTTCTGCCATTTTCTTTGTTATAGATGTCAGCGTTTTCCTTGCAGTTCTTTTTGACCCACGCAAGTGCGCGCTTGTATTCTTCCTTGTCGTAGATTTCCTTCTCCACACGGCGAATCATTTCACTCATGTCTTTGTATTCGCAGCGCATGCCCAAGTATTCTTCAAAAAAGTTGGGGTCAACGATACTGCCCGCGATTCCCATGGAAACGTTACCCACAGATAAATAAGCTTTGTTCTTCATCTGTCCAACCGCAGCCGCACCACGCGCAAAGCGCAAAATCTTTTCAGAAACATCCGCCGGAATATTCTCGTCCGTCGCATCCTGCACATCATGTCCATAAATGGAGAATGCCGGAATGCCCTTCTGTGCGTGTGCCGCCAGCACAGCCGCCAGATATACCGCACCCGGGCGCTCGGTCGCGTTCAGACCCCAAATCGCCTTCGGCGTGGTCTTGTCCATATCCATCGTCTCGCTGCCATAGCACCAGCAAGGCGTAACGGTCAGCGTTGCACAAACGCCTTCCTTCTGAAATTTTTTCTGGCATGCAGCCGCTTCCGCAAAGCCGCCGATGGTTCCGTCTGCGATCACGCATTCCACCGGATTGCCGTCATTATCCCGTACGTTGTCGCCAATCAGCTTCGCCGCCGCGCGCGCCATACGCATTGTTTGATCTTCCAGTCCTTCTCTGATTCCCTTTTCCCGACCATCAATGGTGGGTCTAATTCCAATTTTGACCATTTTTTCTACCTCTTTCCTGTTAATCTAAATGGAACACTTCTTCCATTTCTGCCCAATGCTCGGATTCTTTGGCAGAATCCACCCTCTGCTGACACGGGATACACTCTGCCCACCACTCTTGCGTCAGAGGGTCGGCAGCCATTTTCGCCATGTCCGCTTCATAGTTATCCCCGATGTATTCGTAGTAAGAAAATAAATAACCGTCGCGTAAATAAATCGAGTAGTTGCGAATGTTACACGCATGAATCATGTCTAAAATGCCCTGCCAAGGTGCTGCGTGCAGTTCCTTGTAATACGCCTCTTTTTCCGGGCGCACTTTGATCACTTGACCATATCGTACCACAGAATTCACCCCTTTTCAACTTCTTTTACGGCTTCAAACAGCGCCGCAATGTTCTCCGGCTTCACATCCGGCATAATCGCCTCATGGCTGGGCGAAACCACCAAACCGGTGGGGAAAATCCTGCGCAGCTCGCGCACTTTGTTTTTGATGTCCTCAGGGCTGCCGTTCACCAGCAGATCCTGCGTGTCCACACCGCCGCAGAAGGCGCCCATCGCACCAAAATCGCGCGCAATGCGTTCCGGATCCATGCCCACCGCCAGTGCCTGTAAGGGATGCACGATGTCCACACCCGCCTCAAACAAATCCGGAATCACCTCCGCAATCGCCCCACAGGAATGATAAATCACCTTTAAGCCAAATTCCTTCGCCTGTGCAACCAGGCGCTTCGCACCGGGAATCACAAAATCACGCACCATTTGCGGAGAAAGCATTAATCCGCGCTGCGATCCCATATCGTTGCCAATCAGCACCGCATGCATACGTCCCTTTGCCGCTTTAAAAAAGATTTCATTCGCCTTCAGATAAAATTGCACGATCTTCTCATCCACCGCCCGATATAAATCAGGGTTTGCTATCATGTTCATCATAGCATTTTCCATGCCAAATGCTGCGCACGTATCCTGAAAATGCGCCGACCACACCACGCCCAGAATCGCCTTGTCCTTTGGCACACTGGAAAACATCTTCTCGCATTCTTCCAGCGAAATATATTTCTCCGGATCAGGCCAGTCAAATTTCTCCACGTCCGCAAGATCCTCGCTCTTTGCAAAGCAGCCTTCCTCGGTCAACGTACGCTCGTGCGAGTCCACATTCCCGTTTTGCTGAAAATCAAACGCCGCATAAATTGCATTGCTCGTCGGCGATTGATATGGCATTTCTATCGGATAAACATCATCGTCCAGCGCCGCTTTCAGGCCCGGCATATCCTTCACCCCAAAGTGCTTATACAAAATAGGCAGCGTCAACACATCCGGCACCCCCAGCCAGGATGCAGGATAGTCCACCGCCTCTTTATTTACCGTTTTCATAAATCTTTCAATACTGTTCATAATTCCTCCTTTGGCGCAATCCTTTCTTTTCACACGCTCTACCGCGCATATTCCTCCGCCACACGCATGGCAATCTTTTCCCATTCCCACAAATTCTGCGGCTTATAATTCACGGTGGAAATGTCCTTCATAATGATCTCCACATGCCCTTCCTGCGCATACTGCATAAACTCGCGCAGATGCCGCTCCGCCTCCTGCGCATCAAACACAGATTCCGCAAAAATCGCGGGGGTTGGCTTGCGGCTCATCACATAATCCTGCCCCACTGCCTCCGTGATTTTTTTGGTGTCACACCATGCAGATACCGACAACTTGCGCAGATTCGGGATTTTGCGCATAATGTCCATTTTATCGTGCAGCGGTTCGCAGCAGCCATAATAGGTGTGGCCAAACCGTTCGAGCCACCGCATGTCATGCTCTACCGCAAACTCCCAATGCATATCCGGTGATACGCTGGAAAAAATCTGCGCGTTAGAGCATCCCCACATATTATGCGGGTGCACATGCTCCGCGTCATATTCTGTTCCCGGCAGATCGGATACATATCCGTAGCCGCCCGACCCGATGCGCGTATTGTTGTTGTCCAAGGAAAGCAAGTTCAACTCATCCAGCTGATCCAGCTCACTCATCCACGCGTTGACCATGCGCTCATACGCAGCATGCACCATTTCCGGTCTCATCACCAGATCCATCATCGCCTCAGAAATTCCCCACCAGCGGATGAGGAAATCCCACGGCGTATACCAAATATGTGTCTGCCCCACCTTTTTTACATCAATAATGCCGTCGAACACATCCTTCATGGCAGCATAGCGATATTCCGTCGCCTTTTCCATGTATGTGATCTTGGGCAATGCAATTTTTTCGATATCCTCCGGCTCTTTGATCTGTATTTTGAAGTGGCGAGAGTATATCTCATTGTTCGCGTCTGTATGTGCCGTTTCCACGTCTTCCAAAATGCCAAAATCCGTGCTGTGAAAAACCTTCGGGCATTCGATATAGTCGTTGACCACCATGTCGCCGGGCAAATGCCTGCTCTGGTAAATGGTGCGGCGCAGTGTGGTTTCCAGCTCCCTCGCCCAATCATGTTCGCATTGCAGCGTCAGCTCATCGTCCACATTCATCTCGTGCCACGGGATTTCATTGATCCATACCATCGGACGTTTGGATTGCAAATCATTGAGCGCAGTCCACAGCGCAGCCTTGTTAGAAGCCTTGTCCGCAGCGCCAATGCGAGCGATCTCCTCACCCAGCCGCCGCAAAACATCCTTGTCCGCCTGCTTGAGATGGATTTCTTCCTCCACCGGTATGGGTATGATATGACTTGGATCGTGTAACATGTTGTTTCCCCCTTCTTGCATCAAAATATCTACAAATTTCAAAAACTCAATTCCATCACCAAACCGGATGGAAAATGCGCAAGTCTTGCCGCTTTCGGCCCCCGACAAAAGTCCTTTGATGCCGTGCTCTGTCTCGCTTTTCCAAGGCGCTATCCCCGCACCCGCCTTTGCCAAAGGTTCATCGAAGCCTCGTTATCCCCCGGATTCAAAGAAAAGGAAGATTACGCGTTTTCTGAAAGCTTGGCAGCTTCTTCAAACATCGCCACCACATTGCGCGCAGGAATCTCCGGCAGAATATAGTCGTGCGACGCCGCTACGATATACCGCCCATATTTCCCCAGCACCTCGATCATACGCCGCGTTTCATCACGCACTTGCTGCTCTGTACCAAATTTCAATATTTCATTCTCGTCTACGCCGCCAAAAAAGACACAGTTGTCACGAAATGTCTCCACCAACGTTTCGGGGTTCATATGTTCCGCATTCACTTGTATGGGGTTGATGGCGTCCACACCGATATCAATCAAGTCTCCAATGATCTCGTGGATATCTCCGCAGGAATGAATCGCCGTTACGCAGCCATTCTGCTTCGCCTGCGCAATCAGCTTTGCCACATATGGCTTGTAAAATTTACGCCACATGTCCGGTGCCATCAGCAGCGCCCGCTGCGATCCAAAGTCGTTCCCAATGAAATACATATCCACGCAGTCCGGATTTTGCGCAAACACACGCCGATCCAGCTCATGATAAAATGCAAAGCACCGTTCAATGATTGCTTCACAAACCGCAGGGTTCGTATACATATTGATAAAGAACTCTTCCATGTCCATCAACTCCGTGGAATCATGAAAGAATGGCGACCAGCACCCCCCGATCAAGCAATGATCCTTCACCTGCTCCCGCTGCTCTTGCGAGATGGTGACGTCATAATCATCCGGATTCTCAAACCCACGGTACGCCTCCACCTCTGCCACACTCTGCGCGCCGGCCAGCGGATGCGTCATCGCCTGCCCATAGAAAGCGCCGCCGCGCACAATGCCCCATTCGCACATGCGGGTGCCGTCCTCATACACCGCGCGTTCCGCGCCCACATAGCGCGGTCGAATGGTCATATAATCGAGGTCCAGTCGATTGTAGAACGCATCCGGCTCATCCTGCGCGCCCAAATGCGCAATGATATTTTTCGTGGACTCCGCGTCTCCGCCATACCACATCGGAAAACGATCCATACTTTTGCGATAAAACGGTGCCAATGCACGTTGTTTGTTTGTCATTTCACGTTCCTGCTTTCATAGAATCAGATTCACCGGAATCATACTTGTTGCAAGGTCGCGCCCACTTGCTCACGCCTGCTCTGCCTGTTGTCATGCAGACACGAATAAAAATAACATCTTATTCCCATTCGTTTTTACACCACAGCATCAGAAAAAACTTTTTTTAAGAGAGGAGGAAAATCCCCCTCTCTTTTCAGTGTGTCAATTCTCTCGACGTGTTGTCATCAGATTACCACTGTGTCGGATAGAAGTTATCCACATTGTCTTTGGTAATCATGTCCGTGGAGAGGTAGCCAACCGGCATCACTTCTTCACCATTAAACCACTGTGCGATGGTGCGAGCTGCAAGACCAGCATCACCTTCCGCAGACTGATAGTTGATGACGAGCAGGTCGCCGCTCTTCACCAGATCCTGACCGGTCTTGGAGTTTCCTGCCGCAACGATCATGATGTCGTCTCTGCCGGCTTCTTTCACCGCGTCCACTGCGCCAGTTGCCTGTGCAGAGTCGTCAGCCAGGAAGATCGCCTTCAGTTCCGGACCAAAACGGGTAATCCAGTCGGAAACAACCTGTTTCACTTTTGCAGCTTCAAAGCCGGGGGACTGGATGTCCAGCGTCTTGATGTTCGGGTATTTCGCTTTCAGCTCCGTGATCGGGCCATAGGTACGTGCATAGTAAGGGGAAGTACCAACGTTATGCGTGATGTACGCAATGCCGCCTTCACCGTTCATTGCAGTGCCCAGCGTGTCTGCCAGTGTTCTCATCTGTGCCCAGTCGTCGGGGCCGGTCCAGGAGATCATGTAAGGCATTGCATCCGAGGTCGGCAGCGTGTTGTAGCCGAATGCCGGAATGCCCGCTTCCGTGATTTTACGGAATTGCTGTGTCGCGTTTTCAGCGGACAACGGAATCAATGCGATTGCATCGGGTTTCGCGTTGATCGCCTGGTCAATCATCTGATCCTGCAAAGCTTTGTCCCAGTTCGGGGAAAGAATTTCAACTTCCATACCCAGCGCTTCTGCAGCCTTTTTCCAGCCGTTCATGTTCGCGGTGGTCCAAGCATGGTCGCCGTGTACGATGACGATAACTTTTTTACCGATTGCGCCATCAGCCGGAGATTTCGGCAGATTCGGAGCTTTTGCGCCCGCATCCCAGCCAACATACTCCATGTCGTAGTATTTGCCGGATTCGTCTTCTGCCAACGCTTCAGGATCAGCCGGTCTTTCCGGGAACGGCTTTTCAATCGGGTCAGGCATAAGCTGCTGATTGTCCGTGCTCTTCGCTTCTTTGATCGCGGTTTCATACATCGCTTTGGAAGCAGTAAGGTTGTCGCCCGCCGGAGCTTCAGATGCCGGAGCCTCGGAAGCCGGAGCCTCAGAAGCCGGAGCTTCAGATGCCGGTGCCTCAGAAGCCGGAGCTTCGGATGCCGGAGCTTCAGATGCCGGAGCTGCGGCAGGTGCGCAAGCTGCAAACATCGTGCATGCCATTAAAACGGCAAGTGCAATTACAAGAAATTTTTTCATTGTCTTCCTCCTGTTTTTTTATTCTTCCGGTTTCCCGGTAAGATACTAAATTTTTTCTCGTCCCGTTTCCTTCTGGAACTGCACCAACAGGTTCGGACGCACACCGATGGTACGCTGTTTGTGATAGGTACTCAGTGTCTCGTAAATGACGCAGAACGCCAGCACCAGTCCAAGGAGTAGGATTTGATATTCAAACTTGCCTCCCAGCGTAGTCAGCACTGACAGCATTGCTTGGATAGCAATGATGGCGATAAAGGTGTTTACCACCTTGCCCTTGCCGCCGTTGATGTCCGTTCCGCCGATGATGGTCGCCGTCAAGCCCACCATCAAAGGCGCAATGCCCTTTTCTCCCATTGTGGGAGTTGCCGACCCTTGATATGCCGCAAACAGTGAGCCACCCAACGCGCACAGCACGCCCGATATCACAAACACCAAAATCGTGTTCTTTTCGCTTTTGATTCCGGCGAGCCATGCAGTTTCCAGATTGCCGCCCATCAAATAGACGTTTCTGCCGAATCTCGTCTTGGCAAGCACAATCGCCAGCACCACAACCACAACCAACGTGATTGCAAAGGTCACAGAAATAGGCAACGCCGGAATGGGTGTCACACGCAGTGCGTCCGACAGCGCAAAGTCACCTTTTACACTGATTTCAGCACCGTTGCAGTAGATGTACATCAATCCGCGCAGTACAAATTGTGTGCCCAGCGTCGCAATGAAGGAGTGAATTTTTGCTTTTGCAACCAAAATGCCGTTGAACAATCCCGCCAGTGCACCCACACCAATCGCAATCATAAAGGCGAGCGGCCATGGAAGACCGGAAAGCGTGTGCATCCCCATTACGAGGATGGCACCCATGTTGGTCATATAGCCAACGGACAAGTCCATGTGTCCCGCGATCATACACAGCGTAAACGCGATGCCAATATAGACATACATGGTCGCACTGTTGAAGATCGAGGTGAAGTTATATAAGTTATAGAAGTTGGTTGCGAAGAGTCCCGCAATCAGCACACCCGCCAAGAACAGATACGCTCTGTGTTCGTTGATCCAACCGGCGTTTATTTTCATTTTTTTCGTCTGTTCCATTACGCCCTCCCCAGCTTTCTTTCAGAGTTGGTGTTCAGCCATACCACGAACAGGAATACAAGACCTGTCACCAGATACTGGTTGAATGTGGATACTCCCAGCAGTGTCATGATGTTATTTAGCATGCCGACTACCAGCACGCCGCCGAATACGCCGATGATGCTTCCTTTTCCTCCGGAGAGCATCATACCGCCCAGCAATACAGCCGTCAGGCAGGAGAAGTCATAGCCTTCGCCATTGCCATATGCGCCTGTCTTGGCCTGCGATGCGTAGAAGATACCGGTAATTGCCGCACAAAACGAGCAGAAGATATAAGCAAAGATGATTACTTTTGCACTCTTAATGCCGGAAAGTTTCGCCACTTCATAGTTCGAGCCTACAATTTTCAACTGGTTGCCGAATTTTGTGCGAGTCATCAAAATGTACGCAATCACGAACATTACGATCATCACCACCACCATCAGCGGCAACGCCCCGTTGAAGAAATAGATGCGTGCCAGCGAGTTGAAGATCTCCGCCGCCTGCATGCCCAGCTCACTGTTTGCGCCCATCACATCAGGGTATACTTGCGTTCCCTGCCATGCCACGCGCACTATGCCCGAAAGCACAAGGTTGAATGCCAGTGTCCAAATGATGGGGTTTGCGCGATATTTTCCAATCAAGATTCCGTTCACCACGCCCACCAGCGTCCCGGCAATCAGTCCGCCCACCAGGCTGACTACGATGCCGTAAGGAATGAGCTGGATTGCCACCATGCCCGAAAGCGCGATGGTCATAGGCAGTGACATATCGTTGAAATTCGCGGAATAGACGATAAACGCCAAACCTGCGCACGCGATGCCCGTCATCGCAACCGCGCTCAAAATGGAGCGAAGGTTTGCAATCGTCACGAAAGATTGCGGGTTGATGATGATGCCCACCACAATCAGTACGCCAACCATCACCCATATGCCGAGTTTATTGAGGATTACGCTTCCTTTGTTCAGCTCTGTCCGGCGCGTATCCGTCTTGACAGTCGCTGTTGCTTTGTTCGTCATGATATGTGTTTACCCTCCCCGTTTGCAGCGACCAGCAAGGAATGCTCGGTGATCTCTTCCTTACTGATTTCGCCAATAATCTGTCCTTCGCGCAGGATAACAGCGCGGTCAGAAAGCCCGACCACTTCGGGCAAGTCGCTGGATAACAGAATCACAGCGTTGCCGCGCGCCGCATAGTCCAGCACTGCTTGGTGGATGATCTGCTTTGCGCCGATGTCCACGCCGCGGGTCGGTTCGTCCAAGATCAGCACATTCACGTCCGTCGCCAGCCATTTTGCCATCAGCACCTTCTGCTGATTGCCGCCGGAGAAGTTGTTCACAATGCGATCCGGTTCGGGCGGATATACGGAAAGCTCCGCAATCTTCTCATTCACGATGCCCAAATGTTTTTTTGGATTGTAGAAGGGTCCTTTTTCCAAATTGTCAATAATGGCGGAAAGCACATTGTCTGTCACGCTCTGTTTGAGCGCCAGCCCCGCCACTTTGCGATCCTCGGTCAGATAACCAATGCCCGCCTGAATCGCTTGAGACATATTCTTAAATTCACATTTCTTGCCGTTCAGCGTCACCGTTCCTTCGTCCAGCGGATCTACACCGCACAAAACGCGTCCGATTTCGCTTCTTCCTGAGCCTGCAAGACCAACCACCGCCAGCACCTCGCCCCTGTGGAGCTCAAAGTCAATATGATGGAAGAATCCCCAGCGCGTCAAGTTTTCCACTTTCAAAATCTCTTCGCCGATGTTCGCCGAATGCGTCGCATAAAAGTCTTTTACGGATTTGCCTACCATCATTTCAATCAAATGGTCGGTGTTGGTTTCCTCCACCGGATAGGTTCCCACCTTTTTGCCGTCGCGCATGACGGTAATGTTGTCCGCCACTTCAAAAATCTCCTGCAAATGGTGCGAAATATAGATAATGGCAAGTCCCTGCGATTTCAACGTTTCAATAATTTTAAACAAGCGCTGCACTTCCTCACTGGAAAGCGCCGAGGTCGGCTCGTCCATAACGATGATAGAAGGGTTGTTCCCCAAAACTTTCGCAATCTCCACCAACTGTGCCTCGCACTGGCTGATTTCGGAAATTTCTTTGGTCGGGTCAATGTACTCCAGACCCACGCGCCCCAGCAATTCCTTGGTCTGCCGAATCGCCTCTTTTTTGTCAATAAACAAGGCATTTTTCTTGGGCAGCCGTCCCGCCAGCATGTTTTCGTAAATCGAAATGCGGCGCGCAAGGCTCAGTTCCTGATAAATCATGCCCACGCCATGCTCTTTTGCCATAGACGGGGTGTGCAGTGCACACACATTACCATTGATCAGGATATCGCCGGTGTAGTCGTTAAACAGCCCCGCCAGCACCTTCATCAGCGTAGATTTTCCAGCGCCATTCTCCCCCACCAGCGCATGGACTTCACCGGGTCTGACTGTGAACGTCACGCCATCCACGGCCAGTGTACCCGGAAACCGCTTGGTGACGTTGTTCATCTCAAGTGCATAGGCCGCTTGTGTGTTTGGCTTTTCACTCATGCTAATACTCCCTCTTTCTTTATTGATGGTTTTTCACGCAATTCGCAAACATAAAAAACCATGTCTCTATCCTCAAACCACCGCCATACCGCGTAAAATCGGCACAATCGTGTGATTTTCAAACACTTTTTTATCATAAATCACAATGCTTGGAATCTTTTCTCATTAGTATTATATGCAATTCCAAGCGTAAAGCGAATAGAATATTTTTAACAAAACTTGGAAAAATTTGTACAATTTATAAAAATTCGATTCTGAAATTTTTCACAGCTCTTCGATTCTTTTTGCATTCCACCGCGCTTTACGCTACAATATGTACTAACTACCGCTACGAATTTCAAAACGGGGAGTATTCGGATGTATAAACTTTTGATCGCAGACGATGAAGACCAACTGCGCAACCTGATTCTGACACAAATCGATTGGAATGCAATCGGCTTTGAAGTGATCGGGGCGCGCGATGGCAAGGAAGCGCTTGAGCTTGTGGATGCCGGCTTTGTGCCGGATGCTCTGCTCACCGATGTGCGTATGCCCTTTGTTGACGGGCTGGAATTGTGTGAACGCCTCAAAGAACGTTATCACGATATCCTGACCATCGTGCTCTCAGGTCATGACGAATTTTCTTATGCCAAAAAGTCCATGCAGCTTGGCACCACTGATTATTTGCTAAAGCCCATCCGCCCTTCCGCGCTCAAAGAAGCCATGCAAAGTCTCAAAGAAAAGCTGGATCTGGCAGCGTCACGCAAACAGGATCTCGCAAACATCCGCATGCAGCTGGACGAAAGCATGCCGATTCTGCGCCAGCAATATCTGCTCATGCTGCTTTACGATTCCTTCCCGCAAGAGATGATTCTCGATCAGTTCTCCTATCTTGGTATCGAGCTTGCGGGCAATTCTTATACGCTCTGTCTGCTTTCACATCCCGTCATCGCTAATCCTGCGGATAAATTTTTCACCTGCTTTGCCGTGCAAAATCTACTGCAAAAGCTGTTCCCATCCGATTGCGCCTGCTTTTTTGACAATGCGGGCATGCAGATGGTGTTGTGTGGCTCCGGCGGCGAGCCTGCCGAACGGGATCAAATCAAAGATGCTTTGCAAGAGGCGATCGCGCGGGTAGGCGCGCAGTTTTCCTTGCAAGCCACGGCGGCAATGGGCATCGATGTCACCTCCCTGTCCGATCTTCCCGAAGCGTATAAGAGTGCGCTTGCCGCGCTGGAAGAACAGATTATCGGCGGCAGCGGCGTGGTGTACGATGCACTGGAAAGCACCTCTTTCTTAGAAGATACCCGTCTGGAGCTTCCCTTTGCACTTGCGGAGAAGGTCGCCTCTATTTTTGCGTACGAGCAGGTCGAAGTATTGGAGCACAACCTTCAAGCATTGTTTGACGAGGTGCGCTCGCATCACTATAAAGAGATCACCTATTTACGGCTGTTGTGCGCCGATCTAATCAACAATATCCATCGTTCCGCAAACCGCGGGAAGATTTCCATTGACGGTGAAATTTATGATCGGCTGTTCGTCGCCACAAATTGGGGCGAACTGCAAAACATCGTCCGCCAGCATGTGCTCGCACTCAAAACAGACAGCGATCAGGCCCGCGCGCAAAAGCAAAGCGGCGTCATCCAGCAAGCCTTTGATTATATCGAACAGAACTTTGCAGACCCCTCGCTCTCGCTTTCCAAAACAGCGCAAGTGCTCTTTGTCTCGCCGTCTTATCTCAGCAACCTGTTCAAACGCAAGTGTAATATGAACTTTGTGGACTATGTGACGCATTTGCGGGTGGAGCGCGCCAAAAAGCTGCTGCTGGAAACGGAAATGAAGGCATACGAAATCGCCACCAAGGTCGGATATAAAGACCCTCAGTATTTCTCAAACAGCTTTAAACGGCAAACCGGCATGTCGCCATCCGAGTTTCGCTCTCATGGGATTGAATCATGAAAAAATTCCCCTCAGCAAAAAGGCATTCCTTAATGTTTCGCGTCTGCTTGATCACCTTTGCGATCACCTTCGCGTTCCTGCTGCTGATTTCTTTTTACAGCGGGTCTATTCTCTACGACAATTCTTACAATGATACGCGTAATTATTCCTCCCAGCTTTTCGAGCAAATCAGCATCAACGTCAGCAATTCCATCGGTTCCATCAATAACATCGCCACCGTCGCCGCGCGCCATCCGGATGTGCTGGGCTTTGTGTTCGCTACTACGCCACGCGATTCCAATCTCACGCAATACTATGAAATGATCGACTCCATTCGCGCTTTTTTAAACAATCTTTGCGTCGCGCAAGACAATATCGAGCGCGTGTTTGTGCTCTCAACCAATCATGAATATTATGCCAGCACGTCATCCAGTCCTTTCGTGGTCTCCTTTGAATTTGCGCAGCAGGAGTGGTATCAACAGGCGCTGCGCAGCAGTGGGCAGCCCATTTTGGTGCCTTCGCACATTCCCGAATATGTCGTAGGACAAAGTAAACCGGTCATCTCTTATGTCTTTCCAATCTCGCTGATTGATGGTCTGGATCCGGTGGGCATGATCGTTGTGGACATTCAGGCAAACACCTTCGACGCAATTTGCAACGAGGTCTCTTTAGGCGACAGCGGCTATTCCTATATCATCAATTCCAAAGGCGAGGCAATCTATCACCCGCTTGCAGACCAAACCAATCCCATCGCAATCCCCGCTTCAGATCGCGTCTATACGCCGGATATTCTGTTTGGCAGAACGTCATTCACACAGGTAAACGGCTTCAATATCGAAAACCTTGTGATGTCCAAATCGTTGCCGGATACCGATTGGTACGCTGTGGGCGTGGTTCCCACCGCGCAGCTCAATGCCGCCGCCTCCGAACTGCGCAACACGCAAATTTTTGTCGGCACATTGGTTGCGGCAATCGTGTCCGTGCTGCTCACGCTGTTTTTGAATGCGCACGTGTTCCAGCGTCTGTTCCGGCTGCAGCATCACATGGCGGACATCCGCCAAGGCAATCTGAATGCGGCGTTTGATGTCGGTGCCCCCGATGAAATCGGCGAGCTGGGCGACGGCTTCAATCGCATGACCACACAAATCAAGCAACTGATTGCCGATGTCTCCATCAAAGAGGATCAGAAACGGCAAGCAGAGTTTGCCGCGCTGCAAGCGCAAATCAATCCGCATTTTTTGTACAACACCTTGGATTCCATCGTTTGGATGGCGGAGACCAACCCCGTCGGAGCATCGGAAATGGCATACCGCCTTGCCTCCTTCTTCCGTCTCTCGCTGTCGCGCGGCGCAGATATCGTGCCGCTTTCACAGGAGCTCGAACATATCAAAACCTATCTGCAAATTCAAAAAATACGCTATGAAAGTTATTTTGATTTTGAAATACACGTCGCGCAGGACGTCGCTATGTTCCCCGTTCCCAAGCTCATTGTGCAGCCGTTGGTGGAAAATGCAATCTATCACGGCATCAAGCCTGCCGGCAGGAAATGTACGCTCAGCGTTCATGCGTTCCGTTATCATCATTTCGTGCTGATTGAGGTATCGGACGATGGCGTGGGCATCGCACCCGAACAAATCCCGCGCATCCTGCGCGGAGAGACCCCGCCGGATAATCGCATGAGCGGCGTAGGCGTAAAAAATGTGGACGAGCGCGTCAAGTTATATTACCCCATGCACTCCGGTCTCTTTTTCCGCTCTCACGAAGGCTTCGGCACACTTTCCTGCATTTATATTTACGATCAAACGTAACGGCGTTTTGTCGCAGGGCATCGCTCCACAAAGCCTTATGTCGCAACCAAACTGCATGTTGACCACTTGCCGCAAGCAGCATGCGCCTTTTCCTCAGCCTCCCAATCCATGGTTCTGCTTGCGATATTGCGCAGGTGTCACACCCTCAATCTGCCGAAAACGCGCAATCATGTGAGATAAATCATAGAACCCCAATTCCTCTGCGATCTCCTCCAGTGGCTTTGCCGTCGTAATCAACAAGTAACACGCCTGGCTGATTCTGCGACCCATGACATACTGCGAAAGGGGCAGTCCGCTGATCTGCCGGAATTTCCGGGAAAAATACGCGGCATTATACCCGAATCGATGAGCAAGCTCCCGTAAGGGCAGCTCCTGCGTGTAGTGCGCGTTCACATATTTCAGGATCCCCTGCGCATCCGTAGGCATGTGCTCATCCCGCATCTCCTTGCACAACGTGGTCAGCATCGCATAGAGATCCAGATTCACGTTCAGCCAGTCGTCATATTCCACTCTGGAAAGAATCTGCGTGATGTATGTCATCGCGTCGGCAAACGCCACCCCCTCAAAAACAGGTTGCGCGTGTTCCAACACATGTTGTGTCATCTGCGGTGTATGCCCGCCAAAAAATTCCACAAAGCACAATCCCATCGGGTCAGAGGGATCGCTCGCGTATTCATGTCGCTCGTATGGCGGCAGCAAAAACATCTGCCCCGCGCGCAGCAAGTGCGTTTTTCCCCGAAAGGTCACACTTCCATGCCCCGCAAGCACGCAATGCACCACCCCAAAGCAGTAGGTCTCATTGCGCCGGATATAAAAATCCGCCGGGGTGCGCAACACCACGCCCGCCCGATTGACGCGATAGAACAAGCTGCTCCCCTCAAACGGGCGTGGCGAAATGTATAATATTTCATGCTTCGGGTGCGATTCAATCTGGAATCCCCTTTTCAATTCGGCATTTTTCAATCTTAAAACCCTCCCATCCACATACCATTCATGTAAAAATCATACTATTTTTTGAAAAATTTGTCCATAACGCCACACTTGTTTTTTCGTTATAATGCTCGTAAATCCATAAAGAAAATCGAATACACCCGTAAACCATCACGGGAAACCAAGCGCAACCAAAACAGGAGGACTCATCCATGACTTCAAAAGAAAGAATCAGAGCGGCAATCCAGCATCAACCCACCGATCGTATCCCTTCCACCATGCAATGCGTTGAAACGCAGTGGGAGAAACTAAAACAACACTTTGGTGTCCGGACGGAAAACGATGTCATGGACATTCTCGAAATTGACACTCGGATTTTAGACATGCCCCCCTATATCGGGCCTGCCAAACCGGATTATGTCAACGAGGACGGCGAAACAGTGATGACGCATCCCATGGGGTTTGAATATGTCAACAAATGGAACGGCATCGAGTATAACATGCACATCACTAAAATGCCGTACAATCATATCGAAACATGGGAAGATTTCGAGTCGTTTGACGGCTGGCTGAATCCGGATCATTACGATTACAATGCCGTCAAAGAATTTTGCGATCAGCACGCAGATAAAGCCATCCGCATCGGCTGGCCGGGACCCTATCAAGTATTCACAATGATGTACGACGCTGAAAAATTCTATATCAACATGTATGAAAAGCCCGACCTCATCAAGGCAATGCTCAAGCGTTACTGTGATGCAAGCCTGGAGCTTTATGAACGTATGTTCATTGCATCCGGCGACCGCATCGATATCCTGCGTTGCTGTGATGATTACGGCACGCAGATCAGCCTGCTGTTCAGCCCCGCCATGTGGGATGAGTTCTTTGCCGAGAATACGCAGCGCTTCATTGATCTGGCGCACAAACACAACTGCTTTTACCTGCAGCATTCCTGCGGTGCCATTCGCCCCATCATCCCCAATCTGCTCAAGCTCGGCGTGGATATCATCGAGCCGATTCAAAAAGTGGCGGGCTTAGAGGCAGACGAGCTCAAAGCGGACTTTGGCAAAGAGGTTTGTTTCCAAGGCGGTGTCGATACGCAGGGCGTATTGCCGCTGGGCACCACAGAAGAAGTGTTCGCGGAAACGACACGCATCATTCGGGCACTCTCTGCGGGCAGTGGCTACATCCTCGCCCCCAGTCAAGATTTCGAAGGCGACGTTCCGGTAGAAAATGTGCTCGCGTTGTATGAAGCACGGAAGCAATTCGGCGGGTTTTAACGTTCAGACCACCTGCCTCACCGGTGGCTTGCGTCAGCAGGGGGAATGTAATCCTCCTGCTGAATGCGTCATCGGCAGCAAGCATGTCCTTTGACTCAATGAGCTTCACCTGTTTGCAACAAAACTTGCGGGCGCATCCCGCTTGCCTGCGTTAAGACATATCACCGTTTTAGCACACTGCTGTTTCCCCTGTTTTTTCTCTCCTGCGTCGCGGCCACTGCTTCCCCGGTGCTTCCAACACAAAAAGCAGCCTCCGCTCCGGAAGCCGCTTTTTTACTCCTGTCATATGCCCGGGTTACATCTCCTGCAAATCAATCTCCATAAAGTCCGCTACCTCCGGCAGCCATCTTTCCTGAACATATTTGACATGGTCGGGGTGCACATTGTAGCTTTGATAGTCCTCATTGTTTGCAAATTCAAAGGAAAAAACGTAGTCAAATCCATTCTTCGGGCTAACCTCTACGCACTGCGCGTAATGCTGCACAAAGGGAATCGCCCCTAAAACCTCCTCGGAATCCTGCAAAAACTTCGCTTCCTCGGCGCTGCCTTTTGCGTGCTTGAGTTTGAAAACCACCATGTGACGTATCGCTTGCTTCATTGTTCTACCTCCTTCGTTTCCTTCATTGTACCACACATGCCGTAAAAAAACACCTCTGCTGTCCTGTTTCTCTTTGTACGGGACAGGAAAAAAGCCCCCGATCATGGCATCGCGCCACAACCGGAGGCTTTCTGAATGTCTATCGAGTGGCTATTGCCATCTCTATTGTATGGTTACATCTGCCCCAAAAAGCTCAGAATCTTCGTCGCATATGAGGGATCCATCGCCCATGTGCCGCTCAAAGCTTCCACAGTCGGCGCACATCCGCGTGTCACATAACCAAAGCGCGGGTCAACCTGCGACTTTTTCAACGGTTCTGTGCTTGCATACGCCTTCAGATGCTGGATCTGTGCGCGGATGCCGATGCGTACCGATTCAAATGTCTCGCCACGTACACCGCCGCCCGTTGCGCCAATGCCTGCAAAATTGCACTGATCCGGCACAACCGATCCGCCAAACCGCAGGAATCCTGTCTCATGGCACATCTGCGCAAATGCCACTTCCGGCTTCACGCCTTCCGCTTTGGCTTCTTCCGCATAAATCCTGACAAACTTCGCAAGATCGATGTTCGGGTTATCCCGTTTGTCCGCAGAATTCGTATTCGAGCGAATTGTGTAATACTTCGGGAAGCCCTGACCATCATAGCCATATTGCGTGATGAGGTTGGATGCGCCCGGATTATATTTGGAAGCATTCGCCGTGAAGAAGCTCATCATACGTGCTTCGCTGATCGCCTGCGATCCCATGATAGAGTATCCCGTTACCGGAGGCTTGGTGCCCTTCACCGTTATCGTCTGCGATGCAGAATACCCTTCTCTGCCTTGCTTGTCCACCGCACGCACGTCGATCTGATAGTCTCCGCCTACGCCGCCAAACGCCGCAAGGTTAAACATCGCTTCAAAATATTGACCACCGTTTCTCGACGCAGTCGCGAAGAATTTTGTTTGGTTTGTGTTCAGATTCCGCACACGGAAGGAAACCTCTTTCAAACCCGATGGAGCGTCGATGTTGAACGCACGCATTTTAAACTTTGTCCAGTCCGTCGGGTTGGACGGAACGTAAATGCGCATACCATTCACGCGCGGTCCCTGCGGCGCAGTCACCTTCACAAAGTATGGTTCGGAGTATACCACCTGCCCGGTTTTGGAAATCACCTTCGCCTGGAAGCGGTAAGTACCGGATAATCCGCCAAATGCCGCCGTATCAAACTGCATCTGATACGATCCGTTGCCCATCTTCCGATCCTGAACGCGGAAGAACTGATACGCAGAGTTGGTGTCCTCATGTCTGACACGCATGCTCACCGATCGGATTCCATCGGTAGAGGAAACCCCGAAGATTTGCGTCCAGAATTTAGCCAAAGCTGTTTCTGTATTTCTGTTTGTCGTCGATTTCGGCAGATAGAATTTCAGCTTACCTACCGTTGTACCCGAAGGATCCGGATTTGGGCCGTTCGACTGCACCAGCACTTTCAGTATTTCGCTGCGCACCAAATTGCCTGCATTATCGTATGCCGTCGCCCGGAATCGATACGTACCCGGCTGCCCGCCAAAGGAAGAGGTTCTAAACTGAATCGCATAGCGTCCGTTTCCTTTGAAAATGCCGTCAAAGCGCTGAATGCCTTTTGTCCCGACGCGATCCGCTTCAAACGTGACCTTGGATATCCCGCTCGGGGCATACACGCCCGTTGCAATAATCGGGAAGGAATGGCTCTTCGTTGTTGTTCCCTGCGAAGCTGTCAACTGATTATCAATCCTCAGTTTGTTGGTCGGATTGTCCTCGGAAATCTTCTTGGGATATTTTTGCAGATACTGCACCACGCCGTCCGCGATTGCAGAAGCAACCGTTGTGGCATTTGCATCATTCGTAATGTAACCCACATCTGTTGCATTATCAATGAAGCAGGTTTCGAATAACACCGCAGGTCCATTGCTGTACTTGATGGGTGCGTCAGCGCCATTCAAAAAGTTTTTCACACTACGTTGACGCAGCGCAGTCTTGGAGCCAACGCTGTTCAAGATCATTCCTGCCGCATCCTGCGCCCGCGTCCATGCCAAAACATTGCTTTGCGCGGAAGTGTAATATGCTTCAGCACCTGTGCCGCCCCCCGAGTTATGGTGAATGCTCAAGTGCAAGTCCGGATCGACCTGATTAGATACATACGCCAGTTCCGTTGAAAAATCGTATTTGTCACGATCATATTTCAACAGCACCGGCACATCTGTTCCGGTCGACACAACATCATTCACACGATGCGTCAAATAAACCTGTACGCCGCGCGCTTGCAACTGCTTTGCAACCTTGTATGCAAGAATCGCATTAAATCCACGCTCTGGCCAACCGTTCACACCTTGCGCACCCGCGTCTTTCATTCCGTGACCCGGGTCAATCACAACCGTTTTCACGGTTGCCGCCTCTGCTTTTCCACTCAAATCCCCGATTGGAATAGAAAGCCCTACTACAATGATCAACGCTGCCAAAAAGAGCGCGATCAACCTCTTCTTGTTTTCTAATACATAATTCATACTTTTCCCTCTAACTATTGATCTGTCCCAATTAAAATTGTTCCCTGCACGCCTATCATACAACAAATACTCAGAAAATCATATATTTGTTTCATATTTTTAACATTAAGTTCATAATTCTGTGCATTGCTCCAACACCGCTCCTCAAGCGGGTTTTCGCATAAGAAATCAAGCATTTTATCTCATATTTAACAAAAACACAAAAAAACTGCGCCGCCCCTCACGGGTGCAGCGCAGCTTCTTTTTACGTTAAATTGCCATAGACTTGCTTACAGTTTGTCAATCCATTCGGACATATTCCCTTTGTAGAACACATACGGATCCAGCGCGATTACGCGGGTGCCGCCGTCTTCGTCTTCCACCGTCTCAAAGGTTTCGCCTGCATATTCAAACTTGCTGCCCACTTTGCCGTCATACGTGCCGTCAGCCGCAGCCAAAGAAGCCGCACCGGCAACTTCACCCAGTTTGATTACATCCCACAGCATCATGTACGGGCATACAAAGTCAAACGCATTGTCGTCCGCCTTGAGAGGCATAAAGCTCTGCATTTCGCTCGGGAGACCCAGACCCGTCAATTTGATCGGGCTGCCGGAGCTCTTCAAAACCTGACCGGCAGAAGCCATACCAACTGTGGTGGGGGAGATGATGACGTTGACTGCATTCTCGCTGACAAATGCGTTTGCCTGCGTGGTGCTTTCGGTCGGGTCGTCATTTCCATATTTTTTGTCAAGCGTAGCGCTTACTTTGCCTTTGTAGACGTCTTTTGCAAGTTCGTCTTCCATCTTTGCGATCCAGTTGTTCTGAACCGGCGTGTCGATACCGGCAGAAAGAACGCCAAATTTGAGTTCCGGGCCGCTGTACGAGCCAAGTGCCGTTGCAACTGCCGCTTCCATGTTGCCATCTTCCGGATAATCAATACCCAGAGCGATCAGCGTAGCAGCCTGCACCAGAGAGCTGCCGATTGCTTCCGGCAACGTCTGGTCGATGTGCGTCAAGCGATATTCCGGTGAAGCTTTGGAGTCAACCGAAACGATCTTAATGCCTGCATCAGCAGCCTTTTTGAATACCTGGTCATAGCCGGTGTCACCGTTGGTGGAAATCGTGATGGATTTCACTTTCTGGGTGATCAGCGTGTCCAGCATTTCAACCTGCGCTGCAACGGTGGTCTCAGAAGGGCTCTTGTAAGCCGCTTTTTGACCGGCGTCCGTCACCGCTTTGGTGAAGCCTTCCGCCATCAAGTCGCCGAACGCGTTGCCGGTGCTCTTAAACATGAAGATGTTGGTGCCTTCCAGTCCTTCGCCATCCGCCGCCGGAGCTTCGGATGCCGGTGCCTCAGATGCCGGAGCGTCCGCTGCCGGAGCATCGGATGCCGGAGCGTCCGCCGCCGGAGCCGCGCTGTCAGCAACAGGTTGGGGTGTCACGCTGGAGCAGCCCGCAAAAGCGGTCACACACAGCACGAGAGCGATAGTGATAGCAAGTAATTTTTTTGCCATTTGTTTTTCCTCCCTTGTTTGATTGATATTTTTATTTTGGGGCGCTTGTGCGCCCACAAACTGAATGATCTCTTCCGGTCGACTCAAGCATAGCCAACTATTTTTTTAGCGCACGTTTTGCTTTCGAGCGTGCCGCAATGTCCATCAGCATCGGGATCATAACCGCAATAATCAGTATGATACCGATGATGATTTTTTGCACATTGGCGTGCACTTCCAGCAAATCCAGCGTCTTGCTCAGGAATGCCATAATCAACGTCGCAATGATGGGGCCATACGCATTTCCCTTGCCGCCCAGCGTTGATACGCCGCCGAGCACCGCAATGGCAATGACGCGCAGTTCATATCCCTCGCCCATGCTTGAGCTCACGCCGCCGAGTCTGCCCGCAAAGAAGATTGCAGAAATGGCAGCCGTAATACCCATGATGACAAAGACCATGATCTTGGTGCGCACCACGCGAATGCCGGAATATTCCGCCACCGTCGCGCTGTTGCCAATGATGTACAGCTCACGTCCAAATCTTGTTTTGTGCAGAATAATTGCAAAGACCACCGCCACCGCAAAAAAGCAGATCAGCGCATAAGGCACCACGCCACCCAAATTCCCCCATGCCAGCTCAGAAAACCAGTCCGGGAATTTTTTCAAGGAGTTTACGTCTAAAATGATCTTTACAATGCCGCGAAACAGCATGGATGTCGCAATCGTGACAATGACGGCAGGCATTTTAAACTTTGCCACCAGCACGCCGTTGAAAGCGCCGCACAAGGCGCCCGCACCCACACCGGCAATCACAGCAATCACGCTCGGGATGCCGGATTGGTACATCAGCCCCATCACCATGCATGCCACAATCATGATGGACGCCACAGAAACGTCGATGTCACCCAGCATCAGTACGAAAATCATGCCCAGCACCATGAAGGACAAATCCATACCGGATTGAATGATGGACTGGATGGTGCCTTCCGCAAAGTAGAGATTCGGTCTTAATACCGCCAGCACCACATTGATGACGATGAAGATATAGACCAGTATCATTTCCCATCTTACAAGGAATTTCGAGAGCTTGAATTGCTCTTTTACGGTTAAATCATAACTATTGCTGCTCATTAGATCAACATCCCCCTCTCTTTCAGCGCGCGTTTTTCAACCATACTCGCGCTTGCGAGGTTGATGACCACGGCAATGATGATGATTGCGCCCTGCAATGCGCTCTGCCAAACAGAGAATCCCGGAAGCAGACTGAGCAGGTAAGAGATTACCGCCATCAGTATCACCGAAATAATCACGCCGTCAATGCGTCCGCGGCCACCCGATATGCTCACACCGCCCAAGATGCAGGTAGCGATTGCCGTCAGTTCGTAGCCCGTGCCGATGTCGGAGTTGACCATCGCATAGTTTGCGGAGTAAAGCACGCCCGCAAGCCCGGCGCACGCGCCGCACAGCACGAAGGACATCACTTTCACGTTCCCCTCGTTGATGCCCGCAACCTTAGAGGATTCCGGGCTGGTGCCGATGGCATACAGCCGTCTGCCGCTTCTTGTAAAGGCAAGGAAGAAGCCCGCCACCACAAACAGTCCGATCATCCACCAAACGATCGCGCTAAACCCTAAAATCTTGAATTGCGAGAACGCCATAAAGCTTTCTGTAAAATGATGCGGGAAGAACCACGCACCGTTGCTGATCACGAATGCCAATCCTCTAAAGATGTACATGGTGCCCAGCGTTACGATCATCGGCACCATACGCAGCTTGCCCACCAGCAAGCCATTAAACAATCCGCACAGACCGCCGATCACCACCGCAAGAAACACCCATAAAATCGCGGGCACCGCTTGGTTTGCATTCATCAACAGCGTCACGCTCACACCGCTTACCGCCAAAATCGCACCAATGGAGAGGTCAATGCCTCCTGCCAGCAGTACAAACATAATCCCAATCGTGAGAATTGCATACACCGCATTGTTGGTCAGCATGGAAGAGATCGACATAAAGCTAAAGAAGGACGGTGTCACAATCGCCGCAATCACCAGCAAAACAGCCAGCGCCAACAGCAAACCAAATTGCTTATAGTCTACAATCTTTCTTAGAATGCTTTTCTTCTCATTCATTTGCAGCATCCTCCCATTCTTCCCCTTCTTTCATCAGCGCCGCCGCGAGGATTTTGCTCTGCGTCGCCTCGGTCGCTTCAAAGCGCCCCGTCACACGTCCTGATTTCATGACCACGATGCGATCCGCCATGCCCAGCACCTCCGGCATTTCCGAGGATACAATGATGATGGCATATCCGCTTGCGGCAAGTTCGTTGATGATTTCATAAATCGAGTTTTTCGCGCCAACGTCGATGCCCTTGGTCGGTTCATCAAAAATCAACACTTTCAAGTCGCAGTTCAGCAGCTTGGCAAATACCACCTTCTGCTGGTTACCACCCGAAAGCGAGGACGGCGGACTTGCAATGTCCTTCGCCTTCAGCTTAATCTTCTGGCATAGCTCAATCGCCTTCAAAATCTCTGCCTTCACATCCAGCATCCCGTGCTTGCTAAATTTTTTAAGAACCGGCGCGGATACGTTCTGATAGATGGGCAGTTCGTTCACCAATCCCTGCAACTGCCGATCCTCCGGCAACAGCCCGATTCCGTTGTTCAGCGCATCGTACGGCGAATGAATCTGCAAATTTTTTCCATTCAGCTTGATTTCGCCCTGATCAGCGCGCATCACGCCGAATATAGTCTGGCAGACCTCGGTACGCCCCGCGCCCACCAGTCCGGTCAGCGCCACGATTTCGCCCTCTTTCACATCAAAGGAAATATCCTTGAAATATCCTTCCTTTTCCAGCCCCTTCACTTCAAACACCACGTCCTTGATGGTTGCAGTCTTAGGCGGATAAAGCTGATCCAGCTCACGACCCACCATTGCTTGAATGAGTTTGCTATTCTGAATCTTGTCCACGTCCCACGAGCCGATATATTGCGAGTCACGGAACACCGTCACACGCGTCGCAACGCGGTACATGTCCTCAAATTTATGCGTGATAAAGATGATGGATACGCCGTCGTTGCGCAGATTATCGACAATATCGTACAATTCCTCGCACTCGTGCTTGGTCAGCGATGCCGTCGGCTCGTCCATGATGAGGATGCGCGCATCACGCGAAAGCGCCTTTGCAATCTCCACCAACTGCTGCTGTGCCACCGAAAGCGCGCTCATCGGCTTGGTCACATCAATGTCCGGCGAAAGCGCATCAATGTATGCCTTGGCACGTTTGCGCATCTCTGCCCAGTTATAGGTTCCTACCTTCGTAAGAATCTCCTGTCCCATAAAAATGTTTTCCGTCACAGTCAAATCCGGGAATGCTGTCACATGCTGATAGATTGCCGCAATGCCCAATTTTTGGGATTCGACTGTGTTTTTAAATGTCGTCTTTTCCCCTTCGTAGATGATAATACCGCTATCAGGCTGGTGTACACCGGTAATCACTTTGATGAATGTAGATTTCCCGGCGCCATTCTCTCCCATCAAGGCGTGCACTTCGCCTCGTCTTAGCTGGAATTGAACACCACTCAAAGCCGTAACGCCTCCAAAGGTTTTGACCACATCTTTTAACTCAAGTATGAAGTCACTCATTTTTCTTCCCCTTATTCTGTTTTGGTTGCTTGAAAATTACTTCTTGTTCGTTTGTTATTGTGTATTGTGCCTCTCATAGACTTCAAAATCAATATCAAAAATTACGTTATTATATACAAAAATTATTTTATTCATTGATTTGTTACAAAAGAGTTGATATAATTTTACAAAATAAGATGAAAGTATTGGTTTTAACTATGAAACGACTAAATGCGTGGAATTTCACAGAGAAAGCAGTGTCCACAACTTTCAACGCAAGCAAGTTCCCGTTTTATGTCAAAAAAATCGGATACCTTTCCAAATCTCGAATATCCTTCGGCAAGGAAGAAGACATTCATGATTTTGTCATCCTCTATACGCTCTCGGGCATCGTAGAATATTCCAAGCTGAAAGAGCTCCGCTATCTGCGCAAAGACGATGTCATTCTCTCGCCCTGCAATGCTCTGCAACGCTTCTCGCAGGTCAGCCGGGAGGATTGGGAATATCTATATCTGGTGCTAAGCGGTTCTCACGCAAAATATCTGTATAATATCATCCGGACCAAAGATAACGTGTTCAATCTCAATCCCGTTTCGCGCGGCATCGAGCAATTTTTATATCTGCTCGATTTAGAGTATGACGATTCCTATCTCAGCAGCTTTCGTGCCAGCACAGCAATCCACACGCTGTTCACTTATCTTTACGAGGCGTCCTTCAACATCATGCAGTGCAAAAATATGATCCCGATTCAAGATACCCATGTCAATGTTGCCATTAATTATATCATCCAGCATTATCAGGAAGACCTCTCCATCGACCAAATCTGTGCACAGGTCGGCTTCACCAAAACATACTTTTGCAAAGTGTTTAAGGATATCACCGGAGAAACCATCCACCAATATGTCAACAAATACCGTATCAATCAAGCAAAAAATCTGCTCTCCTATTCCAAGCTGAGTATCACACTCATTGCGGCGGAAGTCGGCTTCTCCTCTGCCCAAACCTTTTCACGGGCATTTAAGGAGGTCGTTCGCATGTCTCCGGGTGAATACCGCCGACACTTTTAGACATATAATGTCTAGCGAATAACAAAATGTTTAAAGATTCTGTTATTCGAGCAAGCATAGCTTGCTCAGAAGGCATAAAACAGTGTTTTATGCCTTGAAGCCATTACGTAATGCGTCTGATTTGATGGATTTTAATAAAATCAATCAAATCAAGTGCAAGGTTTTTGAGCGATTTTGCCCAAAACCCTTGCACTTGAACAACGAAAAAACATCTGTAAGCCGAACGAACCGATGTTTTTTAGTTGTTCCGTGCGCGTTATATAATAAGGAAGATACTTGCGCAAACGAAGTTCAAGAAAACGAACAATGCCTGTTCTTCCACCGCTCCGTATGCTGCATTTTCAGGGCAAGCACGCTTACACTCGGTCTGCCACAATGCACACATCAAAAAGAGCCGCCTCGCAGCAGCTCCATTCTTGTTTCCCACCCCGTCATTTTATCTCTTGGACAATACCGCCGCTTCATGCGCCTTGATTTCCGCCATGTAATCCAGCGTCATGTTCTTACGCGCACAATATTCTTCCCAAACCGCAGCAAACGGCAACGCCTTCCGATCTTCCACCAACGCCATGCGTGTGGAATAGTCCGCCTCCGCTTCTGCCTTGCGCATCGCCGCCACAGGAGCCAAGGCCGCCTGCAACATAGCTTTGCGTGCATTGCGCATGCCGATGACCCATGCCGCGATGCGGTTGATGGACGCGTCGAAGTAATCCAAACCAATAAACATACGATCCTGAAAATCGTTCCAAATGATCTCATCCATAATCGCCTGCAATTCACCATCCCAGGAAACCACATGGTCGCTATCCCAGCGCACGCCACGGCTGATGTGCAGCAGCACGCGATCCAGGAAGCACAGAACCGCAGAAATTTTGGCACTGATCACCTCTGTCGGATGAAAATGCCCCGCATCCAAGCAGTAAAGCTTCTTTCTGGTCAGCGCATAGGAAAGCGCGTATTCATGGCTTGCCACCGTATAGCTCTCCACGCCCACACCAAACAGCTTGCTTTCCACCGCGCTCGCAACCTTGCTCTCGTCTACTTTCTGTGTGAAAATTGCGTCCAGCGATTGCGTCATCAGCTCACGATGGATTTTAGTGTCCACACAGGTGTCCTTATAGCCGTCCGGCATCCAAAAGTTTACGGCACACGTCTTGCCCGTGGATTCCGCAAACACTTGCGCAATCTCCAGGCAGCGCTTCCCATGCTCGATCCAAAAATCCCGCGTCCCTTTGTTTAAGCTGGACAGCGAAAAATTCCCGTCCATTTTAGGGTGCGAAAAGTAGGTCGGATTGAAGTCCAGGCCGATTTTGTTTTGTACCGCCCAATCAATCCAGCCGGAAAACTCCGCCGCAGTGTAAGCATCACGATCGATTTGCTTACCGTTTTTCTCCGCATAGCAGGCATGCAGATTCAGCTTGACCGTTCCGGGAATCAGGCTGATCGCCTTGTCAATGTCCGCCCGGAGTTCCTGCGCGGTGCGCGCGCGTCCGGGATAATTGCCCGTCGTGGCAATGCCGCCGTCCAGTTCGCCTGTTCCGTCAAATCCAATCACATCGTCGCCCTGCCAGCAGTGCATGGAAACCGGAATGCTGTCGATCTTTGCAATCGCCGCCTCCACATCAACTCCCAGCTTCGCGTAGCGCTCTTTTGCATACTCAAAATTCGTCATGTTTATTTCCTTTCTATATCCTAGCCGTATGAATAATATCTTCTTCTTGATTCTTTGAATTGACTGCGTTATATTAGTATTATATTATAATAATCGTACCGCGCATCGAAGCAAAATTCATCAACCAGAATTGGCATAACATACAAGAATCTTGGCATGATGGAGGGCACTCGTATGAAAATTGACTATCACATTGATATGGACGAAAATTCCACTTGGATGATCGTAACGCCGGGGACAGAGGCAAAGCAACACCTGCCCTTCGTACAGGAGCTTGGCGATTTCTTCTCGCGCGAAAAATATTATACCATGCGCGAAAGCCTGCCTTCCTATCTCATCAAATATACCATCGGCGGGGTGGGCATGCTGGAATATGACGGCGCAACTTCTCTGGTGCCGCCGGGGCACTTCTTTTGGATTGATTGCACCAAACATCAAATTTACAAGCCTGACCCGACTGTCGGGCACTGGCACACCATCTGGGTGCATTTTTACGGCATGGGTTGCGCTTATTACTACGATCGCTTCCTTTCCGCGAACAGCGGAAAAAATCACGGCGCGTTGCCCAGCGATAATACCGTGGCAGAAAAGCTCTACGAATTGATGCGTCTGTATCAAAGCCCCACCGCCAACACCGACGCATTCGCAGCCGCGCTGCTCTACGATATCATGTCGCAGTGCGTGCGCGCGTGCGAACAGCCGCATGAGGTCATGCCGGAATACGTGATGCAGATTCGAGATTATCTGCTTTCTCACTACACCGAAAAAGTGACGCTGGATACACTCGCGCGCCACTTCAGTCTCAACAAATTCTATTTGCAAAAGCTGTTTCGGCAGTGTATGGAGCAATCCCCCAATGAATTTTTAACCAACGTGCGCATCGGCCATTCCAAAGAGCTGCTGCGCACTACCAAACTCTCCGTTTCAGATATCGCCATCGCCGTAGGCATCGAAAACCCCAGCCATTATATCGCGCTGTTTCAGCGCACCGAGGGGCTCACACCCGGCGCATACCGCCGCAAATGGCAAACCACGGCTTTGAAATAGCCCCATGGGCAAAACACCGTTTTCTTACACAATTTGATTGTTGCTCCTCTCGCTATCATAAAACCCGTATTTTCTATTGAGCGCTAAATCATTTTGCGGTTTGTTTGCGTCGCGCGTCAAAGGCAAAATGCAGAAGCAAAATAACGCGCTATGCCTCATTATAATATAGGCAATCACTTTGACACAAACATAGCGCCGCAGCTTCAAAAAGATGTCGATGTTTAAGTTCCCTCCCAACCGCGCTTTGTAAAGTCAAAATTTGGCCGTCGTCAGGCAGCATCCCCAAAACACAACAATCATAGTCGCGCAAGGCATGCTCTGTGCGCATTGTTTCCAACGCTATGTTCAAAGGATCGGTAATATTTGCCACATGAACACTCTTGGGGCTGCGTTGTGTTATAATAAATTGATACCGTTTTTTTCTTGTATTGCTTTATAGAAAAAACAAAAAGGGAGTTGTCGCCTAACGCGCAAAACGCAAAAAATTAACGCGCAAAACGCAAAAAATTAACGCGCAAAACGCAAAAAACGCCCGAAAATG
>CAYVTZ010000011.1:0-92481 GCA_964454685.1 uncultured Christensenellaceae bacterium
CGCCACTCTGCCAATTGAGCTACTCCCCTAAAAGCGTTGTGTTTTAACACGAATTATATTATAATGGATATCGGCTGAATAGTCAATTATTTTTTATTGTGAGGAACGCAGATGGCAAACATTGGTTTTATCGGGTGCGGAAATATGGCGACCGCAATCATTCGCGGGATCGACAGCAAACAGCATGAGGTGCTGGTGTTTGATGTGGATGCAGAAAAGGCGCGGCAATTTGCACATGCGACTGCCTGCGAGAGTGTAGCGCAGCTGTGTGAGCGGGCGGACATCGTTTTCCTTTGCGTGAAGCCGAATATATTACCGGAGGTATTGCAGAGCGTTCAGCAGCCGAATCAAGCATTTGTATCGATTGCGGCGGGCACGACCAGTGCGACGCTGGCACAACACTTGCGGGTGCCTGCGCGCGTCATGCGCATCATGCCCAACACACCGCTGATGGTGGGCATGGGTGCTGTATGTATTTCCCGCGACCATACGCTTACGCAGCAGGAAGCAGATTTGGTTGTACATATTTTTGAACAGATCGGACTTGTAAAATTTGTAGAAGAGCGCGACATGGATGCAGTAACGGGCGTATCCGGCAGCGGGCCAGCCTACGTTTATCTTTTTGTGGAGTCTTTGGCGCGCGCGGGGGAGCAAAACGGGTTAGACTATGAAACATCGCTGGCACTTGCAATGCAGACGGTTGCCGGCGCATGCGAGATGATGCGGCACTGCGGCGACACTCCGCAGGAACTGATTCGCAAAGTTTGTTCGCCGGGCGGTACCACCATTGAGGCGATGCAGGTCTTTGAGCAACGTGGATTTCAGGGCGTTGTGCAAGATGCGGTGGACGCCTGTGTGAAAAAGTCCAAGGCACTCTCTGAGCATGGAGCAAAGCATTGAAAAAAGTCATTATTTACACGGATGGCGCTTGCAGCGGCAACCCCGGGCCGGGTGGTTGGGGTTGTATTTTAAGCTACAAAGGCAATAAAAAGGAACTTTCAGGGTTCTGCATTGAAACAACCAACAACAGAATGGAACTGATGGCGACCATTCAAGGTCTGCTTGCGCTTCGTGAAATGTGTGAGGCACATATTTATACAGACAGCGCATACATTCATAACGCCTTTGATAAGGGCTGGATTATTGCGTGGCAAAACAACGGGTGGAAAACCGCGGCAAAAAAACCGGTAGAGAATCAAGACCTGTGGAAAACGCTGCTGAATCTGACCAAGAATCACACTGTGATCTGGCATAAAGTGAAAGGGCATTCTGACAACGAATGGAACAATCGTTGTGATCAGCTGGCGCGTGAGGAGATTAAGAAAAACCGTGCGGCTTTGGCGGAACAGGCAGAGTAAATGCAGTGCCGTTTTCGGTGATGCGATGATTGCAAAACGTAATCACTTTCGCGCAAAACGATCAAAAGAGCCAAGCAAACAACAGCAGAACTTCAACAAAACTGTATTTTATGTGTTTCATGCAGCGCGTGTTGCTTGAAACGATAAAACATGCTAATATATCTATACAAATGTTAAATAAACACAAGAGAACGACATATATTTTTCAGATGTAGCTTTATCTCATTGAGGGAAAAAATGATAAATGTTTTAATTGCGGACGATGAGGTCATGATTCATGTGATGCTTTCCAAGCTGATCGATTGGGGAGCATACGGTTTTCATATTGTTGGATTTGTGGAGGATGGGATCAGCGCGCTGGAGCGGATTGAGCAGGATCAGAGCATTGATCTTGTGATTGCGGACATTCGTATGCCGGGACTGGACGGGATCGGATTTATACAAGAGCTGCGGGAGCGCGCCTACAAGACCAAAGTCATTTTTATCAGCGGGCATCGCCAGTTTGAATATGCGCAGAGCGGCATGAAATTTGCGGTAGAGGATTATATTCTGAAACCCATTAAAAAGGACGAGCTTTTAGCGACGCTGGATCATGTGAAAAAGAAAATTGAGGACGAAAAGAAGGGCATTGACGAGAACAAGGAAGTGGAGCGTCAGTTGCAGGACGGTAAGCGTACCTTGCAAAGCAATTTAGTAAAAATGATTGCGCTGGGAGAAATCCGCAAAGAGGAATTGACGGATCTGGCGCAAATCAATCAGCAGTATCTGTGCGATTTTGTAGATGGATTGTTCCGCTTTGTTGTGTTTCGTGTGGATGTGGACGGCATCAGCCGCAGTGACAGGGTGAAGCCGGAAATCATTCAGGACGCGGTTCGGGCGTTTGTGGCAACGCTGGAAAAGCAATGTAATCAGTTGATTTGCTATACAGAGAATGCTATGGTCACCATATTGCTTAACTATGGCGCATCGGAAGATGTGCGTATGGAGGACGCAATGACGGCGGCATTCCAAACCAACTTGAATATGACCGAAAAATTTCGTGACATTCATCTGACTTTGTGCGTGGGAGAGCCTGCGGAAGGCTTGCAGATGGCGCAGGGCTCGTATCAGCAGGCGTTCGAATGTGTGCGCGCCCGCATTCAGTACGGCATTGGCAAGATCATTTGGTACAGCGACTTGAATCAGGATGATTTGAGCAAGGACGAGCTTTTTTCCGACGAGAAACAGAATCAGCTTAGCACGGTTATGGACGAAATCAACTATGACGAATTTGTGCGGATATCCAGGGAACTATTTGATTTAGCGGGAGAAAAGCCGGAAAAAACTTACTCGGAGCTGTGGTGGATGATAGGCAGATATGCAGAGATTGTACAGAGCGGCATACAGCAGCTTTGTCCGGAAAACGAGGCAATGGAGTTTAACATGGGCGCGCTCTATGACTGTACGCAGCTATCCATTCTGAAGGAAGCGGTGGTGCAGGAGGGTGCGCGGTGCTATAAGGCAGCCATCAAAACGATTGTGGTGGAAAATCCGTTTATTGCCGCATCCAAAAACTACATCAAAAAATATTATCGCAACCGCATTACGCTAAAAGATGTTGCAAACATCATCCATTTGAATCCGGTGTATCTTTCCATTCTGTTCAAGAAGGAAACCGGACAGGGATTTGTGGACTATTTGATGTCTTATCGTGTGGAACAATCCAAGACGTATCTGGTCAACAACAAATACAGCATTGCGCAGATTTCGGAAATGGTGGGCTATGGCGATAGTAGGCATTTTAGCAGAAAATTCAGGCAGATTACGGGATATACGCCCACGGAATATCGCAAAATATATTTGAGAATCAAAAAATAGCAGTCGGCGGCGAAAGTGGTAGCGGGATAGCATGGGTGAAAAGCAGCGGACACGGTTCCGGAATGAAAAGTATATTTTTGGATTGATTGTGATTGCGGCTGCGCTGGCGGTGTGCACTTTCTTGTTTTTGAGCGGTACCATTGCAGTGGAAACCTTGGTGCTTATTTTGGGCATTGCGGGTGTTGCGATTGGGCTGATTATTTATACGGCGGTGGGAAATTCGCTTTTTTGGGCGGAGCGCCAACTGGAATTGTTTATTTTAGGCGCGCCTGACATGCCTAAGGCAAAGACCATTCAGCAGAAGCGGTTTGTACATCTGCTAGACCAGATGCAGAAGCGCATCAAGTATTTGAGCGAGAGCGAATATTTGGCGGAGCTGCTGCGGCGCGAGGCGGAAATGAATGCGCTGCAAAGCCAGATCAACCCTCATTTCCTATATAACACGCTGGAAGCAATTCGCGGATATGCGCTGGACAAGGGCGTGATGGAGATTTCCGATATGACGGAAGCACTGTCCTCGTTATTTCGTTACAGCATCAAAAAGCAGGGGAAGTACGTTTCCATCGCAGAGGAGCTGGAGAATGTAAAATGCTATTTGACGATACAGCAATATCGCTTTCCGGGTAAAATATCTTATCATGAATCGGTAGACACCTCGCAGGTGGATTTGATGCAGCATTACATTCCGAACCTGACGATACAGCCCATTGTAGAAAATGCGCTGCACCATGGCATCGAGGCAAAGGTGGGCAAAGGCAATGTGTGGCTTACCGTGTATGCGACAGACCGGCGGGTGGTGATCAAAGTGAAGGACGACGGCATCGGCATCCGGGAGGAGCGACTCAAAGAGATCAACCGCAAGCTTTATGAGGCGCAGGACGGGTCGCTCAAGGACAATCACAACAATCTGGGCATTGCTATGACCAACATCAATCGGCGTATCAAGATGCAGTATGGTGAAAAATACGGTGTTTCGATCCTTAGCTCTTACGGCGTGGGAACGGAGGTGGAGGTCTCGCTGCCGTTGCGCAAAAGCGAGTGAAGCCATGCAGAAAAAGGAATTATTTCGCGCGGAATACATCACAAAATCCTTTGAAGGAGCAAACCTTGTGGAGGGCTGCACGCTCTCGGTATACAAGGGAGAGGTGCGCGGCATCGTAGGGCTGAACGCTTCCAACCAGGAGGTTCTGGTGGATGTTTTTGCCGGGGTGCAAAGACCGGACGAGGGCAGGATGTTTTTGGAGGAGGAGGATTATGCGCCGGACTCACGACGTGACGCCGAGGAATGCGGCGTGTTTTACATCGGCAGCGATTTGGGACTGCAATATGGCTGGGACATCTACAACAATTTGAGCATCATGCCTCACAAAAAGCGCAAGATCATCATTCGAAAAAAGCATATTGATTGTGATATTCAAGAATTGTTGGACATTGTGGCGCTGGACAAAAAGGCGGACTGCTTAGTTGCCGGTTTAACGCCGGAGGAGCAGCGTAAAGTGAGCGTGGCACGCGCTCTAAGCCGCCATGCGAAGCTGATTATATTAAATTTCCCGTGGGAAATGTATACCATACAAGAAAGAATCGAGCTAAAGCGGATGGTTTCAAACCTGAAAGAGCGTGAAATTGCGATCCTGCTGATTGGCTCTGCGTATGAGTTGTTGATCGGCCTGTGTGACTGCATCACCATTATGCGCAACGGTATGGTGATCGGTAACTTTGAGCAGGAGGATTTTGACCATCAAAAAATCGCAAATACGATGCTGGGGTACGAATTTGCCGTGACCAGCCGTCCGCCGCAGCACATTGACATTCGGCAGAACACAGTGATTCGCGCGGAAGAGATGAGTGATACGCTGACGAAGAAATTTTCATTTCAAATCCATGAAGGAGAAATTGTCAGCATCATTGATGCGTGGGGCAATGGAGCCACCGAGATTGCGGAACTGCTTTCCGGCAGAAAACCGTTGCGTTATGGTACGCTGCTGGTGAAGGAGCAGCCGACATGTTTTCGTTCGGTGCAAAAAGCGGTGCAGCATGGCATCTATTATATTCCGGAAACGGAGTCGGCATCCTTACTGATCCCTAATTTTTCCATCGAGGAGAATATTACGGCATCGGTGGTCAAGCGATATGCGCACTTTGCGGGGGCCATGAATCACTCGGAAATCAAAAAAGCGGCAGCGCGATTCGAGGAAAAACTACAGGCGTGGCAGGAATGGGATTTTGACTTGCTAAGTTTAAATTTGCTGGACGAAACCGAGAAAAAGCGCGTGATTTTGTTCCGGTACATGATTGCGCAGCCGCTGCTGATTATTATGAATGCCTTTACGAGAGGGCTGGACATGGTGGCGAAGGGACAGATTTACGAAGATGTGCGGGATGCAGCCGCGAGTGGGTGCAGCGTATTGTTCATTACGCCCAATATTTCGGAGGCGATTGAAATTGGGAATCGCATTCTGATTTGCGGCGGTGACAGCATCATTGCGGAGATTGGCAACAACGAGGTAGACGACATCCGCGCAGTGGAATCTATGATACAAGACATCATGACGGTTACGGCATGAACAACGGCTTTTAAAGCAAATAATTTTTCACGGAAAGAACGGCGGGAGAGTCGTTCTTTTTTATGCCGAAAGGGGGAATGCTATAAAGATACGACACCTAATATAAATTTTGTCTCGTTTTCATCGAGGCGAGAATCCATATAATGAATGATAGTGTAACAAACACAGATCGAAATCATAGGAGGAGAAGAAATGAAAAAGAGTTTGGTATTTGTAGTATGTTTGGTACTGGCAGTTGCGCTCATGGCGGGCTGCTCTATGACCGGCCCTACGGCGCAGCCGTCTGAAAGCGCAGCACAAGAATCCGCACCTGCGCAGGAATCTGCGGCAGCTGAGGAAAGCGCTCCCGCACAGGAATCTGCGGCGGCCCCTGCGCAGGGTGCAGAGCCGGAAAACAACATTACGGGGCTGAATGCGCCGGATATGCCGGAAGGCACGTTCAAAGTAGGCTTTGCAATGGCAGACCTCAACAACCCTGTTTGGGCAGAGCTTTGTCAGGTGGCACAGGAATACGGCAAGCAGAAGGGCATTGAGCTGACAGTGGTAGATTGCCAGAATGATTCCGGCAAACAGATCACACAGATTGAGAACTTTATCCAGTCCGGCATGGACGGCATCATCTTCTGTGCGGCAGACATCAACGCAATGGGCCCGGTGGTGCAGCAGGCGATTGACAAAGGCATTGCCGTAATGTCCTACGGATTGGTCAGTGAAAACGCAAACACCGAGTTTATCTGCAACAATTACAGCATTGGTCAGAATATCGGCAAGCAAGCGGCACAGTGGATCATCGACAATTTAGACGGCAAAGCAAAAGTTGCGATTCTGGATCAGCCGGAGCAGCCGGAAATCATGCAGCGTTCGCAGGGTATCCGCGATACGCTTGCGGAAATGGTTCCCGAATCTGAAGTTGTGGCATCTGCATCCGCTGTTACGGCAAGCAACGGTATGAAGCACACGGAAACCTTCTTGCAGGCACACCCTGACCTGAAAGTGATTGCGTGCATCGGTGACGGCGGCGCAGTGGGCGCAAACGAGGCCGTGATTGCGGCAGGCAAGGATGCGCCGGACTTCGGCATCTTCAGTGCGGACGGTACGCAGGAGGTGCTGGAAAAGATTAAAGCGGGTCAGCCAACCCGTATGAGCTTGAGCCTTGGCGGCGGAAACTATCACGGACATCAGGTCATCGACATGATTTCGCTGGTGCTGAACGATCTTCCGTATGAAAAGTCATACTTCACGCCGGAGATTCCTGTTACCATCGACAATGTAGACGAATATTTGGGCTAATCAGGATCAACCAATCGCAAGCCTGCGAAACCGTGCAGGCTTGCGGTTTTGGAAAGAGGGTGCACAAGAATGGAACAAAAAACAGTGCTTCGTCTGGAAGGGATTGTAAAACAGTATCCGGGCGTTTTGGCGCTAGATCATGTGAATATGGATTTTGCGGCGGGGGAGATCCACGCGATTGTAGGGGAAAACGGCGCGGGGAAATCAACACTGATGAAGGTGATTTCAGGCGCGATTTCACCGGATGAAGGAACCATTGAAGTTAACGGAGTCCGTCATCAGTTTATGACGACCGAGCTTTCCAAGCAAAACAGCATTTCAATCATCTATCAGGAGTTTAATCTGGTGCCCATGCTCTCCGTGGCGGAGAACATCTATTTGGGCTCCCCCATCAAAAAGGGGATCGTGCTGGATCAAAAAGCAATGGTTATGAACACCGCAAAAATATTTGAAGAACTGAAAATTAAGATTGACCCGCAGACCAAGATCAGAGACCTTTCTGTGGCGTATCAACAAATGGTAGAGATTGCGAAATCATTATCGCGCAACGCAAAAATATTGATTATGGACGAGCCGTCCGCGCCGCTGACGGATTCTGAAGTGGAAATCATGCTGGATTTGGTTGTGCAACTGCGCAATTCCGGTGTAACGATCTTGTATATCTCGCATCGATTGGATGAGATTTTCAAGATTGCGGATCGTGTTTCCGTCATGCGTGACGGTCAATATGTGACTACACTCAACATCAAGGACACGGATAAAAACGGGCTGATTCAACTGATGGTCGGGCGCGATTTAAGTGAACAATATCCCGACAAGAACGCGCATCCAGGTGAGGTTGCGCTGGAAGTCAAAAATGTGTGGGGAAACGGTGTAGAGGACATCTCGTTTGAGCTGCACAAAGGCGAAATTTTGGGCTTTGCGGGATTGGTTGGTGCGGGGCGCACAGAGCTGGCACAACTGCTGTTTGGAGTTGCGCCGATGGAAAAGGGCGAAATCTATCTGTATGGCAAAAAGTTTACGCCTAAGAGTCCGCGCAACGCGATCAAGCATAAGATCGGCTTGATTCCGGAAGACCGGAAAAACCAAGGCGTACTGCTGGAACGAAGCATCTACGAGAACATTTCACTTCCGTCGCTGCCCTCGCTTTCTAAATGTGCAGTCATCAATAAAAAGCAGGAAAGCATCGTGTGCGAGAAGCAGAAAGACGATTTGCGGGTGAAAACGCCCTCCATTCATCAGAAGGTTAAAAATCTTTCCGGTGGGAATCAGCAAAAGGTGGTGCTTGCGAAATGGCTGGCTGCGGACTGCGATCTGCTGATTTTCGATGAGCCGACCAGAGGCATTGATGTAGGCGCGAAGCACGAGATCTATAAATTGATGAACGATCTGGTGGAGCAGGGAAAGAGCATTATCATGATTTCTTCCGAGATGGAGGAATTGATGGGGATGTCCGACCGCATCGTGATTCTGCACGAAGGGGTCAAGACGGGGGAAATGAATCGGGATGAATTTGAGCAGGATAAAATTCTTGCCAAGGCATCCAATTAAAATTAGGGGTAAAGTAAGATGGCAAAGTTTAAAAGTTCTAACAAAATTGGAATATTAGTCGTTTTAGCGGCAATGATCATATTTTTCTCGATCATGTCCAACGCATTTTTTACGGTGGATAACTTTTTGAATGTGTTCCGGCAGGTTTCCATGCTGGGTATTGCAAGTGTGGGATTTGTATTTGTGCTGCTGACGGGAGGCATTGACCTGTCCATCGGATCGCAGGTGACATTCGTCAATATCCTCTGTGCTTATTTGATGATCAATGTGGGGATGGATCCCTTTTTGGCGGTCATCATTTGTGTGGCATGTACCACGGGATTCGGCTTAATCAATGGTCTGATTATCACCAAGCTTAATGTGCTGCCGTTGATTACGACGCTGTGCATGATGAACATTTTGCGCGGTATCAGCTACATCATTTGCACGGGTATGCCGATTTTTGGATTTCCCAAATCCTTTTCGTTTTTGGGACAGGGTTATATTGGACCCATTCCCTTCCCGGTGATCTTGATGGTGATTGCGTTTGCGGTCGGCGGGTTTATTTTGGCAAAGACATATTTCGGCAGATATTTTTATGCGGTGGGCGGCAATGAGGAAGCAGCGGCGCTCTCCGGTGTGAATATCACCCGTACAAAGATATCGGTTTATGCGCTGTGCGGACTGTTTGCGGGCATTGCAGGCGTAATCTGGCTTTCACGCGTCAATTCCGGTCAGCCGGTTACGGGGTTGGGATTTGAGTTTGATGTATTGACGGCTGTCGTGCTGGGCGGTGTGAGTACCGCGGGTGGTGAAGGCGACATTGCGGGAGCCATTATCGGCGTGATTGTGATTGGACTGCTGAACAATGGCTTGGTGCTCATCAACGTCAGCGAATATTTCCAGCTTGTTATCAAAGGCGTGGTATTGCTGGTGGCGGTTGCGGCGGACAGCAAGAGAAGAATGAAGAAAAAGGTCGTTTTAAAGACGGTATAAAAGGGAGAAAGAATATGAAAGCATATCAATTTGATCAACCGAATCAGGGCAGAGTGATTGAACTGGATGTGCCGCGCGCCAAGGATGACGAAATTGTCATTCAGGTGAAGGCGGCGGGCATCTGCGGCACAGACATTCACATCTATGAGGGGAACTACTACGGGGAATACCCCATCATTGGCGGGCACGAGCTTTCCGGCATCGTGACAGAGGTCGGGCGAAATGTGAGCGGCTATGCGGTGGGCGACATCGTATCGGCTGACCCCAACGTGTTTTGCGAGGCGTGCTATTTCTGTAAGCAAAATTTGCAGAATCACTGTCTGGATCGCGCCGCGATCGGCATTGAACGGATGGGCGGATTTGCAGAGTACATTGCGATTCCCGTATCATCAGCATTCAAGCTGGAAGGCAAAAAAACATTTGAAGAGTATGCGTTTTTAGAGCCGCTTTCCTGCGTGATCAACGGACAAAAACGCGCGCGTGGAGACATCGGTCAAAACGTTCTGGTGTTTGGCTGTGGGTCCATAGGTCTGCTGCAAATCCAGCTCGCGCGGTTCAACGGTGCGGCAAAAATCGTTGCGGTGGATATTGACGAGAGCCGCGCGGAACTTGCATGCAAGATGGGAGCGAATGATTTTGTGCTCAGTGACAGTATCATGACCAAGAGGCTTTTTGATTTAAGCCCTCATGGATTTCAACTGGTGGTGGACTGCACGGGCGTACCAAAAGTACTGGAAAATGCAGTGCAATTTGTACGGGACGACGGCATTTTGCACGTGTTTGGCGTGTGCAACAACGATGCGAAAATCACGGTGAATCCATATGAGATTTTCCTGCGTGAAATCAAGATCATCGGATCGCATTCGCTGCGCAAGACTTTTGCTGACGCAATCAACATGGTGGAGGATGGATTGATCAACACCAAGGACTTGATTGGAGAGCGTGTGCACACAGATCAAATGCCGGATGCGATTGAGGCGATGCGGCAAGGTAAATCGTCGCTCAAGACGATGCTCGTCTACGACTAAGGAGGGATAATAAATGCAAGGAACGATGAAGGCGCTGCGCGTGTATGCGCCGTACAAGCAACAGATCGATGTAGTGGATATCCCGCAGATTGGCGAAGGGGAAGTTTTGATTAAAGTGCGTGGCTGCGGCATTTGTGCAGGAGATATCAAGACACTGCATGGCGGCCAAAAGGTGTGGGGAGAAACACCGGAGCAGGCATATATTGAAGCGCCCTGCATTGGCGGGCATGAATTTTACGGGGAAGTCGTAGAGATTGGCGCGGGCATGGAAGGGCTGGAAATCGGCGATGTGATTACAGCGGAACAGATTCTGCCTTGCGGCGAGTGCAAATTTTGCCGTCAGAACACGCCTTGGATGTGCAAGCCGCATACCATTTACGGGTTCAAGCAAAACGCGCAGGGCGGCTTTGCGGAGTATATGCGCTTTGCGAAGGGCAGCATCATCCATAAAATTCCCGAAAACATGGCGCTGGAACAGGCGGCGTTGATCGAACCATACGCCTGTGCGATGAATGCGGCAGATCGCGGGTATATCCGGCACACAGACATTGTGGTGGTCAGCGGTTTGGGAACGCTGGGGCTGGGCATTGTTGCGGCGGCGAAGAAGAGTGCGCCCAAGATGATTATTGGTCTCGATTTAAAAGAAAACAAGCGCAAAAAAGCACTGGAATTTGGCGCGGATATGGTGCTGGATCCTTCTCAAACGGATGTGGTCAATGAGATCATGAGCCTCACGGATGGTTATGGCTGTGATGTGTACATCGAGGCAGTGGGCAATGAAATCAGTGTGAAGCAGGGGCTGGATATGATCAGCAGTATGGGCAGATATGTGCAGTTTGGCGTGTTCCCAAAAAACATCAGCGCTGACTGGAACATCATCGGGGATACCAAAGCAATCGACATTCACGGCGCTCATCTAAGCGGACACTGCTATGAGCCGGTAATCCGCGGAATTGCGGATGGCAGCCTCAAGACAGAGGGTGTGGTTTCGCACGTGTTTAAGCTGGAGGACTGGGAGCAGGCGTTTGAAATTGCGGAGAAAGACCCAAATGCCATCAAAGTGGTACTGGTACCATAAGGGTGACGCAGCATGTATGTGATTGGACTTGACATTGGAACGAGCGGCGTTAAAAGCACCTTGTTTGACATGCAGGCAAACGTGGTCTGCAATGCCTATGAAGAATATGACCTCATCAGTGATGCGCCGGGGCATTATGAGCTGAACCCCGCCGAACTGCTGGAGAAAAGCATTGCCGTGATTGCGCGCTCCATGCAAAAGGTAGACGCAACAAAGGTGCGCGCCATCTGCTTGACCTCATTTGCGGAATCCTTTGTGTGCATGGATGAGCAAAAGCAAGTGCTTGCAAACACCATGATTTATATGGATCGTCGCGGAGAACAGGAATGCGCGGAATTTGTGGCGCAATTTGGAGAGGATACCGTTTACAGCATCGGGATGCAGCCCATTGAATCCATGTTTGCGTGCTACAAGCTGCGCTGGATGAGCAAGAACAAACCGCAGGTGTTGCGGCAGACAAAGAAGCTTTCCTTTATTGCTGATTTTGTGGCGTATGCGCTGGGAGCGGAGCATGTCTGCGATTATTCCCTATGCGCGCGCAGTGCGATGTTTGATGTGCGCGCGAAACAGTGGTGGGCGGATGGCGTGCGCTTTGCGGGTATCGACCCTGCCGTGCTGCCCAAGCCTGTGCCGAGCGGCAGCGCCGCAGGGCAGGTGGACGATGCGGCGGCGTCAAAAACGGGACTGAGCGCGGGCACGCTGATTGTGATTGGCGGGCACGATCAGGTGCTGGCGGCGGTAGGCTGTGGCATTACCAAGCAGGGCGACATTGCAAACGGAATGGGAACGGTGGACTGTGTGACCACACTGCTCGGAGAGGCAAGCATCGACATTCCACTGATGAAGCGATACGGGCTGCCGCTGATCCCTTACATTCAAGAAGGGAGCTACATGACCAGCGCCTTCAATAAATCAGGCGGAAGCGTGATCAAATGGTTTCGCGACACAATGGCGAAAGACCTGAAAAATGATGCGAATGCCTTTGAAAAACTGAACATGGAGATGCCCGCAGAACCAACGAATTTGCTGATGCTGCCATATTTAGCGGGCGGGGCGACGCCGGAATCAGACGACGATATGCCCGCAGCCTTTTTCGGTGCGACACTGCACACCTCACGCGGTGATTGGATGCGCGGCATGATGGAGGGCGAGGCATATGTGATGAAGCGTTGCCTGCAATGCTTTGACGGGTTTAAGGACGAGGACGGTAAGTTTGTGGTGGTGGGCGGCGGATCGAAATCTGATACCTGGATGCAGATCAAAGCAAACGTATTTGACCGCAGAATCGATATTCCGGTCAATCAGGAAGCGGGCACCCTTGCAAGCGCAATGTTGTGTTATGTGAACCTTGGCTTGGTAGGGTCTTTGCAGGAGGCGCAGGACCGGTTTGTGTTGACGAATAAAAGCTTTGTGCCCAATGAAAAGGTTGCCGAAGTATATGCGAGGAAGTATAATCAATTTATCAGAGCAAGAAAGCTTGCGGCAAAGATACAAGAGGAAGTGGAGGAAGCGAATGAACGGATATGAAAGAATGAAAGCAACCCTTGCGGGAGAGCGTGTAGATTACACGCCCTCGATGGAGTTGATGATTGACGGGTCGCTCATCAAAACAGTGGTGGGCAGCGACGATTACGCACAGTTTTGTGAGGTGGTGGGGCTGGATGCGGTGTTGACCCCTACGCCCTCCAAGCTTTATCGAAGTGAAGTGCTGGACGCGGAAAAGGGTATTTTCAAAAATGAATGGGGTACCGTACGCCAGCAGGGTACGGAAGTGGTTTCCGCCATCATTGACGAGCCGATTAAGTCCGCAGAGGATGTGTTTGCTTACCAAGCGCCCGATCCGCTGGATGATTACCGCTTTGTGGAGCTGAAAAAACTGGTGCAGCGCTTTAAGGGTGAAAAGCTGATTGGGATGCACATTCATGATGCGTTCAACTATCCTTATTATTTGGCGGGCATGGAAAATCTGTTTATCATGATGTTTGAAAATCCGGACGCGGTGCATCATCTGGTTGACATCTCGGTCAAACACAACATTGCGCTTGCAAAAAAGGCGGTTGAGCTGGGTGCAGACTTTATCATTCTTGGAGACGATTACGGCGGCGGAAATCAGCTATTGGTTTCTCCGGCGAAGTTCCGCGAGTTCTTTTTACCGGGGCTGCGTCAGGTGGTGGCAGCCGTGAAAGAGGAAGGCGCGTATTGCTTCAAGCATTGCTGTGGTGACATCAACGAGATTTTGGACGACATGGTTGCAACGGGCATTGACCTGCTGCATCCGTTGGATCCATCCGCGAACATGGACATTCTTGCGGTAAAACAGAAGTATCCCAAGCTGGTGGTCATGGGCGGCATCAACTGCTATGAACCGTTGTGCACATTTACTCTGGACGAGATTGAAGCGGAAACCAAGCGCGTGCTGGATTTGGTGGGCACAGGCGGCAGATATGTGATTGCGTCTTCCAACAGCGTGCATTCGGATGTGAAGCCGGAGAACTATATGAAGATGCAGGAAGTGCGCAAAGCTACACCTGTTGCATATCGATAAGCGAAGGAGTTTGACATGATAGAAATGAACGGACTGGCGCACGTGGGCGTATTCGTTAAGGATCTGAATCGCTCTGTGGCATTCTATCGGGATATTTTAGATTTTGAAAAAACATGGGAGTTTTCTGCGACGGAGGAAGATGGGTCTGTTTCCAAGGCGGCATTTGTCAAAAACGGTAATTTGGTTTTGGAGTTGATACAACCGGGGAACCCGCAGGAACGTGTGGATGGCAGAGTGGATCACGTGGCGATTCTGGTCAAGAATATTGAAGCGGTGCGCGGCGAGCTGCAAGCGCGCGGTGTGGTGTTTGAGACAGAGGAAATCGTGCATAATCAGGATGCTGCGCCGAACGGTTCCAAATGGATTTTGTTCCGCGGACCGGATCAGGAGCATTTGGAGCTGACGGAGATTTTGTAACGTGAGCGCCATGAGAGCTGAAACGAGCAAAGAGCCGGAATGATAAGCGTTCCGGTTTTTCTTGTATTTGTACGCGTATTTGGATATAATGATATACAATATAGATGTGTAAGAGGTGCACTTGGCAGCCGATTGGTGAAGCGGATGAAAACGCCGGTGCATCTTGTAATCACGCTGCTTGGCGGGGTTTGACGGACTAGACAAAAGATGAAGTAAGGCGAATATGAATATAGAACAATTAAAACATAGGATTGAGGCTGCGCGTGATGGCAAAGTGGATTTGGTGCTCAAGAATGCCAATGTGGTCAACGTGTGCACCAACGAGATACAGCGTTGCGATGTTGCCATTTACGATGGTATCATTGTTGGACTGGGAGACTACGCGGGAGAGCGGGAAATAGATTGCGAGGGTGCATATTTGTGCCCCGGATTCATTGACGGGCATGTGCATATCGAGTCGTCCATGTGCTGCCCGCCGGAGTTTGCGCGTATTGTGTTGCCGAAAGGTACGACCAGTGTGATTGCAGACCCGCACGAAATTGCGAATGTCAGCGGGCTGGATGGGATTCGTTATTTTCGGGATGATTCATGGCAGATTGGACTGCACGTCTTTTTGATGTTTCCTTCCTGTGTGCCTTGCACGGAATTTGAGGAAAATTTTGAAGCACTGAACAATGAGGATGCGGCGGCGCTGCTGTATGAGCGCACGGTATACGGGCTGGGTGAGGTGATGGACAGCGGTGCAGTGCTATCCTGCCGCGAGGACATGATCAAAAAACTGAACATGTTTGAACGGCGCTATATCGACGGTCACGCGCCGGGGCTTTCGGGGCGCGATCTTAATGCCTATATTGTGGCGGGCGCGACGACAGATCATGAGGCGATCGACTTTGATGAAATCTTGGAAAAGCTGCGCGCGGGCATGTGGGTGCAAATTCGGGTGGGCTCTGCTGCCAATGATATGCAGGTGGTGCTGCGCAAAATTGCGGAGCATGGCTTGCCGACTGATCATCTTTTTTTCTGCACGGATGATAAGCATACGGAGAACATTTTGCAGGAAGGGCACATCAACTGCATTGCGCGGCTGGCGGTGCAGGCGGGCATTGATGGAGTGCACGCAGTGAAGATGGCGTCCACCAATACTGCCATCGCATACGGACTGCGCTCCAAAGGCGTGATTGCCCCCGGATTTGATGCGGATCTTGTGCTGATGCGTGACCTTGTGGACTTTGAGCCATTGCAGGTTTTTGTGAAGGGCAAAGAGCTCAAGGAGCTGAGCATACAGAAGCAAGAAGCGCCCGATTCGCTTAAAACCAGCATTCACATTGCGCCTATGACCGCGAAAAGCATAGAATTGCGGCTGCATCATGCGCGCTCTTGGGTGATCGAGATGCAGGCAGGGCAGCTTGTGACGACGTTGAAGCAAGAGGAAGTGCCTATGCTGGATGGCTGCTTTATGGCGGAGGGGGCATACGCGAAGATTATTTGCGTGGAGCGACACCATGCAACGGGACACATTGGTGTGGGTATTGTCAAAAATTTCGGGCTGCGCACGGGTGCGGTTGCATCCAGTGTGGCGCATGATTCGCACAATATTGTCTGCATCGGCATGAATGACGCGGATATGCTGTGCGCGGTGTCGGCGCTCAAGGAGATTGGCGGAGGATATGTGCTGGTGCAGGGCGGCAAGGTACTTGCCAGCATTCCGTTGCCCATCGGCGGCATCGTCAGCGATGCGCCTTATGAAGAATTGGTGGCGTATCAATCGAAATTCTTACATGCGCTTTCCAAACTGGGGGTTCCGCAGGAAAGCGATCCGCTGATTCGTCTGTCTTTCTTCTGCCTTCCGGTGATCCCGCAAGGGAGAGTGACAACGGGCGGACTGTTTGATGTATCACAATGGAAGTTTTTGGAATATTGACGCGGGCAATCGATTAAAACATGGTTTCGAACAAGCGGTGGGCTTCGGCATCCACCGCTTTTTCAAATGCTTGATAGCGCTGCAAAAAATCTTGCGCAAACGGCGTGAGCGTTGCGCCGCCGCCATCCTTACCCCCTGTTTGCGTAACGAGCAGGGAGGCGCCCAGCTCCGCTTCCGCCGTTTGAACCATGCGCCAAGCTTTGCTGTATGCCATGCGCATTTGTGCGGCTGCCTTGCGCAGCGAATGTTGCTCCTGCACCAGCGTCAGCAAGCGCGCCATGCCATGCCCGAAAAACTTTTCCGATCCGTAAAAACGGATATGCAATCCATATCGGAAGTGTGCCATGTGATCACCTCAACTTTGCAGCAGTGCCTGAACATCGTCCTTGGAAAGCGAGACATGATAGAACAACTCATAAAAGGCCTGAATTTCGGTGGAGATGTCTACTGATTCATAATATGCCGGATAAAGCGTTTTTCCCGCCCATACAAGCCCTAAGATGCGGTTTGCCGCCTTGGGGCGATCCAGCCAGCTAAAGGGAGATTTTGGAATGCCGTATACCTGCCCGCTTTGGACTGCGCGCACGGAAGCATAATTGGAGTCGCTGAGGAGGGACTGCGCTGCGGATGCGCCGCTGATTTCGTCCTTCGGTTCCCCATTGACGAACATTACATCCGGATTCCACTGTAAAATCTGCTCCGGCGTTATGGTGACGCGATCGCTGGGTTTTTCAAACGCAATATCCGCAACATTCTTTCCGCCTGCAAGCTCGATGACCTCGGCGGCGTCGCTGCCGGCAGGGGCTGTATCCAGCGAAAGACTGCCGTTTCCGTAATAAACCGTTACGACATCATCGGGTGCGATTTGTGTGTCGCGGGCGCGTTGCAATGCCGTCTGTGCGTAAAGCGACAATTCCTGCGCGACTTGCTCTGCGCCGGTCAGCTTGCCAAGCATTTCATAAACATGAGGAATATCCGCCATTTTGCCGGAAAGCAGAACAACGGGAATGCCCAGCTTTTGCTGCAATTCATCCGCCTGCTGTGCGGCGCTTTCATCTGTCGCGCCCATCTGAACGATCAGTTGCGGATTTGCAGCGATCACAGCTTCCGCGTTCAAGGTATCGCGCATGCCATAGTTGGGAAGGTCGCGGTAGGGTGCGGCAATGTATTGCAGCTCCTGCTTGTTAAAGGCATAGTTCCAGCCGATCAATTTGTCAGGGACAAGGGTGTATAGCGTGATGGTGGCTACGGGGTCGGTACCAAACACGCGTTCGATGTTTGAGGGCAGGATCACGGTACGTCCGGCCATGTCTATCAAGGATGTTGTCTCCGGTGCTACACTTTCTTGCGCGGCGGCAGGAGTTTGGGTCACCTGCGGGCTGGGGTTGGGTGCGGTGTCCGGCGCGGCGCAGGCACAAAGCAACAGTGCGGCGCAGAGCAGAATGAGTGATAAACGTGCGATTTTCATTGATTCCTCCGATTGACCAAACGATACAAACATGGTATGCTGGTCATGCGTTGTATTTTTAAAAGTATAACGATAGTCTAACACAAATTTCGCAAGGTTGCAACGGAGGGTGGCATTGGTTCTTGGTGGTCAGAAATATAAAACCGTACTCATAGCATTGGCGGCGGCAAGCGTTTTGAGCGTTTGCGCCTCATTTTTGATCGGTTATTTTCCGATTTCCTTGGATGAATTCTGGCAGGTGGTGACGGGGCAGGGTGCGGCATCCACGCAGGCGGTGGTGCTGCTGAATATTCGATTGCCGCGTATTGCTGCGGCGTTTTTGATCGGGGCGGCACTGTCTGTTTCCGGCAGTGCCTATCAGGGTATGTTTCATAATCCGTTGGTATCGCCGGATATTTTAGGAGTGGCGTCGGGCGCTGGACTTGGCGCTTCGCTTGGGATTTTTTTGCATCTGCCGTCTTATGCGGTACAAATAATGGCGTTTGGAGCAGGGCTGGCGATCGCGTTGCTATCCTATGGTGTGAGCAGACGTGTACGCTATGGACAGACGGTGAGCCTTGTGCTGGCCGGAACGATGTTTGGAGCCTTGTGTTTGGCGGGAACGACCATGCTCAAATACCTTGCGGATTCGGCAGATACGCTGCCTTCTATCACGTTTTGGCTGATGGGCAGTCTGGCGAAGGTGACGCCGCAGGGGCTTGTGTTTTCGGGCATTCCCATGCTTGCGGGTTTCGTTATGCTGTTTTTGATTCGCTGGCGGCTGAACGTGCTGACGCTGGGGGATGAAGAAGCCCTGAGCGTGGGTATCCATCCGCGCAGAACTCGTCTTTTTGCCATTGTAGCGGCGACGCTGCTGAGCGCGGCGGCGGTCTGCCTTGGTGGGCTGATCGGATGGGTGGGGCTGATGATTCCGCATATTGCGCGGCGCTTGGCGGGGCCGCAATATGCTCGTATGCTGCCTGTTTCAATTTTGCTGGGCGGATGCTTTTTACTGCTGATGGACGATTTAGCGCGCAGCATTTCTGTGATGGAGATACCGCTGGGGGTTTTGACGGCGGTGGTGGGCGCGCCTTTCTTTTTACTGCTGATTGTGCGGGGAGGAAAGACGGATGCTTGAAGTGCGGAATGTGCGATGCGGATACGGCAAACAAGAGGTCTTGCATGGCGTGGATTTTACAGCGACGGACGGACAAACGATCTGCCTGCTGGGAATGAACGGGTGCGGCAAAACCACGCTGCTGAAAGCACTGATGCGTATACTGCCTGTAAGCGGAGGAGAAATTTTGCTGAACGGCAAAGAGATTCACGATCTTACGCTTGCGGATTTTGCGGCGCAGGTGGCTTATATTCCGCAGACGCATCAAATCGTATTTCCATACTCGGTTTACGAAATGGTGCTGATGGGGCGCTCGGCGCACATCCCGGCATTTCGTGCGCCCAGCCTGCAAGATCATGCGGCGGTGCGTGAAACATTACAGTGGTTGCACATGGAACATCTGATGCAGCGCTCTTTCCTGGAATTATCCGGCGGTCAGCGTAGATTGGTGATGATCGCGCGTGCGTTGTGCCAGCAGGCGCGGCTGCTGCTAATGGATGAGCCAACTGCCGACCTTGACTTTGCGAACCAGCAGTTGATTTTAGACACCATTGCGCGGCTCAAAGCGCAGGGATACTGCGTTTTGCTATCCACCCATGCGCCGGACATACCTTTTGCGGTGGCGGATCACGTTTTGCTGTTACGAGATGGACAAACGATCGCATTTGGAGAAACAGAAAAAACGCTGACGCAGGAAAATCTGTGTGCAGCGTTTGGCGTTCAGATGGAAGTTTTGAGCATGCGTGACACGGCGGGCACAGAGCATCGCATGATTGTACGCGTGGGGGAGCGCGGAAATTAATCCGCGTGTTCGTTCATTGCCCGTTCCACTGCATTCACAATGTTTTCATATCCTGTGCAGCGACAGAAATTGCCCGATAACCCGCGCCGGATTTCCTCGCGCGAATTGGGCTTACCGTTCTCGATAAGCGCGGTTGCGGACATGAGAAACCCGGGAGTGCAAAAGCCGCATTGCACCGCGCCCTCGTCAAGAAAAGCCTGTTGCAATGTATTCAGACTGCCATCCTCGTTTGCAAGGCTTTCCACGGTGCGAATTTCTTTGCCTTCCGCCCAGATTGCCAGATAGATGCAGGCATTGTATGTTCTGCCGTCAATGAGCACGGTGCAAGCACCGCACTCTCCGACCTCACAACCCTTCTTTACGCCGGTCAGCGTAAAATCATTGCGCAGTAAATCTGCGAGTGAAGCGCGTGGATCGATGTATTGTTCAACAGGTTTGCCGTTGATGGTACAGTTTATTTTTTTCATGACAGACTTCCTCCTGCGCGTTGTACGGCCGCTTCAAAGGCACGCTTGGTCATTTCCTGTGAAACTTGCAAGCGAAGTTCTTTACTTGCCCGCCACGACGAGCGCGGCTTAATCTCCTGCAAGATATACTGTGCCAGTTTGTTTGCAGCTTCATGGGTGAGCGGGGCGCCTTTCATGGCTGCTTCCGCTTGGGGGCAGCGAATGGGCACCGGCGCTGCAACGCCAAATGCGATGCGAAGTCGGTCTATGACTGCGCGATCCTGTGCGAGGCACACATTCAGGCTTACATTGATGGTTGCGATGTCCATTGCATCCCGCATGGAATACTTGATGTATGCGCCGTGCGTATTTTGATAGCTTTGTGGGGGGATTACGATGCAGGTGAGCAGATCGCCCGCTTGTAGCGCGACTTTCCCCGCGCCAAGATAAAACTCTGTGATAGGCAATGTGCGCGTTCCGCTTTGATTGGTGATTTCCAGCATCGCGTCCAGTGCGAGTAATGTTGAAGCGCTGTCCGCACTGGTAACGCCGTTGCAGATGTTGCCGCCAATGGTGCCGATGTTGCGAATCTGCGGTCCGCCAATGGTGGCGACGGCATCGCAAAGTACAGGGACATGCTTTTGCAGCAGGTCGCTTTCCTCAATATCGGTAAAGCAGGTTAGCGGAGCAATGCGCAGATTGCCCTGATCGTCCATTGTGATACCGCGCAATTCCTCCAGCGTGTAAATGCTTACGCATTCAATGCCCGCCAGCTTGCCTTCGCGGGTTTGCACTAAGATATCGCTGCCGCCGGCCAATACCTTCGCTTGCGGGTGTTCTGCAAGAAGCTGCACGGCATGTGCAATGCTGTGTGCCTCAAAAATCTCTTTAAAATCATACATGACTCTGTTCCTCCAACAATCCTGCTTTGTCAAATGCCGCAATCAAGACCTCCGGCGTCATCGGCAGGCGGTCGATTGCCACGCCTGTTGCGTGGAGCAACGCATTGCGCACTGCTGGTGCAGGAGCCACCGCGGGCGGTTCCCCCAGCGCCTTGTTGCCATAGGGTGCGGTAGGCTCGTGAAGCTCTATGAAGTCACAGGTGAGATCGGGCGTATCGGATGCCGTCATCAGCTTGTAATCCAGCAGGTTGTTGTTGAGCGGCTTGCCGGTTTGCGGGTCAAACAGCAGTTGCTCGTACAGTGCATACCCCAGAGACATGCTTTGCCCGCCGTGCACCTGCATCTGCGCGAGCTGCGGATTGATGAGCTTGCCGCTGTCGTGCACACTGACCAGATTCTTCACTTTCACTTTGCCAAGCGCAATATCTACCTCGACCTCGGCAAAGCTTACGCCGGTACACAATGCGTTTGTTTTGCAATGCGTGGTATGCTCCACCACAAAATGCGTGCTGTGCTTGAGACTGTACAAAGCTTCCATACTCAAATCAGCCAGCGTGGTCAGTTCCTTGCCATTACAAAGGATGAAACCTTGCTGTAAATCCAGAGCATCTTTTGTTTGCAGTTTGAAAAACGAGCGCGCATACTCAAAAATCTGATCGCGCAGCAGCGCCGCGGCATCGCGCACTGCCATGCCGCTGACATAGCTTTGGCGCGACGCATACGCACCCGAATCAAAGGGGGAGGTGTCCGTATCCTGCATGGAGAGAATGTGCACCCGATCCACCGGAACACCCACTGAATCTGCCGCCATTTGGCAGAACACAGTGTCCGCGCCCTGACCGATTTCGGTGGCGCCCATTGCAAGATCGATCGATCCGTCTTGATTGACGGACAAGCGGCAGGACGCCGATTCCAGCGAGATGGGATGTACGCCTGTCTTATAACAGAAAATGGACATGCCAACGCCTTTGCGCAGATTTCCGGTCTGATTTTGGTAGGCGGCACGCTTTTCGCCCCATCCGATCAGCTCTTTGCCGCGCCGGATACATGCCTCCAGCCCATTGGTGTGGGAGGCGATCTCTACCAAATAAGGGTCGTGATATCCTTCTCGCAGTGCATTTTTCAGACGCAGCTCGCAAGAATCGATGCCCAGTGTTTGCGCAATTTCTTCCATTTGCGATTCTACCGCAAACATGATTTGCGGAACGCCGTAGGCGCGCATGGCTCCGGCGGTGGGCAGATTGGTATACACCGTATGCGCGGTGCCTTGTATGGCATTTGCATAGGGATAGATTTGCCGAAAAATGGAGGCGCTGCCCGCGACGACGCTGTGTCCGTGCGACGCGTACGCACCTTGGTTCGACCACACATGCAGTTTGCGCGCGGCGAGCGTGCCGTCCTTTCGCACGTAAGTGGTAAGCTGTAAGTCCATCGCATGGCGGGTGCGCGTGTTGGAGAAGGTCTCTTCGCGCGTGGTGTCTATTTTCACGCATTGTCTGGTTTGCTGTGTGATGAATGCCGCAAGCGGTTCGAACAGAACTTCCTGCTTGTTGCCAAAGCCGCCGCCTACGCACGGCTTGATGACGCGCACGTCACCCCACGGGATCCCCAGCGCTTGACCAACCACGCGCTGCACGATGGTAGGCACCTGTGTGGAAGAGATGACGACGATGCGATTCCGCTCTGCATAACTGATGACGCAAGGGTTCTCGATATGCGCGTGCTGCACCATGGGCACATGATAGGTATGCTCGAAGCGCAACAATCCTTCCTCTTGGATGGCTTCCTCAAACTTGCCGATTTCATAGCTGCTGGTTGCCAAAATATTATCGGGATATTCCTTGTGAATGGGCGTTGCGCCCTTTCGCATGGAGTCCTGCATACAAAGCAGCGGGGAGAATTCTTCGTATTCCACCTGCACTGCGCGCATGCCGCGTGTGGCGCTGATTTCGTCCTCTGCCACCACAACGGCAATTTCGTCGCCGTAATAGCGCACGCGTTCGTTTAAAAGTTTGCGATCCGCGACATCCTGATGCGCCGCATCTGTCGACCACGGGTGTCCGGCAGTGGGGAACTGAATATCCGGTACGTCAAAACAGGTGAAAATATACCGTACACCGCTCACGGCCTTTGCCGCTTGTAAATCGAAGCGCTTCACCATGCCGTTTGCGATGGTGGCGTGTACAATTTTGGCGATGAGCGGCTTGTGCTGCCGAAAATCATCTGTGTACAGCGCCTGTCCTGTTACTTTTTCGTATCCGTCGACGCGCGGCACGCTGCTGCCGACTGCGGGTTGCTTCATAAAAAGTCACTTCCTTATAATGTAGTGTTGGGATAAATCTGTCTTCGAGTTTCCTGTGATATTTTTATTATAACATGTCTGAGTGAAAAAGCATCCGAGAATTCATGATCGCGTTACAATTTTTGTGTGCTTGCGTGCATGTGCTTTGAATGATAGAATGAAAGTGCTTCTCACTCCAATATAACATGAGGCTTCATCGTGTTTTGTATACAAGGAGGTCGCTATGAAAACGTTGATTCGAGGAGGCATCGTGGTATCGCCTCAACATTCTGTGCGTGCGGATGTTTTGATTGAGCATGGCATCATCACAGCCGTCGGCGGCGGTCTCTCTGCGTTGGGGGCGCGCGTCGTGGATGCGCAGGGCTGCTTTGTGCTTCCGGGGTTTGTGGACGCTCATACGCATTTGCAGATGGAATCTGCTGTGGGACTAACTGCGGACAGTTTTGAAAGCGGTACGAGAGCGGCGGTGTTTGGCGGCACAACAACGATTGTGGATTTTGCAACGCAGTTTCGCGGGGAAACACTCAGCGGCGCGCTGGAAAGCTGGCACGGCAAGGCGCGTTCTTGCTACTGCAACTATGGCTTTCACATGGCGATCACGGATTGGAACGATGTGGCGAGAGCGGAAATACCGCAGATGGTTCAAAGCGGTGTGACTACATTTAAAGTTTACCTGGCGTATGACGCATTGCGTTTGTCCGATGCGCAGGTGTTTGAACTGATGTGCCGCGTACGGCAGTCGGGCGGCATGGTGGCGGCACACTGCGAAAACGGCGATCTGGTCAACCAACTGACGCGGCAGCTTTTAAATCAGGGGCAGACACAGCCAAGCGCGCATCCGCTCTCGCGTCCGGATTGGGTGGAGGAAGAGGCGATCAACCGCTTTTTGACGATTGCGGCAAGCGCGAAGTGTCCGGCGCACATCGTACATCTAACCACGCAAAAGGGCTTGGAGATCGTGCGCAAGTGGCGCGCGCGTGGTTTGGAGGTCTATGTGGAAACTTGCCCGCAGTATTTGGCATTGACGGATGAGCGTTACGGTCTCCCCGATTTTGAGGGTGCGAAATATGTGTGTTCGCCACCACTGCGCAAGCAAGCAGATGTGGAAGCGCTTTGGCGAGCGGTGGAAGAGTGTGAAATTGATACGTTGGCGACAGACCATTGTGCCTATCAATTCCACGGGCAAAAGGATGCGGGCAGAGAGAATTTTTCCGCCATTCCCAACGGTATGCCGGGGTTGGAGACGCGCGCACAGATCGTATATACGCATGGCGTGTGTACAGGGCGTATCAATATGCAACAATTCTGCGCATTGATGAGCACGCAACCGGCGCATTTGTTTGGAATGCCGCAAAAGGGTGTGGTTGCGGTGGGCGCGGATGCGGACATTGTTTTGTGGGAGCCGGATTTTGAGCAGGTGATCAGCAGAGAAAATCAGCATGACGACTGTGATTATACACCATACGAGGGCATGGCAGTGCGCGGACGTGCGCGCGACGTTTTTGTGGGGGGCGAACCTGTGATCGAGCAGGGGAGCTTGACCGGGAATCAGTGCGGCAAATTTGTGCCGCGCATGACAGGTGCGCGATGGCGGTAAAGATGGGTTGCGTGGTGCTGGCGGCGGGTTTGTCTTTACGGTATGGCGCGAATAAATTATTGCAGGAGCTGGAGGGCGAAAGCGTGGTGCATCGTATCCTGCGCCGCGTGAAGCAAGGCGGATTTGAGACTGTGATTGCAGTGGTAAGCGACCCTGCTGTACGCGAAATTGCACAATCCCTGAGGGTGCATACCGTTTACAACGACGCACCGGAGGAGGGGATCAGCCGATCAATCCGCTTGGGACTGGAGCAGATGCCAACGGTGGACGCCTGCATGTTTTGTGTGGCGGATCAGCCCTTTTTAAGCGGGCATAGCATCCGGAAATTGAGAACAGGATATGCGGGCGGCATTGTGGCTGCCGGATTTGGGCACATGCGGGGAAATCCTGTGGTGTTTCCACAGGCGCTGTTTGGAGAACTGATGACGCTGCATGGTGATGTGGGCGGCGGCATAGTGATAACGCGGCACCTCGATTTGCTGACTGTGATAGAGTTGGACAGCAACTTGGAATTGCGCGATATGGACACGCCATGCGATGCGGTGCAGATGCGAAGAATCAAAAACCTCTTTGTGACCGGTGAAAAGCGCGTTGGCAAAAGCACGCTGATCCACCGGTCGCTTGCGGCTTTTGCAGGACGGGTGGGAGGCTTCCGGACAGTGCCTTATGCGCACGACGGTGTACAGGGGCACGCCTTGAGCGATGCAGCGGGGCGCATACAAGGTTTCTTTCCGATTTCGCAGCGTACAGACCAACAGCATTGCATTGCGATAAGCGCCTCCTTTGAGCAGGCGGGTTGTGATATGCTAAGATCGGCAGCGGATTGTGATTTGGTTTTGATGGACGAGCTGGGGCGATTAGAGCGCGACGCAAAACAATTTCAGCGTTGTGTGTTTGCGGCGCTGGATGCGAAAGCGCCTGTTCTGGGCGTGTTGCAGCAGGGTGAAATCGATTGGATGGAGCCGGTGTTCCGGCGTTCCGATACCTGCATCATTCGAGTAGACGAAGATTCTCGCGCGTGGGCGCAACAAAAAATTCAACAATTTTTGACAGGAGAAACAAGATGAATTTTGCATTGAAAGGCACTTTTTTACATGGCAATCCACTGGTAGAGGAGGAAGGCTATCTAATTATTCAAGATGGTGTCATCAAGGAATGGCAATATCACTATGAAGGTGATTTTCCGGTGATGGATCACTCGGGCTGCATCATTGTGCCGGGGTTGTGCGATATGCACGTACACGCACCGCAATACCCTGCGCGGGGATTTGGCATGGACTTGCCTTTGCTACCTTGGCTGGAGGCGTACACCTTTCCGCAGGAAAGTATGTTTGATGATTTGTCGTACGCGCGTCAGGTTTACGCCGAGTTTGTTCGGGATCTGGTGCGAAACGGTACGACGCGCGCCGCTGTATTTGGGACGATTCACACGGATGCGACGCTACTGTTGATGCAAATGTTGGAAGATGCGGGTGTCTGTGCCTTGGTAGGCAAGGTGAATATGGATCGCAACGCTCCGGACAGCCTATGTGAGCGTGATTCGATGGGCGAAACATTCCGTTGGCTGGAGGCGTGTCAAGACTTTAGACTGGTGCAGCCGATCATTACGCCTCGCTTTATTCCTTCTTGCACGCCGGACTTGTTGACGGAGCTGGGACGGCTGGCAGGACAGCGCGGGTTGCGGGTGCAGTCGCACCTCTCGGAATCCGAGAGCGAGGTGCAATGGGTGCGCGCGCTGGAGCCGGATTGCGATTTTTATGCGCGTGCATATCAAAAATATGGCCTGCTTCACGGGTCGGTGATGGCGCACTGCGTGCAATCCTCGCCGCAGGAACGGGAACTGTTGCGTGAGGAAAAGGTGCTGGCGGTGCATTGCCCGGACTCCAACATTAATCTTGCCAGCGGCATCGCACCGATGCGCGAAATGCTGCAATCTGGTGTGCGTGTGGCGCTGGGGTCGGACATCGCGGGGGGGCATCATCTAAACCTGCTGGATGTGATGGCGGTTGCGGTTCGCGCTTCCAAATTGCGCGGTACGGCGGAGCAGATTTTGAAATTTGAAGAGGCGTTTGAGATGGGAACATCCGGTGGCGCTGCGTACTTTGGGGCAGAGGGTGGATTTGCCGGCGGAAGCAAGCTGCATGCTGTTGTGCTTTGGGATAAGACCAACCCGAGAACATTGGAGCGGCACGGTGCCAAGGAGCGTTTGCAGCGCTTAGCCTATTGCGCCGAACAGCGGGAGACAGTGGCTGTCTATGGTGAAGGTAAGCTTTTGTATGCCGTGCCGGATGCGCCGGAGCGGTTTATCAAGTGGTAGCAAGCGCCTTGCGCCAGAGTACCAGCTTTTGATCGAAAGACAGGCTGGCGTGTGCCGGACTGGAGGAAGGCACCTGCACCGTCGGAATGGCAAGATGCTTAAAATGACGGTGATATAATTGCGCTGCTTTACCGCCATTGAGCACTATTTTGCAAATGTGCGGATGATCGGCAAAAAACGCGTCGAAATCATTGGGGAGCGGTGCAAGAATGCTGCTGTCCAGTGATCCTTCCCGTGTTGCCTGCGCAACGACATCCCATAGGGCTATGCCGTGGCGTAGCAGCATATTCAGCCGCTGCGTGCAGTCGGTTGGTAAAGGCTCATCAAGCAAGACGCAAATCAATTTCCAGAACTGGTTTTGCGGATGCGCGTAATATTGCTGCATGGCAAGCGAACGTTCGCCGGGCAGTGAGCCTAGAATAAGTATGGTGCAGTGCCCGTCAGCAACGGGGGGCATGCTGTACTTGCGTGTCATAGTCGGTTCCTTTCCAAGTGCGTTGTCTTTATTCATTTTAACATATCAAGAAATCACATCAAAGCGCAGGATATGCGGCGCAAAAAGGCGCGACTTTTTCTGACAAATTGTTACGCATCGTGCACACAGATGATAAAATGCTTGCGAATGCCTTTGCAGAAGGGATTTTTTGATGCGCATCAAATCATAAAAGAAAAAAATCATAAAATCAAGTAGCACAAATGTGCCTATTCGCAAAATCGGTTGAATCATTCTGCACATATATGATAGACTGCGCTTATCGAAGAAGGTTCACAAACAAGCGGCAAGAATTTGAAGGTGTAGGATGATGATGGATCCCAAAGAGGCGAAACAGGCACGTTATTTGGATATGCTTGCTGAAATCGCTTCCATGTATTACGAACACAACATGACACAATCAGAAATTGCCGATGTGCTGTGCATCTCGCGCTCACGCATTTCCCGTTTGCTCAAGGCGGCAAAGGAAAAAGACGTGGTGGAAGTACACATCCACTACGCTTGCGAACGCGCATACGAGCTGGAAGAAATCTTAAAAAGAAGATATCAGATGAACCAGGTAATCGTAGTAAATGACTCCAAGCTGGATTACAAAGATTCCCTGCGGGAGATGGGGAAGCTGGCTGCGGAATATTTCGACAGCATCGTCAAAGACAAAATGACGGTTGGGATATCGTGGGGCAGATCCATCAGCAAAATGATTGAGGCTTTAAAGGAGCGTCCGGATGTCTATTTGGAAATTGTGCAGATCATGGGCGGTGTGCGCAGCGACAATCATCCGGTGGATATCCCGGAACTGATCATTAACATGGCGCGTCGGTTCCGCGCAAAGGGATATCGTATGAATGCGCCGCTTTATGTGAGTGAGGACGCTGCGCGCCAGACCTTGATGAAGCTGCCGATCATTGAAAATGTGCTGATCAAGGCTCGACGGTCTGACATTGTTGTCACGGGCGTGGGGAATGTATCGGATGACACATTTTCCTTCATGTGGGGAAGCCATCACAACTACGAGGATCTGTTGGAACTGCGTGAGCGTGGTGCGGTGGGGTTTATCTGCGCGCAGGCGTATGACATTCATGGAAAGGAAATCCAAAACAATTTCAATAAAAGCATTGTCGGGATCTCGCTCAATGATCTCAAAAAAGTGAAAACCGTCATGGGTATTTCCGGAGGCAAGCAAAAGGCAAACGCTGTTGCGGGGGCACTGCACGGAAAATATCTCAATGTTCTTGTGACAGATCGAAGCTGCGCACAGGAAATCATCAGAATGGATAAATGATTTTTTGCACTGGATGCAAAACTTAATATTAGAGGAGGAAAAACAAATGAAAAAGAGCGTAATTGTATGGATGCTTGTGGTTGTTTTAGCAGCCACGATGCTAGCTGGCTGCCAAGCAGCACCGGCGGCAACAACATCACAGGAACCGGCAGCGGCGAAAGATGCGGCTGAACCGGCGGCAGCAGAGACGGCAAAAACAGAGGATGCGGCGGCGCCGGCAGACGGCATCAGCGTGTTTGACGGAGAACTCACCGTTGCGGGCGGCCCATATAAAGTGGCACTGTGCAACAACTCTGTTGGAAACTCGTGGCGGATGCAGATGGTGGCGGAGTTTGAAAATGCTTGCAAGGAATTGCAGGATGCCGGTGTGGTAAGTGAATATTATATCACAAACTCGGACGGCGACATCTCCAAACAGATCAACGATATGCGTGACTTGATCACAAAGGGCGTTGATGTGATTGCAATCACTTGCTCCTCCGGCACAGCGCTGACAGACGTATGTGATGAAGCGATGGAAGAGGGCATCAAAGTGGTATCCTTTGACAACTACCTCGAATATGAAGACGGACAGGTAAACGAGACCTCCAGAATCGGAGTAGACCAGGAAGAATTTGGCAGAATATGGGCAGAATGGCTGGCGGAGCAGCTTGGCGGCAAGGGTAATATCATCCTGTTACAGGGTATGGCAGGCACCTCCGGCAGCGAGCAGCGCTGGGCAGGCGCAGAAAAAGTATTCACGCAGTATCCCGACATCAAAATACTTGGCGAAGGCTTTGGCGATTGGGATTATGCAAAGGGCAAGACTGCGGCAGAGCAACTGATTGCGGCGCATGGTGAGAACATCAATGGCGTGTGGTCGCAAGGCGGCGCTATGACACAAGGTGCGATTGACGCGTTCAACGAACGCGGACTCAAGCTGGTTCCCATGACGGGCGAGGCAAACAATGGCATGCTGAAAGCATGGCAGGCGAATCAAGGCAAGGGATTCACCAGCGTTGCGCCGGACTCTCCCTCCTATGTAAGCGTAGAAGCGTTGAAGCTGGGCCTGAAAGCGCTGAATGGTGAAGATGTTTCCGGATATCACGCGTTCCCGTTGCAAATGGTGACGGAAGAGACGCTGGATCAGTATGTGAAGCCTGATCTTCCGGACAGCTTCTGGGTATTCACACATTTGAGCGATGCGCAGATTGCGGAGTTGTTCAGCAAATAATGTATGGGTGCGGTGCACGGAGCAATCCGTGCACCGCGTAAAAGTGAGGAGAAAACGATGGACAGACACATGCTGGAAATGACCGAGATTTCAAAATCCTTCGGCGGTGTACATGCGCTGAAAAAGGTTGATTTTTCTTGCGAAGTTGGAGAAGTCCACTGTCTTGCAGGTGAAAACGGTGCGGGGAAAAGCACGCTGCTCAAAATGCTGGCAGGGCTCTTTGCGCCGGACAGCGGAACCATTTCACTCAACGGGGAGATCGTTCGCTTTACCGGGCCGTGGGATGCGCAGAAAAAGGGAATCGGTATGGTGTTTCAGGAACTGACGCTGGTGCCGGATATGACGGTGCTGGAAAATATTTTTCTGAACATTGAACCCAAAAAGCGTTTCGGCATAGTGGATAAGCGGAAAATGCTGGAAAAGCTGAATGCGCTTATGGATCGGTATGACATCCACATCGATACGGAAACAGTTGTGAAGCGTATGTCGGTGGCACAGCAGCAGATGACGGAGATTTTGAAGCTGCTGCTGCACGACCCCAGCATCATTATTTTGGACGAGCCAACCTCGGCGTTGGCGCGCAAAGAGGTGGAAAAGCTTTATGCCATCATGCGCGCAATGACCGCGCAAGGGAAAACCGTTATCTTTATCAGCCACCGTATGGAGGAAGTGTTTGAAATCTCTGATCGTATCACGGTGTTTAAGGATGGCGAAAAGGTGGGCACGCGTAAAATCAAGGAAATCAACGAAGAAGACCTCATTAAAATGATGGTTGGTCGCCCGCTGAACAATATCTTTCCGCACGGCAATGAAATTGATGAATCCCAAGTGGTGTTTGAAGCGCGGGAAATCGAGGTGGAAGGCAGCGTGCATGGCGTGAGCTTTCAGGTGAAAAAAGGCGCGGTGCTGGGTATTGCCGGGCTGGCAGGGCATGGGCAGACCGAATTGCTCAACAGCATTGCAGGCGTGATACCCAAAAAATCGGGACAGGTCTTGATCAATGGCACGGAAGTGAATACGAAAAAATCTTGGAAAGCGATTGAGGCAGGCATTGCCATCGTGCCGGAGGATCGTAAGACAGAAGGGTTGATGCTTGCGCTGTCTGTTCGTAAGAATTTAACGGTAGCAAGCCTGAAAAAATATACGCAAGGCTTTTCCTTGAGCAGTAAAAAGGAAAAGGGATTTGTCAGCGATATGATCCGTAAGCTTTCCATCAAAACGGCGAGCGCGGAGCTGCCTGTGCAGAGTCTGTCCGGCGGCAATCAACAAAAGGTAGCACTGGGCAAGGGGCTTGCCATCAATCCTAAAGTATTGCTGTTCAACGAACCAACGCGTGGCATCGATGTGGAAGCCAAGAGCGAGTTTTATAAGATCATGCGCGATCTTGCCCGTGAGGGCGTTGCCGTCATCATCACATCAAGCGATTTGATGGAGATCGTAGGCATGTGTGACAACATCGTTGTGATGTATGAAGGTAAGGTGACGGGTGAACTGGGGAAGCAGGACATCACGGAAGAAAACATCATGCGGTATGCCGTTGGCCTAAAGTGAGGGGAACAAAACCTTTAACACTGAAATCCAATCATTTTTGGAACAAGAACAGTCAGGTCATCATTATATGTTTGTTCACCGTGGGGATCATGGTGGTTGCGGCGATCCTCGATCAGGACTTTTTAACGACGCGTAATTTAAACAATTTTGTGCTGAATGCACTGCCACTGATGATCGTATCCTTTGGTGAAATGATGATTATTCTGACGGCTGGGATAGACCTTTCGCTGGGCAGCATTTTAAGCCTGAGCAATGTGGTTTGTGTGGCGGTTATGGATCCGAAGAACCCGATCACCATTCCACTTGCCATTCTGGCGGCGCTTGCAGTAGGATTGGGCTGCGGCGCATTCAATGGCTTGCTGGTTACCAAGGCGCGGCTTTCTCCTGTGATTGCCACCATCATTACGATGAATATTTTTGGTGGCGCTGCGCTTGCGATACAGCCGGTTCCGGGCGGTGATGTGCCGAGTGCGTTTGCGAAGTTTATGCTGGGGAAATCGGGCTTTCCAACGCATATCGTTTTGATGATTGTTGTGACGCTGGTGCTGTGGGCGTTGACAACATACTGCGCGGCAGGCAAAAAAATGAGGGCAGTGGGCGGCAACGAGGATGCTGCATACTCCACCGGCATTTTGATTAATCGGGTCAAACTGCTCACATATAGCCTGGCGGGATTTCTAACAGCGATTGCGGCGGTGTTTTTGACGGCGCAGATGCGCAGCGGCGATGCGGCGGTCGGCAATTCCTATTCCCTGAACGCCATCACGGTTGCGGTGGTGGGCGGCACGCTGCTTACAGGCGCGGTCGGCAACATTTTAGGAGCTGCGGCGGGCGCTTTTATGATAATGGTCATCAATAACATACTGAATTTGGTGGGTGTATCCTCTTTTTACCAGTATGTGTTTCAGGGACTGATTTTAATTGCGGCTCTTGCCATCAGTTCTCTGCGGACCAGAGCCCGCACAGCATAAGGCATTCTTGGAAAGGTGGTTGAACAGATGAATACAAATCAATTAAATGCTTCTTCGGGAATGTCGGTAAAAACAATAGGCAAAAAGATCGTGGAGACCGGATTGCTGGTCTATATCGTGCTCATTGCCCTACTCGTGGCGGCGCAGTTCATTATTCCCGGATTTTTGGACATCAAGAACATTGGCAACATATTAAAAATTGCCTCCTTTACCGGCATCGCGGCAATCGGTCAGACACTGGTAATCCTATTGGGCGGCATTGATATGTCGGTGTCTTTTGTGGTCACATTCTCCAACATGATCGCGGCGCAACTGATGCTGGGGTCGGATGCAAACATTCCCATCACGATTGTGGTGGTGGTGCTGGTGGGGGCGCTGATCGGCTTTGCCAGTGCGGCAGGCATCAACTTTTTGAAGATTCCGCCTATGATTATGACGCTGGGCGTGGGAACCATGGTACAGGGCATTGCGCTACTATACAGTAAAGGAGCGCCCAAAGGCAATGCTGCGCCACTGGTGCGGCACATTGTAAACGACACGGTTGTGGGAGGCTCGTGTTCGTGGATTGTCGTGATTTGGATTATTGTTTCCGCACTGGTGATTTTCCTGCTGTACAAGACAGTAGCAGGGCGCAAGCTTTACGCGGTAGGAACAAACCCCATAGCAGCGCGTTTTGCAGGCATCAATACCAAGGCGGTGCTGATGATTTGCTATATGATCTCCGGTATTACAGCCGCGATGACAGGGCTGATTTTGGCCGGATACACGGGGACGGCTTCGGCAGAATCGGGAGAGCCATATTCGATGAACACCATTGTAGCGGTTGTAATCGGCGGAACAGCCATGACAGGCGGCAAAGGTGGATATGCCGGAACGGTTGCGGGAGCGATTATCATGACCGTGATTGACAGCATACTGACCGTGGTGAATATTCCGAAGTCGGGCAGAATGATTGTGCAGGGGCTGATGGTGCTGCTGATGATCATGATTTATGGCAGAAACAGAAAACAATACGTCTGATTGTGAGGGATGATCATGAGTAGACAAGGTATGGAGAGCGGATTTCGATATATCGATATCCTAAGTGAGGAACACTTGGAGCGCGCGATAAACGGTATTTATCGCATCCTGGATGAGACGGGCGTGGTGGTGCAAGATGTGCAAATGCGTAAGCTGTTGCGCTCCAGCGGCTGCGTTGTGGATGATGCGAATCAACGCGTGCGTATGCCAAAAGAAGCCATTGATCAGGCGATGCAAAGCTGCCCGAACGGGTTCGCCGGCAAAGCGCGTGAGGAGAAAAACGACATTCGTTTTGTACCCGGTCAGCAGACCTATTTTCTGAATGCCTGCGGGATGAAGCTGCATGACATCGAAACGGGCGAAAGCTATGAACCCACCCGAAAAGAATTCTATGAATATTTGCGTTTGATGGATGCGCTGCCCAACATCGACATCCAAAACTGCTTTCCGCTGTTTGGATTTCAAGGTGTGCCGGAGTGCATGAAGCTGATCGAGTCAGCGGCAGCCAAGTTTCGCGTATCGACAAAGGTGCAGATTGAAGGTTCGGTGTTTGACAACTACGTGTTTGAAAGCGCGCTGGCGGATGCGGTGGGCGCGGACTTATTTCAAATCGTAAACTCCATGGCGCCGCTGTGCTATTCGCAGGAGAATGCGGAACAGATTCGCTTTTTTGCGGAGAAAGACATCCCATTCCACTTTGCGGCCGGTCCAACGCGGGGCATCACCAGCCCGATGAGCGCGGTGGGTTCCGCTATGCTCAACAATGCGGAAGCGATGGCGGGCATTGTGATGGCGCAGGCTGTCAGACCGCAGGCGAGGGTTTGGGTAAACAGCATGATTATGACGCCGGACATGTGTTCCGGCAAGCCTGCCTTTGGCGACATCGGCAATTCTGTGACGGATATGATTTTTAATCAGATGTGGCGCAGGCTGCAAGTGCCATGCTGGTCAAATGCAGCCGCATGGACAAGCGCAAAGGAGATCGACTATCAGGCGGGATATGAGCTGACCATGGCTTTGATGACACAGGCGATGAGTGGAGCAACGGCAATCTCTTTTCAGTCCGGATTATACGCGGAGCTGAATGTGCACCCTGCCAAGGCGGTTATCGACGATGACATTGTCGGCATGGTGAAGCGGCTGATGCGGGGTGCGGATGTTTCCGAGGATGCGTTTGCGTTCGATTTGATTCGGGAGACCGGCCCGTTGCCGGGGAGCTATATGAACAGCGATATGACGCTGTTTGGCTGGCGAGACGAGTGCTATATCCCGCAGGTTGCCAGCAGAGAGGACATTGGCGATTGGCTGCAAAGCGGCAGGCGAAGCATTGTTGATCATGCGCGTCAACGCGCCGAAGAGCTGATTCAAGCACCTGTAAATTACTTGAGCGACGCACAGGAAGCGGCACTGGAAAGCGTACTGGATGAGGCACGTAATTATTATCATTCCAAAGGCATGATTTCGCAGGAAGAATGGGAATTGTACCAGCAGGACATCCATTCTGACAATTATCCGTTCGGTTGAGGTGAGAGAGATGGCAAACATCATCAGCATTGACGCGGGCAGTTCCAGCCTGCGCAGTGTCTTATATGAATCGGGAGTGCGCAGATTTCTTGCGCAGCGCACATATCAGGCACAATTCCTTGCGGACGGCTCTGTGCTGCAAGATCCACTGGAGTGGAAGAACGCGCTGTACGAGACGCTGAAAGACGTGGCAGACCATGCGCGTGAGTATGGCATAAGCGTGGACGCACTGAGTCTGACTTCTCAGCGATCATCGGTATTCGCTGTGGATGCGCAGGGGAACGCGTTGTGCCATGCGATGACATGGCATGATAAGCGCAGTGTACCGATTTGCAAGGAATTGCGCGCGCACGAATCGTTCCTTTACCGGATGACGGGATTGCGATTAGATCCGATGTTTTCCGCTCCCAAAATGGCATGGCTCAAGCGCAACGAAGCGCAGATCTATCAAAAGGCGCACAAGCTGATGGGAGTGCATGAATATATGCTCTATCATCTGTGCGGCGTGTTTGTGACAGACCATTCCATTGCAAGCAGAACGATGCTGCAAAGTCTGCATACGTTATGTTGGGAAAACGACTTGTCGGCATTGTTTGACATCGATCGGGAAAAGCTTTGCGAGGTACAAGCGCAAGGGAGTGTTTGCGGTGTGTTGAGCGTCGCGGCATGCCAAGCTTGCGGGCTGCCGTCAGGCATTCCGGTGGTTACGGCGGGCGGCGACCAACAATGCGGTGCGCTGGGGCTGGGGATTACCCGCCCCGGGCAACTGGAGGCGACAACGGGAACGGGAGCCTATGTGGTGAGCATATCCGATTGCCCTGTGGTTGACCCTGAAATGCGTTTTTTGTGTAATGTTGCAGCGGTACCGGGACAGTTTGTGCTGGAAGCCCCCGTGCTGACGGCCGGAAATTTATACCAATGGCTGGCAGGGTTCTGCTTTGCGGAGTGCAGCGGGGATGTGTATGCAGATATGAGCGCGTGTGCCGCACAATCACCCGTCGGTGCAAATGGCGTGGTCGCATTTCCATATTTCAAAGGCTGCGGCGCGCCACTGTGGGATACCACACTCAAAGGAAACATACTAAACCTTTCGCTGGACACGCAGAAAGGAGATGTGGTAAGAGCAGTGCTGGAAGGTCTTGCATTTGAAATTTCGCGCAATGTGCGAGCAATGGAAGAAAGCCGCGGTGATGTCGCAGGCGAGATACTGGTGTCCGGCGGACTGACCAAAAGCAGCCTGTATGACCAAATCCTTGCGGACATGACGCAAAAGAATGTGTGTGTGGGAGATGATATGGAGGCGACGGCGGTCGGCGCGTGCATGAGTGCAAGCGTGGCACTGGGCGTGTTCGCAAGCTATGAGGACGCGATTGCGCAGTTGCCCGAGCCGGAAGGATTCTACCATCCGATCGCGGAGCAATCGCTGCAATATGATGCGCTCAACCGCGAGAGAATAGAGCTATTGCAAAAAATATACACTTAATTGATTTAGGAGGATTTACTGATGAGCAAAGTGAATGAAATCACGAGAGAATCGTGGGTGCTGTCTACGTTTCCGGAGTGGGGAACCTGGTTAAATGAAGAAATTGAAGAAGAAGTGGTGGAGGCGAATACCTTTGCGATGTGGTGGCTTGGGTGCACCGGCATCTGGATCAAGACGCATGAAAACACCAATATCTGCATTGATTTTTGGTGTGGAACGGGCAAGCGATCACGCAAGAATAAGCTGATGGATCCGCAGCATCAAATGGCGCGGATGTCCGGGGGGCTTGCGCTGCAACCAAACTTGCGCGTTGCGCCCTTTGTGATGGATCCGTTTGCCATCAAGCAGGTGGATGCGATTTTGTCTACGCATTATCACAATGACCATATCGACGTCAATGTAGCGGCGGCTGTACTGCAAAATTGTGATGCGTCTGTGCCGTTCATCGGGCCGAAGGGATGTGTTGAAAAGTGGATCGAGTGGGGTGTGCCTGCTGAGCGCTGCATCACAGTGAAGCCGGGCGACAGCGTGCGCGTAGGGGAGACGGAGATTGTTGCGTTGGAATCTTTTGACCGCACCGCGCTCATCACCAGTCCGCCGGACGGCGATATTCGCGGCACGTTGCCGGATGATATGGATGACAAAGCAGTGAATTTTTTGATCAAGACAACAGGCGGGTCTGTTTATCACAGTGGGGATTCGCATTATTCCAATTATTACGCAAAGCATGGCAACGATTATGAAATTGATGTGGCGCTCGGCTCCTATGGCGAAAATCCGCGCGGCATAACGGACAAAATGACGGCTTCGGATATCCTTCGCATGGGCGAGGCGCTGGATACGAAGGTGATGATTCCGTTCCATCACGATATTTGGTCTAATTTTCAGGCAGACCCGGCGGAAATCAATGTACTGTACAATATGAAGAAGGATCGTTTGGGATATCGGTTTATGCCGTTTATCTGGCAGGTGGGCGGCAAGTTTGTGTTCCCGATGGATCAGTCCAAGCGAGAGTATCACTATCCGCGCGGTTTTGATGATTGCTTCAGCAAGGAGATCAATACGCCGTTTCTGTCCTTCCTATAAGAGTAAAGAAAGCAGGAAAAACCAATGCGATTTAAAAAAAAGGAGTTGGCGGAGCTGGCGCGCTGCTATGCGGTCAGCGAAATGAGCACAGGCAAGCGGGATTATTTCCTGTTTGCCACAGAGGGGAATGGCAAGTGCATCAGCTTTCGTTATCCTGACTTTGCACAGGGTACGGTTTGGGAACAGCCGGGCGGCACCATGAGCATGATTCCCATTCCCGGCACACAGGGAGAATTTCTGGCAGTACAACTGTTTTTGCCAACATTCAATTCCGCGGAAGCAAAGGTGGTGTGGGTTTCGCCGACGGGAGACAACCGGTGGAAGGTGAAGGACTTCATCAACCTACCGTATTTGCACCGATTTGATGTGATTGCGTCGCATGGAAAAAACTATTTTATTGGCGCGGCTCTATGCACCAGCAAGCAGTTTAAAGATGACTGGTCTGACCCCGGCAAAATTTATGTCGGGGTGATACCGGAGCGACCGGAAGACGGCATGACAATTACACCCGTTTATGAAGGGCTGACAAAAAACCACGGATATACCAGAGCCGTGCTGGATGGTGTGGAGTGTGGTGTGGTGACGAGCGACGAAGGCATTTTTAAAGTGGTGCCACCGCAAAACGGCTCGGATTGGGTGGTGGAGCAGATTTCTGACATTGCCACCAGTGATGTCGCGTTTGTGGACATCGATGGAGACGGACAGCCGGAGATGGTGACGATAGAGCCCTTCCACGGCAAGCGCTTTTGCATCCGAAAAAAGACCGAGCAAGGCTATCAAATCATATATGAATATGCGAAGAAGATGAACTTTGCGCATGTTGTCTGGGGCGGTACCCTGTGCGGCAAGCCTGCCATCATCGGTGGATATCGGCGTGAGGGCAAAGAACTGTTCGTCGTGACTTGTACTGATGCGAAGAATCTGGTCTTTCACACACAAACGGTAGACCGGGGAACAGGCCCCAGTAATGTGCATGTGGTGCACAAAGATGGCCGAGACATCATACTTTCTGCGAATCGGGAGATTGGACGCGCGGTGATCTACGAGGTTTACGAATCGTGAACGGTTATTCACTGGGATGCTATGAAAAAGCGATGCCCGCATCTCTTACGATGCGCCAAAAACTATGTGAAGCGAGGCAAGCGGGATTTGATTTTTTGGAATTGAGCATCGATGAATCGGACGAAAAGCTTGCGCGACTGGACTGGACTGCACAGCAGAAAAAAGAAATCAGCATGCAGATGCACGAAGAAGGCTTCTTTTTGCGCAGCATTTGCCTTTCGGGACATCGTCGGTTTCCCTTGGGCAGCGAAGATGCGCAGGTGCGGGAGCGCGGCATGGAAATTATGCGCAAGGCGATTGATTTTGCGGATGAAATGGGGATTCGCATAATACAGATCGCAGGCTATGATGAGTACTACCACCCGTCCAGCGAGATCACACAGCGCAATTTTGAAGAGAACCTTGCGCGCAGCGTAGAGCTTGCCGCACAAAAAGGCGTAATCCTTGCGTTCGAAACCATGGAGACTGCGTTCATGAATACCGTAGAAAAAGCAATGCGCCATGTGCGACGCGTGCAGTCGCCTTACTTGCAGGTATATCCGGATTCCGGCAACATCACCAACGCGGGCGGAGACGTTTGCGCTGATCTACGCAGCGGCAGCGGCCACATTGCGGCGATCCATTTAAAGGAGACCAGCCCCAGTGTTTTTCGAGAGGTTGCCTATGGCAGCGGACATGTTCCGTTTGTACCGCTGATTGCAACGGCGATGCAGATGGGTGTGCGTCGTTATTTGGCTGAATTTTGGTGTGTACCGCAAGTTGACTGGAAGCGACAGATGCACGAGGCGAACGCGTTTTTACGAAATCGATTTATGCAGGCACAGGAGGGAACGCAATGTTAGAGCAATTAAAGCAGCAGATGTATGATGCCAATATGCAGCTTGTTTCACATGGGTTGGTGATTTTTACATGGGGTAATGTTTCGGGCGTTGACCGTGAACAGGGTTTGATGGTCATCAAGCCGTCAGGCGTCGAGTATGCCACGATGTGCCCGAAGGACATGGTAGTGGTCTCGCTGGAAACAGGAGAAGTGGTGGAAGGGGATTACAATCCGTCATCGGATGCCGATACGCATCTCGTACTGTATCGCAATTTTCCCAAGGCAGGAGGCATCACGCACACACATTCCAGATGGGCGGTTATTTTCGCGCAGATGGGGCGGGATATCCCGGCATTGGGAACGACGCATGCGGACTATTTCTATGGAGACATTCCCTGCACCCGATGTATGCGAGAGGAAGAAATCAAAGAAAGCTATGAGCTGGAAACCGGCAATGTGATTGTAGAGACATTTGCGCTGCGCGCACCGGAAAGCATTCCCGGAGTGCTGGTGCACAGCCACGGCCCTTTTGCATGGGGCAAAGATGCGCTCGATTCGGTGCACAATGCGGTTGTGATGGAGGAGTGTGCCATGATGGCGTGGCATACGCTGGCAGCAAACCGGTTTGAAGCGATGCGGATGCAGGATGCGTTGCTGGATAAGCATTTTTTGCGTAAGCACGGCGCAAATGCTTATTATGGCCAGAGCAAATGAACTTAGATTGCTATGTGCGGTTGCCACAGGCGAAGTGTTGGGAAGTTACATTTTGTGATTGCTTGGAACACGAAAAACACAATTAAAATAGTGACGTTGCAAGGCAGGAAAGAGCGCTTTGCTACACGAGAGAAGAAATGTTGAAAATCGTTGTAGCAAAGCGTTTTTTTAATGTGTTTTGTGTTTGGCGCCGCAAGTTGTGGTTGATAGGAAAAAGACAAAGCAGCGCAGCAAAACAAACCCGCAAAGTGTGTGGCGATTCAGACATAGCCGGCGCAGCAAGATACCCTACTGGACAAAATCGTTGAACACAACACGAATAAGAAAGTGAGCTTGGGATGTTATGAAAAAAATCATGATTATTTTTGGTACGCGTCCGGAAGCCGTTAAGATGTGCCCGCTGGTGCTGGAGCTAAAACGGCGGGATTGTTTTGAAACTGTGGTATGCGTGGCAAGGCAACATCGGGAGACGCTGGAACAAGTGTTGCAATGCTTTCGTGTGCAGGCGGATTATGATTTGGATATCATGAAGCCGCGGCAAACACTGTTTGAGATCACTGCGACCATCTGCACCAAACTGGACGTTGTACTCAAGCATGAAAAGCCGGATCTGCTGCTGGTACATGGAGACACCTTGACTTCCTTTATCGCTGCGCTTTCGGGCTTCTACGAGCGGATTCCAGTGGGACACGTGGAGGCAGGATTGCGGACTTATGATTTGGAAACACCTTTTCCGGAAGAATTTAACCGGCAAGCGACTGGACTGATGGCGCGCTATCATTTTGCTCCGACGCAATGGGCAGCCGATAATCTACTGCGGGAAGGGAAGAAGCCGCAGAGCATCTTTGTGACGGGGAATACAGTGATTGATGCAACGCGTCACACTGTGCGCGAGGAATACCAGCACCCAAACCTTTCGTGGGCGGACGGATTTCGGCTGATTTTGATGACTGCGCACCGTCGGGAGAACCTGGGCGCACCCATGCAGAAAATTTTCCGGGCTGTGCGCGATATCGTGCAGGAGTTGCCGGATGTAAAGCTGCTGTTTCCGATGCATCACCATCCTAAGATGCGCGAAGCAGCGCAGGAAATTTTCAGGGGCATCACGCGCATACGGCTCACCGACCCAATGGATACGCTGGATTTTCACAACTTCATGAGCCGTTGTTATCTGGTGCTGACAGATTCGGGAGGTTTGCAGGAGGAAGCGCCTGCGTTTCATAAACCTGTTCTTGTGCTGCGCAACACCACAGAAAGGCCGGAAGCGGTGGAAAGTGATGTGGCGCGGCTGATCGGCACACAATATCATGATGTGCACGAAGGGTTGTACGCGCTGCTGACAGATCGGAACCTTTATCGTACAATGAGCGAGGCACGCAATCCGTTTGGGGACGGCCACACAAGTGAGCGAATCGCAGATATACTGGAACGAGAACTGTGTGTCTGACGCATGTTTTCCGTTTGCATTTTTTTGTGCATTTTTGCAAAACAGCAATTAAATCCACACGATACCTACCATAAAACGTCTTAGCATAGCGATATTTGCGCGTAATAGATGTGCAAAAGATTTTGCTATGCATTGAAAAAATAATTGACTTTTTTTATGTGTAAGGGGTTGACACGGACTTAATTTTATGCTTAAATTAATCAAACAATAAATTGATTTTCAAACTTTAAAATTGCATAGCAGAGTTTTGACGCAAAATACCGGAATGGGTACGGTTGCGTATTGCCTGTTATGATATGTAGTTATCTTAAAGAATAAATTAAGCACTAAAGCTACGGCACACTGCAAATTTGCACCTGTGCAGCGAAGGAATGACTATGCAGTATTCTCGAATCAACGGCAAACGCATGAAAAAAATTAATATGCAGAGCGTGCTGAATTCCATTCGGAAATATAAAAGTATCTCGCGCAAGGATTTGGCGAAGGTCACACGTCTCACGACAGGAACCATCACAAATTTGACGGATGATCTGATCAAGAACGGCTTGATTTTAGAGCAGGGCAGCGGAGAATCCGAAGGCGGGCGCAAGCCGATCTTTCTGGAATTAAACAAGAAGGCGGGATATGCAGTAGGTTTGGAACTAAACACATGGATGATCGTGTGTGCGCTTAGCGATTTTAAGGGTGATCTGATCGATAAGTGTCACAGCGAGCTGCACGATCGCATGAGTGAAGAGGACATCATTGTGCAGATGTCGCAGTGCATTGAAGACATCCTGCTCAGAAACAAAATAAAAAAAGAAAAGGTGATCGGCATTGGTCTTGCGGTGCCCGGCCCGTATAATGATGAAGAAGCGATTATGGAGAATCCGCCGAACTTCAAGGGGTGGAGCCATGTTCAGATTTGCGAAATGATCCAGCAGAGAACCGGCATCAAGACATATGGAGAAAAAGAAACGAATAGCGCATTGCTGGGTGAATACTGGTTTGGAAAGCTTGCAGATCACAAACGTGTGTTTGAAATCAACATTTACGAGCTGGGCATCGGCGGCGGCTTTTTCACAGAGGGAGCCATTTTCCACTCGAACAAATATTGCAGCATGGAAATCGGTCATACGTTGATTGATATTCACGGTCCGGTCTGCCGCTGTGGATCCGCAGGATGTCTGGAGGTATTGGCAAACGGTCTTGCCGCAATCAATTATGCCAAGCAGATGGTTGAAGAAGGCAGAAAGAGTGTGCTGACCGGCGATTTCACCTTTGATGCACTGATCGAAGCAGCGCAGCAAGGCGACGCAGTCGCAAATGATGCAATCCAGATTTGTGCAGACTACATCGGTATAGCGTTGATCAATGTGATTGGATTGCTTGATCCTGACGCACTTGTGTTTGGTGGAGATTTCATCGACAAAAGCGATTTGCTGTTCCAAAAAATTTGTGCGATTTTGGAGAAAAAGCACCCATATTTCCTGCACAGTCACGAAATCAAAAAAATCAAATCATCCTTCGGCATCTATGCGGGTGCCATTGGCGGCATCGCAACGGTGCTCAACCATATTTCACAATACAATCCGAAATAAACGGGAAGGTAGTCAACTATGAATTCAAGAGAAAGAATCCGCGCGGCACTCAACCATCAGCCAACTGATTTGTTGCCCATTGATTTTGGAGGGATGCGCTCCACCGGCATTCAGGCAATCGCCTACGCAAAGCTTGTAGAATATTTGGGCTTTGACGAAAAAACTTATGTCTACGATGTATTTCAGCAGCTGGCGCGCCCAAGCGAGGCAGTGATAGACCGCTTTGGAGGCGACGTTTTGCAGGTGAGCAAGCGACGCCCGGCATTTGGCATTTCCATTGAATCGTATAAGGATGGAGTGCTGCCAAACGGTCAGCCATGCTGTTTCCCTCAGGGGTTCAACCCTGTGACCAATGCGCAAGGGGATTTGGATATCCTCAGCGGCGAAACCGTGATAGCGAGGATGCCAAAGGGAGGCCTGTACTTTGACCTGGTCAACCGCCCTTACGAAAAAGCGCAGAGCGTCGCGGATATCGATGCGTTGCCCACAACGGGGCTAGAGGATGCCGATATCGATTTTATGGCGGCAACGGCAAAAAATCTGTTTGAGACCACGGACAAGGCGTTGCTGATGGAGTTTGGCGGCAATATCTTTGAGGCAGGGCAGAGTGATTTTGGCTATGAGAGCCTGTACGTCAACATCGCAATCGAAAAAGACCTGATGCATTACTATTTTAATCGCATCACAGACCGCTATATTGCCGATTTGAAAAAATTGATGCCAAAAGTAGCGCCGTACATCAACGTGATTCAATTTGGAGACGATTTAGGCACACAAATTGCGCCGCAGATCTCCAAAGATATGTACGTTGAGATGATCAAACCCTATCACAAGCGGCTTTATTCCTTTATTCGTGAGGAGTATCCCGATGTCAAAGTGTTCCTGCATAGCTGTGGCGCAATTTTCGACTTGATCCCTGAACTGATCGACGCGGGCGTGCAGGTTTTGAATCCGGTTCAGATTTCTGCAAAGGGAATGGAGCCCCAACGTCTGAAAGACGCCTATGGTAAAGACCTAGTCTTTTGGGGCGCGGGCGCAAACATGCAGGAAGTGGTGCCGGAGAACGGAACTGAAGAAATCAAGCGCCAAAGCACAGAATTGATTGAAATATTCTCCAAGGGCGGCGGATATGTGTTCAATCAGGTGCACAACATTCAGGCGGATGTTCCGCCGGAAAAGGTTGCGGCGATTTATGACGCGGCACTTGCATGGCGCAACCATCATTCGTTTTAAGTTTCCCGAAAACGGGAATGAATAATCTCTTATCTTTAAAGGAGGAACAATATGAAAAAGTTAGTACTGCTCGTAATTGCTGCGGTGATGATCGCATCAATGGCATTCGCCGGCTGCGCACCGGCGGCGGCTCCTGCGTCTGAGGCTCCGGCTTCTGAGGCCCCTGCGTCTGAGGCTCCGGCTTCCGAAGCGCCTGCATCTGAAGCTCCCGCATCCGAGGCCCCGGCTTCCGAAGCGCCTGCAGCAGAAGCAAAAGGCAAGAAAATTGCCGGCGTTGTGTTCCAGGAAGACCAGTTCATGAAACTGCTTCAGATGGGCTACAAAGATGCTGCTGAAAAAGCGGGATACGAATTTTTCCCCGGCAACACCAACAATGACGCTGCAAAAGAAGTTGAAATGATCAACACATATGTGACGCAGGGTTATGCCGGTTTGGCAATCTCGCCCATCAGCGAAACTGCCTCGATCGAGCCTCTGAAAAATGCGGCTGGACAAGGCCTTATCATTGGACTTTCCAACTCCAACCTGGGTTCTTTGGACTGGATGACAGCATGCTACACTTCCGACAACTATCAACTCGGACAGATGACCGGTGAAGCGGCTGCGAAGTACATTGAAGCAAACATGGGCGGCAAAGCAAAAATCGGCATCCTGCAGTTTAAAACATTGCTGCCGGAACAGTCCACCGCTAGAAGCGACGGATTCAAAGATGCTGTAAGCAAACTGCCGGGCGTGGAAATCGTTGATGATCAGGACGCATGGCTGCAGGACAAAGCAATCACGGTTGCTACGGATATGCTTTCCGCAAAGCCTGACATCAACATGATCTGGGCTGCAAACGAAGGCGGCACGATCGGTGCGACCATGGCAATCAAAAATGCCGGCAAAGCCGGCAGCGTGGTTTCCTTTGGTACAGACGCAAGCGAACAGATGGTTGCTTTGCTGCAAGACGGCGACAACATTCTGCAGGCTGTGACCGGACAGGATCCGTATGAAATCGGCGTAAAGACCATGAACTCCGTAATCAGCGGTATTGAAGGAAAAGAAGATCCGGATAAAGGCAAGACGATTATCGTTCCCGGCATCCTGCTCTCTCGTGCAAATCCTGACGAACTGACCGCATTCTTGGATAATCTGAAATCCAAAATCGGCTAAGGTATTCTCTCAGTTTACTCCCGGGGGCACGCTTCCGGGAGTATTCAAAAAAAGGAAATGCTCCTGCGCCGCACAAACTAGCTGTGGGTGTACGACTTGATCGCTTGAGGGATCATTGGGGGAGGGAGCATGGGAATCCCATGTGGTTTGCGGTCTTTATGCGGTAACCGGTTCAATTACCGTAAATACATGATACGAGGAGTAAGTGAGAATGAGTGTACTAACCGTAACGAACATTTCCAAACAGTTTCCCGGCACACTCGCGCTGGATAATGTAAGCGTCTCGTTCGAGAGCGGCAAAGTCAATGCGCTGATCGGAAAAAACGGTTCGGGAAAATCAACACTTGTAAAAATAATCAACGGTGCACAAGGCGCGACATCCGGCGAAATCTTCTTGGATAGCGAAAAGTTAGACTTTCACGATCCAAAGGAAGCATTTGACAAAGGAATTGCAACAGTTTATCAGGAACTGAGTCTCGTGCCGGGCATGACCGTTGCAGAAAATATCTATCTTGGAAACTTCCCGATGAACGGCAAGTTCATTGACTGGAAAAAGACCAACAGTGAGGCGGAAGCGTTGCTTGCCGCCATGGGTATCAAAATTGATCCCAAAGAAATGGTATATAACCTCAGCGTTTGGCAATGCCAGATGATTGAAATCGCAAAGGCGATGCGTGCAAACCCCAAAGTGATTCTGCTGGATGAGCCGACCTCTTCGCTTGCATTGGCAGAAACGCAAATTCTGTTTGATTTGATTCGTAAATTAAAAGAACGTGATGTTATTATCATATATATTTCCCATCGGCTGCAGGAGCTTTGGGAAATTGCGGACAACTGTACCGTACTGCGCGATGGCGTGCTGACCGGGCAGGCTTCCATGCAGGATGCAACGCACAAAGACATTCTGACCTTGATGTTTGGAGATACAGAAATTCAGGAGAGACCCAAAGATTTGACCTTTGATAAAAAAGATATCGTTTTGAAGGTGGATCATTTGACACGGGGCAAGAAGGTGCAGGATGTCAGCTTTGAGCTTGCAAAAGGCGAAATTCTCGGTATTGCGGGAATGCTTGGCTCCGGCCGAAGCGAGCTGCTGCGCTCTATTTTCGGGATCGATGAATATGACAGCGGCAGCGTACTGGTCAATGGGAAGGAAGTAAAACGGGCGAACCCTGTCAAACTCAAAGAGATGGGTCTTGGGCTGACACCGGAAGACCGGAAGCATGAAGGCCTGGTGCAGATTATGTCCGTAGAGAATAATCTGTGCACTGCCAGCCTCAAGCTGATGAGCAAAGGGTCCTTCATTGATCGGGAAAAGCAAAAAGAGTTTGTGAATCGTCAGATCGAGCGTTTGCAGATCAAAGTCCCTTCACTGGATGTACCGGTTTCGGCGCTGTCAGGCGGCAATCAGCAAAAGGTGGTGGTGGGCAACTGGCTGAATACCAACCCGCAAATCATGATGTTTGACGAGCCTTCCCGCGGCATTGACGTAAACGCAAAACAACAAATTTTTAAGATTATTTGGGATCTTTCCCGGCAGGGGATTTCCAGCATCGTGGTATCTTCGGAGCTGGAAGAGCTGCTGGAAGTGTGCCACCGCGTGCTGATCATGCGATATGGGCAAATCATAGGGGAACTGGAAACAGACGAACTGAAAATTGACGAATTATATACATTGTGTATGGGAGGTACAATCGGATGAACGGCACACGTACATTTAAAACTTTTGCAAAGCGGCATATGATGGAAATCATATTGATCGTGATGGTGGTGTTGCTTGCCATTTTTGCACAGGGATTTTTCACACTGAATAACATATTAGGTATTTTTAGAAACATGGCAATCATCGGCGTAATCGCGTTTGGTATGACGATGGTGATTATCGGCGGTGAAATTGACCTTTCTATTGGATCGGGCATCGCGCTTTCCTCCGTTGTGACGGCGATGTTTTCCGCTTCCTTGATTGAAGCGGGTATGGATGGCACGGTTGCGCTTATTATTGCGATGGTCATGGCGCTTGTGATTGGCGCAGGAATCGGCTTTTTTAACGGATTCATTCGCACAAAGTTTAACATTCCTTCCTTCATTATTACGTTGGCAATGTTAAATGTGCTGTACGGAATCGCGGCTGTCATCTCCAAAGGATTTCCCGTTATGGTCACACAGACGTGGTATAGCTTTATCGGCGCCGGTACCATTGGTGCCATGCAGGGATTCCAAGGCGTTCCGGTTCCCGCAATCTGGCTGATCATCGTATTTGTCATCATCATGGTGGTGATGGAGCGCACCCGCTTTGGGCGTGAGATTTACGCAGTTGGCGGTAACCCCGAGGCGGCACGTCTTTCGGGTATCAATGTAAAGCGTGTAAAAATTGTTATCATGACTGTGGTTCAGTTTTTGGCGGCATTTGCCGGAATCATTCTGTCCTCACAGGTGCTGGCGGGTTCATCCCAGTTTGGCAAGGGTTATGAGATGGACGTCATCTCCTCCGTTATCATCGGCGGCGCATCGCTCAATGGTGGTATCGGTAAGGTGCGCGGTACCTTGATCGGTATCATATTCCTTGGCGTGATCCTCAACGGTATGACGCTGCTGGGTGTGGACGATTTTGTAAAATACATTGTTCGTGGTTCGCTGATCCTGGTGGCGGTGCTCATCAATACGGTGCAGATTAGCAATACGGCAAAAGACGGAGGCAAATAAGAATGGCGTTCACTCCAGACTATCGGAATGTTGAGAATGCGGCGCGAAACGTTCGTCCGCAGCGCATTCCACTCTATGAACATATTATCAGTGACGAGATGATCGGGCGCGTACTGGGGCAGGAGCTGTCCCAGAACCGCGCAGAATATATGAAGCAGTATGCCGGCTTTTTTCACTGCATGGGGTATGACACGGTTTCGTTTGAACAGTGTATCACCAAAATACTGCCGGGTGGCGGCGCACTGTATGCGCATGCAGACCCGGTGATCAAGACAAAGCAGGATTTTGACAATTATCCGTTTGACACGTTAAAAGATGTATATTTTAAGGCGTTTCATGAGGATTTCAAATTGCTGCGCGATGCCATGCCCGATGGGATGAAGGCAATCGGCGGGCCGGGCAATGGGCTGTTTGAGATTGTGCAGGATCTTTGCGGGTATGAGAATCTTTGTTATCTTTCGATTGATGACCGTGATTTTTATGCGGCGATCTTTGAGCGGGTTGCGGAGGTTATGCTCTCCATTTGGAAAGCATTTCTGGAAGAATTTTCAGATGTTTACTGCGTTTGCCGCTTTGGGGACGATCTTGGATTCCGCTCGCAGACATTGTTGGCTGCGCCGGACATCCGCGAGATCATCATTCCGCAATATCAGCGATTGGTGGCGCAGGTGCACCGCTTTGAAAAGCCCTTCCTTTTGCACAGTTGCGGTTGCATTTTTGACGTGATGGACGACATCATTCGTGAAGCAAAAATTGACGCAAAGCATTCCAATGAAGATGCCATCGCGCCATTTTCAGACTGGATTTCACGGTATGGCGATCGCATTGGTAACTTTGGCGGATTTGATACGGATGCCTTGTGCAGCTTGAGCGCGCCGGAGGTGGAGCGCTATGTTGCTGAGATTTTTGAGGCTTGTTCAGGAAAGCAGGGCGGTATTGCCTTTGGGTCGGGAAATTCCATACCGGAATATGTGCCCAAGGATGGCTATCTTGCTATGATAGGAACGGTTCGTGAGTTGAGGGGAGAATGAAATGACATCGAAAGAGCGTGTTTTGCGCACAATTAATTTTGAAAATCCGGATCGCATCCCGCGCGATCTGTGGATTTTACCGGCAGCGCGCATAAAGTATGGCGCAGCGCTGGAGGCGCTTCTACAGGAACATGAATGTGACATAGCATCGGTATCCAGCTTTATGGACATGGCGTTTGATCCCATCAATTATACCTTGGGAACGCACGTGGATGAGTGGGGCAGTGAGTGGCTGGTGTTGCAGGAGGGTATGATCGGTGAGGTCAAACAGCCTGTCTTTGCCCATAGCGTTCCGGTAGGCTACGTGCCGCCGACCGCGATGTTTGAAGAAGGATTTGACGCCAACCGTTCGGCATTGCAACAGCAAATCAAGACGCTGCGGCAGTCGGACAAATTTATCATCGGCGGATGGGTCAGTGTGTTTGAACGGATGCAGTTTTTGCGCGGAACCGAAGAACTCTACTGTGACATTGCGCTGCGCTCGGATGAATTCTACGCGATACGCGAACTGGTGCGCCAATATTATCTTTCTTATGTGGATCGTTGGTTGCAAATGGACATTGACGCCGTTGCATTCGGAGACGATTGGGGTACGCAGATTTCCATGCTGATTTCAAGGGAGGCCTGGATCGAGCTGTTTAAACCGGTTTATAAGGAACTGATCGACCGGATTATCGCGGCCGGCAAAGTGGTGTTTTTCCATAGCGACGGTTATATCTATGAAATTTACGATCAACTGATTGAGCTTGGCGTAAAGGCGGTCAATTCTCAAATCTGGTGCATGGGCGTCGAGAAGGTTGCGGAGTTTGCGGGAAAAATCACATTCTGGGGAGAAATCAGTCGTCAGACGACGCTGCCGGAAGGTACGCCGGAGGAGGTCGCGCAATGCGCGGCACAAATGAAACAGCATTTGTACAAAAATGGGGGATTGATCGGGGAAAGCGAAATCAACAGCGATGTGCCATTGGCGAATATTGAAGCAGTATTGCAGTGCTGGTAACGGACTAAAGTCTGCTGTTTTTGTGGGGAACTGAGGCGTTTTGCAGCAGACGTATATGTAAAGGAGAAAAGAATGAAGCGTTCAGAAATACAAGGAGCAATCAGATGGGCCATTGAGTTTGCAAAAAAGCAGAATTTTAATCTGCCGAAATTTGCGTTTTGGTCCAAAGACGAGTGGGCAGAGCATCTTGCAGAGACGGAGTCGCTGCGCAAGACGATGCTGGGCTGGGATGTAACAGACTATGGAATGGGCGACTTTAAAAAGATCGGCAGCATTCTGTTCACGATTCGAAACGGTCTGCTGGACGATGCGACAGTTGGCACGCCTTATGCGGAAAAAATCATTGTGATTCCGGACGGACAGCGTTTGCCGATGCATTTTCATTCCAGCAAGACGGAGGATATCATCAACCGTGGTGGCGGCATGATGTTTATGAAGTTGTGGAATGCCGCCGCGGACGACAAGCCGGACAAGCAATCGGAAGTTGTGGTCTATATGGACGGCATCAAAAAAACGTATCAGCCGGGTGAAGAATTTTTGGTGGAGCCGGGCAGTAGCGTATCGCTCACGCCGCGCATCTATCATATTTTCGGATCGAAAGCGGGCACGGGCGACGTGCTGTGCGGGGAGGTTTCCTCCATCAATGACGACAAAACGGACAACCACTTTTACGAGGATGTTTCGCGCTTTGCGAAAATTGATGAGGACGAAGCGCACACTTATCTGCTGTGCAATGAATATGACTTACTGAATGGCTGACGAACCACTTGCACATAACATGGTTTTGGCGCATCCTTGCGGCTCTGCTCAGGGTGCGTCTTTCTTTTTTAGAAAAATTAAAATTTTATGGTTGACAAATTAAAATAGGTATAGTAAAATCCAACTAGATTCAAATTTGTATACGTGTACATTATCTCAAAATTGTGACAATTAAATGACGGCTTGTAACAAATTCCATTTATTTTTTGCAACTAATGTATACGTTTACATTACAGTCGTATGGCAGTTGGAGGTATTATGAATCAACGGGACATTGCGAAACTTGCAGGGGTTTCCACCGCAACTATTTCGAGAGTCATCAACAACAGTGATCAGATTGCACCGGAAACGCTGGCGAAAGTCAAGGATGTGATTGCAGAGTATGGATATGTGCCCAATGCGGTAGCAAGAAATTTAAAAACAGCTTCGACCAAGACAATCGGATATGTTGTTCCGGACATCCGAAACCCATTTTTTACATCAATGCTTGCCGGGTTTGAAGAAATGTGTTATGCGAAGGGATATGATATCGTTTTTGCAAATACAGATGAAAACCTGGATAAAGAAGAAAAGGTCTTAAAAAAGCTGTTAGGCTTTCGTGTAGACGGATTACTGGCAGTGTTTGTAGACACAGAGTCGCCGGAGATCAGACAGTATGTCAACATGAATACACCCATCGTGTATATTGACCGCAAGCCGATCCAGGCAGCAAAGCTGGAGCACGACACCATATTGATTGATAATTTTGACGGAATGTTTCAAATTGTGAAGCATCTGGTGGAACTGGGACATAAAGACATTGCGATTCTATACGGGACACAGGGCATTACCCCCGGAAACGAACGCCTGGAAGGATTTTATCAGGCGATGGAGCACTTCAAAGTTCAGGTAAACCCTGAATACGTGGTTCCGGGGAAGTTTAACGAGGAAGGCTCCTATCAGGCGATTGAACAGCTTTTGGCACTAAAAAAGCGCCCAAGCGCAGTGATTGCCACCAACAACTTGTCTACCATGGGCGCATATCGAGCGCTCATCGATCATAAAATCAAAATAGGCGATGAGATATCGCTGGTGGGATTCGATGATTTTCCCTTTGCGGCACACCTGAATCCACCCATCACAGTGCTCAAGCGGCCAACCACAGAGGTGGGACGTATAGCGGCAGAACTGTTGCTGAAACGGATTGAGCAAGCGAATGAAGAGACTAATCCGGTCGAGCTCAGGCTGCCAACCGCACTATGTGTCAGACAGTCAACAAATCCGCCCAGAAAAGGCAAAGAATAAAACAAAAATCGGAGGATAGCAAACATGAGCAGAGTAACCAAGACGACGAGGGGATGGGGGTCGCCATCCAGATATTACCAAGGACCGAACGAACTGGAAAACATCCGTACTTACACGGAAAAATTCGGCAACAAAGTTTTGGCGATCATCGATCCATATTTCTTTGAGCAGATGTCCGGTAGATTTGAAAAGATCTATGCGGGTACGGACAATTCGTTTTTGGCGATTCAGTATGCGGTAGAGGTTACGGAAAAGCGGATTCAAGAGATTACGGATCAGGTAAAGGATTTTGCACCGCAGGTCGTTTTGGGAATCGGCGGCGGCAAGACGATTGATACGGCGAAGGCAGTAGCGGACAATTACCGTGCAGCGGTGATCATTGTTCCTACGGCGGTTTCTACGGATGCGCCTACAATCGCGCTTTCGGTCATCTATACTGAGGATGGCGAGCATGTTGGCGCGCGGCATTACGCGAAAAATCCTGATGTGGTGCTGGTGGACAGCAAAATCATTGCGGATGCGCCGGTACGCTTTCTGGTTGCCGGAATGGGCGATGCGCTGTCCACTGTGTTTGAAGCGCGTGCCAATGCACAGTCCGACAGCACGAACTATGTGGATGCCAAAAATGGCGGATTCCGCAGAACCAAGCTGGGCACGATGGTAGCGGAGTATTGCTACGATATGCTGATCGAGAATGGAGAAAAGGCACTGGCGGCAGCAAAACGTCATGTCATCACGGAGGCGTTGGAAGACATTATCGAAGTGAATGTTTTGATGAGCGGGATCGGCGTGGAGAACAATGGTTGTTCCGGTTCGCATTCCATCTGCGAAGGCATTTCCGTTTTACCGGAAGATGCAAAGACCATGCACGGCGAAAAAGTGGGCTTTGGCGTTCTGTGCCAGCTTGCCGTGGAAAATGCGCCGCAGGAACTGATGGATGAGGTGCTTTCCTTCTGTGCGACGGTTGGTCTGCCGATCACGTTGCAGGATTTGTACATTGAAAGCACACCCGGAAACATTGAAGCGATTGCAAAGCACTCCATGAAATCGTATTGGGATACAGAACCTTTCTATGTAGATGAAAAAACGATCGCTGCCGCCATTCAGGCAGTGGATGAGATGGGAACAGAATACCGCAACCGGTACGGTATTGAAGCGGCATATACAAGGCGTTAGGAGGAAATGAAAATGAACGGAACAATGAGAACATTGGTTGTAGACGCGAATGGCAAGCTCAGTGTAGAGCAATGCCCGATTCCGGATTACAACGAGAATCAAGCGCTGGTAAAGACCATCAGCTGCGGCGTATGCAACGGTACAGATGGCAAGCTGATTCACGGCACATTCAAGGGGTTTACAAAAGATATGTATCCCGTAATGCTCGGTCATGAAGCGGTTGGTCGCGTAATCGAAGTGGGCGCGAACGTAACCTCTTACAAAATCGGAGACATCGTGCTGTTGCCGTTTGCAGGTCCGCTGGGCGGATTTGAATGCGGTTGGGGTTCCTATTCTGAATATGGCGTTGTATGCGATCCGCAGGCGTTTATCAACAGCGGCGTTGCACCGCAATCCAAGGATTTCCCGGAATGTGCGTGGGCACAAACGGTTGTGGATCCGGCGATTGACCCCGTAAAAGCGGCGATGATCATTACGCTGCGCGAGGTGCTGAGTTCCATCAAGCGGTTTGGTATCAAAGAGAACGACAAAGTGGTGGTGTTCGGATGTGGTCCGGTAGGCTTGACCTTCATTCGCTTCCTGCACCTGATGGGCGTTAAGACCATCGTAGCGGTGGATGTGGTAGAAGAAAAGCTGGAAGATGCAAAAAAGAAGGGCGCAAACTACGTGCTGAGCGGAAAAGATGCACAGCTTGAGCAGAAAATCAGAGAGATTTATCCGGATGGCGCGGACTATGTTCTGGATGCGGTCGGTGTGTTGCAGATCATCAACCAGGCATTGCCGCTGGTACGTGATGGCGGGAAAGTCTGCTGCTATGGCATTGCAGGCGAAATGCACTATGACATCGATTGGTCGCGCGCGCCGTACAACTGGCAGCTGCACTTTCAACAATTCCCCTCTAAACTTGAGGAAGGCGAAGCGGACACACAGGTGTGTGCATGGGTGAAGGATGGCATCCTGAATTTGGATGACTACATCTCCGACATCTATTCGTTTGACAATATTTTGGACGCATTTGCGAAGCTGGAACGCAAGGAAATCGCAAAGAAGTGCATCATCCGCTACGAGTAAAAAAACGTGAGGAGATCATTATGAAACTGAAGATCGGATTGATCGGTGCGATTCACCCGAATATGCCGGGCGATGATACCGGAATCTATCTGCAAATCATTCGGGATTTGCAGGCCATGCAGGAGCAGTATGGCTATGAGCTTGCATTTGTTCCGGAGCCGATGCGCAGCGAGGAAGACGCGCGGCGTGCGGTTGCGACGATGAACGAGGAAGCAGTAGACTTCACCATGCTGATTACGCCTAGCTTGGGCTACGGCAGGGTCATGATCCCGATGGTCAAGCTACAATCACGGCTGGGCTTGTGGTCATTGCCGGAACCAACGCAAAGCGGCGTGCTGCAACTGAACTCCTTCTGCGGCTTGAACATGTTTTCCGCAATCATTGACAAATATTGGAAGCATGAGGATATTCCGCTCAAGTGGTTTTACGGTTATCCGCAGAGCAAGATGTTTCAGGAACGGTTTGCAATCACGCTCAAGGCGCTTGCGGGAATCAAAGCGATTGAAACAGCCCGCATCGGCGTAGTGGGAGATGTTGCGGATGGATTTGAAAATTTCATCTTCGACGAGCGCAAGCTGATGAGCAAATTTGGCTCTTATGTCTACACAAGGCACAGTGTTCCAGACATCGTGAAAATGGCAAAATCCTTGTCTGACCAAGATGTATACGAATACATGAACGAACTGCTAGAGGAAGGGCAGCCTTCCGCGCGGATGGAATCGGAGCACATGCAACGTTTTTGCCGCGTCACGCTCGCGCTGGAACGATTTGCGCAGGAGCATGGATATAATGCGCTTGCGGTCAACTGCTGGCCGACCTTTCAGGAATACTACGATATTTCTGTTTGCGGCGCTATGTCCCATCTAAATGAGAAGGGAATCGTAACAACCTGCGAGGCAGATGTGCATGCAGCGCTGGATATGCTGATGCTCAATGCAATCAGCGGAGGAAAGGCAGCACTGATGGATTTGGTTTCCATTGACGACACCGATCATTCCGTGAATTTGTGGCACTGCGGCCCCGCTCCCAAATGCTTTGCGGGTGAAAAGGGCTTAACGTGGGACAACCACTTCAATATTGGTTGCTACTGCGAAGAAAAATGGGTGGGAAAAGGCGTTGTTGCCGATTTGGCATTCAAACCCGGCAAGCTGACCATCGCAAGAACCTCCACATCCTTTGACGATATGTTTGTCATGACGGGCGAAGTGCTGAACAAAGCTGGGTACGAGGGTTCTTCCGGCTGGATGGGCAAACTGAGCATCGGAGGCGAATCAATCGACGCTCCCACGTTCATTGAAACATTGATTGATAATCGGATCGACCATCATTTCCCGGTGGTCTATGGCGACTATACCAATGAACTCAACGAAGTAGCGGCATGGTTGAAGCTGGGCATGGCGAAGCCGATCCCATACGTACCATACATGAGAAACAAGCCGCAAAAGCCTCTTGTATAGAGGCAACCAAATGGAATAAGCGCAACGATGCGTTTATATTATAAAATTATAAAAGGAGGAAGAAACAAATGAAAAAAATCTCAATTATTCTGGTAGCACTCTTGGCGGTGTTTGCATTTGCAAGCTGCACACCTGCCGCTCAGGCTCCGGCAGCTGAAGCTCCGGCATCAGAGGCTCCGGCAGCTGAAGCTCCGGCATCAGAGGCCCCGGCAGCTGAAGCTCCCGCAGAGGAACCGGCAGAAGCTGCTGCTCCCGCAGGCGATGTAGACTGGAAAAACTTCACGATCGATCCGGCGGCTATTCCGCAGGAAGTGAAAGACACCACAGTCTATCTGGCTGCTTCCGTTCGTGGACTGGACAATCCTTACATCGTAACAATCATCGATGGCATGAACATGTTCGCGGAATATCTGGACAGCATCGGACAAAAATACGAAATCCAAACACTGGATTCCGGTGGATCGAACGATAAAGAAGTAGACAACATGCGCCAGTTTGCTGCAAAAGCCGGTGGTAATGCAATCGCTTACTCTGACCCGAACGAATCTGCAATCGCTCCCGCACTGGTGGAAGCAATGGCAGAGTCCGGCGGATATCTGGGTACGGCATGGAACAAACCGGACGACGTTGGTCCCATGGACTACACGCCGAACTGGGTGATCCACACCTCTCCTGATAACGTGAAAAATTCTGAAATGATCTCAAAAGAGATGTTCGATCAGATGGGCGGAAAAGGCAAAATCTTCGTTGTGGAAGGCATGCTGGGTAACACCGCTGCAACCACACGTGCCGAAGGTCTTGAATTGGCACTGGAGCAGTATCCTGACATCGAAGTTGCAGCAAGAGACACCGGAAACTGGGATGCAAAACAGGCGCTTAACCTGGTGGAAACCTGGTTGAACCAATATCCCGATGTAGGTGGAATCTGGTGCGCAAATGACAACATGGCAGTTGCTGCAATTCAGGCACTTGACAAAGCCGGACTCAAAGGTAAAGTAAAAGTAGTTGGAATCGACGCTACGCCGGACATGCTGGCAGCAGTGAAAGACGGTTCTGCTACTGCAACGGTTTCCTCGAATGGATTCCTTCAGGGCGGCCATACGCTGGCAATGTGCTATGCGGTATGGGCAGGTTTGGTAGATCCGGCAGAGCTGCCGGCGGAATATCGTGAATTTGCTACACCGGCAATCATGATCACCACTGACAATGTTGACGACTATATCAAAGAGTTCGTGGAAGGCAAACCGCAGCTTGATTTCTCCAAGCCGTGGTCTGTAAAAGCTGACTAATTACATCCAACCTTGATGCAGGGGGATTCATTCCCCTTGCATCAAAAAAACAAAGAACTGATTTTTTTACAACGATACAAGATTAAAAGGGGAAGTCGTGCATTTTTTTAAATGCTTCATAATAAAACGATCAGAAGGAAGTGAAAAAAATGGCTGTTAATAAAATGAGTATGACGATCGCGCAAGAGTTTGACTCAAAAATCAGAGCGGAGAACAAAAATGCCAAAATCATGCAAGTCGCGCCATTGTTAGTGCTTGCTGCATTGATTGTATTTTTCACCATCGCAAAGGGGTCGGCGTTTGCTTCGGCAGATAACTTTATCGCGATACTGAATCAGATGGCAATGCCGCTGTTGATTGCAATCGGACTTACTTATGTTATCCTGCTGGGAAGCATAGATTTGTCTATTGATGGCGTAGTGGGTATGTCAGCCGCGTTCATGTCTTTGCTGGTTTTGAACAATAAGAACGCAAACAATCTGGGATTCCTGGGCATTATCATTGCGATTGGGCTTTGCGTTGGCGTGGGATTTGTGATTGGTCTGATTCATGTGAAGTTAAAAATTCCATCCTTTATGGTGTCCTTCAGCTTTATGTACATTACGATGGGGCTTGCGATGCTTTCCTACGAGGGCATTCCGGCAACCATCACAGATCCGATCTTGGTGGAGATCCCCAAAACATCGCTGATTGGGATTCCCGTGATTACATGGGTCTCGCTGGCGATGCTGGTGGTGGCATACATCATTCAAGAAAAAACTGCGTTTGGGCGTCATATCTATGCAGTTGGTACGGCGGAAAACATTCCGCGTATGGCGGGCGTGAACGTGGATCGCGTGAAGGTGATGGTGTTCATGTTTGCAGCGCTTTGCTACGGGATTGCCGGTGTGCTGGGCGGCATTCGCCTGGGACAAGGTCAGATGCAGATTGGCACGGGAACGATGTTCCCTGCGCAGGCGGCAGTGGTGGTCGGCGGCACAGCACTTTCCGGTGGTAAGGGCGGTGTGCTGAACACGCTGGTTGGTGTTATCATCATGACAGTACTGGAAAACGGATTGGTGCTGATGGGCGTGAGTCCTTACATCAAGACGGGAATTCAGGGTGCAATTATCATCATCGCAGTTGCACTGACTGTTTCACGCTCAAACAAGCAGATTTGCAAATAAGGGGGGCGCGAATATGGAACGTAATTTATTATTTAGCGCAAAAGGAATCACAAAGTCGTTTGCGGGAACGCAGGCGCTCAAGGGCGTAGATCTGGATGTGCGCGAGGGAGAAGTGGTCGGGCTGATTGGTGAGAACGGCGCCGGCAAATCTACTTTTTTGAAAATCATCATCGGTGTCCAACCGCAAAATGAAGGCGAAATGTTTGTGAGTGGGAAACCGTTTTTACCAAAGACGCCCAAGGAGGCGAACGCTGCAGGGATCGGCATGGTGTTTCAGGAGCAATCGCTGATTGTGACGCTTTCAGTAGGACAGAACATCTTCTTTGGCAGAGAAGGGATGTTTGGAAAAGGACTCATCAATTATAAAAAAATGTATCAGGCATCGGATGCGGCGTTAAGGGACATCGGTTGCGAAAGCATCAGTTCGCGCAAGAAGGTGATTGACCTCAACTTTGCAACGCGGCAAATGGTGGAAATCGCAAAGGTTGTGAATGTGATTAAATCTTCCGGAGCAGAAAAGTGCCTGATCCTTCTGGACGAGCCGACATCGGTGCTGAATGAAGAAGAAGTGAAGCAGCTTTTTGAGCAGATTCGCATTTTGACCAAGCAAGGGCATGGCGTGATTTTCGTATCACACCGTTTGGACGAGGTTCTGGAAATCTCGGATCGTGTCTATGTATATAAAGACGGCGAAAACGCCGGAAATATGGACGTAGCCGAAGCCACCGAAGCCAAGCTTTATGAGATGATGGTAGGCAGATCAACCACGACAGAGTACTATAAGCTGGAATTGCAGCGTAAGCCGGATGAGGAAACTGTGCTGGAAGTGAAAGATCTGGGGATGAAGGGCGTATTCAAAGACGTTAGTTTCGAACTCAAGCGCGGCGAGGTCTTAGGGTTTTGCGGTGTGGTCGGTTCCGGCAAGGAGGATATTTGTTCCATTCTCTGCGGGGATGACAAACCGGATGCCGGGGAGTATTACTTCAAAGGCACGCGTGTCAATTTCAAAGACCCAAGCCAAGCGCTGTCTGCCGGTATTTTGATGATTCCCAAAGAGCGTTTGGTGGAAGGAATCGTGGATATGCTTTCGGTGGGTGAGAACATTGCGCTTTCCAACGAGCGTCAACTGAAAAAAGGCGCATTCCTTTCGCAAAAGAAGTTGAACGATCAGGCGGAGGAATGGATCAAAAAACTGCGGATCAAGACGACGGGCAGAGATGAGTTGTTGATTCAGCTTTCAGGCGGAAACCAGCAGAAGGTTGTGTTTGCTCGCGCGATTGCCAGTAAGTGCGATGTTATCATCTTAAACCATCCAACACGTGGCGTGGATGTCGGCGCAAAAGAAGAAATCTATACGCTGATTCGTGAGTTGGTGAATCAAAATAAATCGGTTATTTTGCTGGGTGATACACTGGATGAGTGCATCGGCATGTCTAATCGGGTCATCATCATGAAAGATGGTCTGATGACAGGAGAATTCTCTGCTGAGGTCGACGGCAAGCCGACACAAGTTGACATCGTCAGCTTGATGATGTAAGGGAGGGTATCAAGATGAAAGAAACAGCAATCACAAAAAAGAAACTCAGCACAAGAGAGCTGATTATGAAATACTTCGCGTTTTCATCACTGGTGATACTGATTATTGTCTTTACGGCGATTGATTCCAGCTTTTTGAATGTGTCTAATTTGAAAAACCTGTTGAGTGACACGGCGCCGCTGATTATCATGGCGGCAGGAATGACCTTTATCCTGATTTTAGGATCGGTGGATTTGTCTGTGGGAGCAGTTTGCTCTGTGGCAAATGTATTGGTTGTAAAACTGATGATGGACTTCTCGAAATCCATGAACAATTCACCGGTTGCAATCATTTTGGCATACGTTCTGGCTGCGGCATTTGGCCTTCTTGCAGGCGCTTTGCTGGGTATTATCCATGTAAAGCTAAAGGTTCCATCCTTCATTGCATCACTCGGATTTATGTCGATCTGGAAGTCGGTTGCACTGCTGATTAGCGCCGCGCCCGTCTCTGTGCCTAAGGCACTGTGGCCGAGCGTGGAATGGTCAAAGATTTCCTTTGGCGTAGTGGGGCTTCCGCTGATCTTTGCGGTCATCATCATTTTGGTGTTTTATGTCTTGCAATCCAGAACGCCTTTTGGTAAGTTTGTAATGGCGATCGGTGGCAACGAGCGTGCGGCGCGTATGGCGGGCATCCCGGTGGATCGTGCCAAAATCGGTGCATTTGTGCTGGCGGGTTTGTGTGCGGCGTTGGGTGGCATCTTCCTTGCCGCAAAGCTGAAAAGCTCTGCACCTACGGTAGGTGACGCGTTTACGCTGTTGGTCATTGCCTCGGTGGTGCTGGGAGGTACATCGTTGACGGGTGGCAAAGGACAGGTGCTAGGCACGTTGGTCGGTGTGTTCGTTACTTCCATCATCCGCAATGGTATGAATATTGTCGGGGTTGATGTCTTTTGGCAGAACATCGTTTTTGGCCTCGTGGTATTGGGTGCAGTTGCGCTGACCATTGATCGTAGACACAGAAATTTAATTGTGAAGTAGAGTGGTATTGTTATGACAAAATATGTTTTGGCCCATGACCTTGGAACTTCCGGTAATAAGGCAACACTTTTATCTGACGCGGGAGAACTGGTGGCAAGCTGCACATACTCCTATACAACGGATTATTTTAACGAGATTTATGTGGAGCAGGACAGTGAGGACTGGTGGAGGGCGGTATGCGATTCCACAAAGGAACTGCTGAAAATCTCCAAAATTGACCATAAGGACATTGCTGCAATCAGCTTTTCAGGTCAGATGATGGGATGCTTATGTGTGGATCGGGCGGGGAACCCGCTGCGTCGCTCAATTATCTGGGCGGATCAGCGGGCGCAGACACAGACCGCGCGAATCAGCGAAAAAATCGAGATGAAGGATTTTTATCGCATCACAGGACACCGCAACAGCGCTTCTTATGGCTTGCAGAAGCTGATGTGGATTAAGGATAACGAGCCGGAGGTGTACGAAAACACGTACAAAACGCTGAATGCAAAGGATTTTATTGTCTTTCGGTTGACGGGGCAGTTTTATACGGAGCCTTCCGATGCAACCAGCAACGATTGCTTTGATTTGAAAGCCGGGAAATGGTCGGAACGCATTCTTGAGATTGCGGGAATCGATGGGGACAAGTTTCCCGAAGTCAGGCCTTCCACTTTTGTGGCCGGCGGCGTAACAGAGCAGGCGGCGCAGCAATGTGGTTTGGCAGTTGGAACACCGGTCGTGCTGGGCGGTGGCGACGGACTGTGCGCAAACATTGGCGCCGGATCGTATAAAGTCGGCAGAACATTCAGCTATGTTGGGTCTTCTTCATGGATTGCCACTACATCGGAACAACCGCTGATTGATGAGGAAATGCGTACAATCACGTGGGCGCATATTGTCCCCGGTTTGTTTTCGCCGAACGGAACGATGCAGACGGCAGGCGGTTCTTACAGTTGGCTGAAAAATACAATTTGCACACTGGAAACTGAGATTGCGTTGCGGGATGGTCGCAGTCCTTATGAAATCATTAATGAGGAAATTGAATCCAGCGTACCCGGTTCTAACGGCATTGTGTTTTTGCCCTATCTGTTGGGAGAACGCGCGCCGCGTTGGAACGTGGATGCAAAAGGCGCTTTTCTTGGACTGAAAATGCAGAATACGCGTGCAGATATGCTGCGTTCCGTGATGGAAGGTGTAACGATGAATCTTTCGGTGATTTTGGATGTATTACGCTCGCAGGTGGACATTCAAGAAATATTGGTGATCGGCGGCGGCGCAAAGGGGTCTGTGTGGCGGCAGATGATGGCTGACATCTATGGCGTAAAGATTAAAGTGCCGCGCTTGCTGGAGGAGGCGACCTCTATGGGCGCAGCCATCACAGGCGGTGTCGGCGTAGGATTGTTTAAAGGATTTGAGGTGATCGACGATTTCCTTGAAATGGATTGTGAGCATTCGCCGGACCCAAAAGTGGAATCCGCATACTGCGAATCTAAAAAAATATTTAATGCTGCCTACAACGCGCTTCTGCCTGTCTACGACATGATGTCAAAGCATTCGAGGTAACAGGTTCAAACACTAATTAGCCTTGACCGTTTGGTTAAGGCTGATTTTTTGCGTAAAGCGCCAGACCTCAAAGTCGGAAATGGCGCATTGGGTCTTACAGCTCTTTTCTTATTTCAGAGGGGGAGACACCCCACGTTTTTCGAAAGGTGCGGCTGAAGTAGAACTGATCGTCGATCCCTACCATTTTAGAGACTTGCATCACGCTGTAATCTGTGCTGGTAATCAGTTGCTTGGCGATATCCATGCGATAATTGCGCAAAAACTGGATGGGGGAAAGTCCAAACGCTTCCTTGAATATTTTGGTGATATAGGAGGGAGAATACTGCAGCTTACTTGCGATGTCTGTAATTTGGATGTCTCTGCTGTAATTTTCAATTAGATATTGCCGAATGTCCTGTGCAATTTGCGTAGCGTGAGCCGTTTCCTCAAACAATCCGTCTGTTTTGAGTAAAAACTCCCGACGGATTTCGCTCAATGTTTTGCGCAGTTCCTCTAAATCTACGGGCTTGAGTAGAAAATTTTTTACGTTTTGCCGGATCGCCTTTTTTGCGTATTCAAATTCGGCATAGCCGCTGATGACGATTTTTTTGATTTGGGGGTAATCCTGCTCCAGAATGCTGATCAGATCAATGCCGTTCATATTCGGCATTTTGATATCTGTGATGACGATATCGGGAATATTTTGCCGAATCCAGTCCAGTGCCATCTCACCGTCACGCGCGATATAATCCACCAAATAGCAATCTGCGCACTGCTGAACCTGCGATGCAATATCGGTTGCGATCATACGCTCATCTTCTACGACAACCACTCTAAAAATCTTCTTGTTCATCAAAATTTCCTCCCAATATGATTTGTGCACCGCTTGGCGTCATGTTTTGTATTTGAAAGGTGAAGCCTTTTCCATACGTCAACCGAAACCGAATATACACATTCAAGAGCCCCATGCCTTTTAATTCCAAAGAGGGGAGTAACCCCGTCTGGTCTATTTGCCTGATCTGCTGTTGTATTTCCTCCAGCCTTTCGGCGGGAAACCCCGGACCATTGTCTGAAACATACAAAGCCCACCGATCGCCGCATAGAGAATATTCCAGTGCGCCATGGATGCGCACATGCCAAGGCGGACTGACTTCCGCCATAAATTTTACAGCATTTTCAACAAGCAACTGCAAGCATAGCTTAGGGATGGGGATTTCACTCATTTCGATAGGTACGGTGATCTGATATTGCAAATCACCGCCGTAGCGAATGCGCATGCACTCCAAATAGTCCTGCGTGTGTGAGATCTCTGTTGCTAGCGAAACCATAGACTCTTTGTCTGATGAGATGTATCGCAAAATGCGGGAAGTGGTTTGGCACATCGTGACGATTTCGTCATTGAGCCCCTCGTTTGCCATTGCCTGCATGGTTGCAAGAGAATTGTACAAAAAGTGCGGATTCATTTGCGATTGCAATGACAGCATCTTGGACTGCATTTCCCGCTTTTGCAGCTCTAACTGAGTCAATTTTGCCTTGTTGATTTTTTCCTGCATCAAGTGAAAAGATTTGATGAGCGTGCTTACTTCCAAAATGTTGCTGTGGATGGAATCGGGCAGGTAAAGGTTTTTTTCGACAAAGTCGTGACGTTTGATGAAGCTGTAAATCAGGTTGATAGGGCGCGCGATGATTTTAGCGACCAGCAGCGATATCACACCGGCTGAAATCAGCAATGCGATCATCAGTGGCAAAAACTGCATGTAATATCCCGAAACATTTGAAATCAAATGCGTTTTACTAATGATAAACATCGTATAAAGATTGGAATAAGGAGAATAGTGATAGATGAGGTATTCGCTGCTACCGTCCTGTGAAAATTCCAGCAGCTTGGTCGATTTGGGGTTTTCATCAATATAAGAGAAGTAGCTGTTTTGCTGATTTGGCTGCAGCATACGGTTTGATGCAGTTTTGCCATAGGGGAAAACCTGATTATGAAACTGATCAAAAATATATAGTTCTTCACCATAGATGGACTGATATTTCTCTGCCTTGGAAAGGATGGGAGTTACAGACTTTTTGACATCAACAAAAACCGGCGGCTGATCAGCTGCGGTAGCTCCACCCTTTTGCACCACGCGCATAAATCCTCTGCCATAACTGGAAAACAACAGCCCGCTATCGCTGTACGCTTTATCATAATAGATCATCTTCGCTTGATTTTCATGCAGTAGATTTCCCATCTGATAAAACACAGAGTCCGGCTGCGTGAAAACTCCATCATACAATCCGGCGGTCAATTTGATGTGGTTGGGCAGCGTGATCTCCGCTTGATCGACATTGCGATTATTATGAACATACTCCTGCAAGAATTGCAAGCCCGCGGTGGATTCTGCACTTTCTGCGGACTCGGACTGCTCCGGTAATTGCGCGGTATACATACGCAATAATTCCAATGCGACCTGATCGATCTCATTGATATTCTCGTCCGTACTGATGGCGATTTCGTAGGCACTTCGTTGTAATGCAGAATAGACCAGATTGGAAACCTGATCGACAATGCTGCGATAATACATCACAGAAAAAACAAATACAAACACAAGTAAAATAAGAAAAAACCAAATACATACAGTAAAAAAAATACTTTTTTGCTTTGAAACCATTGTACGCTCCATCTTTGCTGCCCGGTGAAATATGTCCATGAAAAAAAGTTGCTTCGTTCATTCCATCCGGCAGGTTCCCTTTGTATAATTGTTTCATAAGCAGTATATGTTTTACTGAATTTTCAAACTGTGTCACCATTATAAGCGATATTGCGCGTAAACGCAATACAAGAACGATTCCGTTGGAGATAAAAACGGGAGCAATCCATACCATATATTATCTTTTTTTATGCAGAGCCGGATTGGCTTGAGTCTGGTTTGCGTTTGCAAAAAAAGCATGGATTCGACAAAAAACAAAGTCTTTCGATACGAAAGCGAGCGATGGGAGGATTACAATGAAAAAAATGGACGGTGTGATGACAAACCGCCAAACAGATGAAACGGTAGGCGCGATTGAAATCATTGCAACGCAGCAGGAGCGAGAGCGCCTGCATGCGCTGGCAACTCGATATGCGCAAATCGCCGATATGGAGATTATGAATACGCGCAAGCGTCAGTGGCGGGCGCTGAATGATTTGAAGCCGGAAAAGCCGATGATCTTAATTGAAACGTTTACGCTGATCGACTTTTTGACGCAGGAAGAAATTCAGTGTCAGAATGATTTTTTAAGAAATGTGGAACGCACCTTGCTTTATGCAATCAAGCAATTTGAGCTGTTTGACGACGATTTAGTAATCGAAAAATATTTCCGTTTGCCATGGAGGATCGTACGCTCGGATTATGGCGACGGCATTCGCATAGTAGAAACGCATGCGGAAGATTCCATGGGATATATGTCCAACCATCCGGTACAGACCATAGACGATTTACAGCGGCTGAAACCCAGAAGCTTTTATGTGGATCGTGAGCGGACGCTTGGGCTCAAGCAACTTTTAGAGGACATCTTCGGTGATGTGCTGCCCGTTCGTGTCGGCAACTATGACATTTTTTATCAGGACATGGGATTTAATCCTTTTGTGGGCAATATGGCACCGCTTACCACGATGGATTTATTCAAGCTGATGGGCAACGACAATTTGCTGCTGTGGCCCTACGATCATCCTGCAGAATTGAAGGTGTTTATGGAGTATCTGCATCAGGATAAAATGCAGTTTATAAAGTGGGCGACGCAGGAAAAGCTGCTGGTTCCCAACACGGACAACCAGTTTGCAAGCCCTTCCGGCTATGGATACGTATCCGAGCTGCCTGAGAACGGGGTGCAAGAGATGGCGACACCACAGGATTGTTGGGTGTGGGTGGAATCACAAGAGTGCATGATTTATTCCCCGGAAATGTACGATGAAGTGATATTGCCGTATTTGGCAGAGTACTCCAATCAGTTCGGGTTGATCTCGTACGGATGCTGCGAACCGCTGGAGGATCGGATTGAGTATATCAAACGCGCAATGCCAAAATTACGTTCCGTATCTGTTTCAGGGTGGAGCAATTTTGAAAAAATGGCGCAAGCACTGGGAGGTGGAAATTATGTTTATCTGCGCAAACCGTCGCCCATGGTCATCGGCGGACGTGAGCCGGATTGGAAGGGTGTGACGAATGATATTACGCGCACGTGGGATTGCGCAAAGGAATTGCCGCTGGCAATGATCTATCGAGACGTATATGATTTGAATCACGATTTCTCGCGGATTCAAAAATGGATTGAGACAGCAAAGAGGATTATGGGACTATAATGCGGTTGTACTCGCGTATGCGCAGTGCATAAGCAAAAATAACAATGGAGGGAAAACATGAAACAAGTAAAAATTCTGGCATTGGTAATGGTGTTGCTGCTGAGCGCGACACTGGTGGTTGGCTGTGCTGATGTGCTAAGTGTAGACGGCGCAAGCAGTACGAAGGAAGAACCTGCCGCAACCGAAGCGGCTCCAACAGCGGCGGCAGAGGATGCAGGAACGCAAGAGGCAGCAGCGGTAGGCGAGGAAGCTGATTCGCAGGAAAGCGCATCCGGAAGCGTCGAAAAATCTGCCACTGGCTTAAAGGTTAAAAAAGATGGCAAATTGAAGATCGCATATCTGGTTGACGGATTGTTTAACGATTCTTCCCAGCGACATTGGCAGCAAGTGCAAAATGAGTGTGAAATGCGCGGCTGGGAGCTGGTCTCGGACACCAATGTCAGCGGTAATTATGAGTCGGACCCGACAAGAAACTCATTTATCAATATGATGAACCAAAATCCGGACGCGATTGTAATTTCATACCTGGATATCCCGCCGATTGCCGATCTTTGTGTGAAGGCGGCAAACGAGGGTATTGGCATCTACTGCGTTGGAACAGATCTTTCGGATGGCATTATGCTTAATGTGCTTTCGGAAAATACGGTAATTGGTGCAAAAGTGATGAGTTATGCGATGCAGCGTCTAAACGGCAGTGCAGACACGATTGGCTTTATGGATTTGTGGATGACACGTGGCATTCGCCGTGATGTTGTTGCTGCGTGCATTGCGGAAAAAGCGGGCTATGATGTCGGCGAAACCGTACATCATGCGGTGACCCCGGATGGATTTACAGACGAAATGTTTAACGTGGCAACCAACTGGCTGCAAAAATACGGTGACAAAATGGACTTCATTTGGGCATGCTGGGATGGCGGCGGCATCACGATTGCGCAGGCTATGAAAGCGGCAGGATATAGTGAAGAAGACATGTTTACCGTAGGCATGGACGGCGGCACGCAGGCATGGGCATACATTCGCAGCGGAGAAATCCCCTTTGTGGCATCACTGGCAGAACCGTTTGAATATCAAATGCACCTTTGCTTTGAGGCGATCAAGCAGTTGCAGGTGGACGGCATGAGCCCCGGAGACAAGGGCTGCATCGTACCTTTGAGCAGAACATATTCGACAGACGGCATGACGGTTATGGTGGATAAAACGAACGTACCCGAGGTTGGTTCCAACATCCACGCACTGTTCAATTATTACGGCGGCGATCCGGATGATTCCGAGGCTTGGTATAATCAGGGCAAAGTTTACACGGTTGCCGAGTATTCCGGGGAGCAATAACCGATAGCTCAAGGCTCCTCTTACGGGGGGCCTTGATGCAAAAGCATGGTAGCGCAGGAGAATAATTATGGGAAATGAAATTGTTCTGGAAACAAAGGGATTAACCAAAGAATTTCCGGGCGTGGTTGCAAACAAAGATTTGGATTTGCAGATTCGCCGCGGTGAAGTTCGTGCAATCATGGGTGAAAACGGTGCGGGTAAGAGTACGCTTTGTAATATGCTGACGGGCATATTGCCGCCCAGTGATGGAGATATTTTTTTTGAAGGTAAGCAAAGGCACTTTTCGCATCCGCGCGAGGCGATTGAATGCGGGATTCGCATGGTGTATCAAGAACGAAATTTGATCGAATATTTGACGGCGTCCCAAAGTATTTGCTTGGGGTTGGAAGATCGGAAACAGAAATTCTTCGTGGACGAGAAAAAAATGCACGGGCGTGCGGTGGCAATTCGTGACGAAATGGGCGCGAACCTTCCGCTGGATGTTCCGGTCAATCTGCTGACGGCGGCCCAACAGCAGATGGTGGAAATACTGCGCGCAGTGGCGCATGAGCCTAAGCTGCTGATTCTGGACGAACCCACGGCAGCGTTAGGAAACGAAGAGGCGGCGATCTTGTTCAACGCCATTCGCAAGCTGAAAGCAAAGGGCGTTGCCGTCATCATCATCACGCACAAGCTGGATGAGGTGTTTGAAATTTCAGATACCATCACCATACTGCGCAACGGTCAAAATGTGGGCACGGTGAACAACGGCGAAATCAATCGTATGGATGCGGTACGCATGATGTTGGGAAGGGATGTATCCAGCCAGTTCCCGGAGGTGACAAGCACGGCTCAAGAACATGTTGTGCTGGAAGTGGAGCGATTAAAGGACGCGTCCGGCCGGCTGCAAAATGTGGATATGAAGGTGCGGCGTGGTGAAGTGGTAGGCGTTTACGGACTGCTTGGATCAGGTAGAACGGAGCTGCTGGAAGCGATTTTCGGACTGAATCATTATCAGGGAAGCATGAAGCTGGACGGCCAACCCATCGGCAGCAAACAAACACCGCAGGATATGATTGCGCAGGGCGTGTTTCTGATTCCGGAAGATCGGAGGCACAACAGCCTGTTTCGGGATTTTTTCAAGATTCGTGAGAACATGTCCATTGGGTATATGGATCAGATTGCAAACAAGCTCAGCCTCATCAGCGCAAAAAAGGAAAGGGAGCTGTTCCGCTCCATTTCAGAACGTCCTTCGCTGCGTGTCAAGTATGCGCGAGATACGCAAGATATCGAGGAACTGTCCGGCGGCAATCAACAGAAAATTGTGTTAGGCAGATGGATTTTTCGGGATAACTTGAAGGTGTTGTTGATGGACGAACCGACGCAGGGCATCGACGTTGGGGTGAAGCATGATATCTATGTGTTGATTCGCGCGATGGCGGCAGAGGGAAGAAGCGTCGTCATCGTTTCCAGCGAATTGCCGGAGCTGACCGGCGTGTGCGACCGCATGTATGTGTTGAAAGACGGTGGATTCAAGGCGGAGCTAAGCCGTGATGAATTTGATAATGAAAAAGTATTGGAGATGGTTTTATGAAAAAGCATTCAATCAGTGGCGGTACTCTTGCCGCAGAATTTTCGCGTAAGTGGGCGCTTGTCATTGTAATTGTTGCGCTGGCAGTCATTTTTGGTTGCTTTTCCAACTCTTTCATGACGAGCGACAACTGGATTAATATTATTCGCCAAGCGTCTATTATGGGTATTTTGGCGATTGGATTGACGTTTGTCATCGTGTCCGGCGAAATGGATTTATCCTTTTCCATGGTGGCAAGCTTAACAGCAGTGGTTGTGTTGATGATGAGCATTAAAGGGCAGAATGCTGCGGTATCATGGCTGCTGGCATTGGTGCTGGGTGTGGGAATGGGCGCGCTTAACGCATTTGTTGTGGTGGTGCTGAAAATTCCATCTTTGTTGGGCACGATTGGTACGCAGCTGCTGTTTGGTGGCATCGTCGCATGGATTGCGCAGGGCGGCACGGTGTGGACAGCAAAGTATTCTACGTTATTTCAGATACCGGGACGCGGAATGATGTTCGGGGTTGTACCGTTTCCGGTCATTGTACTGATCGTGGTGGCGGCAATCAGCATCATCGTGCTGGAGAAAACAGTGATTGGAAGATACTTTTACGCGGTTGGAGGCAATGCAAAAGCAGCGGACCACGCAGGAATCAACGCGAGAAAAATCAAAACCATCGGGTATTTGATCATGGGCGGACTGGGCGGTCTTGCGGGCATCATTGTGGCTTCGCAATTTGCCTCCGCAACGCCCTCTGTGGGAGCAACCTATCTGTTCCCTGCAATCATTGCGGTATACTTGGGTTCCATCTTTTTAAAAGACGGCGTTCCGAATTTATGGGGAACAATCGTGGCTTGCATCTTTTTGAGCGAACTATCCAACGGTTTCAACTTGATTGGACTGAAATACTGGCATGAAAACGTTGCACAGGGAATCATCATGATCGTTGCAATCGCAATCAGCATCGTGGGCAAAAACCGCAAGATGCGTCCGCAGAAAATTGAGGAGCCTATGATTCAAGAATTGAAAGACACGGCGCAGAAGGAGGGGGCATAACATGAAAGCGGCAAGAAGTTATGGGGTGCGTGATGTACGCATTGAACAGATAGATTTACGCGAACCACGCGAAAACGAAGTGCAGATTCAGGTAAAGTACACCGGAATTTGCGGAAGCGATGTGCACGCTTATTTCAGAGGCTGGGCACTGCCCACTATGCCGCATCCGTTGACAGGGCACACCTTGCCGGTGGTGACAGGGCATGAGATATCCGGCGTTGTGACAAAAGTGGGTGGCAAGGTGGGTGCGCTAAAAGTAGGAGATCGTGTTTGTGTCGACCCATTGCTGCACTGCGACGAGTGCGAATCCTGCAAGGAAGGGTTCCGGAACTGCTGTGAGCAATCGGTGGGCGAGGATGGAAGCGGTAACATTATCGGATTTGGCGAGGACGGCGGGTTTGCGGAGTATGTGAATGTACGCGCAACGGACGTGTATCGCATTCCGGATAACATGGATTTTCAGTTGGGTGCGCTGATTGAGCCTGCTGCCGTTGCGGTAGAGGCAGTACAAAAAAGCGGATTGAAAGTGGGGCAGGACGTTTTAATCTATGGTGCAGGTCCGATTGGATTGCTGATTGCCATTACAGCGATGCATGCGGGTGCGCGCGTCGTGATCGTGGACTTGTCAGAGGAGCGTTTGGCGCGCGCGAAGGAAATTGGAATCCCTTGTGTCTGGAATGCAGCGCAAGTTGATGTAGCGGCGCAAACAAAAGCGCTGACGGGGAATGGCGTTGACATTGCATTTGATGTTGCCGGGGTGCAGCAGACGCTGGACGCCTGTATGGCGCTGATCAAAAACAGAGGGAAAGTTATGATCGTTGCAGTGTTTAACGATCCGCCTAAGGTGAATTTTGCCAGTCTGCTTATGAAAGGCGGAGACCTGTTAACAACGCTGTGCTACTCGAATGTATATGAAGAGACGATTAAGCTGGTGAGCGAGAATCAAGAGCAATATCGCAACGTGATCAGCAAAGTGATTGCACTGGATGATCTTGTGCAAGAAGGGTTTGAATTTAGCGAAGCGAACAAATCGCAAGCAAAGATTCTAGTTCAAATGAGCGAAGCATAATCAAAAAAGTCGTGGGATTTGTTATGAGAGCTGCCATTGCCAAAAGCATGGCAGCTTTTTGTGTCCGAGTTGGGTGTGTAGAAGATTTGGAATATGCTGTAACAATTTGCTTGGACTTGTGAATGCTGATTGCACGATTGCTGAAATATAATCGGAGGCGTTTGTGTACGAGGATTTAGGGAAGACAAGTGCAAACGGGAAGCCGCAATATAAAATTTGCTGTGAGTTGCGCTTGTGAAAAAGTGCGGGAAAATATTCTGAGATTTTTTATCTTTTTCTTGACAGACCCCCCGCAAAAGTATGCAATTTACAAAAATAAATATTAACGGTATAATAATCTCATTAAAGAACTTGTGATGAAAGGCGAGGAACTATGAGTCAATTTGAAGCATTAAAGCATACTGTTTACCAAGCAAATATGCTGCTGCCCAAGTATTCCCTTGTAACGTTTACATGGGGGAATGTATCGCAGATCGATCGGGAAAACGGCGTTGTTGCCATCAAGCCATCCGGAGTGGAGTATGACACCATGCGACCGGAGGACATTGTTTTGGTTGATTTGGATGGAAACGTGGTGGAGGGATCGCTCAAACCATCCTCTGATCTTGCGACGCACCTGGCGCTGTATCAAGGATTTCAAGGCATCGGGGGTGTGACGCATACGCATTCGCGCTGGGTAACGGCTTGGGCGCAAGCGGGCGCGAATCTGCCTGCGCTGGGAACAACGCATGCGGACTATTTTTGGGGCGCGGTGCCGTGTACGCGCGCGTTAACGACGGAAGAGATTGGCACGGCATATGAGGCGAATACAGGGCATGTGATTGTGGAAACATTCCAAAACATCGATGCCATGCACATTCCTGCCGTGCTGGTGCATAGCCATGGCCCTTTCACTTGGGGGAAGGATGCCGCAAAATCTGTGGAAAATGCAGTGGTACTGGAGGAAACTTCTTACATGGCATACCTGACGCAATCCATCAATCCGGATGCTTTGGGGATGCCCAAAGCGTTACTGGATAAGCACTTTTGCCGTAAACATGGCGCAGGAGCATATTACGGGCAGAAGTAACCGAATGGTTTGTTGCAAAAATTTGCGTTTTGAAGTTGCTGATCGAATCTCGTTCGCAAGCAGGCACAGCATATCTGTGCCTGAGGATTTTGTGCGGCTATGGTTGCATTGGACAAACAAAAGCTGATTCAGCAGGTGACTGAAGAAAGCGGATATAAGGTCAACATTGTGATGCTGACGGGCTGCGGTAATATTTACCCAAGCACATTGGTTTCGCCGTAAATCACGAGCATCAGCATCCCCTCCTGTACATTGGGCATGGAGGGGTTTAAGGCATTGCTGCAAATGATTGAAGATTCGGATGCGCGCCCGATCCGCAAACTGGTCGATCACTCCTTTATTGTGCGGCAGTCCACCAGTAAAGACTGCGAACGTGAATGGAACATCGCGCGTTGGTAGCTCACTGATCGCGGGTCACTAGCGCGGCAGCTCATTTCGTGATTGGTTCGGCGTATCTTTGCAAATGGCGTCTTTCCTACGCAAATGTAAGGTTTGGACGTTTTAATGCGTGAAAAGATACGCCGGATTGACTTATGTTCCCCGAAAGTATATAATAAAGTTCGAAACACCTTGAGAACCCATAGATTTGCTTTTTTACTCAGAGGTATATCGCGTGCACTGCGTAGTGCACTGGATTGATCTCCATTAATTTTTTTGCATTATGTAAACTACCATCTATGCGAATATTTTTTATTCGCTTTTTTGTATGATTTTTTACGATTTACATGAAAAGGAGCTTGAATCAATGAAACAAGGAATTGCAGTTGCAGGGAACATCATTGTAGATCATGTGAAAATGATCGATACTTTTCCAAGTGTTGGAATGCTTGCCAACATTCGCGGAGTTAGTCAGTGTATCGGCGGATGCGCGGGGAATACAAGTGTGAATTTATCCCTGATCGACCCATCACTCCCCGTTTTTTGCATTGGAAAAGTGGGTGACGACAGCATGGGAGAATATGCAAAGTCGTTTTTAATACAGCACGGAATTGACACCTGCCATGTCAAAACGTCGAGTTTGCCTACTTCTTTCACGGATGTGATGTCTGATGTGCAAAGCGGGGAACGCACTTTTTTTCATTTGAGAGGTGCGAATGCAGATTTTGGGATCGAGGACGTTGACCTAGACAATTTACATGCCGATATTTTTCACGTTGGATATGCGCTGCTGCTGGATCGGATGGATCAGGCGGATCGCACATACGGGACAGCTATGGCAAGGCTGCTTGCAATGGTACGGGAGAAAGGCATCAAAACCTCGCTCGATGTTGTGAGCGAGGATGGCAACCGGTTTTCAAAAATTGTAACACCCAGTCTGCGGTACTGCTCTTATGCAATCATGAATGAAGTAGAAGCCGGGATGGTCTGCGGCGTTGCACCGCGCGATCACAATGGACAAATTCTTATCCGAAGTCTGAAAGAAATTTGCAATCGAATTATGGACTGTGGCGTTGAAGAATATGTGGTACTGCACATGCCGGAGTTGGGCTGTGCAATGGACGCGGAGCGAAATTTTTATGCGGTTGGGTCTTATCGGCTTCCGGCAGGATATATCAAAGGCTCTGTCGGCGCGGGCGACGCTTTTTGCGCCGGCTCACTTTATGGCCTTTATACGGGAATGGATGTTACAGAGATGTTGATTTTTGCAAATGGAGCAGCAGCGTGTAATTTATCACACGAAAACTCTGTTGGTGGCATGAAGATAAAAGCGGACATCCAAGGGCTGCCATATCCACTTAGAACGGTTGAAAAAATGTGAGGAGGATTTTATGAAGGTTATCATTGCGGACGATGAGAAGAGAATATGCCAGTTGATTCAGAATCTGGTGTGTTGGGAAGACTTTGGCATGGAGGTGATCGCCTGCGTTCACGATGGAATCGAAGCGTTGGAAACGATTCAGAAAAGAAAGCCGGAGCTGGTGATCACCGATATCCGCATGCCGGGATATGATGGGCTTGAACTCATCAGACGCGCGAAAATTTCGAGTCCGGAAACTGAATTCGTTATCATCAGTGGTTATCGGCACTTTGAATATGCCCAAAACGCGCTTCAATATGGTGTGAAGAATTATTTGCTAAAGCCGGTGAAAAAAGCTGAATTAGCCGACGAATTACGAAGCATTCAGAAAATCAATGTTCAACGCGCGCGGAAGAATGAAGCGGACGCAAAAAAAACGATCATCATACAAAACAACAAAGACAGGCTGCGCGAAACATTTATGCAAAACGCCTTGATCAACATGAACTTCCTGAAAACAAAAATGCTGGACGACATCAACGAGCAATACCAGTTTAGCTTCCGCGAGGATCTTTATCAGATCGTTATTTTTAAAATTGACGGAATGGGAACGCAGCCAAGCAGCGCCACTGAATTTATTCAGGAAAAAGTTGTTCGGCTGGCACAAAAGATGCTGCAAAGTTTTTGCTATGAGCTGGAGCATATTTGGATCGAGCATTTTTGCTATTTTCTGTTGAACTACGGGGAATCCGGCAAAAAAGAAGTGCGACGCATTTTAAAAAGCTTGATTGGCGAAATGCTGTGGCAAAAAGAGATTTTCAAGAGTTTTTATGTAACAATCGGTCTCGGTTCCATTCAAAAAGAGATCCTGCACATCACTCAATCTGCGCAGCAGGCGAAACGCGCCATTGAACAAAGAGTTTTGGACGGTACAAACCGCGTGATTGAGCCGCCGGACATGTACTCTAACAAAAGGGAAAAATACATCAGTTGCCCAAAAGAGTTCAAGCAATCCCTTGCCAAGGCAATCGACTGCATGGATGAAGAAATTGCAAAATGCTCCATTCAGCTCCTGTGCAAAGACTTGCAGACTGAAAATAGATATTCCGGTGCAGATATCCTTGAAATCCTGCGTGATGCACTGCGGTTTTTTATTTTTACATTGCAGCAAAATGGACAGATGGTTTCAGAAGCAAACCATCTGTTTTTAGAGTTTGAACGTGAAATAGACGATCTATATTCAATCGACATGCTGATGCAGTGCCTGGAAAAGAAAATTGTTCAGACGATTTTGAGCTGCATCAACAAGCGTCAGAGCGAAGGGGAAAGGCCGATTCGCGAAGCAAAGAGATATGTTCGTGAACATTATGATGAAAATATTTCGTTAGACATACTGAGCAACGAGGTTGGCATGAATGCGTCCTACCTCAGTACGCTTTTCAAAAAGCAAACCGGCAATACATTCAGCGAATATCTGACACAAGTACGCATGGAAAAGGCAAAAGAGTTTTTGAAAGAGTCTGAGGAAAACATCTCTAACATCTGTGAGCGAGTGGGATATAACGATCTGAAAAGCTTTACCAAGAATTTCAAAAGCTACACCGGGATGCGACCAAACGAGTATCGCAAGATTTTCGGATGAGGCAAAGCAATGAATAAAGAAAAAATATATTATTCTACCGTAGTAAAAATTTATGACGTATTATGTATTGCTTTTATGATGTTTCTCGTGTGCTGCATTCTAGGGCTCACGGTCATAAGCGGTGCACGGCTTCTACCATTCATATTTTCCGCTGTGCTGCTTGCAATGCTTCTGCTGCTTCGATATCTGTTTGTGATAAAGCGTTTTCGAAAGCTAAGAACGGTTTTTCGTCAATACCTGAAAAGCTACAATTTTGAAGATATTTTTGAGCAAAAATTAATGCTGAGTGAATCGGTGGATGTAGCGTTTGGGATGGTATCTGAGAAGCTGAATAAATCCAAAAATTTGAGTCTCTCCAGAAAGCAGGCGCAATATCTCGCACTGCAAAACCAAATCAATCCGCATTTTCTCTACAATACGCTGGAGTGTATCCGAAGCGAAGCGTTGTGCCAGGGCATGGATGGTGTTGCGTCCATGACGGAGGCTTTGGCGACATTTTTTCGCTATACCATCTCCAATGTTGACAAATTTGTCACGCTGGAGGATGAGCTGACCAATGTGGAAAACTATTATCTCATCCAGCAATATCGCTTTGGAGACAGGCTGGACATGAAAATCGAATATGGCAATGAGGACGATTTGAGCCTGCTGGATCTTTATATGCCAAAGTTGACTTTGCAGCCGATTGTAGAAAATTCAATTTATCATGGATTGGAGCGCAAGCTGGGAAACGGCAGCCTGCGCATCAAGATGGAGCGCACACGCGAATACTTGATCATTCGCATTTCAGACAATGGATTAGGCATTGAAAAGGATCGTTTGGACGTTTTAAACCGTAAGCTTTTGAAAAACACCTATGATGATATTTCAGGGCAGGAAAACGGGCTTGGGGGCATTGCAATCATGAATGTAAACAACCGGATCAAGCTGCTGTTTGGGGAACAATATGGCATCAACATCCAAAGCGTGAGCCATGTCGGTACTGATGTTGAGATCACATTGCCTGTTATCGAGAAACAATAGAGGTGCTTGTTATGAAAAAAGAAGTGCTGCGCATTGAGAATATCATCGGGGATGAGGAAAGCATTACTAATTTAAACAATATGAGCATGCGCGTGAAACGCGGAGAGATCTACGGCATTGTTCCAATCAATGGGCATGGCTGCGAAAACCTTCTAAACTTATTGAATCGCAACGAACCCATTCATTTTGGAAGGGTGTACATAAACGAGAAGCTTGTAAACAGTTACTATCACAGCGACATGAGTTTAAACTGCGTTTATATCATTGAGCGAAGAAGTAAGCTGATCGCCGAGCTGACCATACTGGATAATATCTTCATGCCCAGCCAGAAGCCACGAAAGCTCTTCTTTGATCGCAGGAATCTGTTGCGACAGTTTAAGTGGATGGTGGAGGAACTTCATTTGGACGAAATGGAGATCAGCTTTGGAGCATCCACGCGCGTGGAATCGTTGAGCGTGTTTGAAAAATGCGTGGTAGAGCTGCTAAAGGGCATCGCAAAAAACGCTGTAATAATTGTAATCAACGGCATCAGTGACATCATCAGTGCCGCGAATCTGCATCGCATTCACTATATGATGGATATTCTATCCAAGAAGGGGGTTTCTTTTTTGTATGTTTGCAGCAATTACAAAGAAGTGATTGCGGTAAGCGACCGGACACTGTTCATGCAGGACGGGCGGGACCTCAAAGAATTTGAAAGATCAGAGTATCACTCAGAGTCCTTTCATAAATTGATTGCATTGCTGACCGCCGAGCAGACTCCCGCAGAGAAAAGAGACCGTCAAACGCTCTTTTCTGTGGAAGGCTTTTGTGCCGGTTCCATCCGTGACCTGTCATTTTGCGTGAAGGCAGGGGAGTGCCTTGTTTTTTATGACGAGATGAGGATTGTTCAGGAAGACTTTTTTTACCGTCTTTCACAAGGGCAAATCGAGTTTTCAGCCAAAGTCTTTTTGAATAGCAAATGGATGAGCGCACGCGCGCTACGCCGGAGCCTCGGCTCACAAATCGCGGTCATTGCGGCACACCCGCTGACACAGATGGTTTATCCGGATCTTAGTTATCTGGAAAACCTTTGTTTGAACATCGGAAAAAAGAATGCCCGACGTTTTGTTTCAAAAAAAATTTCAAACAATGTTAGGCAAGAATTTGCAGAGTTGATCGGCGTAGACATTGACGCTGCTTCCATCAATGGTCTGAGCAATGAATCGTTGTATCATTTGGTGTACTATCGCATGCTGTTGCTAAAACCAAAAATCGTTTTGATTGAGCACCCGTTTATGAATGCAGACATTTCGTTGCACAAGCACATAGTCAAACTCATCAAAATGCTGACTGCAAGCGGCATTGGCGTTATCATTCTTGCAACCGACCTCTCCGTAAGCAATCTTGTTGCAGACAGAATGATCATTTTGCGTGGGAATGTGATTCGCCGATGAAGAATCCGCTGTTAGAACAAAGCAACAATCATTCTTTGTTCGGCTTCTTCTGCTTGTTCCAAAATATGTATGCAGCTGTAATGAGCCGATTCCAAAATTTCAAAAGTAGACCCCCATAATTCAAATTTTCACCACCTGCCCATTGAGTTTTCCATTGCTATAATAAAATTAACAATTCAAAGTGTTTAGGCAAAAAAACTAAATAGCAGAAAAGGAAGGATCCAGCAATGAGCAAAACAATGAAAGCGTTGCGCATGTACGCTCCTTATGATTTCCGTTTGGAGGATGTGCAGATTCCGACCATCGGGCCGGATGATATTCTAATCAAAGTAATGGGATGTGGCATCTGTGCCGGTGACATCAAAACCTATCACGGAGGGCAGCGTGTGTGGGGGACAAGTCCTGAAACCGCTTATATTGAGGCTCCGTGCATTGGCGGGCATGAGTTTTTTGGAAAGGTGACAGAGATTGGCAGTCGTGTAACCAAAGTGAAAGTTGGCGACACCATACTGGCAGAACAAATTCTTCCCTGCGGCACATGTAAGTATTGCCGCGAAGGGAATTATTGGATGTGCCAACCTCACGCGATCTATGGGTTTAAAAACGAGGCGCAAGGCGGATTTGCGGAATATATGAAGTTTTCTGCAAATAGCGTGATCCATGTTCTGCCAGACAGCATGAGCGCAGATCAAGCTGCACTGGTGGAGCCGTACGCCTGTGGTATGCACGCAGTGGAGCGGGCAAATCTACAACACACGGATGTGGTTGTGATCAGCGGGCTGGGAACGATTGGTTTGGGCATGATCAGCGTTGCAAGAAAGTTACAGCCGAAACTGCTGATCGGGCTGGATTTGCGACAAAACCGCCTTGATAAAGCTTTGGAGTTTGGCGCTGACCTCGTGCTAAATCCGACCGAATGTGACGTAGTGGAAAAAATGAAGGAGCTTACAGACGGATATGGTTGTGACGTATACATCGAGGCATCCGGCAGCCAACCGAGTATTAAGCAAGGACTTGATCTGTTGTGCAACATGGGACGCTACGTGCAGTTCGGCATTTTCCCGACAGACGTTGTGGCGGACTGGAACATCATTGGGGACACCAAGCATCTGGACATTTTAGGTTCGCATCTTTGCGGGCATTGCTATCAAGCAACGATTGCGGGAATCTTAGACGGCTCGCTCAAAACGGACGGCGTGGTTTCTCACTCTTATCCGTTGACAGAATGGGTTGAGGCGTTTGAGGTAGCGGAAAAGAACCCCGATGCGTTTAAAGTTGTGCTGATCCCATAATGTACAATGGACTCTAACAAAAAAGGGGGAGGTGATCGTCAACACACCTTACATCGTGCAAAATAATTTTTGAAAAGCAAATCGAAAAATATAATTTTATGGAGGAAAACATGAAAAACACACGAATATTCATTATCGCATTTGTAGTGGCTCTGATGCTGGTGTTTACGGCTTGCACATCCACACCAATCACTGAGGCAGCCCCGTCATCTGATACGGCACCTGCCGCAGATAGTGCAGCGCCTGCTGCCGACGCTGCAACGCCCGAAGCTGATGCAGGCGCCAAACAGGCAACGAATGAGCCATATAAGGTCGGATTCTGTCTGCAATCTATGGATGTCGCAGTTTGGAACACAATGTCTGAGGGCATGAAAGCCAAAGCGGAAGAGCTGGGTGCTGCGTATGACTGTCAGGTTGCAAACAACGATGTCGCAACCCAAATCTCCAACATTGAAAATATGATTGCACAGGGTTATGATGCGATCATCATTCATGCATTCGATCGCGAAGCGTTTGCAGATGTTGTGAATCAGGCACTGTCAAAAGGCATCGTGATCTGCGCGTATGATGATAATATCATCGATTCCGCAACCGGTGAGGCATGCAAATATCAATTAACATTCCTCTGTGACAACTATCAGATCGGATACAATGTTGGACAAATGGCCGCAGAGTGGACAAAAGCTACCTTCCAAGGGGAAGAACCGCTGCAATTTGGCTTGCTTTGGCACAAAGAATTCCAGTATCAAAGAGACAGAGTAGACGGTATTCGAGATGCAATCGCAAAATTTGATCCCAGAATTGAAATTGTGGAAGAGCTGGAAGGCTTAGTGACAGAAGACGGCGTAAAGGCTGCGGAAGCCTGGATGCAGTCTTATCCCAATCTCAAAGGTGTGGTAGCCACAAATGATACCGCGTTGCTGGGTTTTGCGGAAGCATGGAAGGCAGCAGGCAAGGATGTGATGGATACACAATTTGGTATGTTTGGCAATGACGGAGTGAAGGACGCGATCGATATGGTTGCGGATGGCACGATCCTGCGCGGTGATGTGGGGCTGGATGTGTACAATGGTGGCGCGGATACGGTACAGGCGTGCATCAATGTGCTGAACGGAGAGCCGGCAGAAAGCGTTGTGATGCCAATGGTCAATGTTACAGCGGACACAGCAGATGTGTGGAAGGCAGACAAAAATCTTTACAAGTAAAAGACTTGATTCTAAAAGCATTACAAAGTGTGACAAAACAATCAGACGATGTTGGCTTGGCAACCTTGCCGAGCCGGCACCGGCTGAACTATATGGCGATAAGGAGACAATTATGTCACAGAATAATATTGTGTTGTCGCTTGACCATATTTCCAAACAATATCCCGGGGTAAAGGCGTTGGACGACGTGTCCATTGATTTTAGACAAGGCGAAGTGCATTGTATTATCGGTGAGAATGGTGCGGGGAAGTCCACCTTGATCAAAATGATCTCGGGAGCAAATGAACCGGATTCAGGTACGATAACGGTTGGGGGACATGTTTATAATGTGATGACACCAAGACTTTCAAAGGAACTGGGTATTGAAGTGGTGTATCAAGAGTTCAATTTGGCAGAAGACCTTTCCGTTGCCGAGAACATGTATCTGGGAAACGAAATTAGGAAAAACGGCATTTTCGACATCAAAACAATTCAAAAACAGGCACAAGCGATCTTTGAGAAGATGAGGATACAACTGGATAGCAAAGCGATTGTAAAAGACCTGTCTGTTTCATATATGCAGTTTGTAGAAATTGCGAAAGCACTAGCAAAAAACATTAAAGTGCTGATTTTAGACGAGCCAACGGCGCCGCTTACTGAGGATGAGGTAGACAAGCTCTTGAATCTGGTAACCGATTTAAAGAGCCAGGGATATACGATTGTATATATTTCACACCGCCTGAACGAATTGTTTCGCATTGGTGATCGTGTAACGGTACTGCGGGACGGCAAAAAAATTGTAACGGATGACATCGCTAACATGGATACCAATCAACTGATCGCCTATATGGTAGGGCGCGAAATGTCGTTTGAATACCCGCAGCGCACGCATGAAATTGGCAATGTCGTATTTGAAGCAAAGAACATCTGTTCGGAAAAGGTGCAGGACATTTCCTTTTCGGTGCGGCGTGGCGAGATATTAGGCATTGGCGGACTGGTTGGCGCGGGACGTACTGAGCTTGTGCGCGCCATCTTTGGAGCGGACATCATGGACGACGGCGAAGTCTATTTAGATGGTAATAAAATCCGCATCCATCGTCCAAAGGACGCCATAGAACTGGGAATGGGCTTTGTGACAGAGGATCGGAAACGACAGGGATTGTTATTAGAAAACAGCATTGCTCATAACATTTCGCTGCCGATTCTTAAAAAAATTTCACGCTTTTGCGTTGTTGACAAGAAGAAAGAGGCGGAATGCGCGCAGCGCCAGAAAGAAGTTTTACACATTAAAACCCCTTCGCTGGATGTGCCGGCAAGCTCTCTAAGCGGTGGAAATCAGCAAAAAGTGGTTTTGGCAAAATGGCTCGCGGCAGACTGCAAAGTGATCTTCATGGATGAGCCGACACGTGGCGTTGACGTGGGGGCAAAGCAGGAGATTTATAAACTAATGCACGAGCTTGCCGCAGAAGGCATCGCCATTGTGCTGATCTCTTCCGAGATGGAGGAGTTGATCGGCATGTCGGAGAGAATTATGGTTCTGCATGAAGGGGAATGTACCGGTGAACTTTCCAAAGAAGAATTCAATCAGGAGAAAGTCATGCAGTTTGCATCGGGCATTTGTTGAGGAGGAAGTATGAAGTTTTCAAATCTATTCAAAAAATATGGGGTTGTATTTATTCTGGCTGCATTGGTTCTGATTTTTGCGCTGCTCACCCCGGCGTTTCCAACAGGAACCAATGTGATCAACATGTCCAAGCAGGTTGCAATTATGGCAATTTTGTCGGTGGGTATGACTTTTGTGCTGCTGACCGGCGGCATTGATTTATCGATGGGTTCTGTGATTTCATTGGTTGTCGTTTCCATTAGTATGTTTGTGACCATTTTACAAATGCCCATTCCGCTTGCCATTTGTCTTGCAATCTTAATTGCGGTGGGGATCGGTTTCCTCAATGGTTTTGTAATTGCAAAAGTAAAAGTGCCGCCTCTGATTATGACGTTAGGCATGCAAATTTTTCTTTACGGCTTCACGTACACCATCTGCGGGGGATTGCCGGTGTACGGCATCCCACCGGAGCTCAAGTGGGTAGGTCAAACCTATATCTTAGGCATTTTGCCGGTATCCGCGCTGATCATGGTCGCAATCATCATCATTGGATATTTTGTTCTATCCAAGACATATCTGGGACGCTATTTTTATGCGGTCGGCAGCAATGAAGTAACCGCAAACCTTTCGGGAATCAATTCCGATAAGGTCAGAATACTCGCATACACCTGCTGCGGATTGCTGGTGGGCATTGCGGGTGTTGTCATGCTGGGCAGGATTGGCAGCGGGCAGCCCAGCGCAGGCGATGGTTACGAGATGGATGTATTAACCGGCTGTGTGCTGGGTGGTGTCAGCCTGAATGGGGGAAAGGGAAGCATTGGCAAGGCGATTGCTGGTATTCTTGTGATTGGCGTGCTGGGTAACGGTATGTCATTGCTGGGTATGGATGCCTTCATGCAGAAAATGGTCAAGGGCTTAGTATTGATGCTGGCAGTAATTATAGACAGCTTGCAATATGTCAAGATTCGGAAAAAAGTTAAAATCATAGCATGATAGGGGGAATCCGTTTATGAAAAATATAACAGCATATATGAACCGCCCGGGGAACTTGGAATTTCGTGAAGCTCCGCTACCGAAACCAGCAGCAAGTGAAGTGCTTATAAAAATCGAATGCTGTGGCATATGCGGTTCAGACGTGCATTATTTTGAATTTGGAAAAATTGGAGATTATGTCGTCAAGGGCGATTTCACGCTGGGACACGAGGTATCGGGCGTCATCATTGAAGTTGGCAGCGGTGTTACCCATCTGAAAGCAGGAGACCGCGTTGCGCTGGAGCCGGGCATTCCGTGCGGGAGTTGTACGCAGTGCAAATCCGGCAAATACAACCTGTGCAAAGATGTCCGGTTCTTTGCCACGCCTCCGGTGCAGGGCGCACTGCAAAACTATGTAATGCATCCTGCGGATCTGTGCTTCCCATTACCGGAACAGGTTTCATATCTTGAGGGCGCTTTGGTAGAGCCGCTATGCGTTGGTCTGCACGCCTGCGCGCAGGGCTGTGTCTCGGTGGGAGACAGCGTAGTGATTTTAGGAGCCGGGTGCATTGGTCTTGTCACGCTGCTGGCAGCAAAAGCGCGGGGGGCATCGAAGGTGATTGTTGTTGACTTGTTTGAAAAGCGGCTGGATTTCGCAAAAAAGCTGGGAGCGACACAAGTGATCAACGGAAAAACAAGCGACGTATTGCAAGAGATTTGCTCTGTGCTGGGCGCGGATGGCGCGGATGTCGTGATTGAGACGGCAGGTGTGCCTCAAACCATCTATCAAACATCACAAATTGCAAAATGCGGCGGAACTGTGGTGCTGGTTGGCGTAGCGGTGGAAAGCGACCTCTTGTATAATTTTTCGCAAGTGATGGGGAAAGAGCTGACCATAAAGTCCGTATTTCGCTATCGGAATCTTTATCCGGTGGCAATCGCAGCGATTGCAGACGGGAGCATAGACATACAGCAAATTGTAACGCATCGATATGCTTTTCAAGATGCAAAAGCTGCATTTAACGAGGTAATTGACGATGCGCAAAACGTGGTAAAGGCAGTGATCACCTTCTAAAAATAGAATCGATACCGTACCTCCGGTCAGGATTGACGTGTTGAGCGCAGGCAGAGAATGGATGCCTGCGCTTTTTGGCTGCGCGTGAAAACGCGAGGCAGCGTTCCCGGATATGCCAAAGGAGTAAGCGAGCCAAAGCTTCCGCGCTCATGAAACATCATATCGTATGTTCGGCAGAGCATTGGCCTGAAATCCGCACTGGCGCAGATCGTCCTCAAACGAATTTTTTATGGGAGCAAGAAACGCTCTCAAAAATATTTCCTGATGCTATTTTTCACAAAATGGCGACACAGCTATATTTTCTGGTTTGTCGCATAGGTATCGCGTTTTTGCGCAAAAAACATTCCTTGACTTGCAGAAAAGCGCCCCATATAATGAAGCTAAAGCAAGCAATTCAAGAGCGCTTAAAACCTGTTTTCCGAATCAATGTGACGGCAGTTGGAAGCTGCGGAATCTCACTTTTATTTCAATGTTTCATTGTACCATTTTTGCTTTTTTAAAAGAACAAGGTGCCATTAAACTGCGTAAATAACAATACATGAAATAGCATGTAAAAAAGGAGAGGAATCATGAATCATCGAGTGAAAGATGCTTACGGTGAACCGCAAGAGCCCAATGGCAGCAAAATCGACGCAACAGATGCGTTCCAAAAGGCACAACAAAATGTTATTCCGCTTCAAAAGCGAAAGACTGATCATGGGTCAGTTCATCCCATGACTGATGTTCTGACGGAATTTCCCATGCAATTAGATCTTGAAAGCAGTGGAGAATTTTCGTCTGTATATCGGCACGATCATAACGGTGTCACACAGTTAGTGAGCCTTGTGCCGCAAAACTTTATAGATGAATCAGGCAACTTGCAGCCGATTGAACCGGATATCGTGTGGATCGGGCAGGATGAGAATGCCACGCTTGGACATTACAGCAACAGGTCAGGTCCGGTTCAGGTCACTCTACCGACTGAATTTTTATCCGGCGACGCTGTTTGCGTAACAAAAGACGATTATGCCATCACAATGCGACCCAAATACGATCTTGATGCTGGAATTTCTTCGGGATTGACGCTTGCGCAGCTGCGGGAGCATTCACATTTGACAGATATAGCTGCGGGCGACGCGCTCACAGCTCAAATAGCAGACATATTGGACTCTCATCGTGCGGTTGAGATAAAAAAACTGTTGAATTATAAAGGCGAATCTTTGGAGTTCCAAACAGCATCCGCAAAGAAATATGCGCTCAACAATAAGCTGGTTCATGAGAAGATCACGGCGCTGCGTTATCCTTGTGCATACGGGGAAGGCATTTTGATTGAGTATGCGCCGGTTGGCTATGGCGTGAAAGAACACATTGTCCTGCCGTCCTATGAGGGAAAACATCAATTCGATTTTTTGCTGAACACAGGCAGGCTGGTTCCCCGCGTCGAGGATTCCGGACAAATTTCCTTGATTGAACCGTTTACAGATGCTCGCATTGCAACAATACCGGCTCCCTTTGTGAAAGATTCGTATCCGGGGGATGATGTGGATCAGTTTGGATACCATTGCAGTGTGGATGGCTATAACATCATTGAGTCAACCGATGTGCCCGGCGAATATGTTCTCACCGTAGTTGCGGACGAAGCCTTTCTGCTGGATCCAACCACTGAATATCCGGTATACATTGATCCATCCGTGATCTACGAGTCAACACGTGACGTGCTGGATACGTATATTTGCTCGAAAACTCCTACAACTGCATATAGCTCAAAAGGGGTATTGCACTGCGGGTACACCGCAAATTATGATCACACGCGTATTCTGGTATATTTCCCAACCTTTAACACACAACTAAGCCGTGTTGCCATTGCATCTGCAAAGCTCATCGCGCTGGAAGCATCCGGTCAGGGCTTCACAAGCAATATTGAAGCGCATGCGCTGGTGACTCGCTTCAATGCGAATGTAACGTGGAATACAGCCCCAAAATATGGTGGCACCTTTGTTAACGCGCAGTCGGCGGGCAGCGGGCAATATGCTTGGGACATCACCGCGCTGGCAAAAGTTTGGTCAACAGACATCAACAGGAATTGCGGCGTGATGCTCAATACAAATCCGGAGAATCAGCTGGGAGTTTACCGCTGGTTTCGCTCTTCCGAGATGAGTACGCCCTTGGCAATGCGTATTGAAATTACATATCAGGATACGATGCCTCCGCCCGCGCCCGCTGCGCTGAACGTTGCTGCAAAAAACTTTGCGGCATCTACGGGTTCGGTGACGCTATCGTGGTCGGGAGTAAAGGACAAGCCGCTGGACACGGCACTCAACATTTGGCGATATATTTTAGAGTACTCGATGGATGGCGGAGCAACATGGAAAGGACAAGTGGCGGTTGCAAACGCGGCGGCGAGCGCAAGTGCATTGCCAACATACACCTATACCTATTCAAGCCTGCCGCACAACCACAACTATTTTTTTCGTGTGCAGGCGCAGGATACATCAAAAAATTGCAGCGGGTGGCGTCAGTCTGCGCAGGTCGTATACCCAGATCGCGTGCCGCCTTCCGCACCTGCATCTGTGTCCATCACGCCAAGTGGATGGAGTAATTCGAAGATTTTCACCGTAAGCTGGAAAGGTATAACAGATGATTGCGGTTTAAATCACGTAGAATACCAAGTGAATTCCGGCGCATGGACATCGACGTCTTTAGCAACAGCAGAAGGAAGTAAACAGCTGGACGTTTCCAAGTGGGATGCCGGTAAATACACGATTACTGTGCGAGGGATAGACAGAGCGGGCAATGCCGGTGCAGCCAAATCTGCGACGCTTTGTACAGATGCCGTTCCCCCCTCGGTATCCATTACAGCACCGAAGGACAAAGCCGCCGTATCCGGTCAGATCGCTGTGGTCGGCTCGGTTTACGAAGCCAACAGCGGCGTGACATGGACGTTGCGGTACGGATACGGGACAACGGTCCTGCAATGGATCAACTTAAAAAGCGGAACAGGAAATGTTGGAAACACAACCATTGCAACGCTGAATGCCGCTACACTGGTGCAAAATCGCTATTACACGCTTCAGCTGATCGCAACTGATGGCGCGGGGAATAAAGCCGTCACTTCGCCGATTCATATCTTAATTGCTGAAAACAGCAAAATGATTGCACAGGCGTTGAAGCTGGACGGACTGCCGCTGAATACGGCGGATGCTTTTACACCAAAAGAACAGATTGATCCAAGTAGATATCTGACGAAGCCAACCCAACTTACCAAGTGCTCAAGAAAAGTGAATGGTTCGATTGCAGGCTTGGGCTGCGGGAAGTTTTTCGCGAACAATTTACTCAAAGGTGCGGAGACGAAGGCCGGCAATGGCGTTGTCATCAATTTGGCGGAGTACCGCACCACAGAAAACAAATGGGCTTATCCGGAAGGGTCATTGGTGTTCTTGTATGCACAGACCAAAGATCAATCGGGTGCTGAGCTTTACAGCACATCTACCTATGAAACTCTGGAGGTCGCCAACGATTTGCAGGCGGCAACGGATATTCAGGCGGCAGACAAAACGGTGCTGACTCCAAACGGAATGCAGCTTGCGCCCGGCGCGACAGCAGGCAGCTTTGAAACAAAAAGGAAGAGCTTTGCCGGAAATGTTAGTTATGTAGATTTGATCACAATGGAAATGCCGCAGACCGGAGCGACGATTGCTTATCAGATTTCCGTTAACGGCGGGAAAACATGGAAAAGCATTGTGCCGCTGTCCACCAATGCGGGAACCGGTGGCAGGAATGTAAAGAATCGCGCGTATTTTGATGATACGTCGGGCGACTCGGTCACCATTCGTGCATTGCTTTCAAAAGGCAGCGCGCCTCTCTCGCCTACGGTTCGCTCTGTCATGGCGATTGTACGCTATTCCACCTACGCAAACGCGATTGTGATTGATAACGGCTTCCCGAAGCATGCAAGAGGTATCACGAGCTTGCAGGGAACGCGACATTATGTTGACGCGGCAAGTGGCTCCGGACATTTGGAGCTTGCGTGCGCAGAGCCCGGCGCTGCAAACGGAGTGCGCTGTGCTTGTGGTACGGTAAGTTCCACCGTTCGGCATATTTATGCGGATGTGATTTCCGCTTGCTTGGTTGTGGCGGAGGAAAAGCCCGCCGATACCGGCATCACTTATTCTATTTCAACAGACGGCGGAAAGGTCTGGACGGCGATTGTGCCCGGTGATTCCGGCAAGCCGGCCGACTGGAGGAATCATTTCCCGGCAGGGAAGGATGTTGTGATCAAAGCAGAGCTAAAAACGGCTGCAAACAGCACTTCCACACCCAAGCTCAAGCACTGGACGTTGTTCACAGAACAAAAGATTGCAGGGCAACCGTATGTGGTCAAGCTGGTACTGGAACCGTGGAATCTTTCGGCGATCTCGGATGCCAATTACACCACGTTGCTGCGTTGGCAAGCAAGCGGCCACGAGGCGGATACCTACACATACAATGTCTATCGCAGTGAAACACCATATTTTTACCCGAGTGCAAAAACGTTAATTGCCTCCGGGTTAACGGATTGTTATTACAGTGATTATCAACTGGTGTACGATACGACGTTTTACTATCAAGTGACGGCAACACGCATATACAATGGCAAGCCACGCGAAAGCCTGCCCTCCAATCAGGCGTGGGCAACCACGGTCAGCAAGGGTGAAGTAGACAAGTGCTTGGGGCTAGAGGACTGTTGGAGTTATTCTGCATTCCGCACGGCCAATGGGAAAGGGTATGTAAACCTCGCCAACGGTAACTTGGTATACACTTCCACAGATATTGTGGTGAGCGATCCATTTCTTGCTATGGTGATGCGGCGTACGTTTAACAGCATGGCAACCAGCAAGACGCCCGTCGGTTATGGCTGGGATTTCAGTTTTAACACCAAGCTGATGGAAGAATATGACGAAGCGCGCGTCAAAATCGGGTTGATTTTAAAAGATGGTGACGGAAGCTTCCACCGCTTCCGTTTGCAGGCAGACAAAACGTATGCTGCTGCCCCCGGCTCGTTGATGCGCTTGGAAGAGGTGGGAAATATCTTGCGCGTTACGCGTAAAGACAATGTCCGCTATCATTTTGATAAAGCGACCAAGCGCTTGATCTGTTTTGCGGACAGCAACGAAAATATGCTTCAATTTGCTTACGACGGACGCGGCAATCTTGTGCGCGTCAGCAACAGCGTCGGTGATACGCTGGAATTTGCATACTATGTCTATCGGCGGATCAGCAGTGTTTTGATTGCAGAACCTTCAAATTCAGTCGCGGAGGATCTGCCATACTTGAATGACCACCCCGATATGCTCAAGAGCGTACTCTGGACGGACAACGCAAGTGGCGCAAGCATCTTCTATGAATACCGTTACCACGAAGATCAGGATAAACTGACGGAAGCGGTGATGCAGACAGGACCGAGCGCCTTTTACAGGGAAGAATTCACGTATGCACCGTCGGACCCGAATGTTGCCGCCGGACATGCGCGAAAGAACTTAATTTCAGTGAAGGATGCAGGCAACCGCTTTACAACATTTGAATATGCCAATTCCGGCGAGATTCAGTCCATAAGGGATGCGCAAGATCAGGCATTTTCCTTTGCATTCCGTGCAGGATATTCTTCCATGACGGATCAACAGGGCGTGAAACACCAATACAAATTTGACAGCCGTGGTTTGGTGACGGAGTACACCGACCCGATCCTGCGGAAACTGCTTTACGCGCACAACGAGAATAATCAAGTGACAATGATGCAATTCAAGCAGAACAGCAAAACGACGATTGTGTATCGCTATCGTTATGACGCCCTCGGAAATCTGCTCGGCGTAGAAGGGCCTGACGGCAGTTTGAAAACATTTGACGGGTACAACCGCTGGAACAAGCCAACCACAGAAACCGTCACGGTAAGCGAAGGCAAAACGCGTACCACACGCTACAAATACGACGGAAATGGAAATCTTTTAGAGGTGACCGATCCAACGGGCAAGAAATCAGTAAACGGATACGGCACGCAGGGCGGGCTGAATGGGTTGCTCATGCAGACGACAGACCGCGACGGAAAGCAGATACGCTACACGTATGATGAAAAAGGACGTATCCTGACCGTAAAAGGTTATTTGAATGGTGCAACGGTTGCCACCACAAAGAGCTACCGTTATAGCTATTGCGCGAATGCAGCAGAATTTTTGATTGTAACAGAGACGGATGCGCTAAACCATACAACTACAACGTCATACGATATCTTAGGTCGGAAAATAAAAGCTGTGTATGCGGATCGGAGCATGGAACAATGGGAGTACGACAATGCCGGTAATCTGCTGATGTCTACTAATCGCGCGCGCTCAAGCACGGTTTATACCTATGATAAAATCAACCGACTGCTGTCTGTGCAAACGCCGGATGGCGCTTTGAGCACCATCGCATACGAAAAGTCTGATGAAGGTGGGGATATTGTTTTCAAGCGAGACGGCACAGGCGTGTACACGGTGGAAACATACGACAAAGCCGGACAACTGATCAGCACGGCGATTCGCAACAAAAAGACCGGCGGCGCTGAAATCATTGTTGCGCAATACACCTACGATTTCGCGGGGAATTGTACCTGCATCACGGACGGAAAAGGGCGTACAAAGCATGCGGAATACAATGCGCTGGGTCAAAAAACAAAGATTAAAACCGGAGAAGGAGCCGAGGTGGTTGGGCAGACCTATTCCTACGATTTGCTTGGGAATGTAATCAAAATGGCAAGCGGCGGGGGAATGCTTACAGCATATTCCTATGACGGGTTAAATCGATTGTTAAAAGTGAATCAAAAGCTTGATGTGGATAGCTGCTCCACGCTCTATGCCTATGACGTGGCGCGTGACAATAGAATTTATATGCAGGTGCAGGATGCACTGGGGCGCATCAAAGAAACCGGATTCGATTCACTGGGCAGAAAAGTATTGGAAACGAATT
>CAYVTZ010000012.1:0-68091 GCA_964454685.1 uncultured Christensenellaceae bacterium
GAGCCGCTGTTCCACCATGTGCATCATCGTGAAGAGGCATGCGCAAAAGTGGGTGTAACACCCAAGCACGAGCACTACTTCTTCCCGAAACAGTACAACAATCATTTGGGCATTCGTCCGGTGACTTACTTCGGGTTTGATCCTTCTGTGAGCAAGGAGGAAGTGAAGGAGCGTTTGAGCAAATTTGAAACTGCGGACGGGCGCATTTTGGAATTATCCCGCGCGTTTCGCGTCGAGCTGGGAACGGGCTGGTTTACTCCTGCGGGCGTGGTGCACGCGCCGGGTTCGCTGTGCACGTATGAGCCGCAGTGGAACAGCGATGTAATGGCGATGTGGGAGAACGTTGTCGAAGGTGAAGTGTTTGATTACAGTTCGCTGTGCGGCTATGTGCCTGCGGGCAGTGAGCGCGATCTGGACGTGATCATGGACGCGGCAGACTGGGAATTGAACACCATTCCCAACTATCGTGAAAAATTCTTCCGGCCGCCGGTCGCCGATCAGTCCGGCGCAGGCTATGTACAAAACTGGATTTGCTACGGCAACGATTTTGTTGCGGCGAAGGAGCTGACGGTGGAGCCGGGCGCGGAAGTGGTCATCAAAGATGCGGCGGCTTACGGTTGCCTTGCGGTGCAAGGACACGGCACATTCGGCACATTTGCGATGGAATCGCCCACACTGATCCGCTACGGTCAGTTGACAGCGGACGAATTTTTCGTAAGCAACAAGCGCGCGCAGGAAGGCGTCGTGATCAAAAACACCTCGGCGGTGGAGCCGCTGGTTATTTTGAAGCACTTTGGCCCGGACTGCAATATGCCGCAGAAAAAATAGGAGGATTTGACATCATGAAAATGAAAGTACAGACATTTTACGAACCATTGGTCATGAAATATGAAGAATGCGATGTGCCGCAGATTGCGGACAACGAAGTGCTGATTAAAGTGAAGGCGGTGGGCATCTGCGGGTCGGACGTATCCTATTACTATGGTCACAGCCCGCTGGACACGCCAAACGGCAAAGGGCCGCTGTATCTGGGGCATGAGGCTTCGGGCGTTGTGGCGCAGGTGGGAAGTATCCCGCAGAAGTTGGGTCTGTTTCAAGAGGGAGATCGTGTGGCGATCAATCCGGTACAGCAGTGCAACGCTTGTCCGGCATGCATGCGCGGCGAGTTTAATACCTGCGGGCATTCTGAGGTCATCGGCGTTTCCACGAACGGATGTTTTGCGGAATACGTGAAAGTGAAATACACGCATGTCTATCAGATTCCGGATGCGGTCAGCTTTGAGGATGCGGCATTGGCAGAGCCGTTGGCATGTTCCACGCACGCAGTCATGCGGCTGGATGTGCAGCTGGGGCAGACGGTGGTGGTATACGGTGCGGGCGGCATCGGCTTGATGCAGCTGCAACTGGCGAAGGCTGCCGGTGCTGGTAAAACAATTTTGATTGGCATTGACGATTACAGTCTGGAAAAGGCACTGGAGTGCGGTGCAACGCACGTCATCAACAGCTTGGATAAGGCATCGAAATACTATGCGGCGGACACGGCGGCAAAGGTGATGGAAATGAACAACGGCGAAAAAGCGCCGCGTGCGATTGTGGCGACCAGCGCAATGGTTGCGTTGCAGGATGCGCTGAATGTGACGGGCGCATGCTCCACCATCGTGTATTTTGGTCTGCCGTCGCCGGAAGACCGCTTGAGCATACCGGTGCTGGACGCGATTCAATCCGAGCGCACACTCAAATTCTCATGGCTTGCGCCGTTGGTGTGGGACAACGTGTTTGCGTTGCTGGCATCGGGGCAGGTCAACCTAAAGCCTATTATTACGCATAAATTCTCGCTTGCGGAGACGGAAGCGGGCATCAAATTTATGAAAGAGTCCAAAGAAAACAAGATCAAAGGTGTTGTTTTGGTGGACTAATTGTTTGCGGGCGCAAGAAGATATCCTTCATATTTTGCTCACCCTCGCTCTGCTGACAGCAGTTGAATACGGCGATCCCTCCGATTTGTTTCGGGGGGATTTTGCTTTGTGTTGACATTCTTTGTGTGGATGTGGTATGCTGAATCTACGGGATACGTGCCCGAGCAACCTGTGGAGGGAACATGGCAATTACAATCAGGCAAATCGCGCAGATGGCGGGTGTTTCCCGCGGAACTGTGGATAAGGTGATTCACGAGCGCCCCGGTGTGAGCGAGGCGGTGCGCGCACAAGTGAAGCGAATTTTGCGGGAGCATCGGTATGCGCCCAACTCCATAGCGAAGGCGCTTTCATCCTGCAACAAAAAACGGGAGATTGGCGTGATTCTGATGATGCCTGAGGGAAACCAATACAGTATGCAGGTGGAGCGAGGCGTGCGCATGGCGGAGCGTGAATTGGCGCAACAGGGCGTAGCATGCCGGATCGAACGGATGCAGCGCTATGCGGAGGCAGATCAGGCGGCGCTGATGCTGACCTTGCGGGAACGCGGCGTGGACGGCATCGTGGTAATGGGGTTGCAGGGGGAACATACCTGCCGCGCGGTGCAAGAAGTGCAAGTGCCGGTGGTATCTGTGACCAGTGACATTCCGGGAAGCCTATGCTATGTGGGTCATGATTTGGCACAGGGAGCGCGCATGGCAGCAGAGCTGCTGGCAAAGAGCGTGCGCAAGCGGGGAGCGATTGCAATGCTTTATGGCCCGCAGTCAATGGAGGCGCATCGCATTCGCAGACAGGCGTTTGCAGATCATTTGCGGTTGCAATATCCACAGGCTTTCATTTGCGCCGAGGCTTGCAATCATGATCTGGATGCGGACTCATACAAACAAATGCGGGCATGGTTGCGCGAGCAGCCGGACATCCGTGGGGTGTATGTGACAGGATCGGGTGTGAGTGGGGTGGTGCAGGCGCTTTGCGACATGCGGCGCGAGGACATTGCGATCGTGTGTTTCGACTTGAGCGAGACCACGGAGGCGTTGCTGCGGCAGGGGCGAGTCGATTTTGTAATCGATCACGACGCGCAAAATGAGGGTTTTTTGGCGGTCAATACGCTGGCGAACTATCTGCTGGATGGTTTGCAACCCAAGCGCGAGATTTTTACTGCGACGCGGGTATATTTACGGGAAAATTTATAGCATTCAGGCCTGAAAATGGCGGTGTTGGATGCCGGACTATATGAGACAGAAGCGAGACGGTTTTTTATGCCCTGTTACGTGCCCGAGCACGTAAACGAATTTAAGGGCAAAAGGAAGAATAACAGGAGGAAAGTAAGATGCAAAGATTGGGAAACGGACTGGGCGACCCGAACGGATTATCGTTGCCTTATACGACATTGGGGCATATCAGAAATGCCGAATTTCACGTGACAGAGCGGGAGCGCGAGGTGCTGCGCGATTTGGCGCAGCGTGTACTGGAACTGTCGCAGCGCGGCTGCGAGCAAGAGAAAATCTCTCTGTGGAAGGCGCATAATGGGCTGCGACAAAAGCGACCGATGGTATTTATTGATGTGGAAAACGGCTGGTATGAGATCATTCCGCACACATCCCTGCAATGCGTGGGAAATTTGGCGCGCATCTGGGAATTTCGGTTGCGCAAGGAACTCTACTGGGGGGAAGTTTTGTGTGATGACCGTGTGATTACGGATATATTTCCGGTGCAGCACGTGTACGATGTGACGGACTTCGGCATTCCACACGTGGTGCTGGAGTCGGCGGATTTGAACGGCGCGTATCACTGGATTGCAGACGTGAAGGACTATCAGACGGATTTGCCAAAACTGCACCGACGCAGCATTCACGTGGATGAGGTGCGTACACAACAGCTTTTTAACCTTGCGGAGGACATTTTCGGCGGTATTTTGCAAGTGCGGATGGATGCGTGCTTTTGGTGGTCGCTGGGGTTGACGTGGGATTTGATGAATCTGCGCGGCATGGAAGGAATGATGCTGGACATGTACGAAAATCCCAAGGAGCTGCATACACTGATGGCGTTGCTGCGTGATGATGCGCTTTGCAAGCTGGACTTTTTAGAGCAGAGCCACTTGCTAACACTCAATCATGCGGGGAACTATGTGGGATCGGGCGGATTTGGCTGGACGGACGAGCTGCCACAGAAGGACTTTGACGGGGCGCATGTGCGCACCTGCGATCTGTGGGGATTCTGCGAAAGTCAAGAGACGCTGGGGATATCACCGGAGATGTTTGCAGAATTTATTTTTGCCTACCAAAAGCCAATTTTAGAGCGCTTTGGGCTGAACTGCTATGGATGTTGTGAGCCGTTGGACAAGCGTTGGCATGTGGTCAAGCAGACACCGAACTTGCGGCGTGTTTCGGTATCGGCATGGGCAGATCGGGAAAAGATGGCGGAATATTTGGGGAAAGACTATGTCTATTCGTGGAAACCCAGCCCCACAGCACTGGCGGTATCGCCTGTGGACGAGGACGCGATTGCCAAGGGAATCCGCGAGACATTAAAGATTGCAAAGGATTGCAATTTGGAGATCATCATGAAGGACAACCACACCATTTGCAACGATGCATGGCGCGCACGGCGCTGGGTGCAAATTGTGCAGGAAGAAATTGCGCGGCGATGAAGTGGCATAGAGTGCAAAAAAAAGGCTATCGACAGCCTTTTGATTGGTTCCGGTTCTTCCTATTGCAGAGAGGCTTGCACGGCAGTGCGCTCGTACAGTACGGCTGAAAGATTAAGCTGCGATTTTGCGGTGTCAATGATCTGCCGCACCTGCTCTTCAGTAGAAAACATGAGCAGAAATACGACGGTGTCATTGGAGATCGTTTGATCACCATTTCGATATGCACCGAAGGCATCCCACTGCGTATAGCCGACACCGGCATCCAGGCAGATTTGCCCGATTTGCTTGGATGCTTCGTCGGCGGTTACGTATTGCTCGCCTGTGGTTGCGTCCGCCAATCCAAAATAGAGCGTGACCTTTTCAGTTTGCGGCAGCTCTTTTTGTGATGCTGAGCAGCCGACAAGAGTAAGGCACGCCAGCACGATTACCAGGATTTTAAATAAATGTTTTTGCATCAGTCACCTAAAGAAATAAATTTAGCTGCCGAACTGTTCATGATATCCCTCAAGAAGCTTTCGAAGCAACCAGAAAAATTATAACATAATTCCGTTAAAACAGAAAGGACTTTGCCGGAATTTGGATAAAAAAGAATCATGGACGATCATCCATGATTCTTTCAGGCTGTTGACAAAGTGCTGAGACTTTTTGAATATGCAGATTATTTCACGCCGTCTACCAGTGTCAACATCGCTTCTTCGTTGAAGTCTCCGGTCGGGAACGCAGCATATTTGTATTCTCCATCCGTCCAGATTACGACGCCGGTTGCGCTGCCATCGGGATTGCCCGTGCGCACCGTGACTTTGACACCCATCGGAGTAGCTGCTTCGTGCTCGTCTTTCCATTCGATATAATAGCCATCAATGGTTGCGGTTTTGTCGCCGTCCGGATAATCTACCTTTGCTTTGCGAACGGTGTATTCCGTACCGTCTGCAACTTTGAACGTAACCTGATTGAGCTTATCGTCAATGGACTGCACAACGATGTCCGTTGCTTTGTGCGGAATCGTCATCGGAATGCCTGTGGCTGCAATCAAGTCATCCAGCGAACCATAGTCCTTGATGGGATTCGGCACGTTTGCTGCTGGAGCCTCTGAAGCCGGTGCCTCTGAAACGGGAGCCTCTGAAGCTGGTGCCTCTGAAGCGGGTGCCTCTGATGCCGGTGCCTCTGAAGCCGGAGCCTCTGATGCCGGTGCCGGGGATGCTACCGCTTCCTGCTTGGGTGCGCATGCTGCGAACAGCCCGACTGCCAATGCAGCAGCCAATGCAAGTGTAATAAATTTCTTCATGTGATATGTCCTCCTTCATAATTTCTTCATGTAAAATCACACGCATCTTAGTATAAACGAGTTGAGTAAGAAATACACCCCCTAAATGTAACGGAATTGTTGCTATTTTGAAAACAATTTTTGAGCAAAAAAAGGCGAATGCGTGATGTTGGCTTTGCAGGTATGCTTTGTGATCAAGTGGGTGAGAGTCGGGTAGAGGTTTGGGTGAGTTGAAGCGTGTTGCACATAAAAAAACCACCTACGCCGGTAGAGCGCAGGTGGTGAAGCAGTTTTTTTACTCGATCACATAGACACCGCTGACGGTTGCCGAGATTTCGATTTCTTGCGGGTTGACCGGGGTTGCCTGACCCGTCCCGCTGTCCATTGCCGCAGTCTCCTTCAGGGCATTGGGAACGGAGTAGCCATAGTTGTTTTCAGTGATGGATTGTGGTCGAACGATGATGAATCCGCCGGATGCTGCGACTGCCTTTGCCTTTACACCGACTGCCTCCATCGCTTGAGACAACGCCTGAATGTATACGGAGTCACGGTCTTCCACATCAAAACTTATGGAGTAGCTCTGATTGGAACCGGCTGCAACGGCGGCATCCAGTACAGAGCCGACCTTGCTGATGTCGCGTACTGTGACTTTGAACACATTTTCCATAAAGGTTTGATTCGGGTCGTTATAATCGGGATAGATGTTGACGTATGCCGTCTCGATATCCTTTTCAACGACGCCTTGTGCCTTGATGGCGCTCAGCACGGCATTGGATATTTCTGCGTTTGACTGCTGTGCGGCCTGCGCGTCTGTGCCGGTGGTCTGCACCCCCAAATTGAGGTAGGCGATATCCGGCATTACTTTGACCGTCTCTGTTGCATTGACCGTAAGGGTGCTTTCCTGCGAGGAGGCGGTAGTTCCGGCTTCCTGCACTGTGATGCTCTCTGGTGCGGGAACCTCCGTGACCACAGACTGAGGCGCGCACGCTGTAAACAACGCTGCTGCGAATCCAAGTGATAAGATCAATATGATTGTTTTTTTCATAGGTAATCCTCCAATTTTAGAGCCTTGCGTGTGGCTCGCTTTATCATTGAGACGCAAAAATATGTTTGTTTGTTCCATAAATAAAAAAATTGCGAATGATTCTGCCTAAAAACCGAAAAAATCTGAAAAGCGCTGTGAGTGCTACAAAATATGCTGTTGCACAAGCAGTGCGCGCAGCTTTTGACGTGCACGGTTTAAGCGGGACTTCACGGTTCCGACAGAAACGCGCAGCACTTGAGCGGTGCGCTCGTAGGAGAGACCTTCCATATCAATGAGCACCAGAACCTCGTGATATTTGGCATCCAACTGCTTTGCCGCAAGACGAATCTGCGCTGCGAGATCGTTGCGCAACAGCTCATCCTCCGGCAAACCATCTTTGCTGCGTTGCCAATCCTCTGCTTGCTCGGCAGCGAGCGGCAGATTTTTATTTTTGCGCAACAGATCCAGACATACATTAGAGGTGACACGGTATATCCATGTGGAAAACGAGGAACGAAAGGAGAATTTTTGCAAGTTTTGATAAATCTTGATGACCGCATTTTGCGCGGCATCCTGTGCGTCGTGCTCGTTCTGAAAATAGCGATAGGCAAGCTGAAAAATCAATTTCTGGTAGCGCAAGACAAGGCGCTCGAACGCCAGACTGTCACCGCGTTGCGCACCCTTGATCCACTCCAATTCTTCCTGCCTTTGCTGATCTTCCATGCTTTCATTATACTTGATTTGTCAAAAAATGAAAGCCGTAAATGCAGATTCGCCTTGGAACAAATCTGAACATTTTTTGAACGGGGAGGCATTTTTTGCATTGACTTTTTGCACTTGATATGCTAAAATATCAAACAGTTGCCGAAGTGGTGGAATTGGCAGACGCGCTGGACTCAAAATCCTGTGTTGGCAACAACGTGTGGGTTCAAGTCCCACCTTCGGCACCACCGGCTTGAAGCCGGAGACAAGTCGCGTACCGTCTTTTGAAGGTATGCGGCTTTTTTGCTCTCGCGTTTTGCATTTGTCCTTATGAGCCCTTGAGCCACAATGAGCCATTCACGGGCATAGGACATAGGGGTTGACGCAGTTGAGATGCCGGGGCAGCTCCCCTTTATGAGTTAAAAAAACAGAGTTTATGGGTATCTCTTTCAAAACCTAAATATGGGATGCAGGGAGTGCGTGATGTGTGGGGCATCATGCCGACAGAGATATGATTTCAGATATTAAGATCGCGCAGGAGTGCAAAATGCAACCGATCCGTGACGTTGCGCTGCACTACGGAGTTTTGGACGAGGAAATTGAAAACTATGGCGATCACAAGGCGAAGATTAAGCTTTCGCTGCTGGATCGATTGAAGGAGAAAAAAGACGGCGCACTGGTGCTGGTGACGGCAATTAATCCGACGCCGGCCGGAGAGGGCAAAACCACAGTATCGGTAGGATTGGGCGATGCACTCAACCGCTTGGGGAAACAGACGGTGATCGCGCTGCGCGAACCTTCGCTGGGTCCGGTGTTTGGCATGAAAGGCGGCGCTGCGGGTGGCGGATATGCGCAGGTGGTGCCGATGGAGGACATCAACCTGCACTTTACTGGAGATTTGCACGCGATTGCCGCGGCAAATAATCTGCTGGCGGCGATTTTGGATAATCATATTTACCAGGGAAACGCGCTGAACATTGATGTGCGTAAGATTCCGTGGAAGCGATGCGTAGACATCAACGACCGCCAACTGCGGTTTGTGGTCAATGGACTGGGTGGAGGCGTGAACGGTATTCCGCGCGAGGATGGATATGACATTACGGTTGCGTCTGAGGTGATGGCGATTTTGTGCCTATCCAAGGATGTGAGCGACCTGAAACGGCGGTTGAGGCGCACCGTGGTTGCGTATACGCGTGACGATCAGCCGATTCGTATTGCGGACCTCAAGGCGGACGGTGCAATGGCAGCACTGCTCAAAGACGCCATCAAGCCCAATTTGGTACAGACGCTGGAAGGGAATGCGGCGATTATCCACGGCGGACCGTTTGCGAATATTGCGCATGGCTGCAACAGCGTACTGGCAACGCGCATGGCGCTGAAACTGGGTGAATACTGCGTGACAGAGGCTGGCTTTGGCGCAGACCTCGGTGCGGAGAAATTTTTGGATATCAAGTGCCGCAAGAGTGGGCTGAGGCCTTCCGCCGTAGTGGTGGTGGCGACTGCGCGCGCACTCAAGAGCCATGGCGGGGTGGAAAAGGAGCATTTGACAAAAGAAAATTTGTGCGCGTTGGAGCAGGGATTTGCAAACCTGCGCGTGCATATTGAGAATTTGACGAAAGTTTATCATCTGCCGGTAGTGGTGGCGGTCAACCATTTTGAGAGTGACACGCAGGCGGAGCTGGAACTGATTCAACGTGAGTGCGCCAAGTTGGGCGTGGAAGCGATTGCCACGCAGGTTTGGGCGAAGGGCGGCGAAGGGGCGTTGGAGCTTGCGCAAAAAGTGGTGGAACTATGCCAAAAGCCGTCGCACATGCATTTTTGCTATGACCAGGACATGTCCATTGCGGATAAAATACGCGCGGTGGTGGAACGGGTATATCGCGGAGGCAATGTGGTATTTTTGCCGCATGCGCGCAAGGAAATGGACAAGCTGGAAACGCTGGGGTTTGGCAAATTTCCTGTTTGCATTGCGAAAACACAATATTCCTTTTCGGATAAGCCCACGATGAAGGGTGCGCCGCAAGGCTTTGAAGTGACGGTGCGTGACATGAAGATTTCTGCAGGTGCTGGCTTTACAGTGGCATATTTGGGCGAAATTATGACGATGCCCGGTCTGCCTGCAAAACCGGCTGCGGAGAAGATCACTGTAGATGCGGATGGAAGGATTGACGGGTTGTTTTAGAGACATACGGGAAAACGTATGAATTCTGTAAGAAAATCGTAATAGGGAAACCGCGCTGCTTGCCTTATAATTGTAATTAGCTGAAAAGCAAATTGAACGTTATAATGGAGGAAGATATGATGGGAAACAATAATGCAGGCGTAGCGCCGTTGGTACTGGGGATTCTTTCGCTGGTGTTTATTTTCATTTTTGCACCGGTAGGGTTGATTTTGGGCATTGTGGGCGTGATATTGGCGAGCAAGGCAAAGAATACGGTGCCGGACGACATGATGGCGAAGGCAGGATTTGTAATGTCGTTGATCGGGCTGATTGTTTGTGCGATTGTCACGGTGATTCTGATTTTTGCACTGGCGATTTTTGGCATGGCAGTGGGATTTGGATTATCTGCTTTGAGCTCGGCTATTTCTTTCTTATAAGAGCGTGGCACAGACGGTGTGATCGGTGGATTGCGTGCTTGCTTTTTTGTAAAATGTTGGAAAAGCACAAGAAAAGCTATTTGCAAACACCGACGCGTGCCTTATAATAGAAAATAGCTGGAAAGCAAATTAAAAATTAAAATGGAGGAAGTTATCATGGGAAACAACAATGCAGGTGTGGCACCCCTCGTACTCGGGATTCTTTCGCTGGTGTTTATCTTTATTTTTCAGCCGGTCGGTCTGATTCTGGGCATCGTCGGCGTGGTATTAGCAAACAAAGCAAAGATAGCTGCACCGGATGATATGATGGCAAAAGCAGGATTTGTGATGTCGTTGATCGGGCTAATTATCTGCGCGATCATCACGGTGGTTTGGATTATCTTTCTTGCACTCGTTGGCATGGCAGTGGGATTTGGATTGTCTGCGCTGGGTTCGGCAATGGCGTTTATGTAATGCCTGCTGCGCGAAACAACTGAAGTTGAGAGAGCCTCATGCAGCGCGCATGAGGTTTTTTTGTGGCTTTGAAACGAGGCGCTTTTTTGATATAATCATATTATAATCAATTTGAGAGATTTCTAAAAGCCGAGAGGATGCAGCGCACGGACGGTGTGATTGCGGAAAGGGGCACAGATGAAAGAGGGATTGGTACATATCTACTGTGGGGATGGCAAGGGCAAAACCACGGCGGCCGTAGGACTGGCAACGCGCGCGTGTGGATATGGCTTACGCGTCTTATTCGTACAATTTTTGAAGAGCGGAAACTCTGCGGAGATTGTTTCCTTTGAGAAGCTGGAAACGGCATGCGTACAAAATGGCTTTGCACCAGTGAAATTTATTTGGAACATGGACGAGGACGAGCGGTGCAAAACGGCGCGGCAATGCAAGAGCTATTTTGAAAAAGCGGTGGAGACTGCGCAGGATTTTGACGTCTTGATTTTGGATGAAGTGCTGGACGCGGTGGAATGCAAGCTGCTGGACGAAGCGGATCTGCTTGCATTTTTGCGTGAGCGGCCGCGAAAATTGGAAGTGGTGATGACAGGACGGCGATATAGCGATGCGCTGGAAGCGAGCGCAGATTACATCACGTGCATGCAAAAAATCAAACATCCCTTTGACAAGGGTGTGAAGGCGCGGCGCGGCATTGAAGTTTAGGAATGAAGCGTATTTTGCCAGATTTGGTCAAGATTGCCCAGCAGGGTGCCTTGTCTGCCGAATGCGATGAAAAGAATGGCGGCGATGATGCAGCCGATGGCGATGACGGCAAAGACGATGGTGGATTTTTTCATGGAATGCCTCCGTGGGATTGGATTTCTTTTACAGCATAACACATTTTGCTGCGCGGGGAAAGAAGGAGTAATGGAATGAAGCAACGAGTGGTGGTCGGGATGTCCGGCGGAGTGGACTCTGCGGTGAGCGCTCTGCTGCTAAAGGAGCAGGGCTATGATGTGGTGGGCATCTTTATGAAAAACTGGGATGATTCGGATGAAAGCTCCGAATGCCCTGCCGCGCAGGATTTTGACGATGTGCGCGCGGTATGTGATCAAATCGGCATTCCATATTATACGGTGAACTTTCAAAATGAATATTGGGAGCGCGTGTTTCAATATTTTTTAGCGGAGTATAAACGAGGACGTACCCCCAACCCCGATGTTTTGTGCAACAAGGAAATCAAATTCAACGCGTTTTTGGACTTTGCGACCAAAGCAGGCGGGGAATATTTGGCGACGGGGCATTACGCACGGCTGCGGCGCGAGGGAGGCAAGACCTTTTTGCTCAAGGGGCTGGACAATGGGAAGGATCAGAGTTATTTCCTGTGCATGCTATCGCAGCAGCAGGTGGAACGGGCGATGTTTCCGATTGGGGAATTGCAGAAAAGCGAGGTGCGCGCGCGCGCAAACGCAGCGGGACTTGCGGTGGCAAAGAAGAAGGATTCCACGGGAATCTGCTTTATTGGCGAGCGCAAATTCAAACAATTTTTGCAGACTTATCTGCCTGCGAACCCCGGTGAGATTCGATCGGTAGAGGGCGAAGTGGTGGGACTCCATGACGGGCTGATGTATTACACACTGGGGCAGCGGCGCGGGCTGAACATCGGCGGATGCGGCACGGGCGAGCGCTGGTTTGTGGTGGAAAAGGACATGGGACGTAATGTGCTGGTGGTTTCGCAGGGCGCGGAATCCGAGCTGCTGTTTTCCAAGGCGTTGGTGATGCGGGGCATGAACTGGATTTCCGGCGAGGAACGCACAGTATTTGAATGCGGCGCAAAGACGCGATATCGCCAGCCGGATCAGGCGGCATATGCGCAAAAGCGTGGCGAGGATGGCGTTTTGGTGGAGTTTGCGCAGAAGCAGCGCGCCGTGACGCCGGGGCAATACTGCGTCTTATACGACGGGGAAGTGTGCCTTGGGGGCGGTGTGATTGAGGAAGTGATTTTCTAGGGAAATAAAAAAGGTTCGTATCGTCCAAACGGATGGTACGAACTTTTTTTGAATGAATGGAGATGATCCTCTTGTGGACGCAGTGCCGGTTGCGAACTTGATGATTACTGCGGTGCGGTTGCTGACTTGCGCATTTCTTTGCGCATCGCCTTGCCGATGCTGCCGGAAATCAGCGGTTTGAACCAGCCTGTTTGACAGCGGAAATAATAGGGCGCATCCTGCCAGTTTTGCTGTTGCCAGTATGCCGCGTCTAATCCGCCCAGCATCAGCGCAAGAGACTTTTGCACCTCGAACAGTATGAGCTGTTGCAGCTTCGGGCGGTGGGTGTGCGGCTGATACAGCAACCGCACAAAGGTTGCAAGCTCTGCATCTGACACGGGAGTGGAGAGTGTGCGCATGGTTCTGCCGATGCACCCGGCGGGCATGGCACCCCACTGTGGCGCTAAACTTTGCAGGTAACTGAGCGTATCTTTCAGACCGGAACCTTTTGTGGTGGCGACGGCAAGCAAGGGCTTTGCGCATAGGGGCGGTCGATGAAACCAACAGCAGGTACGATCGATGAACGTTTTCATCTTACCCGAAACCTGTTGCAGGTAGACCGGAGAGCTGAGGATGACGCCGTCGGCGGCGGCAAGCCGTTCCAGCAGTGGCGCTACATCATCCGATAGGACGCATGCGCCCTTGGTGATGCAGCGCTCGCAGCCGATGCAATCGTTGATTTGCAGATCATAAAGCGGCACGATTTCTGACCGGATGTCCTGCGCCCGCAGGCGCTCCTGAATCTGCTGCAAAAGTCCATAGGTACATTGATTTCGCTTGCTTGCATGCAGTATGATGACGTGCTTCATGATTCGTTACCGTACAAAACTGGTCATCACTTTGGCTTCCGCTTCCGGCGGGGTGATACCTTGCGCACGCAGATTCAGCAGCCAAGCCATGTTTTTGGCTAGTATGCGCATGATCTGAACGCCTTCTTCGTCCTGTGTCGCCTCGCCTACTGCGCGACCGTGAATGACATTCCAATAATTGGAAGTAGGCACGAGCATTTCCGCATAGTTAATGTAGTGCATCAGCGCATCGTAAGTACCCACTCCGCCGCTGCGGCGCACGGCAACCGCGGCGTTGCCTACTTTGTGACGAAACAGATTTCCATTGGAGCCGGAAACGTAAAACGCGCGGTCAAGGAAGCTTTTCATGGTGCCTGCTATGCCTGCAAAGTACACCGGGGAGGCGATGAGAATGCCGTCTGCATCCGCCATTTTTGCGATGGTTTCATTGACGCAGTCGTCCGTAAAGACGCACTGCTTGTTTTGGTTTTTTCTGCATCCGCCGCATGCCATGCAGCCGCGAATTTTTTGATTGCCTACCTGTATGATTTCAGTTTGAATTTGATGCTGTGCGAGTTCCTCTGAAATCACGCAGAGCGCTGCGTGTGTGTTGCCCTCTTTGCGCGGGCTGCCGTTGATTGCGATGACTTTCATGTGAATGCCTCCTGATTATAATAATGTGGAAATCTTGTGGTATTGCGCTTGCCGCTGCGTGAAGGTGCAAATATATTTCGCGCCTGCCGCATCCAGCATTTGCAGCGCTTCGTGATAGTATCTGCCAAGATCCTGCGCCTTGTGCGCGTCCGAACCGATGGTGATGATTTCGCCGCCGAGCTGCACATAACGCGCAACGATATCGCGTGAGGGCAGCGTATCGCCATAGACGGGCATACAGCTTGTGTTGATTTCAATGCCTTTTCCCGCTTGGACGATGTAAGTCAGCAGCTCGTCCAAGGTGTCGGCGTGCTCGTGATAGCGGATTGCTGCGAGGCTTTGATCCGGATAATACTTGCTGGGGTAGCCGATGTGACCGACTACGTCGTAATGATCGAACTGCTTGAGCGTGCGCAGTGTTTCCTGCAGATAGGTTTCAAATGCTTCGACGCGCGTTTTACCCGTAAAAAAGTTGCCGTAAAACGGGTCTTCCCCACCGATAAAGTGCAGGGAATTCAATATGAAATCGAACGCCAGCGCGGTGGCGTAGGGCGCAAACACCTCCACCATGCCATCGTTCACGCCAAGCTCAAGCCCCATTTTGATCTTGATTTCGGGGAATTGCGCACGAAGTTCCCCGATCATCTTCTGATAACGCTGTAAATCGGGAATAAAGTTGTGCGCGGCATCGGTCGGGCTGATGTCAACGTGCTCGGTAAAGCAGATTTCATGAAAGCCAAGCTGCTTTGCGGCGAGCAGATGTGCAACGGCAGGCTCGGTAGAATCTGCCGAAATATCACTATGCAAATGATAATCAAACATAGGAAACCTTTCTTATTTTTTCTTTATGAATTTTTTTTCGTATTGCTTGATGCAGCGCTGTATGATGGCGATTGCCTCCGAGCGTCCGCAAACCTCGCGTATGGTGGTGTGCTTATGCTCTAACGATTTATACACTTCAAAAAAGTGCGTCATCTCCTCCAGCACATGCGCGGGCAGTGCGGAAATATCACGGTAGCCGTTGTGCACAGGGTCGCCAAAGGGGATTGCAATGATCTTTTCATCCGCTTGCTCATCGTCGATCATTTTGATCACGCCGATGGGGTAACACTGCACGAGTGTTAAGGGGATGATTTTTTCCGAGCAAAGCACCAGCACATCCAGCGGGTCCCGATCATCCGCATAGGTGCGCGGGATGAAGCCATAGTTGGCAGGGTAGACCGTGGAGGTAAACAACACACGGTCCAGCTTTAAAAAGCCGGTTTCTTTGTCTAGTTCGTATTTGGATTTGCCGCCTTTTTGAATCTCGATGACGGCGACAAAATCGTCACTTTTAATGCGTTCTACGCTGATATCATGCCATATATTCATGATGTCCTCCTGTATTTGGTTAATCATGGTTCCAGTTTGCGGGATTTTTCAAACACGTGCTCTAATTGAGATTGATCCACCATCAGGCGGTAATCATGCCGATCGACGTGTTCCATCCCCAACTCCGCCGCGATCTGCGCGTCGGCAGTGGAAAGCAGGGCGCGGTCGCCCTGCACATTGGCTATTTCAAGGGTGTGGCCGCGATATGTGGCAAAGCTGCGGATGATTTCAAGATCATCGACATCCTTTGCGGACACGCTCAGCAGAAAGCTGCCATAGGGGGTCAGGTGAAAGCCGTCCGGCGCGGCATCGCCACGGTATACGAGCTTGATCTGACCATCGCGCGTATGCGCTGCCTCGTACCAAACGCCGTGATACTGCGCATACAGCCCCACGCGAATCATGCGTTGACCGGGACAAACTGCCCCGCCTCCACCGCATAGACCCCGCGCAGAACCTCTGTGCCGTCCTCCTGCACTTCAAACAGTTGCGCGCCGTCTTGCAGTACGGTGAACTCGGGCATCACCCATTCGGGAGAGCCGAGGCGTCCGTTGGTGCCGGTGGTAAAGCCTGCGCCGCCGAATGGATAGGGGTCTTCCACCGTGCCGCCGTTTGCAGGGGAACGCGGAACGATCGCTTGATCGAGATTATCCGCATAGAAGCGAATGACTGCGTAGTTTTCGCCGGTCGGCTTGAAGTAGGTTCCTTCATAGTCCAGACGCAGACCGTAGTACATGTCCTGAGTGGTTTTATACTGCTTGACATCTGCCGATGCGGAAAGGAAGCCTTTGGGCGTCTTATATTCACCGGAGAGATATTTTTCCATATCGTACAGCGTGATCACCTTTTGCATCAGAGTATCGGAATCGGGAACGATCTGCTGCGAACGAATCGCGTTCATTTTTGCGAGTTCTTCCGCCGTCATGTCTGAAGCGGGTTTTTCGCACAATGCGCGGAACTCGTCCAGCGTCAGGCCTTGTTCTTTGGCGCGTGCTTCGATGGTATCTGAAAAGCCGCCTTGCAAGGTTTGCAGATACGCGAAATCATATCGCGTGGCGGGCGATTCCTCCGGAGCGGGAGGCTGGGTTGCAGCGGGTGCAGCGGTTGCGTCCGGCGTTTGCGCTGCGGATTCCGCCGCAGGCGTTGCCTGACATCCGGCAAAAAGCGTTGCACAGAGCAACGCAACGCATACAAGAGTCGTCAAACGTTTGTTCATGATAATCCTCATTCCTGTTCAATGTGCGCGGGGATGCTGAATGATTGAAACGTTAAGCCCGACCTGCGCCTGTCTTTTAGTATACCATTTTGTGCGTGTTTTGGATATGATTTTTCGTCTGTACGGGAAAAATGAAATGAGAATCGCAGCGTTGAGACAGCCGGTTCTAACCGTGGAATGCAGAAGCCCGATCCGCTAAGCGCGCGAAAAAGAGTGCGAGCCGGATTCCGGAATTGACGCGTAAAAAATGCGGGGGAACAGTGCCTTGAGACAGAAAGATGTGCGCAGGAAGCAATCTGCATGCACGTGATATTTAAGGTTGAGAAATCCAATGAATGCGTGTATAATAAGAATGCATTCCCTCTGTGCGGGGTGAAGCGAAATTGTTTTGCAGGCGTGTTTCCCGAAGGTGAGGCATGCTTTGAGAGGAGTATATACAACGGTGAAAATTGCAAATTCCCTGACGGGAAAAAAGGAAGAATTTGTACCGGTGCATGAGGGGGAAGCACGCATTTACGCGTGTGGACCTACGGTATATAATTACTTCCATATTGGGAACGCGCGGCCTTTTATTGTATTTGATACGTTGAGAAGATATCTGGAATATCGCGGGTATCGTGTGACGTTTGTACAGAACTTTACGGATGTGGATGATAAGATGATTCGTGCGGCGAATGAGCAGGGGATCACGGTGAAGGAGCTGGGCGAGCGCTTTATTGCGGAGTATTTTAAGGATGCAAAGGGGCTGAACATCAAGCCTGCGACCGTGCATCCGAAAGCGACCGAGCACATGAGCGAAATAGTGGCGCTGGTGCAAAAGCTGATGGACACGGGTCATGCGTATGAATCTGACGGGGATGTATATTTTGACACGCAGAGCTTTGAGGGATACGGGAAGCTTTCCGGGCAGGATCTTTCCGAACTGGAGCTGGGCGCACGCATCGACATCAGCGAAAAGAAAAAGAACCCGATGGACTTTGCCTTGTGGAAGGCGAAAAAAGAGGGTGAAGTGGCTTGGGAAAGCCCCTGGAGTGAAGGACGACCGGGATGGCACATTGAATGCTCTGCGATGAGCATGAAATATTTGGGGGATACCTTTGACATCCACGGCGGCGGCAAGGATTTGAAATTTCCGCACCATGAAAACGAGATCGCGCAGAGCGAGGCGGCGACGGGAAAACCGTTTGCGCATTACTGGATGCACAATGGATACATCAACATCAACAACGAAAAGATGAGCAAATCTGCCGGAAACTTTTTCACTGTGCGCGATATTTTGAATCAGCACAACGGACTGGCGGTGCGGCTGTTTATGCTAAGCGCGCATTATGCGAACCCCATCAATTTTTCCAGCGAGTTGATCGCGCAATCGGAACAGGCGTTTGGGCGCATTCAGAATTGCTTGCAGAATTTAGATTTTTGGATGGAGCAGGACAAGGAATGTGCGCCTTTGGCGGTGCAGGCTGCTGCGGACGCGCTGCATGAGCGCTTCCTTTCTGCGATGGATGACGATTTGAATACGGCGGACGCGATCGGCGCGATTTTTGAGTATATTAAAGAAGTAAACACGCTGTTTGCGGAAGGCGGAAGCAAACAAGACGCGCTGCTTGCCAAGTCGGCACTGGCGGAGCACTTGGATGTGCTGGGCATTCTGCCGGAGACGGAGGAGATTCCCACGCAGGTGCTGGAGTTGGCGCAAAAACGCACGCAAGCGCGAGAGAAGAAAGACTGGGCGGCTTCGGACGCGCTGCGAGACGAAATCAAAGCAATGGGTTATGAAATCAAGGACACGCCTGACGGCGTGAAAATTTCTAAGATATAAGGGAGAGAGAAACAAATGGATGCTATGAACTTTATGGTGGTATTTAACATTTTCATTGCCATTTTCCTGATCTATTACGCGATCAAGGGTTCCGGAAGGGCGTATGAGAATGATTATCCTGCCGAGATGAAGGAAGATGCGGCAATCATGATGCGTAAATTCTGCTGGATTGCGGGCGTGCCTATGCTGGTCTTGTCCATTTTGGAATTCGGTAAAGTGGGAAATCTGCAAAACGTGTGGGCGATCATCAGCATCGTGTACATTTTAGGCTGCGTGGTGGCGTATCTGGTCATGTTCCGCATGCGCTTCAAAGAATATCTGCGTGACCCCAGAAAAAATCTGCCGAAGAAATAAGCACGATGACGCGCGGAGCGTGACGGTTTATTTGCGGCGCAAAAAAACAGCGGATGCGAGCGGACGACAGGTCTGCCGGCACAACAGGAGCGGAAGAGATGAGCAAATCAGAATTGGCGGCACAATTTCATAAAGAGGGATACAACTGCGCGCAGGCGGTGCTGCTTGCGTATGCGCAGGAGTGCGGACTGACGCAGGAAGAGGCGGCGAAGATTGCGCAGCCGTTTGGCGCTGGCATGGGGCAGCTGCGCGAGGTATGCGGCGCTTTTTCCGGCGCATTGATGGCGCTGGGTATGATGCAGGGCAAGAACGACCCAAAAGACAAAGCCGCGAAGCAGGCGATGTATGCGAAGGTGTTTGAGCTGGGCAAGACATGGGAGCAGGAGCACGGATCGCTGATTTGCGCAAAGCTGCTGGCGCAGCAGGCGGAGGGCGGACCGAAGAAGGCGAGTTGCAGAGAACTGGTAAGCTACGCCGCCGGACTGATCGAGAATGTGAAGGAAGTATGAAATCTTGTGCGTGTATCGCGCATTTGGTTGAAAAATAACAGGGTGGCTGGTATAATCATTTTGAAAGTAGCATTGGGATACAGACGAAAAATGTGTTTTGTGAAGCCGGAAAGGTGAAACAGTGAAGATCTTTGATATTACGCACGAATTGAATGAGCAGACAAGAGTATATGAGGGTGATCCGCGCGTACGTGTAGAGACTTTTTACACGATTGAAACGAATGGATTTTCGCTTTCTAAGCTTTCGATGGGATCGCACAGCGGCACGCACATGGATGCGCCCGCGCACTTTGTTGACGGCGCGAAAACGGTGCGGGATATTTCCTTGACGCGCATGATCGGCGAGTGCATTTTAGTGGACAGCGACCAGATGAAGATTCCGAGCGGAACAAAGCGCCTTTTGATGCGCGGTTGTGCCGCGGGTGAGGCGGTGCTGAATGAGAAAACGGCGCGCACATTGGTGGAGGCGGGAGTTCGGCTGTTTGGCACGGATGCGCTTTCCATTGGCAGTGACAAAGTGCACCAGATTTTAGCGCAGGAAGGCTGCGTGATTTTGGAGTCCTTGAACTTAGAGGGCGTACCGGCGGGCAAATATGATTTGATTGCTATGCCGCTCAAAATCAATGCGGATGGATCGCCCGTTCGAGCATGCCTGGTGCAGAAGGATTAAGGCATGAAGCATAGCTGGTTGGCGGTGACGACAGTTGCCTCGGTTTTGATTGTGTTAGCGATTGCGATTACGTGCATCAATGCGGTTTGCTTTGATGCTTCTTACTATAAAGAGGAATATGCAAAGCTGGGCACGGCGGAATACGTTGGGGTCAGCGAGCCGGAGCTGTTTGCGGCGACGGACATTTTGCTGGGATATTTGAAGGGCAGCCCAAGCACGCTGGACTTGCCGGTGCACGCCAACGGCGGGCAAGAGGAATACTACTCCGAGCGGGAAAAACAGCACATGGTGGATGTGCGAAAGCTATACCAAGGCGCAATCGTCGTGATGATTTTATGCTATGCAGTCGGCATTGTGATGCTGCTGGCGTGTATTTTGGTCAACCGAAAGCAATCCTTCCCTTATGTGATGCGCGGCTTGTTTTGGGGAACACTGGCGCTGCTGGTAGGATTTGGCTTGCTGGCGGCGTATGTGGCGACGGACTTCAATCGTTTTTGGGTGCAATTTCATGAGTTGTTCTTCACGAACGATTTGTGGATTTTGGATCCGGCGGTTTCGCGCATGATCCGCATGTTCGAGACACAGTTTTTCTTTGACATGGTAACGCGCATTTTAGCCGTGTTTATCGGCATTGTGACAGGCATACTGATTGCGTCGGGCATTGCGTATAAGACCTATCAAAAAAAGCAAAGGATCGCGGCTGCATGACGAATATTCTGAATGCTTGTAAAACGACGATTCCGGAGCCATCAGCGCCCTGCATCCTTGCGATTGAGACCTCGTGCGACGAAACTGCGTGCGCAATCCTGCGCGGCAGGCAGGTGCTGTGCGAGGTGGTGGATTCGCAAATCGAAATCCATAAGGAATACGGCGGCGTGGTGCCGGAGATCGCTTCGCGCAGCCATGTGGAGAAGCTGCCATTGGTAGTGGGACGCGCCATGCAGGAGGCGGGAGTGGAGATTGACGCGGTGGCAGTCACCTATGCGCCCGGACTGGTGGGCGCACTGTTAACGGGAGTTTCATACGCCAAGGGATTGGCGTACGGGCTGAACAAGCCATTGATTCCGGTGCATCACATTGCGGGGCATATCTGTGCGAATTACCTTTCGCATCCAGAGCTTGAGCCGCCTTTTTTATGCCTTGTGGTTTCGGGCGGACACACGCAAATTGTGCTGGTCAAGGACTATTGCGATTATGAGATATTGGGGAGCACCCGCGACGATGCGGCGGGCGAGGCGATTGACAAGGTGGCGCGTGTGATCGGGCAACCGTATCCGGGCGGGCCGAACCTGCAAAAGCTGGCGCAGCAAGGGGATGTAAACGCTTATCCGTTTCCGGTCAGCTTTCGGGGAGAAGATCACCTGGATTTCTCCTTCAGCGGACTCAAGACATCGGTAATTAATTTACTGCATAAATTGGAGCAGACGGGAACACCGTATCAAAAAGAGGACATTGCGGCGTCTTTCTTACAGAACTTGACGAGCACGCTGACCAAAAACACCATGGAAGCGGTGCGGCGCACGGGGGTGCGCAAACTGGCGGTGGCGGGTGGTGTTTCTGCAAACACGCAGCTGCGGGAGGCGCTGGTGCGCGCGACGCAGCAAGCGGAGGTAACACTGTATGTGCCGGAGCTGAAATATTGCACGGACAACGCGGCGATGATCGGCTGCTGTGCCTATTATGAAATGCAGCGTTGCAATGTTGCGGGGCTGGACTTGAACGCAAAACCGGTGCTGGAGCTGGGCGCGTTATAGCCGCAGAAAAAAGCGCCTCTGCGATGGCTGAAGCGTTTGTTGTACCCGTGCGGGTGTGCATTTTAATGAAGTGAATCAAGTCTGTGTCACGGCAGATTGGGAAGTTTTTGGAACGCATCGAGCTTGGCTCGACTGGGAAGGTTAGGGGATTCTGACGCTTTGAGCGTCGCACCGTCCGAAAGCGCCGAGCAGGCGCAAAGGAGGCATCATGAAAAAGTTTGGGATCGTTTGTTTGGCAGCATTGATTTGCTTCTCGCTATGGGCTTGTACCAAGGAAGAAGAGCCAGAGCAAGCCAATCCGGTGGAGATCGTTTCCGTTGGGGAGATCAAGCAGGATATTGTAAATGGCATTGAACTTGCCGACGTGCGGCTGGATGGATTTAAAATCATCCTGGACCCCGGGCATGGAGATACAAACGACGGCACTTATGGCGTGAATACGCGCAGGCCGGAGAAGGAAGTCAATTTGGAAATCGGGCTGAAATTGCGCGCGCTGCTGGAAGATCAAGGCGCGACCGTGATTATGACGCGCGATTCGGACGCTGCCATCGGCGGATTGCCGGAGACCGCAGACAAGCTGGCGAAGAAGGATGCAGACATGCAGATGCGTCAAAAAATCGTCAAAGACTCCAACGCGGATTTGTTTATCAGCATTCATCAAAACGAGTTTGAGGACCCCGCAGCGTATGGACCGCAGGTATTCTACCACCCCAATTCCAATCTGGGTGCGTGGTTTGCCAAGTGCATCCAGCTTGCGATGAACAAGGAACTGGAGATTGAGAAACCACGTCCGGTCAATTCCGGTGATTACATCGTGCTGCGACCGGGGGATCACCCCAGCGTGATTGTAGAATGCGGTTTTTTCTCGAATCCGGAGGAAGAAAAGCTGTTGCAGGATGATTCCTACCAAAATAAGCTGGTGGGCGCGATTGTGGATGGCGCGAAGCTATATGTGGCGCTCAACAATGTAAGCCCGAAATCGGCGCAGCAGGCGCAGGCAACGCAGCAGCCTGTGAGTGACCCCGATCAGATTGGTATGGAGGTATCCGGCGCGGTAGAGACATCTGTACCGTCCGCTCCTGCGACATCTGTGGCTCCGCAAAAGAGTGAGGGCGAACAGTAAAATTCGAAAATGTGCGTTATGGTGCGTGTGGGTGCGCACTGACGTTAGGAGAATGTATGAAAAAGATTGGGATTGTTTGCCTGGTTGTGTTGATTTGCTGCTCGCTTTGGGCATGTGCAAGCAAACAAGTCAATGAAGAAACGATGAATGAGGCGCAACGTTCCGCGGCGCAGTTGGATGGGTTTAAGATCCTCATAGACCCCGGGCACGGTGATGCGGACGGGGGCACACTGGGCGTGAACACGCGCAGGCCTGAGAAGGAAGTGAACCTGGAAATTGCGCTGAAAGTGCGTGCGCTGCTAGAAGAGGCGGGCGCGACCGTCATCATGACGCGCGATTCGGATGCGGCCATCGGCGGACTGCCGGAGACGGCAGAGCAACAGGCGAAGAAGGATGCTGATATGGAAAAGCGCCAGCAGATTATAAAGGATGCGAATGCGGATTTGTTGATTAGCATTCATCAAAACAATTTTGAGGACAATGCTGTGCGCGGACCGCAGGTGTTTTTTCGTACTGATCGCAAGGGTGGCGAGGAATTTGCCAAGTGCATGCAGTCTGTGCTGAATGAAGAACTGGAAATCGAGAAGCCGCGCGCGGCTAATTCCGGCAGATTTTTGGTGTTATCGCCGGGAGAACAGCCCGGTGTGATCGTGGAATGCGGATTTTTCTCCAACCCTGAGGAGGAGAAGATTTTACAGGACGAGAGCTATCAAAACAAGCTGTCAAGCGCGATTGTGAATGGCGCGAAGGAATATGTGGCGTATCGTGGGATGAGCCCGAAATCGGCGTAACAGGAGAGTGCAAGTGCTCAGTAAAATCAATCAAGAAGCCTTTGTCAGTACATTTGAGGCGCGGCAGATGCCGCCGCTGACACTGGCGTACATCGGAGATTGCGTATTCGACTTATATGTACGAACGCATTATGTGACGTGCAGCAAAAAACATGCGGGGGAACTGCATCGTTTGTGCAGCGCGCAGGTGAACGCACGAGCGCAAGCGCAGTTGGCTTCAGCGCTGATGCCGCAGTTTAGCGAGGAGGAGCAGGATGTGTACCGGCGGGGGCGCAACGCCAAAAGCGCGACGGTGCCCAAAAACATGAGCATTGCGGATTATCGCGCGGCGACGGGGATGGAAGCGGTGATCGGATTTTTGTATCTTTCCGGGCAGATCGAGCGCGCGAGTGAGATGCTGCGCGTGATGGAGCTGGAGGAAGAGGAAGCATAAGGGTAGAAAGGACGGAGCGTTATCCAAGCAAGAGCCGGGGAGCACACGCAGGCAAAGCCAAAAGAGGAGAGCCTGCCAGGCATTTGTGGATTGCGCGAAAAGAATGATGCAGCCGGTTTGCGCATAAAACGTTGAAAAACAGGAAAAGGATAAGAGTATGCCGAAAACAGAGTTACAAGTGGAATTATTGATGGCGACGCCCGACCCCGAGCAGGTGGTTTCTATGGGGGCGCGGCTTTGCTATTCCTCTGCGGGAATTGAGCAGTTGGCGCAGACGGCAAAGAGTGGAGAATTTATCGATCGGTTGATGCAGCTCGGGCATCTTTCGCCGGTGGAGCACGCCTCCTTTACCTTTGGGATCGAGGGGGTATCGCGCGCGCTGCTGGCGCAGATCACGCGGCACCGTATTGCGTCGTTTTCGGTGCAATCGCAGCGGTATGTGAATCAGACCAAAAAGACAGGTGAATTTTCCTACGTGGTTCCGCCGAGCATTGCTGCGCTGGGCACGGAAGCGGTGGCGCGCTACGAAACGCAGATGCGTACGATGCAGCAATGGTATGACGCATGGGTGCACGAACTGGGCGGTGCGGGGGAAAAATCCAACGAGGATGCAAGATTTGTGCTGCCAAATGCCTGCGAAACCAAAATGATTGTGACGATGAACGCGCGCGAGCTGCTGCACTTTTTTGCCTTGCGATGCTGCGGGCGGGCGCAATGGGAGATTTTTGAGCTGGCGTGGCGCATGCTGGAGCTGGCATATCACAAGGCGCCGTCACTGTTTCGTTATGCGGGGCCATCCTGCATTACGGGAGCGTGCAGCGAAGGAAAGATGTGCTGCGGCAAAGCGGAGCAAATGCGTGAGCGTTTTGCGCAGATTCAACAGAAAGCGGGCGAAAACTGATGGAAGAATTTATTATTGGACGAAACAGTGTACGCGAATTATTGCGCAGTGAAAGCCAGATCGAAAAAATATTGGTGGCGCAGGGTGCGACGGAGGGCAGCATCAAGGAACTGATTGCGCTTGCCAAACAACGCAAGGTGCGCATCCAAGAGGTGCCGCGCGCCAAGTTGGACGAACTGTGCTCCACATTTGCCGAGCACAGCAATCATCAGGGCGTACTGGCACAGGTGCCTGCATTTGAGTACAGTCAGATGGAGGATGTATTTGCGCGGGCGCAGGAGCGGGAGGAGCCGCCTTTTCTGGTGGTGCTGGACAGTGTGCAGGACCCGCACAACCTTGGAGCCGTGATCCGCAGTGCGGAGGCGTTGGGGGCGCATGGCGTGGTGTTTGGCAAACATCGAAGCGCGAGCCTGACGGCGGCGGTTTATAAGGTGGCGTGCGGAGCGGCACAGTACATTCCTGTGGTGAAGGTTACGAACATCAATCAGACGATTGAGGAACTGAAAAAGCGCAACGTATGGGTTGCCGCTGCGGACATGGAGGGGCAACCGCTTTCCAAGACCGACCTTACGGGCGCGCTGGCGCTGGTAATCGGCGGGGAAGGCGAGGGGGTGTCCAAACACACGAAGCAGCTTTGTGATTTTACCGTGCGCATTGAGATGCCGGGGCAGACTAATTCGCTTAACGCATCTTGTGCGGCGAGTATTTTGATTTATGAAAAACGCAGGCAGGAGATGTGTCGATGATTTCAGGTGAGATCAACTATGCGGAGTATGCGGACGAAGAGCTGGTACGCCGCGCAAAGACGGATGCGCAGGCGGAGGAATATTTGCTGCACAAGTATAAAAACTTTGTGCGCGCCAAGGCACGGTCTTATTTTTTGATCGGGGCTGACAGTGAGGACATTGTGCAGGAAGGCATGATCGGGCTGTACAAGGCGATCCGTGACTATGACGAGGAAAAGAAAGCATCCTTTCACGCGTTTGCGGAGCTGTGCATCAAGCGGCAGATCATCACGGCGATCAAGACGGCAACACGGCAGAAGCATCAGCCGCTGAACACCTATATATCGCTCAACAAGCCGGTGTATGACGAGGAATCCGAGCGATCTTTGGCGGATGTGTTTAGTATTTCCAAGGGGGCAAACCCGGAAGAGATTTTCATTGACAACGAGGACTTTTCCACAACAGAGCATGAAATCAGCAAACTGCTGTCCGATTTGGAAAAACGTGTGCTAGCATATTACTTGCAGGGCAAATCTTATCAGGAGATTGCGAAGCTGATGAACCGGCACGAAAAATCTGTGGACAACGCATTGCAACGCGCGAAAGGGAAGATTGACAAGCATTTGAACGGCGGGAAGGAATGAGCAGCGACAAATAATGCGGCGGAAGTGGTGACGCGGCGGGGACTGTTGTGCGTTGTAGTCCATAGGAGCCGAATGCGGAGCGGGGAGATGCCGTGCTCATTAAAAACAGGTGCATTTTGCACAGGATTGCTGCGAAGTGCGGTCGTGCAGAGAGCACAAAACTTGACAAAATGTGAGTTTTTCATATAATAGAAATATTGTGGAGTGCGTTTTTTGCATCCACAGAAATTGATTATTTTGCTCCGTTCCGAGGGTGCGGGGGAAACAGGAGGAGTCTCAAATGCCAAATGATGTAATTTTGACGCACAAAGGCGTGAAAGAACTGGAAGAGAAACTGGAATATCTAAAAACAGTACGCAGAATCGAAATCGCCGAAGAAATCAAGGTGGCGCGTGCATTTGGTGATATCTCTGAGAACGCGGAGTATGACGAAGCGAAGAACGAGCAGGCCAGAATCGAAGGCGAAATTGCCACCATCGAAAAGATGCTGCGTAATGCCGTTGTCGTGGATGAAGAAGAAATCGACGTGCAGAAGGTGGGCATCGGTACCACCGTGCGCTTGCTGGACAAAGAATTTGACGAAGAAGTGGAATATAAAATTGTTGGTTCGGTGGAAGCGGACATTGACAAGAATGTGATTTCCAACGAATCGCCCGTGGGCAGCGCGCTGCTGGGGAAAAAAGTGGGCAATGTGGTGCGGGTGGACACGCCCGGCGGCATTGTGAAGCTTAAAATTTTGGAAATCAAGAAATAAATGACGATCGCCCAGGGCGATCACCAAAGCGGGCCGTATGTCAATGATGGATGCGCGGCTTGTGCGCGCATGGGCGCGCCAAACACGGAAGGAAACGAAATGCAGGAAACACCCAATCAACCCAATCAGGAATTACAGGACTTGAGCGAGGTGCTGCGCGTACGCAGAGAAAAGCTCAACGAATTGCGCGAAAGCGGCAAAGACCCTTATCAAATTACGACGTTTGATCAGAAGCATTCCTCCAAGGAGATTTTGGAGCATTTTGAGGAATGGGAAGGCAAGGAGGTCAGCGTTGCGGGGCGCATCGTATCCAAACGCATCATGGGCAAGGCGAGCTTCTTTCACATTTTAGACGGACGCGGCAAGATTCAGGTTTATGCGCGTAAGGATGTGATGGGCGAGGAGCCGTATCAGGAATATAAGCATATGGATATCGGGGATATCGTGGGCATTGTGGGAGAGGCTTTTCGCACCAATGCGGGAGAAATCTCTGTAAAGGCGCATGCGATCACGCTGCTTTCAAAATCTTTGCAGCCGCTGCCGGAGAAATTCCACGGGCTGCGCGACCAAGACTTGCGCTATCGGCAACGGTATGTAGACCTGATTGTGAATCCTGAAGTCAAGGAGACCTTTTACGCGCGTTCCAAAATTATCAAGTGCGTGCGCGACTTTTTGGATGACATGGGATATATTGAGGTGGAAACACCCATTTTGCAGACGAGCGCGGGCGGTGCGGCGGCGCGGCCGTTTATTACGCATCACAATACGCTGGACATTGAAATGTATCTGCGTATTGCAACCGAACTGCATTTGAAGCGTCTGATTGTGGGCGGATTTGAGCGCGTCTATGAAATCGGGCGCATTTTCCGCAACGAGGGAATGGACACGAGGCATAATCCGGAGTTTACCACGGTGGAGCTGTATCAGGCGTATACCGATTATAAGGGGATGATGGAGCTGTGCGAGAACCTGTTTGAATACTGCGCGAAGCAGTTGCATGGCAGTGACACGGTGACCTATCAGGGCGAGGAAATTTGCCTCAAGGCTCCGTGGAAGCGCATGAGCATGGCGGAGGCTGTTTTGGAATATGCGGGCGTAGACTTTATGCAATGTGAGAGTGACGAGCAGGCGCGCGCAATGGCGAAGCAGGCGGGCATCCACTTTGAAGCAGGCATGACGCGCGGACAGATTTTGAACGAAGCATTTGAGCAGAAGGTGGAGGAGCATTTGATTCAGCCGACGTTTATCTGCGATTATCCGATTGATGTATCGCCCTTGGCGAAGAAGATGAAGGGATCGGACTGGCTGACGGAGCGTTTCGAAATGTTTGTGTCGGGCAGGGAGCTGGCAAATGCATTTTCGGAACTGAATGATCCGGATGATCAGAAGGAACGGTTCCTCGATCAAGTGCGCAAGCGCGAGGCCGGTGACGACGAGGCAAACATGATGGATGATGATTTCATCAATGCGCTGGAATATGCAATGCCCCCGACGGGTGGCATGGGGATTGGGATTGACCGCATGATTATGCTGCTTACGGACAGCTTTTCCATCCGCGACGTGCTGCTGTTCCCCACGATGAAGCCAAGAGAGAAATAATAGGTGCAGGTATGGCAGGAGTTGGAGTAAAAATTGGGAAAGGGATTGCGTATGTGCTTTCGCGTGTGGCGATTGTTGTCGTCGTAATCGTGTTGATTGCGGTAGCGTTTTATACCGGACTCAACTCCATGAATGTAAACATGGTGATCAAGGATGCGTTCACACAATATGCGATGGCGGTGCTGAAGCCGGATGATTCCAATCCGGAACTGCTGGGCAAGCTGTTTACGCAGGAATTTTTGCAGGCGGACCCTTTGCTGCACACCACGACCTACGATGGGTTTAAGGTGAGCAACTATTATCAACGCGCCAACGAGGAATTTGCAATCGTTTGGCCGTGGCAGGATAAAGTGAAGGTGAAAGTTAAGAGCTATGTGCTGGACATCTCGGGCAAGCCGATCGATCCCGAAGAGGGGCATGAGTATGACAAGCCGCCGGAATGGCCCAATGCGCTGTATGAAGTGACACTGGAAAAGACGGATAATTCGTGGATTGTGACGGAGATGAAGTCGATTGAGACCATTCAGCCCAATCCGCTGCCTACATTACCGGAAGAATCTGTAAAGCCTACACCCACGCCCACGCCGGAGCCTACCGAGGCACCCAGCGCGGAAGCAGAGTAAGGCGGGAGTTGCGCGACATCGTGTTTGGCGGGGCATGCGGGAAGAATATGACGAAAATTTATCTGGCGCCCATGGCGGGCATTACCGATGTGGCAATGCGCGCGCTGTGTGTGGAACAGGGTGCGCAGCTTGCGTTCAGCGAAATGGTGAGCGCCAAGGGCATCCAATATCGCAACAAACGTACCCGGCAGCTTTTGGCAGTGGGCGACAATGAAAAACAAATTGGCGTACAACTGTTTGGGCATGAGCCTGCTGTGCTGGCAGATACGGCCAGATGGGTAGAGGAAGCGCTTGCAGAGCGACTGGCTGTTTTGGACATCAACATGGGATGCCCTGCGCCAAAGATTGTCAACAATGGCGACGGTTGCGCACTGATGAAGGACGAGTTGCACGCGGCGCGTGTGATTGAAGCAGTGAAACGGGCGGTGCATACGCCGGTGAGCGTGAAATTCCGTAAGGGATTTGATGAAGAACACATCAACGCGGTGGCATTTGCGCGTATGGCGCAGGATGCGGGTGCTGATCTGGTGACGGTGCATGGCAGGACGCGCAGCCAGTTTTACAGTGGCAAGGCGGACTGGGATATCCTGGCGCAGGTGAAGCAGGCGGTGCGGATTCCCGTGGTAGGCAACGGCGATGTGTTTGCGGCGGAGGATGCGCGGGACTTGCTGGAACGCACGGGATGCGACGGCGTGATGGTAGCGCGCGGCGCGATGGGGAATCCATTCCTGTTTGCGCAGATACGCGAGCTGCTGGAAGAAGGCAGTGTGCGCACAAAGCCAAGTGTGCAGGAACGTGTGCAGACCTGTTTGCGGCAGGCGCGTTTGATGATCGAACAAAAAGGCGAGAAACTGGCGATCATGCAGATGCGTACGCATGCGGCGCATTACATCAAAGGTATGCACGACGCGGCGCGGCTGCGCGCCCAAGTGGTACGCGTGAGCAGCTATGCGCAGCTGGAACAGAACCTGACAGCATGGACTCAAGCTGAGTCATGAAGTGGGACATACAAAGATTGCACCCAACAGTGCGAAACGAGAACAAGCACTGTGCATAAGACAGTAAGAATACAAGACGAATCAGATATTGGGATGCTATGGAATACGAATACATCAAACATTTGCAAGGCACAAAAGTAAAACTCTTCATGGTGGAGATTAAGCAGCGAGAGCTGCACTTTCACAACGACGCGGAGATCATATTGGTTTTGCGCGGCTCCATCGTGATTGACCTGGTGCGGGAGAACCACACGTTGCGCAAAGGAGACATCTTTGTGCTCAACAAAAATTCTGTGCACAGCCTCAAACGGACGGATGAGGATAACCTCATGTTTATCGTGCAGTTCAGCCCGGAATTTTGCAAGGCATACTACCCGCAGATCACAAACGTGCGGTTTCAGAAGAACCATGTGACGCGTGTGCAGAACGGCGCATACTGGAAGGCGATCAACACCAATTTAATGGAGATCGTCAACTGTTATGTGCATAAAAAAGAAGGCTTTACCATTGGGATCATGGCATATTTGAATCATTTGATGCTATCTATGCTGGAGCACGATGAATATGTGGAGCTGGACGACCGCGCCGCGTCTTCGGAAAATCGCAACATCGACCGGCTGGGCAGTGTGATCGGCTATATGCAGGAGAACTATATGCGCAACATTACGCTGCGCGATATTGCGCAGCGGCTGGATCTGGACATGTATTATCTATCGCACTTTATCAAAAACAACCTGGGGATTACATTCCAGAAGTATTTGACACGGCTGCGCGTGGAACGCGCCGAGCAACTGCTGCGAACCACGAATCTACGCAACATTGATGTTTGTTTGGAATGCGGCTTTTCGGATTACAAATACATGTCAAAGGCGTTTATGGAGTCCTTTTCCTGTACGCCGGCAGAATATCGTAAGCGCAATGTGACAGAAGTAGAACAGTTGCAGGAAACCAACGAACAACATGTGATCATGGAGGTCAGCGAAATCATTCAAGCGGCGATGGAGTGAGCACCTTGCCGCAGAGCGGATGGAAGGAATGCAAAATGCAGCGGCGCTGACCGGTAGACCAAATTTGATTGATGCTGTTATTTTGTTTGCTTTTCATGAATGAAAATAGTATAATACATTACTGAACAGACGTATTTTCAATGTGCTTGTGATGCCAACATTTGGTTATGTGAGGCAGGCAGAGCAAGGCCGGATTTTTGCATCCGGAACCTCGATGAGAGGATAGTAAACCATGAATATGCCGGAAATGAATTGCATCGATGAGATTTCTCGATCAGGCTTTGTAAATCGTTATCTCCCTTGCGGGATTCTGATTGCCAAGGCTGACTTTGATTTAACCATTTTAGAAGCGAATCAGGGCTTTTTTGATTATGTAGGATATACGCGGGAGGAAGTGCAGGAGCAGTTTCAGAACAAGGGTTTTGAGATGTTCCATTCCGAGGACGTCGGGCGCAGCGCGGAATATCTGATCGAATTGCTGCAAATGGAGCAGGATGTGCCCTTTGAATTTGAGGTGCGCATTTTCAGCAAAGACGCGGGATACAAGTATACGCGCGTCCACGGACACATTGTGCATAATTCAGAGGAGGAAACGCTGATTTCCTGCATGCTGACTGATCTTTCAGAGCACATGCGTGTATTGAAGCAGGCAGAGGAGGAGCGCGACTTTAATGCGCTGATCGTGGGACTGACGGACGATTCCTTTTTTGACTGTGATCTGCTGGTGCAGACCATTCGATATTCCAAGAATTTTGCGGATCGCTTTGGGCTGCCGGAGGTTTTGACAAATTATCCGGAATCTTTTGTGGAGCGCGGAATTGTTGCGCCGGAATCGCTGCATTTTTATGAAAATCGATTTATGCTGAGCACGAATGAGGTGCAGGAGGAAGAACTGCACTTGATTTTGCCGGATCAGACGAGCGTCTGGTATTCCTGCCGCTATCATGTGACATGCGACCAGTTTGGCATTCCCGTTCGCGCGGTGGGCAACATGATCGACACCACCAAGCATCATACCGCAATCGGTGAATTGCAGGAAAAGGCCAGCAAGGATCCACTGACCGGGCTGTACAACAAGGCGGCGACCGAGAGTTTGATTGAAGAAACTTTACGTTATGCCGCGCATGCGGGCGGAAACCATGCGCTGTTCGTCATCGACATCGACAATTTCAAGGAGATCAACGACAAACTGGGGCATTTGTATGGTGATATGCTGCTCAGCCATCAGGCGGAAAAGATGCGGGCATTGTTTCGAGCGGACGACATCGTGGGCAGAATTGGCGGCGATGAATTCTTTGTATTCCTGAAATATCCGCCTTCCGGCGATGTTCTGGTGAAAAAGGCACAGCAGATTTGCCGTTGCTTTAAACGAACCTATATGGAAAACGGCGTGGCAGTCAGCACATCTGCAAGCGTGGGTGTGGCGCTGTATCCGCAGCATGGAAAGGATTATACATCGTTGTACAAAAAGGCGGACATGGCACTGTATGTTGCCAAGGACCGCGGGAAAGACGGCTATGTATTTTTCAATGGAGAATCGTCGCATGGATATCAATCCAAGCGCACGGAGATCGACTCGGCAATCAACACCGCAAGCGACATGCAGATGAGCCGCTTTTTTCTGGTGTTCCGCATGCTGCATGTTTTGGAGGACACAGAAAAGGCGATGAACGCTATGCTGAAGATGCTGGCGGAGCAATATCAGTTTGGTCGTGCGTACATCTATGAGTTCAGCAGCGACGAAAAGATGATGTCAAGCACGTTTTCCTGGCGCGCACCTGAATGCGATCCGATTATGAGCCAAACGCAGGAAGTGCCGATTCATCAGTTTGAAAAGACGGTGGAGCAGGTGCGGGAATCCGGCGTTTTCCTTGCGCATAATTTGAGCGAGATCGTAGATGATTCGATTCGGGCGTGGACGGCGGCGCAGGGCATCAAGTCCTGCATCCTGCTGGCGCTGCGTGACAATGGGGCGCTGAAGGGACTGATTGGCTTTGACGATTGCGTCAACGAGCGGATATTCCCCAACAGCGAGATCAAAGAGTTGGCAGGCATTTGCAATATTGTGGAGACCTTTTTGTTCAAGTATCGCGCGCAACAGCAGCACGATCGGGACAAGGGCGCACTTTTTACGATTTTAGATCATGTAAAGGACGCTATTTTGCTGGTGGACATGCACACGCATCGTGTGTTGTATGAAAACCGGTATATGAAGGAGCTGTTTCAGCACGAGGCGTGCGGCTCGGTTTGCTATGAGGCATTTCGCCAGAAAACGGAGCCTTGTGAAGAATGTGTGATCCCGCGGATTTTGAACGGAGAAGCCAGCGCGCAGTCAGAACTTTACTATGAAAAGCTGGGTGCGTGGATGCACATTTCTGGGGCTGCGATCGAATTAGAGAATCAGGCACGTGCGTGCTTGATGAGCTGTACCCGCATTGCGGGGGACGCTGAGGGGAAACCGGATGAATAAGAATGCAAAGGTGATTGCTGTTTTTGTGCTGATTGTGTTCGTGGTGCTGATTTCCTTTATCGGATACCACACGGCACTGAATCAAAACCTGAAAGATTCGGTTAAGGATAACCTGACTGAAGTCGCGCAGCAGCAACGCGCACAAATCTACCATGAAATTACGGAGGATATGCAGGCGCTGGAAAACATGGCGCAGGGCTATGATTTGTTGAGCGAAGAGGATGCGGCGCTGCTGCTGGATCGTTTGTTAGAGGGATCGGGGTTTGCGTCATTTGCGTTTGTTGACACAAGCGGCAAGGGTGTAGACAGCGAGGGCCGGACGGTGGACGTTTCCGGCGAGGCTTTTTTTGAACGCGCGCTGAGCGGGGAAGAGCCGCAGCAAGTGCAAATGGAGCAGGATCAGGCGCTGCCGATTGCGGTGCCGATGAGGGGCGGCGCAGACGCGTCGCTTGGCGTATTGATTGGATATTATCAGCCGCAAGCGTTGCAGGATCTGGCGGTTTCCTCCTTTGAGGGGAAGGGAAATTCCTACCTGACAGACAGCAGCGGAGGGGTGATCGCCTCGTTTGACGAGGGCAGTGTGACAGAAGGATTGAACTTGCCGGATCGCGCGACGGTTTTGGAATTTGACAGCGTGGAACAGATCAAAGAAAAGATGAGCCGCAAGGAGTCCGGATATACCATTTGCGATTTAGGCGGCACCATCCAATACATGCACTACACGCCGGTGGGCATTCACGACTGGTATCTTTTTGTTGCCAGCGACTATGAAGGAATCGTACCCGGCGCGCAAACGATGACGACCAACGCAATGGTGCTGACCATTTTGATTGTGATCTGCTTTGGCATATTGATGCTGAGCGTGGTGTTGCTGCATCGGAAAAACACAAAAGCTTTGCGCCAAATGGCGTATTATGACAAGCTGACGGGGCTACCCAATTTGAACCGCTTCAAGATGGAGGCGCAAGAGTTTATTGACACGCATCCGGACACCAATTTGTTGATGGTGAAGCTGGATGTGGAAAACTTTAAACTGATCAATGAAACGCTGGGAGTACCCGTGGGAGACAAAGTTCTGCGGGCGATTGGATGGGCGCTGAAAGATGGCGTTAAGGACGAGTGTGAGCGGTATGCGCGCGGGAATGATGACGCATTCCATGTGCTGCATTTTTATGAAAAGAAAGAGGATGTTTCCAAGATTCGCGGCGCGTTTTTCACGAAGCTGTACGAGCTGCTGGGAAAGGACTTTCAGTATAACCTGCGTGTGATTGCAGGGCATTATTATATGGCGACAGAGCACTGCAAGGATGTTTCGGAAGCCATTGAGAAGGCGAATATTGCACTGAAAACCGCGAAAAAGCGGGGGGAAGATATCTGCGTATACGACGAATCCTTCGTGAAGGAGGCGCTCAAGAAAAAAGACATTGAAAACAGGATGGAAGCGGCGCTGAACAATCGCGATTTCATCGTTTATTTGCAGCCGCAGTACCGTATTTCCGATGAAACGGTGCTGGGGGCGGAGGCGCTGGTGCGCTGGGGAAACAGTGTGGACAAAAGCGTGGTGGGACCTGCGGAATTTATTCCGGTATTTGAGCAGAACGGATTCATTACCAGATTAGACATGTATGTATTTGAGCATGTGTGTGAGATGATACGCGGGTGGATTGACCTGAACATGCAGCCGGTTCCGGTATCGGTAAACTTTTCCAGACTGCATCTGTCCAACCCCAAATTTGCGGAGACGCTTTGCGACATTGCGAATCAATATCGTGTGCCGCACCGCTTTTTGGTGGTAGAGGTGACAGAGTCCGTGATGGTTTCCAACGAGCACATGCTGGTGGAGGCGCTGGAGATTTTGCACAAGGACGGATTTGCTCTTGCGATGGACGACTTTGGGACGGGGTATTCGTCTTTGGCGCTGCTTAAAAATCTACCGGTGGACATCATTAAGATCGACCGTAGCTTTTTCACGGATAATCGCTACAAGACACGCGCAAAAATATTGATTGAAAGCGTGATGCAGATGGCGAAAAAGCTGAGAATCGAGACCATTGCCGAGGGCGTGGAAAGTGAAGAACACATTGAATTTTTGCGTGAGGTGGGCTGCGATTTGGTGCAGGGATATTACTACGCGCGACCCATGCCGATGGAAGAATTTTTGGAGCATAGGCGTGCGATGCCGCCGGATCGGGAATTGGAATTTGATCTTTCGCGGCTGGGAGACATCACAAAAGGGCGCGCAGAGATGGGCGAGGAGATACCGGTGGTGGTGTTTCGATTGTTTCAATCTACCATGCGTGACGTGTTGGAGGACACCTATGGCGAGGGCGAGATGGTTCAGGCGTTTCAAAATTCAGGGCGGCTGGCAGGGCGCGCATTTGCGCGGGACTGCTTGAATTTACAGTTGCCGCTCTATCAGTTTATGGAGAATTTGAAAGAGCAGCTAGCGGCCTTTAAGATTGGCGTTCTGGGATTGGAGAGCGACTTGGAACATCCGGAATTGATCGTGCTGACGGTGGCGAACGATGCGGATTGTTCCGGAGCATGCGATCAGAACAAGACGCTTTGCCAGTATGACGAGGGGTTTATTGCCGGAGTATTGTATGAATACACAAAGCTGCATTATTCCGTTGTGGAGGTCGATTGCTGGGGGAATGGATCGAACATATGCAGATTTGAAGCAAGACTTCAGTAGCGATGAACAGAGATTTCCCGTGATGAGTTGCGCATGGCTGCCGTATGAAGAACGAGAATCACAGTGATCCTGTTATGTGTGGTGCTTTTTTCGGGCGGCTGTTACGCCGGCTTTGGCGATGTGCGAACGCAGGCGCGTTCTGCCGAGGAAATTGACGGGGGCATGCGGACAACCATAGACGACGAGGCATCCTTCTCAGGCGTTTGCGAGGGAGGCAATCACACGATTCGTAATCGTTCTAGGGTACAACAAACAGACCGGAAGGGTTTTTGCGAAAGCGCAGGAGCACGATTCGGAATTGATTTTGGAGAATGTGCAGGTTGAGGGGCATGGTTTGTTTCAAACCAGTGGTGCTGCAATAAAAACTGAGGTTATGTTCCATCAGAGAAATTGTAAAACCACACGATGCTTTTGCGGTGTGGAAGCGATGATCGGCACATAACAAACTTCCCGGGCGCAATGCCACGGGAAGTTTTTTTGTGCATGATTTTGTTGCGCGATAGCGGACTATTTGAGCGCGATATAAATGTCGATGTCTGCATTTTCACAATCGCAGTTCAAGTATTCTTCAAAATCACAGGTGAAGCACCGATCCAACGGCATTTGCCAAATTTCTTCCCACGCCTTCGCAACTGCGTCTATCATATGACCGTGGATGGAGAATTTGGCATAGCGACCGGCAGGGATGATTTTGGTGGTGTAATCGCTGTTTTCAGACGAGGACACCTCGTTGCCTGCGGTTACGGTATAAGAGCCGTCCGGTGCATAGTCGGAATACAACCCGATGGCATACTCGTTGACCTTGTTTTTGATCTGCTCGTGTACACCGCCTTCATAGAGCTGAGTCCATAGGCCGCCAATTTGCTCGCCCATGCGCGGGTCGTTGTTGCTGGTGACGACGCTGACCCCCACCACAATTTTCTGTTGTAATGTTACGATTTCATAATTCATGTCTGATACCTCCTGACTGGTATCATCATACGGCATGTAATATGACATACGAGTGTCATATTACAAATAATGTTTTAACATTTTTTGCAGCTCTGATTTGGTAAATTCGCGCGCTTGCAGCGGCTCCAAGACCTCGCAATGGCTGCCAAAGGAAGAAATGTAGGGGAACAGCCAGTCGCCTGCGGGATGGCTGACCTGCGCAATGAAGCTGCCGTCCGGCTCCTGCACGTACGAATCAAACTCGTCGTAGACTCGAAACGCCATTTCAGGGGAGAGGCGCAACTTGAGTGTGACGCACGGCTCCGGGAAAAACTCGTTCTCCTCAAAGACGGGCTGAGTGAGTTGGCGGTGAAACTGCTCGTCTAATGTGGCACAATTCCGAATTCGCGTCAGCTTGAAAAAGCGAAAATCTTTGCGCAGAGTGCAGTAGGCATACAAATACCGATCCATCGCCTTGAAACACAGTTTGAGCGGCTCGACCTTACGCTGCGTTCGCTGACCTTTTCCGCTGGCATAAGTGAAGGAGATGACATGCTTGGAAAGAATTGCGCTTTTGAGCTGATGAAACAGCGCTTCCTCTTCCTCGGTATGATACCAGGAAGAAAAATCGATTTCGAACCAATCCGCGTCATGACCGCCAAACATACCGCTCAGCTTTTGCAGCACGGAATCGGTTTCTGTGAAGCGCGTCGCGCGCACCGCTTTCAGGGACAACAGGATATCGTTGCGCTCTTGATCGGTCAGCATGGCTTTACTGAGTACGAAATTGTCCAACAATGAGATGCCGCCGCCCTTGCCTTTGGTCATATATACGGGTATTCCTGCTGCGGACAGCGCTTCGATATCCCGATAGATAGTGCGGGGAGACACCTCAAAACGCTGTGCAAGCTCTTTTGCGGTAACGGTTTTTTTGTCCAGCAACAGATAGATGATCTCGAACATTCGATTGATTTGCATACGGTTTCCTTTCCAATGGAAGATTCAAATGCGAGAGCGTTACGAAAGAAGTCAACCGGGTTCCCGCAACGGATTTTGCGCTGTGAAAGGCAGGACGAAACCCAAACAAACAGCGCAGCAATGAAACGCTGCTGCGCTGCCATACGTGCAAAGAGCAAGCTTGATTACACTGCTTTTACAGTGACCTCAATGTTGCCGCGCGTTGCTTTGGAATAGGGACAGACTTCGTGTGCCTTGTCCAGCAATGCCTGCGCCTGATCCAGCGAAATTCCCTCGATGTGACCTTCGATCTCTGCGCCGATGATGAAGTCGAACGCGGCGCGCTCGTAAAGCGAAACATTGACCGAAACGGTGCTTTCCGCCTCGATGTTTGCTTGCTGCATCACAAGCTTGAGCGCACTGTGAAAGCAAGCGCTGTAACCGGCAGCAAAAAGCTGCTCCGGATTTGTGGAATCGGGAACGCTGTTCTGCGGTCGGGCAATTTTGAGCACGAATGAATTGTCCGGTGCCGCCGACACACCATCGCGTCCGCCTGTATTGATCATTTTTGTAGAAAAAATCGTTTTCATAGGGGTCCTCCTTGAGCGTTTGTTTGCGTTGTTCCAGCCGATGTATGGACGATGTGCGTACGCATTCGTGGCGGCTGATTGTTATACCTATAACCAAAACACGCGCTTCAAAACAGGAAGATGGGAAAACGAATCGCGTGGCGGCTTAAACATGCGCGTTCCACTGACACGGCAGCATCTGCATTTGTGTAAAGGTTGCAGAGAAGGAGGAATCCTCCGGACTACACGCATAGAGTCCGAAACGAATGCGTCCCGCGCCTTCAAAGAGATGAAAAATACGCATTTGCGCAAAGGTGACGCCGTCGCGTGAATTTTCGATGCAATAGTCGCTTTCGCGTCTGCTGAATCGATAGTACATTTCCTTTTGTGATGCGGGGATTTGCGTAGTTGCCCAATCCGAATAGCCGTGGTTGGTCACCACGCTGCCTAAGTGCTGGAAGTCGCTGTTTTCATATTCGATGGAGGCCTTGAACCAGTTGTCGCTGTCCTGATAGAGGAGAACACCACATTGATCGAATCTGTGCTCGCTTTGGAACGCGGTTTTGACGACGAAAGAAAAGTATGTCTCGTCTGTTTGCAGCAGCAGAGCGTGCGCGTTGTCGTTGCGAAAACCATAATAGGTGCGCTGCCAGAAATCTGTGTGCGGCTGCGTGATTATGGTGACGGTATCGCCGGTGATGACGGACTGCTCCGGCCGGTGCAGCCACTCGGCTGTGGTGAAGTCAATTTGCATGAAAGAATCTCCTTTGCAAGCCAAATATTTTAATCAGAGTATAGCATGCGCAACGCGCAAATCCAAGCAGCTTTTGATGGATGTTCGTCATAAATTTGTAAAAATCGGCGCATCATTAAAATAACTGATTGACGAGAGAGTTCTTTTCTGATATATTCAAGATAGAATTATTAAAGACATGATTATTCAGATTTGTCTTTTCCATTATCGCCTTGCAGCAAAAGCAATGCGTAATCAAATAAAATTTATTAAAACTGAATTTAAGCCCTTAGAATTTGTCAGTATTTGATTTGAATGAGGATGCAGATATGGGAATGGAAGCAGTAATCAAAGAAATTGTTGCAACGGAGGAACAAGCGCAGTCTATGCTTGATTCGGCGCGTGTTCGTGCAGATGAGTGTGCGATGCAAGAGCGCCTTGCCGCGCAAAAATTGATGGCGGAATGGGTAGCCAAAGAAAAGGAGACCCTCGCGCAGCAACTTGCGGAAAAAGAAAGTGAACTTGCGCAGCGGCAGGCACAGGAAGCAGAACAGAATGCCCGCCTTGCAGAAGAGATTACAACCGGCGCGCAACAAAACATGGAACGCGCGGTTTCATTTTTGATGGGAAGGATGTTGCAGTAATATGGCAATCATTCCGATGAAAAAAGTATCCGTCGCGGTGCCGCTGAAACAAGCGGATGCGATGATGCGAGAATTGCAAAAATGGGGGATTCTGCACGTTTCTATGACGCAGCAGGATGGTTTGGTACCTATTGCAAACGAGGATCGCGCACTGGAATTATCGGCGATGCTGGAAAAGGTGCGTGAGGCGATTGCGATGGTGCGCCGTTACGACACGACCAAAGCGCCTATGTTTGCTGCGCAGCCGACCGTGACCCCGGAGGAATATGAAGCGCAGGGCGCGCAAAAAGAGCGAATCGAATCCATTTGCGAGGAAGTGAAATCGCTGGAGGACGAGATTGCGACGTTGCGGGCGGAAATTTCGAAAAATACGGCGCGCATTGATGCGCTGAGACCCTTTGCTCAGGCGGATATCCCGTTGGAATATCAAATGGGAACCCGTACCGTTGCACTGTTTTGGGGGTTTTTCCCGGTGGAAGTGGAGCAGAATGCGATGCAGATGCTGCGCGAGCTGAAGGGTGTATCCGTACAGGTTTACGAAAAGACGGCAAATCACATTCCGGTGATTGTGGTAGCGCACCGCAGCGCGGAAAAGCAAACGCGGAGCATGCTCAAAGATGCCGGATTTGTGGAAGCGCGGCTGGAGAGCAGAAAAACGACTCCCGCACAGCGCATGGCAAAGCTGGAAGAGCGCTCGCGTACCAGCCAGAATATTCTGGAAAAGGTGATTGCGAAGGCGGCTCAACTGGCACCGTATAAAACTGAATTGATGCTGTATGAGGACTATTTGCGTAACGAACTGGAGCGCGAACAGTTGTTTGAACGGCTGGGGCAAACGCGTACAGTGGGCGTGGTGGAAGGATATATCCGCCATTATGATGAAACGAAAATCGAATCCATCATTGAGGGTGTGACCAAGGACTGCTATTACAGCATTACCGATGTTGAGGACGATGACGAGGAAGTGCCGACGGCAACCGAGAACAAGGCGTTGGTGGAACCGTTTGAAGCGGTAACGGAGATGTACTCCATACCTTCACGCAAGTCCATCGACCACAATGCGCTGATGATGCCGTTTTACTTTATATTCTTCGGTATGATGCTTTCGGACGCGGCATATGGCATTATTTTGACAGTGGGCAGTTTACTGTTCTACAAGATGAAGAAGCCGGAGGGCGCATTCCGCAAGATTTTGCTGGTGTTGGCGATTTGCGGCGTATCCACCTTTATTTGGGGGGTACTGTTTGGCGGCTGGATGGGCTTTACGGCACCGGCGTTGCTATTTAATCCGTTGGATTCACCGATCCCGATGTTAGTGCTTTGCCTTGGACTGGGCGTGGTACACCTGCTGGCAGGACTTGGCATGGGTGCATACATCAACGTGAAGCGCAAAAAACCGTGGTCTGCGCTGTTTGACCAAGGATCGTGGATTTTGGTATTGGTATCGCTGCCCTTCTTTGTGGTGAATGTCAATGTGGCGCTGGGAATGCTGGTGGTGGCGGCTGTGATGCTGGTTGCCTCGCAGGGGCGGCACGAGAAAAAGGTTGCCAAAAAGATAATGGGCGGCGTGAAGAGCCTGTATGATGTAACGGGTTACCTTTCGGACATTCTTTCTTATGCGCGTATTTTCGGTATGGCGCTGGCGACGGCAGTTATTGCAACCGTGTTTAACACCATTGCAGGCATGCTGGCGACCTCGATCCCCGGATATATCTTTGCGGCAGTGGTGTTCCTCATCGGACACGTGTTCAACATCGGTATCAATACGTTGGGAAGCTATGTGCATTCCAGCAGATTGCAATACATTGAATTTTTCTCGAAGTTTTTCGAGGGAGGCGGTATCAGATTTGAGCCGCTTCGCGTAAAAATGAACCATATAAGAATGCAAAAGAAAATTGGAGGATGAAGTGACATGGATGGAATCGTTTTTGCCTTGATCGGTGCCGCAGTTGCGGCGGGTCTAGCAGGTGCCGGTTCGGCGCTGGGCGTTGGTATGGCAGGTCAAGCAGGTGCGGGGCTGATTTCTGAGGACCCGAACAAGTTTGGTCAAGCGCTGGTTTTGCAGCTTTTGCCCGGTACGCAGGGAATCTATGGCTTGCTGGTTGGATTTATGGTGCTGATCCGCACCGGGATTTTGGGTGCGGGTATGGTGGATGTATCGCAGACGCAGGGGCTGATTTTGATGGCAGCCTGCATGCCGACGGCGATTGTTGGTCTGATCTCCGCGATTGCGCAGGGCAAAACGGCTGTTGCCGGTATTGGACTGCTGGCAAAGAAGCCGGGTGAACAGGGCAAGGCGATCACGTTTGCAATCATGGTGGAAACCTATGCCGTGTTTGCATTGCTGATTTCGATGCTGGTGATTTTGCTGCTGCCCTTGGGTTGAGCAGACGATTTCGCAACGGGGGCGCTGCACCTTGTGATGGCGTAGCCTGTTGGAATAGGGTTTTCTGACATACTGACAGAAGCGAAGTGCACCAACCGCGCGCGTGGCGCGAGGGGCGCATGGCTCGTGATGAGAGAAGAGGGTTTGTTTTGGAAGAGAACAAAGCGATTCTAAATAAAATTTTAGAGGATGCGCGCTTGCAGGCGGAGGAAATCAACGCACAGGGCGAGGCGCGTGCACAGGAGCAGGGCGAAGCAGTCAAGCTGGAAGCGCAGGCGCGGGTGCAGGAAATGCAGGACGCGATGCGTAAGACCATTGAAGAGCAGGAGCGTCGTTTTGCCGCCTTGAGCGATTTGGAACGCAGAAAAGCGGTGCTGGCTGCACGGCGCGGTTGTTTGGATCACGCGTATGAGCTGTTTGCGGAGCGCGTGTTACAAATGGACGCTGCGGCATACGAAGAGTTGCTGTATCGTTGGCTTGCAGAAAACGCAGCGGGTGGCGATGTGCTGTTTGCAGCGCAGCGCGATTGCGGCTACTTTGATCAGGGAAAGCTGGAACAAAAGGCGACGGACGTGCATTATGGCGGTGTGACCGACCAAGTGAAGACCGGATTTTTGTTACAGCAGGCAGACACGCAGGTGGACTGCTCTGTGGAGGCTGCGATACTGCGACTGCGCGACGAAGAGGCGCAGGTGGCGCGGGTTTTGTTTGACGAGGCGCAGGAAGGTACGACATGACGAGTTATCCGTTTGCATCCGCCAGCGTGAAGGCGCGGGAGACCGGGCTGCTCAAGATGGCGCAACTGGACAAAATGATGAATGCTGCCACGCCGCAGGAGGCGTATGGCGCGCTGCTGGAAACAGGTTATGGCGCGGACGCACTGGCGGAGCAGGTGAAGGACTTTGAGCTGACCATTCGTGCGGAGATGGAGAAGGCATATGCGTTTGTGCACAGTGTTTTTCCCGACCCGCGGGTGGAAGAGCTGTTTTTTCTGCGGTTTGATTACCACAACCTCAAGCTGCTGGTGAAGGCTTCTATGCTGGAGCGGGAAGCAGGCGAGGAAAGTCTGAGCCCATTTGGCACCATATCGTTGGCGACGTTGAAAAGTGCTGTGCTGGAAAAGCGGTACACATCCCTGACCAAGGAAATGGAACGTGCGATGAATGACCTTACGCAGCGATTTGCGGTGCGCGAGGACGTCACGTTGGTGGACATGACGCTGGATGGCGCTTACGCGCGGGATATCGTCGAACGGCTGGAACATGTTTCGGATGAGGCGGTACGGCGGTATTTTGAAGCGTATTTTGACTTTACCAATGTGATTACGACATTGCGCTTGCAGCAGATGGCGCGACCGCAGGATATGCTGAAAAAACTGTTGCTACCGGGTGGGAGCATACCGGAACGGTTGTTTATACAGGCGTTGCCGCTGGATCCCGACGAGCAAAAGGCATTACTGGCATCCGGCGGATATGCAGAGGCGTTTCGACGCGGATTTGAAGGTCTTGCGGAGACCGGTGGTTTGGAATGGTTTGAAAAGGAGCGGTCGAGCCTGCTCAATCAAATTCTTTCCGAGGGTGCGGGGGATATGTTCTCGCTGGGGCCGGTGCTGCATTACATGAACGCCAAGGAGAACGAGGCAAATTGCATTCGTGTGATATTGGCGGGTAAACTGAACCAAATACCGCGGGAGACCATTTCCCGTTTGTGCTTTGAGGTGATGTGATATGACGGGCAAGATTGCGGTGATCGGCGACGGGAAGAGTGTTTCCTGTTTTCGTGCGCTGGGGTTTGACACCTTTGACATCGGCGGTTCGGATGCGGGCAGCACGCTGTTTCAGGTTGCCAGTGCGGGATATGCGATCATCTATATGACTGAGCAGGCGGCTGCCACAGCGCAGGAGATGATTGAGCGCTATGAGCATGAACCGTTTCCGGCAATCATACGCATTCCATCCAACGTGGGAAGCAACGGCGACGGGATGAAGATGATTGACAAGAATGTGGAAAAAGCGATCGGCAGGGAACTGTTCGAGTAACGCGAAAGACCGGTTTGGTCTTTGTGAAATCAGTGTGATACGCTCCTGACTATGTGCGGAGCGAAACTGGATAAGGCGGGTAAAAAGATGGATGGCAGAATTGTAAAAGTGTCGGGACCGCTGATTGTGGCTTCCGGTATGGACGATGCAAGAATGTTTGACGTGGTGCATGTTTCAGATGACGGGCTGATTGGCGAGATCATCGAAATGCGCGGCGACATGGCATCGATTCAGGTGTATGAGGAAACCAGCGGAATTGGCCCGGGAGACCCGGTGACTTCTTTGGGAGCACCGCTTTCTGTGGAGTTGGGTCCGGGACTTGTGGAATCCATATTTGACGGAATACAACGTCCTTTGAACCGTATATATGATGCGGTTGGGGATAGAATTGAGCGCGGCGTACATGTTAACGCACTTGACCGCGAACGGAGATGGGAGTTTCAAGCTACGGCGCAGGTCGGCGACACGGTTGGTGCGGGCTGCTTTCTTGGATTTGTACAGGAGACACCGCTTGTAAAACACTGGGTTATGGTGCCCAACGGGATCAGCGGCGAGTTGATACGCGTGGAGAGCGGCTCTTTTACGGTGGAGGACACGGTTGCTGTGATCCGCAAGGAAAGCGGCGAGGAAGCAAACATCTGCATGATGCAGAAGTGGCCGGTGCGGCGCGGGCGCCCGTATCAAGAGAAAAAGGTTCCCAGTGCGCCAATGATGACAGGTCAGCGCACGATTGACATGCTGTTTCCGGTGGCAAAGGGTGGCGTGGCTGCCATTCCGGGTCCGTTTGGCAGTGGAAAAACGGTGGTGCAGCATCAGCTTGCAAAGTGGGCGGATGCGCAGATCATTGTATATGTAGGCTGCGGAGAGCGCGGCAACGAAATGACGGACGTTTTGCAGGAGTTCCCTGAACTGAAGGATCCGCGCAGCGGCGAGCCGCTGATGAGACGTACCGTGCTGATTGCAAACACATCCGATATGCCGGTGGCGGCGCGCGAAGCGTCCATTTACACCGGTATCACGATTGCGGAGTATTTCCGCGACATGGGCTATCAGGTTGCCATCATGGCAGACTCGACCTCTCGTTGGGCGGAGGCGTTGCGTGAGATTTCAGGACGCCTGGAAGAAATGCCCGGTGAAGAAGGATATCCCGCATATCTATCTTCGCGCCTGGCAGAATTTTATGAGCGCGCAGGCGAAGTGGTGTGCAACGGCGGTGATGGCAGAACGGGAGCGGTCAGTGCGATCGGTGCGGTTTCTCCGCCCGGTGGTGATATCTCGGAGCCTGTATCGCAGGGCACATTGCGCATTGTCAAGGTGTTTTGGGGTCTTTCGGCAGAGCTTGCATACCGCAGGCATTTCCCGGCGATTGACTGGCTGACTTCCTATTCGCTGTATGCGGATGAAGTAGGCGCATGGTGTGACGCGAACATCGCGGAGGACTGGAGAAGCATGCGGCAGCAGGCGCTGGCACTGTTGCAGGAGGAAGCCGAGCTGGAGGAAGTGATTCGACTGGTGGGCATCGATGCTCTTTCGCAGGGTGACCGTTTGAAAATTGAGGCGGCACGCAGTGTGCGCGAAGATTTCTTGCAGCAGGACGCATTCGATAGCGTGGATTCCTACGCATCCGGCAAGAAGCAAGCGATGATGCTGCGCGTGGTGCTGGGTTACTACAAATGTGCAACAAGCGCCTTGGAAAGCGGCATGGCACTTTCCGAATTGCTGGAATTGCCTGTGCGCGAATCCATTGCACGGTTTAAATTTGTTTCGGAAAATGAAATCGATCAGAAATATCAGGAAATCACCGCCGCACTTGTGCAACAGACCAAAACGGCGGGTTTGGACGGAGGTGTGTAAGCGGTGCGCAAAGAATATAAGACCATACGCGAGGTGGTAGGCCCGCTGATGGTGGTAGACGGCGTAGAAGGCGTGACGTATGACGAATTGGTAGAGATTCGCCAGCAAGACGGAGAAATCCGTATGGGTAAGGTGCTGGAAATCAACGGGTCACGCGCAATGGTACAGTTGTTTGAGAACTCGCGAGGGTTGCTCATGAAAACGAGTACCGTGAAATTTTTGGGACATGCGATGGAGCTTGGCGTGTCGGAGGACATGCTGGGTCGCGTATTTGACGGTATGGGAACTCCCATTGATGGCGGACCTGCCATTATTCCCGAGAAGCGCATGAACATCAATGGCGCTCCTTTGAATCCGTATGCGCGGGATTACCCGTCCGAGTTTATACAGACGGGCGTTTCGGCGATTGACGGGCTGAACACGCTGGTGCGTGGACAGAAGCTGCCGGTGTTTTCTGCATCCGGCTTGCCACACGCGCAGCTTGCGGCGCAGATCGCGCGGCAATCCAAAGTGTTGGGCGGCGAGAGCAACTTTGCGGTGGTATTTGCCGCAATCGGCATTACCTTTGAGGAGGCGGAGTTCTTTATCTCTGACTTCCGCAAGACAGGCGCAATCAACCGTACGGTGCTCTTCATCAATTTGGCGAACGACTCGGCGGTGGAACGTATTGCCGTACCGCGCATGGCGCTGACGGCAGCAGAATATTTGGCGTACGAGCGTGGCATGCATGTGTTGGTCATTATGACGGACATCACAAACTACGCGGAGGCGCTGCGTGAAGTGTCTGCGGCGCGTAAAGAGGTGCCGGGCAGAAGAGGATATCCGGGATATCTGTACACGGATCTTGCGACGATGTATGAACGCGCAGGCCGTATCAAAGGGAAACCCGGCTCAATTACGCAGATTCCTATTTTGACCATGCCGGAGGATGACAAGACGCATCCGATTCCTGACCTTACAGGATACATTACGGAAGGGCAGATTATCCTTTCACGCGAACTATACCGCAAAGGCATTGCGCCACCCATTGACGTGCTGCCGTCGCTGTCTCGTTTGAAGGACAAGGGAATCGGAGCCGGAAAGACAAGGGAAGATCACGCAAGCACGATGAATCAGATTTTTGCGGCGTATGCGCGTGGCAAAGAGGCCAAGGAACTGGCTGTCATTTTGGGTGATGCGGCACTTTCAGACATGGACAAGCTGTATGCAAAATTTGCGGATCGGTTTGAGACGGAATATGTTTCGCAGGGGTACGAGACCAATCGTACCATTGAGGAGACATTGAATCTTGGCTGGAAGCTGCTGGGATTACTGCCCAAAACGGAACTCAAGCGTATTCGTGACGATATGATCGAGCGTTATTATCAAAAAGAGGAATAAGCATGAAACTGCTTCGCGTAAACCCCACCCGTATGGAACTGACGCGGCTGAAAAAGCGGCTGAAAGTTGCGGTAAAGGGGCACAAACTGTTGAAAGATAAATGCGACGAGATGGTGCGCCGTTTTATGGAGATCATCCGTGAGAACCGTGTGCTTCGGCGTGATATGGAGCAGAAGCTTTCGGATGCGCAGCGTGAGTTTGCGATTGCAGGCATGTATGCGCAGCCGGACGGCTTGGAGTTGGCGTTTTTAGCGCCGGTACGGCAAATTTCTGTGCTGGCGGAGCGCCAAAATATCATGGGCGTTGTGGTACCTAAGCTTTCGCAGTCGGAAGAGAGTGGTTCGGAGACCGAGTTTTTGCCTTATGGTATGCTGGAAACTCCGGCGGGAATGGACGCTGCGGTGAGTAAGCTTTCGGATGTATTCCCCGTGATGCTGCGGCTTGCCGAGGTGGAAAAAACATGCAGTATGCTGGCGGATGAAATCGAGAAAACACGGCGACGCGTCAATGCGCTGGAGTATGTGCTGATTCCGCAGCTAAAGGATACCATCAAATACATCACCATGAAGTTGGATGAGAATGAGCGCGGCAATTTGGTGCGGCTGATTAAGTTTAAGGCGAAAGGCTGAGAGACTCATTCGAAATTGATTGTACGGACAAGCCCTTCTGCGTCAGCAGAAGGGCTTTGTTGTATCGCTTAAGACCATTTTAGAAGGGAGCAAAGCGTTGCGCGCCGGTGGGGTACAACAGTGTGACGGCTGAACAAAACGCTTGTCACATCATGACGTTGGCGCAAAGTTACGCAGTTTCCCCGGTAGGTGCTGCGCTTGCGGCAGGGTCGAGGGAAGGCGTTGCACTGACAGTTGGATCGGGAGCAACCGTGGGATCTGCACTCGCATCCGCGCTCGGTGTTGCGGTGGCATCGGGTGCGGCGCTTGGTTCAGGTGTTTCTGTCGGGGTTGGTGTTGCGGTGAAGCGCGCGTCAGTGGAGTGGTTTTCGGCAGGGGTTTCTGCGGGAATACCCACCAGCTCAACAGGTACCTGCTTGCTTTGCAGTGCCGTGCCATTTTGCAGATGCGCGATCAAATCCTCGGTTGCCTGTTGCACTGCCTTTTGAGAAAAGCCGGGGAACACCGCCATGATCTGCGGTTCGCTGGTGTGGGCGTTTGCGACGTCGCTGTTACCTTGCGCGCTGAAAATCTCAAAATCAGTGCGTCCTGCCTGCTTCATGACTTCGTAAATCTGCATGGCAAATTCGGAGGTTTCTGCCAAGATACCATCCAAACGACCGGGCGGATTTTCTTCGAGCACGGTGCCCAGCCACGCGGAAAGAGTGCCCGCCGGAGCGGTGCTTTCCTCGGGAGTTTCGCCCGCTGACGCATCTTCCGCATCCGCAGACGGTACAGCAGTGGGCAACGGTGCAATTTGAGACCATGTATCGACGGGGAATATTTTCCCTGCCCGCCGGGAGGCGTCATATGCTTGTGCAAGCTCACTATTTGCATCCGTGAATGCAGCCAGCAAGCGCACGGGTGCTTCGTGCGGGGGATAGCTTAGCGCCGCGTCTACCAGCTCCTGTGTGAAGGTGGCGTCGGCGGGGGTATAGCATATGGCGCGTTCGTCTGCTTCGTTTGTGATCCACAGAACCGGCACCTCTTCTTCCAATATCTTTGGTGCGAGGATGGATGTGGCGGTGACGATGCCAACAAGGTTTGGCACCTCTGCCAAGCCCGCTGCGCCGCGCAGATACTGAACGCCAAAGCCGCTTTCTGATGCGGTGCGCATGGAGGGTTCGAACATCGCTTCATCACTGCCGACAAACGCAATGGTATCCGGGGCAGCCGGTTGCCCCGGCGTGGGCTGAGCCGAATCGGGCGCGGCAGGATCAGAAGCTGTGTCCGGCGAGGCTGCATCGTCCGGTGTGGTGGAGGATGGTTTTTGCAACAGTTTTAGCCCGCTTGCCGTAGGAATCGCGGCACAGGCGACAATGGATGCGCAAAGGCAACCAATCAAAAAAATCAAAAATATCTTTTTCATTCGCGGATCAACCCCCATCCCTGACGCAAGCTTTTGTTGCGCACATAACCGACTTCATCAAAATACTGCACTTTGGAGTACTCTTCGCCTTGCTCAAGCACTTTGACGGAATAGAACGCGGGAATCTTCACGATTTTTTCAGCATCTTTATTGGGTGATTTTAGCATCCAAGTGTGGTCACGCATGGTGTACGCTTGATCGTTTGCGACTACTTTGCCTTTTTCGGGCGTGAGATAAGCGGTGAGGATATAACCCTCCTTGCCGTTGTAGAGCGCCTTGCACCAAGGATCGCCCAGTTGAAGCATGGTGACTTCATCGCCTTCTTTGAGATATTTGACCACGCGGTCGTTATTGCCGTTGCCGGTGCGCAGAGGCGCATCGTTTTTCGTGACCCACGCGGCGGGGTCGGGCAAGGGGTCTTCATCATAGATCGTTTTCTGGAAGGTGTTATATTCGTCAAAGGAAAGCCGGTTGCGCAGCTTTGCCTTGGTTTCGGGATCACGTTTTTCCGTAGCGGAAATGTTGATGGTGGTACCCTCGGGAATATTGTAATACAGCCACTTGGCATCCTCGACATAACAGCGGATGCAGCCATGCGAAAGATTTTTCCCGAGATTTTGATAAGGGCTGCTTTTGAGCGTATTGACATCGCGCTTGCTGTACATGATGGAGTGAAAGAAAATACCACTCACCACCTGCGTCCAATAGCGCGCAAAGGTTCCGTCAAAGCTGGCGAAATCACCGAAGCGTTCGCGCCCGCCGCCCATTTTCCACACGCCGGTAGGTGTGGGGGTGCCGTAGGGGAACTTTGCAGTGGGGGCAAAGCTGCCCGTTGTGACCAAAAATTGACGCGCGATTTTGGTATATTCGCCGTTTTCATCCTTCTCATACACAGTACAAAACTGGTTGTTGATATCCAGCAGAATGTAATATTTGTCCGGATCGGTATTTTTCTGAGGGTCAAACGCAAGTGTGCTGCCGCCAAACAGGAAGCTGAACAGAAAAACAAGGCTCAGCAGCAGCAGTATGAATTTTTTCATGATTCCTCCTTCAAATGAGTTCATGATGTATGCCGGCAAGAAAAAAGCAAGTGATGGCGACAAACACCATAAGATACAAACATGTTTTAACTTACATGATATCATGCGGCTTGTCAATATAATATAGAAGAAAAGTTACAAGAAAAAGGTACCCGGATTGCCCCGGATACCTTGAAATTGCGTGGTGTGGCGCTTTATGAAAAATCAGCCAAACAAAAGGGTGCGCGTATCTTTGATGCACAAAAATTCGCGGATGACCCAGCAGGTTTTTTCGTAGGTAGCAAGCTGCGCTTTTTCTACATCGCCGCCTGTTTTTTCCATTGCCTGCTCATACGCCTGACGGATTTCCGTGCCGACGTTGATTTTGGAGATGCCTGCCTTGATGGAATCCAAAATACACTGCTGGTTGATGCCGGAGCCGCCGTGCAACACGAGAGGCTTACCGGTTGCCGCTTTGAGTGCTGCGATATGCTCGATATCCAGCCGCGCTTCCGGCTTTTTCTGGTGGCGTGTGGCTTCCGCGACTGCACCGTGGATGTTGCCGACTGCAACGGAAAGCCAATCGCAACCGCTTTGCTGCGCGAACTGCTTTGCTTCCTCAAGATCGGTAAATCCTTTTTTTGAGGCGAAGATTTCTTCATAGGGCGGGATTTCACCGCTTTCATGACCCATGACCGCACCCAGCTCGCTTTCGCAGGGGATTCCTGCCGCATGCGCCGCGTCTGCGACTTCTTTGGTAGCGGCGATGTTGCCAGCGAGATCAAGGCGTGATGCGTCGATCATGACGGACTGATAGCCCGCATCGATCGCGCGCTTGATGTAGGACATATAATCGACCTCTTTATAATCTTCATCAATGACGGGAACGTGATCGAGGTGCAGCATGGTGTGCAGCTCGTTTTTATATTTTTCATATTCCGCTGCGACCTGCTCTAGGCTACCGGAACCGAATTTCTCCCATTCCACGCGCGCAACCTGAATCATGGCGAGGGAATTGTTGTCCACGACAGCCTTTACGACGGGCTGCACCATGGGCAGATAGGGGATGTTATATGCCGGAATCACCGTGCCTTTTTCCATTGCCTTTAAGACGACTTCTGCTGTTTTAAAACTCATACCAAAATTCCTTTCGCTTTCCCAAGACTTTATATTTTTTGCGCTGACGCGCTGTGTAACAAAGGACTACCAAGGGCGGCGCGCATTGACGAAGTTGCGCGTGAACCAACTGCCGGTGCCGTCACGTTTGACGACCTTGCCGTTAGAGGAGGACGCATCAATGACCATGCCGTTTCCGATGTAGATAGCAACGTGCCCGATGGTGCCGCGCGCACGATAGAACACGAGATCACCGCGTTGCAGATCGTCCCACTTGACCGACTCCCACTTGGAATTTTTAGAAAAACCTGCCGCGTTGAGGCGACCCGTGGTGGAGCCTGCCTCACGCAGACAATAGGTGACCAAACCGCTACAATCAAAGCTGTTGGGACCTGCCGCGCCCCAAACATACGGCTCGCCGACTTGATCCTCTGCGGCTGCAATGAACTTTTCGATGCTGCCCTTGCGCGCGACCTGCACGGCCTTTTCGGGCGAGGGTTTGGCATCTGCGGAGTAGATGAGGCTGAGGGTATACTCTCCCGTTTTGCCGTCTACGCCGAGATCATTATTTTTCTGAAAGGTTTTGACTGCTTCTGCCGTTTGATCGCCATAAAAGCCGGTGGCATTGGCAACGGAGAGATAGCCAAGCTCCATGAGGCGCTCTTGCAGCATATCCACATCGCCGCCTTCCGTGCCTTGCAGCAAGGTATAGCGCTTTGCGTCTTCTGAATAGATGAGGGCAAGCGTTTGCGGGCCGCACACGCCGTCCATTTCCAGACCGTGCTGGCGCTGGAAATAACGCACCGCGCCTTCCGTAGCGGGGCCGAACAGCAATGTTGGCTCGTCAATATCCAAATAACCAAGATCCATCAGGCGTTCCTGCAGCTTTGTCACCTCTGCACTTTCCATACCGCGTTTGAGCGTCGGATCCGGCGTGGGTGTAGGGGCGACGGTTGGCTGCGGCGTGGCGGTTGGTGCGGGCGCAGGAGTTGCGCTTGGCACTTCGGCCGCCGCAGACGGTGTATCTGCCTGCAAGGATTCCGGCTGTGCCTTAGGCAGGAAAAGATTTCCGCCCAGCGTGAATAACAACACAAGCGCGACCGCCGCGGCTGCGCCGCCGAAAATCACGATCTTCCATTTGTTACCCATGCGATACCAGCCGATACGAATGCGGCGGAACAACTGGTTTTTACCGCCATAACGAACATACTTCGGGCTCTTTGCCGAATATCTTCTGCGCATGCTTACCTCCGTTGTGCGATTTTAAGAAATTACTATAAAATTAACCTATACTATTTTACCGAATCATGACCAAAAAGGGAACCTTTTTTCGGTAAATGTTACAAAATAATAACAAAATCTCGATTTAGATGGGCACCGGCTCTGTTTTTCCGGCAAACGCATCGATGCTCCAGACATCCGTATGCGGGATTTCCCCTGCTTTTAGATTGGGGCGGTCTTCCGGGAGCGGCGCGCGCACCATACGATCTTTGATGGATTGTAATATTTCGTTCCCTTTATTGCCATAGCGCACTTCGACCTCTGTACCCGGCGCGATGTTGTAATACAGCCAGCGCGCATCCGGCACCAGCAAGCGCACACAGCCGTGCGAGGCGGCTTTGCCTAAATTTTTATAGGAGGAGGTGGTATAGGTTTTTGCGTTGCGCGCGGAATACAGCAGCGAATGAAAATAAATCCGCCCTGTGATTTGCGTCCAATACTGCCCGTAGACGTTATCGTTGACAAATAAACCGAAGCGCACCTTATGATCGCCGGATTTGAACGTGCCGGTGGGAGTGGAGTTGCCATTGCCGCCGGAGGAGCAGACCATATAACGCACGGGGATCAGATATTGTCCTTGCGCGTCTTTTTCAAACACTATAACAAGCTGATACCGCAAATCCACCACGACACGATAAGTACCCGCGGGCGGATAGTCCACGACTTTTTCGTACACACCATTGTCGCCGACCAACTCTTCAAAGCTCATGGTCGTGGTGGGTGCGAGTTCTTCAAAGGTGCGGGGAACCGGCGTTGGTTCGGGAGTTGGCTCCGGCGTGGGAATGGGGGTTGGCTCCGCTGTTGGAATGGGAGTTGGATCGGGTGTGTATGTGGGCGCAGGTTCCTGCGAGGCTTGCGGCACAACGACCGTGGGTTCCGGTGCGCGATCGGGCATACGAAAACGGGTAAGCGGCGATAGTGCGCAGCTTGAGCAGAACGCGAACACGGTGAGCATTAGAATCAGAAGTGGTATTTTTTTCATGCTTGCAATCCTATCGTGGAGTTGTTTTGATGAAAGCTGTTCCATGATTTTGCTATGACATCATTATACAGGATTGCGCATCAGGTAGCAAGGCGTTTTGCGCGCGCCGTGCGTGCATCATAAAAAAATGCACAGATGCTCACTTGTGTGGGGGAAATATGTTGCAAAGATGCGCCGGGTGCGATATGATGAGTTTGTGATTTGTGCGCGGCGGATTCGCCGACGGGTTTTTTGAGATTTCGTGTTTTAAAATTGAGGAATATGTTTTGGAGCAGCCAAAGCTAGTTGATTGCCGCGAGCGGTGTATGCATTGCGGGAATCACTGCATCTACACCAAAGAAATCGGGAGGAAACGAGAGATGAAGGTAGGCGTTTTTTTGGCGTTGCAGCCCTATACCACACTGGAAGCGAACCTTGCGCTGGCAAAGGAGGCGGGCTTTGACACGGCGGACATCACGGACACCCATGCGGGCGGAAGTATGTTTGGCTCGGCGGGTCTTGCCGCGACGGTGAGCCTGGACGACAATCCGTTTGAAGTCAAACGCAGATTTGAGGCGTTTGGCATGTCCATTTCGACAGTGTGCGCGCACGGAGCCTTGCTGGAGCCTTCCAGCCCTGCAAAGTTTGCCACGGCAGAGATCATGAAGGCGGTGAAATTTGCCGCTGCGATCGGCGTGCGTGATGTGGTGACAACCGAAAGCGAAGCGGAAAGCGAATGGGCGAAGAAATTAACCTATGACCAATGCGTGTTTACGGTTGCGGAGAAGCTGTATACACCTTGCAAGATGGCGGCCGACTATGGTGTGAAAATCTGCATGGAACCGCACGGACCACTGACGGATTCCATTCAGGGCATCGGTGACGTGATGGACATGCTGGGCAACATTGAATCCATTGGCGTGAACATGGATACGGGAAATAGCTGGCTGGGCGGAACCGATCCGGTAGAGCTGGCGAAGAAATACAAGGATCGCATTTACCACATCCACTGGAAGGATTTGGGAGAGGAATGGATTGCGCGGCGCGGCAAACAATTCGGCTGCGGTTTTTCCACGATTGCGCTGGGCACGGGTGTGATTGACGTGAAGGGCGTGATTGATGTGCTCAAAGACAGTGATCAGATTCACAACTCAACGCTGGAAATCGCAGGAACGCCGGAGCTTTTGCGCGAGAGTGCGGCGTATGCATACAAACACTGGAACGCCTGACGATGAGGGCGAGGAAGCAAAATTCATCTGCAACGCCCTGATTGGGTGATTACAAAATCGTATTGTACAAAAAACTGTGCGGTAATTCCTGTTTGCCCACAGTTTTTTTGTGGTATCATCAAAGTAACGGCGTGTGAGAGATACATTCTTTTCTTTTTAGAAAAAAGAAAAATCAATTAAAATTTTGCGGGGCTGGGGAATGGCATGGAGCAAAGCGCGAAGGATGCAGGGGAAAAAGAGGCGCAACGACGCGATTAGATCGGGGTAGCGACGCTACGAAAACATAAGGAGAAAAAATGCGACAGGAATTTGTTGTAACGGGCATGAATTGTGCGGCATGCGCTGCAAATGTGGAAAAGACCGTGCGCAAGGTGGACGGCGTGCGGCAGGCGGACGTGAATCTGCTGACGGGCGCTATGAGCGTAGAGGGTGATTTTGACGCGGATGCAGTGGCGGACGCGGTGGAAAAGGCAGGATTTCACGCGGAGGTTAAGCAGGCACGAACGGTACAATACACTGTAACGGGCATGAATTGTGCGGCATGCGCTGCAAATGTGGAAAAGACCGTGCGCAAGGTGGACGGCGTGCGGCAGGCGGACGTGAATCTGCTGACGGGCGCTATGAGCGTAGAGGGTGATTTTGACGCGGATGCAGTGGCGGACGCGGTGGAAAAGGCAGGATTTCACGCGGAGGTTAAGCAGGCGTTGCGAGAGCTGCATTATCACATTACAGGCATGAGTTGTGCTTCTTGTGCGGCGGGGCTGGAAAAGGCGTTGGGCGCACTGGACGGTGTGCGCTCCGTGACGGTGAACATTGCAACGGAGCAGATGGACCTTGCGTTTGATGAAGCTGTGACGAGCGCGGCGCGCATTCGTGAAGTGATACAGCAGCAGGGATTTGGCTGGGAGAGTGAAAGCAAGCAGGCAGATACGGCGCAGCAGCAACAGGAGTTAAAGGGCATGTGGCGGCGGTTTATTGTGGCGGCGGTGTTTACCGTGCCGCTGCTGTATATTGCGATGATCCCGATGCTGCCTTTTGCCATGCCGTATCCGCCGGGGCTTTTGCCGGACGCGAATCCGCTGTTGTTTGCGCTGGTGCAGATTGCGCTGGTGGTGCCGGTGATGATTGCGGGGCGTCGCTTTTACACCGTGGGATTTCCGGCGCTGTTTCGCCGTGTGCCCAACATGGACAGCTTGATTGCCATTGGCAGTGCGGCAGCGTTTGGGTACAGCATTTATGCGACGGTGATGATTGCGTTGGGGGATGCGCACTTTGCGCACAGCCTATACTTTGAGACGGCAGGCACCATCATCACGCTGATACTGCTGGGAAAAACACTGGAAGCGGTGTCCAAGGGCAAGACCTCTGATGCGATCAAAAAGCTGATGGCACTTGCGCCGCAGACGGCAATTCTGCTGCAGGACGGCGTAGAAGTGGAAGTGAGCGTGGAAGAGGTGGAGCGCGGCGATGTCATCATTGTGAAGCCGGGGGCGAAGATTCCGGTGGATGGTGTGGTGCTGGAGGGTGCGAGCGCGGTGGATGAATCCATGCTGACGGGAGAAAGCATTCCGGTGGAAAAAAGCGTGGGCGATAAGGTGTTTGCGGCGGGCATCAACACCAGTGGCGTATTGAAATTCCGCGCAACGGAAATCGGCGAGGCAACGGCGCTGGCGCAGGTGATTGCGCTGGTGCGCGATGCGCAGGGGAAAAAGGCGCCGGTCGCGCGGCTGGCAGATGTGATTTCGGGATATTTTGTGCCGGTGGTGATGATCATTGCTGCGGCTTCGTTTGTGGTTTGGATGATTTCAGGCGCGAGTGCGGATTTTTCGCTTACGGTGCTCATTTCCGTGCTGGTGATCGCTTGTCCGTGTGCGCTTGGGCTGGCGACGCCGACCGCGATTATGGTGGGAACGGGCAAGGGTGCGGAATATGGCGTGCTCATCAAAGGCGGGGAAGCGCTGGAGACGTTGCAGAAAGTGGAGGTGGTGGTGCTGGATAAGACCGGAACGGTGACAGAAGGCAAGCCGCAGGTGACGGACTGCATTGCGGCGGCAGGTGTGGAGCAAAGCACACTGCTGCACACTGCGGCAACGGCGGAACAGCATTCGGAGCATCCGCTGGCACTGGCAGTGCTGCGAGCAGCGCGGGAGCAGGGACTGGAGCCGGCGCAGACACAGCAATTTCAGGCGCTGACAGGTTCGGGTGTGGAGGCCGTGATGGAAGGCCAGCGCATTCTGCTGGGCAATGAGCGCTTGATGGCGGAGCAGGGCATAGTGGTGGAGCCTATGCTAGGTGAGGTGCAGCGGCTGGCGGAGGAAGGCAAGACGCCTGTGTTTGTGGCGCTGGATGGCCGACTGCTGGGTGTGATTGCCATTGCGGACGTGGTACGGGAAGGCAGCGCGCAGGCCATTGCGCAGCTTATAGCGATGGGTAAGCGCGTGATGATGATTACCGGAGACAATGAGCGCACAGCGCGCGCGGTTGCGAAGATTGCAGGAATCACGGAGGTGATTGCGCAGACGTTACCCGAGCACAAAGCAAGCGCCATCGAGGCATTGCAGCAGCAGGGGTTGCGCGTTGCCATGGTGGGTGACGGCATCAACGATGCGCCTGCATTGGCGCGTGCGGATGTGGGAATTGCGATTGGAAGCGGCACGGATGTTGCCATTGAATCGGCGGATGTGGTGCTGATGCACCATGATTTGCGGGATGTGGCGCTCGCGTTGCGGCTGTCTGCACGCACCATGCGTATCATCAAGCAGAACCTGTTTTGGGCGTTTGCCTACAACTGTGCGGGCATTCCCATTGCGGCAGGTTTACTGTATGCGTTTGGCGGTCCGCTGCTCAACCCCATGCTGGCTGCTGCGGCGATGTCGCTTTCGTCGGTGACGGTGCTGCTGAATGCGCTGCGATTGCGGGCATTCAAACCGTGAATGTGTGACTTCTGCTTGCAGCGGTTTCACGGGATATGAGACAGGTAAAATTTTTGATAAATTGTTATAAAAAGAGGAAAACGACGTATCAATGTATAACACTATAAGGACAGGCGATGAGCCGAAAGGAGACTACGATGTCGAACTTTGAAGAATTTGGAAAAAAGACGGACGCATTTATGGACAAGGTTCAGGAGAAAGGCATTGATTTGTTTTTCCATGCTGCTGCTGCGGCGGAAAAGGCGGCAGATTTAGCACATGCGGCGGCTGTGGAAGCGGCGCAGAAGGCTAAGGAAGCCTATGAATCCGGCACTGACCACGCAAAGAAGCTTGCGAAAGAATCCGCAGAGAAGGCGGCGGAGCTTGCGGAGAAAGCGGCGAAGGCCACCAAGGAGGCTACGCAGTCTGCGCTGCTCAAAAGCACACAGAAGGCGCAGGAAATTGCGACGAACCTCAACGAAAAAGCGAATGAAAAATTTGGAAAAAAGGAATAGAAGATGTCAAAGACAACCGATTCGGTCAAAACATTTGGAAAAGAACTGACGGGGCTGGTGGGCAACGCTTTGAAGGAAGCGGCGCACAAGACACGAGATGGCATGATCGAGCTGGGCGATGCGGTGGCGGCGAAGTCTACACAGATGGTGGAAAGCGCTAAAATCTACACGCATCGCGCGTCACTCAATGACGAATTGCAGAAGAAATACCAAAAGCTGGGAGAACTGGCATACTGCAAAGGCGGCATGGATGGCGAAATGGCGGGAGTTGCCGAGGAGATCAAGCGCATTTATGAGGAATTGCAGTCGCTGGAGATCGCGCTGAATGCGATGAAAGAAGAAAAGCACTGTGAGAAGCAAGCATTGCCCGAACCCGAAAGTGAAGCCGATGACCGAGAAGCATAAGCGGTTTTCCGCCGGAGAATATGATGCGATTCGCACCTGCATTCGCCGCGTGTGGCGCAAGTCTGCGTGGCTTCATTTGCGTATGACCAATGACATTGATACGCGCACACGCTCGTTGCTTACCAAAGCGGAACTGGACAAGAGGCTGCGAGAGATTGAAGAGGAGATTGCGGCGGTGCGTGCGGCGTATTTTGTCGAACAAATTAGTATGCTTCCGGAGCCGGGGCAAGAGGAAATGTGATGAAAATGAGACGGGCAAAACCATAGTTTCCCGTCTCTTTTTATATGGATTCGTTTGTGGAGGTCTGATAGCAAAAATGAAAATGGAATGGCTGAGCCAGAACGGCTGGATTTGGATTGTGGTTGCCGCTGCGGTGGTGATCGTTGCGATTGTGATTGCGGTGCGCAACTGGCGCAATAAGCGTGAGCAGCGCATAGAGCAGGCGTTTGGAAAAGTGCCCGAGCCGCAAAGTAAATATGACATGGAGAGCATTCGCGCTTATGCAAAATATTACGAGAAGAATGTGCACTCCGGCGTGCGCGTGGACGAAATCACATGGAGCGATTTGGAAATGGATCGCGTGTTTGAACGGGTGAATGCCTGCCAAAGCTCGGTGGGGGAAGAATACCTTTATAACGCATTGCACGAGATTGAGCAGAACGAGAAGCTTGAGGAAATCATGCAATGGATGGAACAGGATCCGGAGCGCAGGCGCGGGGTACAGCGGATTTTAAGATCGGTAGGGAAGCGGCGCGACAATGGATTGGCGCATTTTTTGTTTCATGCGGAGCAGAGTAAGACGGCGCACCCTGCACTTTTTATTATTTTGGCAATCATTCCCATACTGGCAATAATCAGTATCTTTTTTGTCGGCTGGGCCGGGCTGGCGGCGACCGTTATCGCGTTTGGAGTGAACGGCTTTGTGTATTACTTTAACAGACAGCTTTTGGAGCATAAGCTGGAAGCGATCCGGTATTTTTCGGCACTGCTGTATGGTGCGAAAAAGCTATCCAAGATGGATTATGACTTTGAATTGGCGGAGCCTTTGAAGCCGTTTTTGCGTATTGGCGGGTTTATTTCGGGTGGCGCTTCGCAGGGCGTTTCGGAACTGGAAGTTTTTACGATGTTTTTCAAGATGGTGTTTCATGTGGATCTGATTAAGTACAACTTTGTGGTGAACGTGATGGTGAAGCATCGTGAGGCGCTAAACCGGATTTTTTGCATTGTGGGTAATACGGATGCTGCTTGTAGCGTGCTTTCCTTCCGGAAAAGTCTGCCGCAGTATTGCTTGCCGGAATTTGAAGAGAAGAATTTGATTGAGTTTGAGGGGCTTTATCATCCGCTGCTGCGCGAGGCGGTGGGCAATGATGGGTGCATTCGCCAAGGGAGCATTGTAACCGGCTCGAACGCATCCGGTAAATCCACATTTATCAAGGCGGTGGCGGTCAATCTGATTTTGGCGCAGACCATCAGCACCTGCTGTGGCGCGCGTTTTGTGATGAGGCACTGTTATGTGGCGAGCTCGATGGCGCTACGCGATGACCTTGTGGCGGGAGAAAGCTACTTTATCACCGAAATCAAGTCCTTGAAGCGGCTGATGAGTTACTGCCAGGAAACGTATTGCGTTTGCTTTGTGGATGAGATCTTACGCGGAACCAACACGCCGGAGCGCATTGCGGCCTCTGTGGCAGTACTGCGGGAATTAAAACGCAGTGGCGGCCTTTGCGTGGTTGCCTCGCACGACATTGAGCTGACGCAAATTCTGGCGCAGGAATATGACAACTATCACTTTTGCGAAACGGTGCAGGAGGATAAGATCACATTTGACTATCGCCTGAAAGACGGACCCTCCACCACCACCAACGCGATACTGCTGCTGGAGCATTTGGGATTTGACGAGCGCACCACGCAGGAGGCGCGGCGGATTTTGCAGGAAAGAAAAGAATCGGGTCAGTAACACCGGTTCTTTTGGAGCGCAGAGAAAGCGAGCAGACATGTATACAATCGATGAATTTACACAGTGGGCGGGGGAACTGGCAGACGAGCTGCCGGAGTGCTTTTTTGAGAGGCTCAACGGCGGCGTGATCGTCAAAAGCGAAGCGAAAGCGCACGAGAAAAGTCGCGCGGACGATCTTTTTATATTGGGCGAATATCACAACAGCAGCGCAATGGGGCGCAGCATTTTTCTATATTACGGATCGTTTATCCGGCTGTTTGGGGATGCGCCGAAGCAGGCGTTTGTTGACCGGATGCGCAAGACGCTGCGGCATGAATTCCGGCATCATTTGGAGAGCTTGAGCGGGGAGCGCGACTTAGAGGTGGAGGACGCAAAACAGATTGCGGCATATTTAGCGCGGGATTGAACCATCACGTGATGCGGCAAAGAAATTTGCGATCAAAGATATTTTTTGACAATATCCAGCAGCGTTTGCATTTCTTCGGGTGTTAGCTTTAAGGCTCCATAAAAATCGTTGTCGATGGAGATAGAGACTGCGCCGCATTCCGTATGGATATCCAGCGAGCAGGTTTCCCCTTCCAGCAATAAATTGAATTTACAGATGTCGGGGTTATCCGATTTTTGTTTGCCTTGAATGAGGGACTCTATGGCTTGCGTATCCTGCTGCGAGAACGTGAAGGGCCGCGACGTGCCGCCGTTTGGCGTATAGACTGCATTGAGCTGGTCTCCTAGCTCAAGCGAAACGGTGTGCTCCGGTGAAGCGCTGGGAGCAGGAGCGGCGCTAGGGGCAGGAGTGGCGCTAGGGGCAGGAGTGGCGCTGGCGGCCGCAAAAGAGGGCAATACAACATGAGGCGCGCGCACCGGCGCACAAGCGCTCATGCAGACCGTGACTGCTATCAAAACCATACTGAAAAAAACTCGTTTCATTTTATTCTGCCTCCCGATTGATTCTCGCTAGGAGAACAATAAACATCTGCGGGCGGATGCAAACCGCAGAAACTTAAAGAATGAAATCAGGCGTCGCAGCTAAAATCTGAGCGTTGGTCGGCTCCTGATAGAAAATTTCAATGCGATCGATGCGATAGCTGTTGGTCCCCTGCGGTGTTGCGTACAATCGATAGCCGAAAGGAATGATCCGATCGCCGCCTGCCAATCTGCGCAGGGCGTTTTTGGCGGCATCGTGATAGCCTTTGGGGTTTGTGATGGAATTATCGGTGGGACCTTGATAGATAATGGTTGCGTTGTATCTGCTGTCGTTTAAGCAGAGCAGAATATCGTCGCGCTCCTGATCCTGCTGAGTGCGCAGCATCACCAGATTAAACTGTTTGTAGAGTGCATCTGCGCCTTCTTGCGCCGCGGCGCGTTTGGCATCGTCAACATACTTGGAAAACATAGGCACCGCAACGGCGGCGAGCACAGCGATGATGAGGATTACGACAATCATCTCGACCAGCGTAAATCCCTTTTTATTTGACATATTTAACATTTCCCTCCCAAGTTAAAAACCGAAAATATTATGCGAAATTATACTGAACTACGATACTATTATAAAGCTTGCAAGGTGATTTTTCAAATAAAGTATCGTGAAAAATGTGTGAATTTTGCGATTTGTATGCAATCGCGCGCAAAACGAAGGGGCGCTTGCGCGCGATGGGAAAGGGGTGCGTTGCGGATGGTTGATTAAAGATTTGCGCGCAGGCTGCAACGGAGCCGTGATACGCGCGATTTTTTGCGAGATAAAAAGCAACAAAATGCGCCTTAAAAATTAGTAATACTAAACTTTTGGGTTATAAAAATAGAAAAATGAACTTAAATATACGCTATAACCGCCTGTGGGAAAGGGTTTTTGCGAAAAATTATGATTGACATTATTTGCTGAATATGATTTAATAGCAATCGTGGTTTGTTTAGCCTTAGTAAACAAAAAGTTTATATAATGCTTACTCGTGCGAAGTTTTGAGAACAGAGCAGAGGCGAAAGGAGCGGCGATGGACATTGGCGAAAAAATCAAAGCCTTACGGCAAAGATTGGAACTGACACAAAGCGAACTGGCGGATCGGGCAGAGCTTTCCAAGGGGTTTATTTCGCAGTTGGAGCGCAACTTGACCTCGCCGTCGATTGCAACGCTGACGGACATTTTGGAATGTCTGGGAACGGATTTGCACCACTTTTTTAGTGAGGATCGTGAGGAGAAAGTTGCTTTTGCGGCGACGGATCTTTTTGAAAAGACGGATGAACAGAAGAACATTCTGTGGCTGGTTCCCAATGCGCAGAAGAACTTGATGGAACCGATTTTGCTGACGTTGAAGCCCGGATGCGCGACCGAGCAGGATCACCCGCACGAGGGAGAAGAATTTGGCTATGTGCTATCCGGCAGTGTGACGTTGGTGCTGGGACTGAAAAAACACCGGGTGAAGCGAGGCGGAAGCTTTTACTTTAAGACCAACGAACCGCACCATTTGGAAAACGCGGGCAAAAAGGATGCGCTGGTGCTGTGGGTGAGCACCCCGCCGATGTTTTAAACGGCGCGCAAGCGCGTGACAAGGGGAACAAAGGGGATTGGCGGTTGCATGAGAAACAAACACTTTGATAATGGGGGAAATAAGAATGCCGGAACATATTATTGATTTTATCCGCGTATCCAAGCAATTTGATAACGTGGAAGTACTCAAAGGGATCAATCTGTACATCAAGCAGAATGAATTCCTGACGTTGCTGGGGCCGTCCGGCTGCGGAAAAACGACATTACTGCGTATGATTGCGGGATTTGAGGAGCCGAGCGAGGGAGATATTTTGCTGTTTGGCGAGAGCATCCGCGGGGTGCCGCCGTATAAACGCCGTGTGAACACGGTGTTTCAGCGTTATGCGCTGTTTCCGCATTTGAATGTATATGAAAACATCGCATTTGGATTGAAGCTGAAAAAGACATCCAAACCTGCGATGGATAAGAAGGTTAATGACATGCTCAAGCTGGTGGGACTTTCAGGCTATGGCAGCCGGTCGATTGACAAGCTGTCCGGCGGTCAACAACAGCGCATTGCCATCGCGCGCGCGCTGGTGAACGAGCCGGAAGTGCTATTACTGGACGAGCCGTTGGGCGCGCTGGACTTGAAATTTCGGCAGGAGATGCAGCTGGAACTGAAGCGGATGCAAAAATCGCTGGGTATTACCTTTGTTTACGTCACGCATGATCAGGAAGAAGCGCTGACGATGAGTGACGCGATTGCGGTGATGAACGACGGCATCATTCAACAGATCGGCACGCCGGAGCAGATTTACAACGAGCCGAAAAACTCTTTTGTGGCTGACTTTATCGGGGAATCCAACATCATTGGCGGCAGCATGAGGCAGGACTATCTGGTGCATTTTGCGGGCGAAGATTTTGAATGCTTGGATCGCGGATTCAATGAAAATGAACCCGTGCAGGTGGTGGTGCGTCCGGAGGATGTGGAGCTTTCTACGAACTTTGACAAATGCTCGGTTTGGGGAACGGTTTCCTCGATTTTGTTCATGGGTGTGCATTATGAGATTCGCGTGGTGGATCAGCATGATTTTGAATGGCTGGTGCACTCTACCGACCATTTTCCGGTTGGCACACAGGTGGGCTTTGATTTGGAGCCGAACGACATCCATGTTATGGAAGTCAGCCAGTACGACAAAATGCGCATTGACGACATCATGGAGGAAGCGAGATGAAGAATCCTTCGATTGCAAAAGTGATGAATTCCCGCAAGCTGTTTGCGGTGCCGTACACGGTGTGGATTGCTATTTTTACCATTGCACCGCTGCTGCTGATTTTGCTGTACGCATTGACGACGACGGGCGCGGGCGGTGTGTTTGTGCTGACGGCGGAGAATTTGCAACGCGCGTTTTCCCCGCTGTATATGACGGTGTTTTGGCGCAGTGTGCTGATGGCGTTCATTGCTACGGCGGTCTGCCTGCTGCTGGGGTACCCTGCGGCGTATCTGCTGTCTAAGCTCAAGGAAAAGAATGCGGCAATCATCTCTATTTTGTTTGTGCTGCCCATGTGGATGAATTTTTTGCTGCGCACGTATGCTTGGCGCGCGCTGCTGGACAATGCAGGGATCATCAACCAGTGGATTACGGCGATGGGGTTTGAACCCGTGCAGTTTTTGTACACGCAAGGCGCGATTATTTTCGGGCTGGTTTACAACTTTCTGCCGTTTATGATTCTGCCGATTTACTCGGTATTTCAGAAAATGGATACGTCTTTTGTGCAGGCGGCGCAGGATTTGGGTGCGAACCGTTGGCAAAGCTTTTGGCGGGTGACGCTGCCATTATCGCGTGGGGGGATCATTTCCGGTGTGACGATGGTATTTATGCCGGCGATGACCACGTTTGTGATCACACGGCTTTTGGGCGGCAGCCACTTTATGATGTATGGAGATTTGATTGAGATGCAGTTTTTGCTGCTTTCGGAATGGAACTTTGGGTCTGCACTTGCGATAGTGATGCTGATTTTGACGATTTTATTCATGTTTTTGATGCGCAAGTACGACAAAGAAGGCGAAGGCGGAGGACTGATGTAATGAAGATTGCGGGCTTTTTTAAACGGTTTTATTTGGCGGTTCTGCTGGTGTTCATGTATCTGCCCATTGGCGCGCTGATGGTGTTTTCCTTCAATGAATCCAAGACCATGGCAAAGTGGACGGGTTTTTCGCTGAAATGGTATCAGGCATTGTTTGAGGATCCTGTGATTGCCGAGGCGATCGGCGTGACCATTTCGATTGCGATTTTTGCTGCGATTGCGGCGACGCTGATCGGGACGCTGGCGGCGATCGGCATTGATAATTATTCTCGAAAAGCGAAGAACTGGATGATCAACTTTACCTATATTCCCATGGTGAACGCGGAGATTGTAACGGGTATTTCGCTGCTGCTGCTGTTTATCTTCTTTAATATCCCGCGCGGGTATTGGACGATGCTGCTGGCGCACATTACGTTTGACATTCCGTTTGTGATATTCTCGGTGCTGCCTAAGCTGCGGCAGATGGATCAGGGAACGTATGAGGCGGCGCTGGATATGGGTGCGACGCCGGCATACGCCGTGCGTAAGGTGATTATGCCACAGATCATGCCCGGCATTGTGACGGGAATGCTGCTGGCGTTTACCATGTCCTTTGACGACTTTATGATCAGCTTTTTCACCTCGCAGGGGGCGACGCAGAATCTGTCCATTTATATTTACAGCATGGCGCGGGTGGGCATCAATCCCATGATTAACGCGCTGTCGGCGATTATGTTTGTGGTGGTGATTGCACTGCTGCTGGTGATTAATCTGCGCACGTTTGTGCCGCGCAGAAAGAGAGGGAACGAGGCATGAAACGAATTTTTGCGGTGCTGCTATGCGCGCTTTTGGCGGTGTCTATGGCGGGATGCGCCAACCAGCAGGGGAGCGATGGCCGCAAGGTCGTGAACTTTCTGAACTGGGGAGACTACATCGATCCGGAGGTCATCCCGATGTTTGAGGAGGAAAATCCGGACATCAAAATTAACATGACCACGGTGCCTTCCAACGAGGAAATGTATGTGATTGCAACCACCGAGGGAACACAGATTGACATTGTGGTACCGTCGGAATATATGCTGCAAAAATTGCAGGTGGAGGATTACCTTGCGCCGATCGACACGACGCGCATGGAAAACTATCAGCATGTAGCGGATTTTGCCTCGACCTGTGACTTTGATCCGAATTCGGAAATCTCGGTGCCTTACACATGGGGTACGTTTGGGATTTTGTACAACATTGCGTTGACGGGAGAGGAAATCGACAGTCTGGACGCGCTGTTTGACCCGAAATACAAGAAGCAGATTTTGATGTATGACAGCATCCGCGACAGCGTGGGGGTGGCGCTCATCAAGCTGGGTTACAGTGTGAACACGACCAATCAGGCAGAGCTGGACGAGGCGGCGCAGTTGTTGGTCGATCAAAAGCCGCTGGTGCTGGCGTATGGAACGGATGATTTGCGCATGTCTATGGTCAACGGCAGTGCGGCGATCTCTGTGATGTATGCCGGGGATGCGGCGTATTCTATGCCGGACAACGAGGATTTGCGTTATGTGATTCCCAAAGAGGGGGCGAACATTTTTGTGGATACGCTGGCGATCCTCAAGACGACGGATGTATATGACGAAGCGCTGCGCTTTATTGACTTTTTGATGCGGCCGGACATTGCGGCGTTGAATGCGGAATATACGGGATATTCCACGCCGAATGGCGCGGCGCTGGAGCTGATAGACGAAGAAATGCTTGCCAACAACGCGTTTAATCCGGATGCGGAGGCTTTGGAGAATTGCCAATTCTATGAGTATTTGCCGAAAGCAGAGCTTAGACTATACGAAGATGCGTGGATGAAAGTAAAGATTGCTTAGAGAGTAGATGCGGGCGTGCTGGGGCCCCCGCAAAGTACACCGAGCGAAGAGAGGGACTTTGTGGGGAAAAGGAGGAGCAACCGGAGATAGCAGACTTCCGCTTTAGCGGGAGGCAGATGTCGGAGGTTTGCGAGGACGCGATGCGTGGATGAAAGTAAAGATTGCGTAGAGAGTAGACGCGGGCGAAAATGGGGCCCCCGCAAAGTACACCGAGCGAAGAGAGGGACTTTGTGGGGAAAAGGAG